>NZ_JBHTUR010000010.1:0-66946 GCF_042793755.1 Nocardia sp. NPDC056564
TGACCAGAGCCCGCACCCGGCCGGTCGCCCGCACGGCGACCGGCCGGGTGTCTCTGTGTGCTGGACCCGCAACGGAGCGGGCGAAAAGCGGCACAGGGCGCACATGTCGCCCATGCTGGGTAACCGCATCGGATTGCCAGGGTGATTGACAGCGCTGCGCCGCTGGTAGGCGATCCGTACTGTGAGGAAACAGACCGGTTGGTGATTGATTTCGCTGGTTACCGTGGTGGTGTGTGCAGGTGCATGTCAGGGCGGTAACGGGTGGGCACTACTGTTACTAGACATCGGAATGATCCGCTTGAAAGCTGAGGAGCGATAACGTGACTGTCCGGGTAGGCATCAACGGCTTCGGTCGTATCGGACGTAACTTCTTCCGGGCGGTGGAGGCGCAGAAGGCGCTGGGCACCACCGACATCGAGATCGTCGCGGTCAACGACCTCACCGACAACGCGACTCTCGCGACCCTGCTCAAGTACGACTCGATCCTCGGCCGTCTGCCGCAGGATGTCTCGCTCGACGGCGACGACACCATCGTGGTCGGTGACCAGCGGCTCAAGGCGCTGGCCATCAAGGAGGGCCCGGCGGCGCTGCCGTGGGGCGACCTGGGTGTCGACGTGGTCGTGGAGTCGACCGGCATCTTCACCGACGCGACCAAGGCCAAGGGCCACCTCGCGTCCGGCGCCAAGAAGGTCATCATCTCCGCGCCCGCCAAGGGCGAGGACCTGACCGTGGTCATGGGCGTCAACGACGACAAGTACGACGGCAGCCAGAACATCATCTCCAACGCCTCGTGCACCACCAACTGCCTCGGCCCGCTGGCCAAGGTGCTGCACGATGCCTTCGGCATCGAGCGTGGCCTGATGACCACCATTCACGCGTACACCCAGGACCAGAACCTGCAGGACGCGCCGCACGCCGACCTGCGCCGCGCCCGCGCCGCCGCGCTGAACATCGTGCCCACCGGCACCGGCGCCGCGAAGGCCATCGGCCTGGTGCTCCCCGAACTGCAGGGCAAGCTGGACGGCTACGCGCTGCGCGTGCCGGTCCCGACGGGCTCGGTCACCGACCTCACGGTCAAGCTGGCCAAGTCGGCCTCGATCGACGAGATCAACGCCGCCTATCAGGCCGCCGCCGCGGGTGCGCTGAAGGGCTACCTCAAGTACAACGTGGACCCGATCGTGTCCAGCGACATCGTCACCGACCCGCACTCCTGCATCTACGACGCGCCGCTGACCAAGGTCATCGACGATCAGGTGAAGGTCGTCGGCTGGTACGACAACGAGTGGGGCTACTCGAACCGTCTCGCCGACCTCATCGGCCTCGTCGGCAAGTCGCTCTGAGGCCATGACAATCCGAACTCTCGACGATCTGCTCAGCGAGGGTGTCGAAGGTCGGGGCGTGCTCGTGCGCTCCGACCTGAACGTCCCCCTCGACGACAACGGCCAGATCACCGACCCCGGCCGGATCATCGCGTCCGTGCCGACCATCAAGGCGCTGGCCGAGGCCGGCGCGAAGGTGATCGTCACCGCGCATCTCGGCCGGCCGAAAGGCGAGCGGGACGCCAAGCTCTCGCTGGCCCCGGTCGCCGCGAAGCTCGCCGAGGAACTGGGCCGCAACGTCCAGCTCGCCGGTGACGTGGTCGGCGGGGACGCGCTCGCGCGCTCGGAGGGGCTGACCGACGGCGATGTCCTCCTGCTGGAGAACATCCGCTTCGATCCGCGCGAGACCAGCAAGGACGACGCGCAGCGGGGCAAGCTGGCCGCCGCGCTGGTCGAACTGGTCGGCGACGACGGCGCGTTCGTGTCCGACGGCTTCGGTGTGGTGCATCGCAAGCAGGCGTCGGTGTACGACGTGGCGAAGCTGCTGCCGCACTACGCGGGTCAGCTGGTCGCGGCCGAGGTCGACGTGCTGGCCAAGCTGACCACCGACACCGAACGGCCGTACGCGGTCGTGCTCGGCGGGTCGAAGGTCTCCGACAAGCTCGCGGTCATCGAGGCGCTCGCGCCGAAGGTCGACACGCTGGTCATCGGTGGCGGCATGTGCTTCACCTTCCTTGCCGCGCAGGGCCTTTCGGTCGGCGCCTCGCTGTTGCAGGAGGAGATGATCGACACCTGCAAGGGCCTGCTCGACCGGTACGCCGACGTCATCCACCTGCCCCGCGACATCGTGGTGGCGAACAAGTTCGCCGCCGACGCGGACTCGAAGGTCGTTCCGGCGCACGAGATTCCGGACGGTTGGCTGGGCCTGGACATCGGCCCCGAGTCGACCTCCCGGTTCACCGCGCTGCTGACCGAGGCGAAGACGGTGTTCTGGAACGGCCCGATGGGCGTGTTCGAGTTCGAGAGCTTCGCGGCAGGCACCAAGGGCGTGGCCGAGGCCATCGTCACCGCGACCGGCAAGGGTGCGTTCACCGTCGTCGGCGGTGGCGACTCCGCGGCGGCCGTGCGCGCGCTCGGGCTGCCCGACGACGGTTTCTCGCACATCTCCACCGGCGGCGGCGCGTCGCTGGAATACCTGGAGGGCAAGGAACTTCCGGGCATCGCAGTGCTGGACGATTGAGGAGTGCTACGACTGTGACCAAGTCTCTCGCCAGGAAGCCGCTCATCGCGGGTAACTGGAAGCTCAACCTCAACCACCTCGAGGCGATCGCGCTGGTGCAGAAGATCGCGTTCGCGTTGCCGGAGAAGTACTTCGCCAAGGTCGATGTCTCGGTGCTGCCGCCGTTCACCGACCTGCGCAGCGTGCAGACGCTGGTGGAGGGCGACAAGCTGTTGCTCACCTATGGGGCGCAAGACATTTCGGCGCACGACTCGGGTGCCTACACCGGTGAGGTCAGCGGCTCGATGCTGGCCAAGCTCGGCTGCACCTTCGTCGCGGTCGGGCACTCCGAGCGCAGGCAGTACCACCACGAGGACGATGCCCTCGTGCTGGCCAAGACCAAGCAGGCGCTGAAGTACGGGCTCACCCCGATCGTCTGCATCGGCGAGGGCCTGAATGTGCGCGAGGCGAAGACGCACGTCGAGTACAACCTCGAGCAGCTGCGCGGTTCGCTGAAAGGCCTGACGGCGGAGGAGATCTCGAAGGTCGTCATCGCCTACGAGCCGGTCTGGGCGATCGGCACCGGCAAGGTCGCCACCCCGGCGGACGCGCAGGAGGTCTGCGGCGCGATCCGGGCGGAGCTGGCCGAGCTGGCCTCCCCGGAGGTCGCCGCGGGTGTCCGGGTGCTCTACGGCGGCTCGGTCAACGCCAAGAATGTCGGCGAGCTGGTCGGACAGGCCGATATCGACGGTGCGCTGGTCGGCGGTGCCTCGCTGAAGGGTGACGAGTTCGCCACCCTGTCCGCGATCGCCGCGGGCGGTCCACTGCCGTAACCGTTTTCCCGAGCAGAGCCGGGCACCTTCGGGTGCCCGGCTCTGCTCGTGCGAACGCTACTGCGCGCGCAGGGTGAGCCCGTTGCCGTTGGCGTTGCGCAGGGTGAGGATGTCCGCGTCGACGGTCGCGGTCGTCTTGCCGTCCAAGGCTTTCAGGACCGACTGCTCGACGTCCATCACCTCGACCGGGCAGAGCATCTTCGTGGTGGCGATCTGGAAGGTCGGTTCGGTGTCGGGACCCGTTGCGCGGCCGGTCATCCGGTTGCAGCCGGCGGTTCCGGTGACGCTGCCGTCCGCCGCGATGGTGAGCGTCGGTTTCACCTCGTCGATGGTCTGCGAACGGATTTGGGCGTCCGCGGTGATCAGGGCGGTGACGGTCCAGGTGGTGCCCTTGATCTGCCGGTCCGGCACGGCGACCTTCTTGTCCAGCAGGGTGACGGTCAGGTTGTCCGACTTCAGGGTCAGCTTCGCGCCGTCGAGCTGCCAGGTGGGGTCGGAGTTCAGCAGGCCGTTGAGCCACTCGTCCGCGCCCTGCCGGTCGCCCGTGCAGGCCATCAGGGTGCTGGCCAGGCCGGACACCCGCAGCTTGTGCTCGTCGAGCGTGACCGCGCCCGAGTAGGAGTTGCACCCCGCGTCCGCGGCGATCCGGTCGTCCTTGAAGGTGAGGGTCAGCGGGCCGCCGCCGGGTATCGGCGTGCCCTCGACCCCGGTCGATAGGAAGGTGTGGCCGGCCAGTTCGGGCGTGGTCGAGGGGGGCTTCGAGTCGCCGCTCGAGCAGGCGCCGACCGCGAGCAGGGCCAGCAGGGCGACCGGGCCGAACCGCACGAAGTTAGCCGACATGACGCGATGGTACCGACGTCGTGCGGTCCGGCCGGGTTTTCGGCCGGTCAGACCGGCATGCCTAGAGCCGAGGCGAGCGTCTGGCCGACGGCGTTGGCGAAGGCGGCGAACGCGCCGGGATCGAGGATCTGCAACGGCACGTCGCGGTTGCTGCACCCCGCCGGCGCGGGGATGCCGTTGAGCCGATCGTTGAGCCACAGCGCGGCCGAACCCGCGCCCGAGACCGCGGCGATGCCGTGCTCGCTGATCAGCTCCCTGGTGTAGAACACCTTGGCGCTCGGATCCTTGCAGTAGGTGTCGTAGACCTTGTTGAGCGCGTTGACGGGCATCACCTCGTCGAGCGGCGCCTCGTAGAAGTACATCGGCGACATCGGAGTGCCGCGGCGGCCGAGGCTGATCTGTTCGAGCATGGGCTGTAGTTCGGGCGCGCTGAGCGGGTCACCGCCGGGATAGTCGAACAGGCCCTTGATGTTCACGAACGGGAATCCGGCGAATTGCAGTACGACGCATTGCCCTTCGTGCACCACCCGGATGGCTTTGCCGAGCGGGTTCATGTACCGGTCGACGAACTGATCGAGTTCCGGGTATTCCCGTGCCACGCCGAACAATCCGCCGAGCACCGCGCCGCCGAAGGTAGAGGTGCCGTTGTTGTAATCGATCGCCGTGCGGATGTCGGCCATCACGCCGCCCGCCGCGGTGCCGACCAGGTTCAGCTCCGGTGCGTACTCGCGCTGTAGTTCGGCGGCGTGCGCGGTGGGGATCGCGCCGCCCGAGTAGCCCCACAGTGCCGTGCGGGTCGCCGTTCCCGGCAGCCCGGCGGGTTCGAAGTTCTGCGCCGCGCGAATCGCGTCCAGCGTGATCCGGCCGCCGAGCGGGCCGGTCGCGTATGCCGCGTTCGGTCCCTGATGGTCGGGTACGACGACCGCGTGCCCGAGCTGCAACATGGCTTGGACCTCGATGAACTCGGCGCTGATCACCGGATTGGTCGGGTTGGGCAGCGAGCCCATCTGCAGCACATAGGACGGCGCGCAGTTCACCGACAGCGAGTCCTCGGCGAACTGGAACGAGACCAGGCTCCGGTCGGGGGTCGGCGACGGGCGGTACGGCACGATGACCGTGGCGACCGCGGGGATCGCCTCGCCGCGGGTGTTGGTGCTGCGATATGACAACTGCCAGGCCCGCACGTTGAGCGGGATCAGGAAGAAGTTCGCGAGATTGACCTGCCGGGCGCCCAGGATCTCGCCGGGCTGCGCCGCGGCGACCTTGGCCGGGTCCGGGTTGTAGAAGCCCGGGTCCAGGTACGGCGGCGCGGGCGGGAGCGGGAACGGCAGCGGTGGCGCGACCGGCACCGGATCCGCGTGGGCCAGCCCGACCAGCACGGGACTCATCGCCACGGTCAAACCCGCGGCCAATGCCAGGCAAGTGTGCGCGACCATCCGCTTGGTGCCCGCGGCAGTGCCCATCTTCATGTGGAACTCCTCGACCTCTACGCAACGCTGCGCGCCACGGCTCCCGAAAAAAGAGAGCAGATGCTTCCTAATTGGCGCGTCGACTGTAGAGCGCGCCCTGTCGCTGTGTCAACGATCACGCTGACCCCGTGACCGCCCCCGCGTGGCCGGGCGGGCAGGATGGGTAATCATGACCGGGAGCGCCGAAACATCGCGTCCACGGCGGACGCAGCAGGAACGCCGCGCGGCCACCGTCGCCAAGCTGATCGATGCGACGATCGCCGCCATCGGCGAGGTCGGCTACCAGCGCACGACCGTGCAGGAGATCTGCGGGCGCGCGGGGTTGTCCGTCGGGGCCATGTTCCGGCAGTTCGACAGCAGGCTCGACCTGATCGTGCGCACCGCGGAGGCGATCGTCACCCGGCAGTTGGCCGCGTTCAGCCTGGTGATGGAACATATTGGGGATCAAGCGAATCCGCTCGACACGGCGTTGCGGTTCCTGCAGGCCGCGCAGCAGGACAACACCACGCACGCGTTGCGCGAGATCTACCTCGCCGCCCGCTCGGACGCGGAGCTGCGGACCAGGATCGCGCCGACGGTCGAGAACTATTACGACGATATCGTCGCCGCCGTGGACCGCACCGGGGTGCTCGGCCAGTTTCCGCAGCGCCTGCACGAGCCGATGTTCTTCATGGCGCTGCACGTGTTCTCCGGGCAGGCGGTCGTGCGCGGCGTGTACCAGCGGCCTGAACTCGATGAACAGGTACTGAAGCTGGTCGGGGACATGCTGCGCAACTATGCCGAATCGATCGACGAATAAGGTGCGGTTGTGGACGCTGCAGGCGCCCGAGGTGGTCGCCGCGGTTCGGGCGAGCGGTCGCTACCGCGCCGACTGGGATCTCGTGTCCGCGAACTTCCGGCCCGCGTATCGGGCGGTGGTGGCCGAAATGGCAAGGCGCGGTATCGATTGCCCGGATGGGCCGCCGGTGTGGTGCTGGCCGGGGCGCGCCCTTCGCGGTAAGGCCGTGCGGCGCACCGCGAATGCGCTTCTCGGCGACCACGAATGGGCGCACGGCCGGTGGTTGCTCGAACTCCGTGTGCCGGCGGCGGTTACGCTCGTCACCTCCTACTCCGCATGGAACGACCACCTCGCCTACACCTTCGGCGACCCCGACGGCGCCGCGGCGATGGACTGGACCGGCCTGCTGCACACCGAGTGGGACGAACAGCAGGTGACCATCCCCGAACTCCGCGCCGAATGGATCGTGCGAGCGCGGCCCTACTTGCCCGATGCCGAGACCGCCGCCAGGATCGCCGCAGATCCGTTGCTGCGCGCGCCCGAGCGATAGTCGCGACGGGGAGGGCTCGTGCTGCCGGACCTACCTCGTGGCGATCGCGACCGCGGCGGATCCGTTGCGGCGCGTGCCGTGGGGACGATCTTGCTGGCTGGGGCGTACCGCCTGGGTGCCGAGGTCCCGGCCAGAATTGTGGCAGCTCGAGCGTTGCGCGCATCGGCGCCATATATGCAGGCGACAAGTCGCGCGGACAGGCGCTAGGCTCGGCCGCGTGCATCGATTCCTCCCGATCTCCCCGCCGCTCGCCTCCTGAGCGAGGTGTAGGCGTACTTCCGCATTCGCTCCGGTCAGCGGCCTGACGACCAGGCTGCATCCGGTAGCGCCGTTCCGCGTACCTGCGCGTCCGCTTCGGGGACGCCCGGGTCGGGAACGGATCGCGTCCGTTCCGCACTGCCTGTGTTCGCTTCGGTGACGCTGGGTTCGGAGCGGCTGCGACCTTTCCGCATTGCTTCGCGCTCGCGTCAGCGGGGCCAGTCCTGGTGGATTGCGCCTGTTCCGCGTGCCCGCGTTCGTTTCGGCGAACTCGGGTCGGCTGACGGACTGCGATCGATCGAGAAAAGCTGCGGTTCTTCGGCATTCGATGTGCACCTCGCTTCCGCGACCCCATCCCTCTCTGTCGCAGGAGCGCACCCTTTCATGTCCATATCTCTGTCCACGGCCGGCCGTTCCGGGCTGGTCTACCTCGTCGGCGCCGGAATGCTCTGGGGGACCGGTGGTTTGCTCGGCACGCTGCTGGGCCGCGCCACCGGTTTGTCACCTGTCGCGGTGGCTACCTGCCGGCTCGCCGTCGGCGGCTTGCTGCTCGTCGCCTTACTCGCGGCGGCACGTCGGCCTTGGCCGCGAAACCTCGTGGCCTGGCGAAGAATCGGCGCGGTCGCTGTCCTCGCGGCTACATTCCAAGCCTGCTATTTCGGTGCGGTGGCGGCATCGTCGGTCAGCGTCGCCACCTTGATCACCATCGGTGCGTCACCCGTGGTGGTCGCGCTGCTGGAACAGTTCACCGGCAGACGCGCCGTCGACCGGAGGCGCGCGGCGACCATCGGTCTCGCGCTGTCCGGCCTGGCCCTGTTGGTCGGCGTCCCCGCCGATGACGTCGGCGCGACCGGCCTGCTCGCCGGTGCGGCCCTCGCCGTCGCGGCCGCGGCCGCCTTCGCCACGGTCACCGTGATCAGTTCCCAACCGGTCGAGGGCCTCGACCCGATGACCACCACCGGTCTCGGATTCACCGGCGGCGCAGCCCTACTCGCCCCACTGGCCCTCGCCACCGGCATCACCTTCGCCCCGAGCCCCGGCGGTTTCGCCCTCCTCGCCGCGCTCGGCCTGGTGCCGACCGCGATCGCCTACACCCTCTATTTCCGCGGCCTCCCCGACGCCGGCCCCGGCACCGCGGCCATCCTCGCCCTCCTCGAACCCCTCACCGGCGCCCTCCTCGCCGCCATCGTCCTCGGCGAACGCCTCACCCCCCTCGGCCTGCTCGGAGCGGCCCTGCTGACCGTGGCCCTCATCCTCGCGGGCAACCAGCCGCGTACCGGCGAGGTCGAATAGCCACGAATGCTCAGGTCACCCGATGTCGCGGGCACCCGGGTGGCCCACAGGTCGCAGGAGCCACCCACACCATCGCCGCCGGTCGCCAGTGCTGCTGCCGGTTGCCACCGCGGGTGGTCGCTATTGCCGCCGGCGCGGATGGCGATACGTTCGCTGACCTCGACTACGGGTGCGGTCCTGTTCGGTGCTGTGCGCACCCGTCCGGCAGGTCGTACTCCCTGATGACTATCGACCGAGACGAATCGCGGCAACGGTTCGTCTCGGTTCGAGTTCGTGCTCGCCGGTGTCCGGCCGCGCAGGAGCGCTGGCCGCGTCCGGATGGCCATCACCTCAGCAGGCCGCTCGCGACTCCTCGACCGCCCGAACGAGTCGCGGAGGCGGGCCAGCCTAAGCTTCGGTGAGTGATCACTGCTCCGAACACCGCTGTTTCGACCTGGGCTCCGCTGCGGTCGCCGGTGTATCGCGCGTTGTGGATCGCGCAGTTGGTCTCGAACCTCGGCACCTGGATGCAGACGGTCGGCGCGCAGTGGGTGCTGGTCGACGAGCCGAACGCGGCGGTGCTGGTGTCGTTCGTGCAGACCGCGATCACGTTGCCGGTGATGCTCCTGGCCATTCCGTCCGGGGTGATCGCGGATCTGGTCGATCGGCGCAGGCTGCTGCTGGGGGCGCAGTCGACGATGGCGATCCTTGCCGCGCTGCTGGCGGTGTCGACGGCGACCGGGCACACCACGCCTGCGGTCTTGCTCATCCTGCTGTTCCTGATCGGCTGCGGGCAGGCGCTCACCGGTCCCGCCTGGCAGGCGATTCAGCCGGAACTGGTACCGCGCGAACAGATTCCGTCGGCCGCCGCGCTCGGCAGCATGAGCATCAATATCGGGCGCGCGGTCGGGCCCGCGATCGCGGGCGTGCTCGTCTCGCTGTCCGGCCCGACGTTCGTGTTCGTGCTCAACGCGGTGTCCTTCGGCGGCATCGTCGCGGTGCTCGCCCTGTGGCGCAGGCCCGCGACGGATCGGCAACTGCCGAGCGAACGCCCGCTGGCGGCGTTGCAGGCCGGGACCAGGTTCATCAAGGCCGCGCCCGCGATCCGGCGCGTGCTGCTGCGCTCGATCCTGTTCATCGCCCCGGCCAGCGCGGTGTGGGCGCTGCTGCCGGTGATCGCGCGCGACGAACTCGGGCTGTCCTCCTCCGGCTACGGGCTGATGCTGGCGGCGCTCGGCATCGGCGCGGTGCTCGGCGCCGTCGGCCTGTCCCGGCTGCGCACCCTGCTGACGCCTACCCAGCGACTGGCCCTGGCCGCCGTCCTGTTCGGGATCGCGTCCGCGACCACGGCGCTGGTGCACATCGTCCCCGTCGTGCTGGTGCTGCTGGTCTTCGCCGGCTTCGCCTGGCTGCTGGCCATGTCCACGATGAACTCGACCATGCAGTTGCTGCTGCCCGCCTGGGTGCGTGCGCGCGGGCTGTCGGTGTACCTGCTGGTGTTCATGGGCGGGCAGGCGATCGGCTCGCTGGCCTGGGGTGTGGTCGCGGGTGCGCTGGGACCGGTGTTCGCGCTGCTGGCCGCGGCGGGGCTGCTCGCGCTCTGCGCGGTGAGCACGGTGTGGCTGCCGATCGGGCACAACGCGGAGAACCTGGATCAGACCCCGTCGGCGTACTGGCCGGAACCGCAGCTCGTGGTCGAACCCGAACCCGCCGACGGACCGGTCATGGTGCTGCGCACCTACGACGTCCCGGCGGAGAACGTGGACGAGTTCATGGCCGCGATGGCGTTCGTCGGCCGGTCCAGGCAGCGAACTGGGGCGATGGAGTGGCGACTGTATCGCGACGTCGGCGTGCTCGATCGCTACGTCGAGGCGTTCGTGGTCCGCTCCTGGGCCGAACACATGCACCAACACCAGGTCAGGCTCACCGCGCAGGACCAGCTGCGCGAGCAGGAGGCGTCGAAATACACCATCGGCGACGACCGGATCACCCATCTGGTCGCGATTTTGCCTGCTTAGGATCGGCCTTGCCGAGTGCCTGATTCGGTGGGATCGGATCGTCCGCATACACTGTGCGGCATGCGGATGTTCCTCGATATCCTCCTGATCATCGCCAGCGTGCTGCTGGTGCTGCTGGTGCTGCTGCACCGCGCCAAGGGTGGAGGTCTGTCCAGCCTGTTCGGCGGCGGTGTGCAGTCCAGCCTCTCTGGCTCGACCGTTGTGGAGAAAAACCTCGACCGAATCACCGTCTTCACCGGCCTGGTATGGGTCATCGCCATCATCGGCATCGGCTTGGAGATCAAGTTCGCCTGATCAGGCGCGTCACCACACCGGCCGCGATCGTCGCACCCGCCAGCACGATGGCGGCGATGACGAACGCGGCCGGATAGCTGTCGCCGATCACCGGCGCCACCACCAACGGACCGAGCATCTGCCCCGCGCCATAGACGGCGGTCAGTGGTGCCGCCGCATTGCCGTCCGACAGCTCCCCACCGATCCGGATCGCCAGCATCACGATGCCGAGGAACGTCGCGCCGAACAGGGCCGCCGACAGCACGGCGGGCCACACCGCGGTGGTGAGCGCGGGCAGCACCGCCGAAACACACTGCGCCACTAGCGCGATCGGCATCGCGACCGCCGGGCTCCAGCGTCGCGCGGCAATGCCCCACAGCACCGTGGCGGGCACCGCGGCCGCGCCGACCACCACCCAGATCCACGCGCCGACCACCTGCCCGCGCTGATCGCTGATCGCCGCCACCAGGAACGTGCCGATCACGATGTACCCGAGGCCCTCCAGGAAATAGGAGACCAGCAGCGCCCGCCACGCACCCGTCGACCGGATGGCGGCCTTGCCCGCCCGGCGTCCGGGCTGGATGTCGAGCCGCCACGCGGGCAGCAGCAACAGCACGGTCAGCGCGGCCGAGACCAGCCACATGCTCTGCCAGCCGAGGAACGGCCGCACGGCCAGCACCAGCAATCCGGTCAGCGCGATCCCGAAACCGACTCCGCTGATGGCGATTCCGGCCGCGTCCCGGCTGCTGCCGTGCCTGGCCGCCACCCCGGCGCAGGCGACGAAGACGACGGCGCTGCTGACGCCGGCGATAAGGCGAAGGGCCGCAGGGACAATCGTGGGCGCGGGCACCGCCATCAGCAGTTCGCTGACGATCAGCAGCGCGGCGGCGAGCCGGAAGACGGTGCGGGAGTTCAGCTCCGGCCAGCGGGTGAGCAGAATGGCGCCGAGCAGATAGCCCGCGTAGTTGGCGGTCGCGATCACCGCACCGTCGTTGGCGTCGATCCGGTGCGCGTCCACCATGATCGGCAGCAGCGGCGTGTAGACGAACCGGCCGACGCCCATCGCGGCGGCCAGGCCGGCGGCGGCCGCGAAGGCAGGGGCGAGGCTGCTGCGCGGAGGTCGAGCGAGAGTAACGGTCACCTCAGCGACCGTACGGTCCTTTTTCCCATCGGAGAAATGCTTTCTACGCACCGTGTATACGCTGGGTGCATGGATGAGGAAGTGCCGCCGTCCGGCGCGCCCGCGCCGGTCGAGGCCGGCGGATCGGCGAACGTCGAATTGCGGCACCTGCGCGCGTACGTCGCGCTGTGCGACGAGCAGAACTACACCCGCGCCGCCGTTCGCCTGCACCTGAGCCAACCGGCGCTGACCAGGACTATTCAGCAGTTGGAGCGGCAGCTCGAGTGCCGCCTCATCGAACGCACGTCCCGGCGTTTCGCTCTCACCGACGAGGGCGCCGAACTGCTGGCGCACGCCAGGCGGATCCTCGCCGACGTCGACACGGTCACCGCGCAGCTGCGATCGCGCGCCGCCATCGAGATCGGCTTCGCCTGGTTGCTGCCTGCCACCTGGCTCGCGGCCACCCGCCGCCGCTACGAGGCCCTCGGCGGCCGCATCACCCTGCACCGCGTCGACGACCCGCTGGCCGCGCTCGATACCCGCGCCATCGATATCGCCATCTACCGCGGGGAGACTCGGCTGCCGAGCCACCTCCGATCCCGCCGGATCGCGACCGAGCAGCGCGTGCTCGCGGTCGCCGCCAACTCACCGCTGGCCGGGGCGACCGCCCTGCACTGGGCCGATCTCGCCGGATACCCGCTGGTGGTGAACGAGGTCTCCGGCACCACCCATGCCGATTCCTGGGTACCGGCCGACCCGAACCGGCAGATCATCACCTGCCGCAACTTCGACGAATGGATCGAACTCGTCGCCGCGAACCGCGGCATCGGCGGCGCCCCCGCCCTGGCCCGCACCCGCGCCCCCCACCCCGGCGTGGTCTACCTCGACGTCCCCGACGCACCGCCCTCCCACGTCTACCTGGCCTGGCGCGCCAAACCCGAACCCACCCGTGCGGTCCAGCGCTTCCTCACCCTCGCCTGACCTCAGGACCCGGGTCCCGAGTGTCAGTCGGCGCGGGGGATGCGGCCGTCCAGGTCGGTGAAGCCGTAGGTATCGGCGAGATCGGCTACCCGCCATGCCGATCCGGTGCGGGAACGGCGGTCGGGGTCGGTGGCCAGGGCGACGACGGCGCGGCCGGGGAAGCGGGGGGTCTCGGCCTCGGCGAGGTCGAAGGTGCCTTCGCCGGGCAGGGTGACCAGGCGCCGGCCCTGTGCGTCGGCCGGAACCAGTTGCAGCAGTTCGGTATCCACGATGCCGGGCCACAACGAGACGACGGTGACCTTGGTGTCGGCCAGGTTGTGCGCCAGGTCGGCGGTGAGGCGATCCAGGGCGGTCTTCGCGACACCGTACACCGCGTTGTGCATGTACCGGATCGCGCCGGGGGAGGAGATGTTGACGATCAACCCGTCCGACTCGATCAGCAGCGGCGCGCCGAAAACGCTTGCCACATAGTGCGATCGGACGCCGATATCGAAGGTCTCGTCCCACGCCTTCGGCGGCACCTCCCAGAACGGCTTGCCGAGCCAGCGGGCCGCGGCGGGGGAGTTGTAGACGTTGTTCACCAGCACGTCGAGGCGCCCGTGCTCGTCGCGAATCCGCTGGAACAGTCGCTGCACCGCGTCGTCGTCGCGGTGATCGCAGACGATCGGAACGCCGACCCCGCCCGCCGCGTCGATCGCGGCGGCGGTCTCACCGACCGTGCCGGGCAACCGCCCGGGCGCATCCGAGCGCCCGGTGACGAACACCGTCGCCCCCGCCGCCCCGAGCTCGAGGGCGATGCCCTTGCCGATGCCGCGACTCGCGCCGGTGACCACCGCGATCTTGCCGGTCAGTGGGTTAGGTATTCCGCTCACGACTTCAGGACACTACCGTGAAACAAGAACACGTTCTAGGTTTTGGAGGCCGCAGTGGAGTTGACGCATCGGTTCGTGACGACCAACGGCGTCCGGATGCACGTCGCCGAGCAGGGTGAGGGGTATCCGGTGATCTTCTGCCACGGCTTCCCGCACACCTGGTTCATCTGGCACAACCAGCTGGAGTCGGTCGCGGCGGCGGGCTACCGGGCCATCGCTCCGGACCTGCGCGGGTATGGGCAGACCGACCGGCCCGCGGATGTGGATTCGTACACGAACGAGGCGGTGATCGGCGACCTGTTCGCGTTGCTCGACGACATCGGCGCCGAGCAGGCGGTCTTCGTCGGGCTGGATTTCGGCGCGGCCCTGGTGTGGGAGTTGGCATTACGCGCCCCGGAACGGGTACGCGGCGTCATCGTGCTGAACAATCCCTTCGCGCCCCGCCCGCCGCGCTCGCCGTCGCAACTGTGGGCCAAGGCCGCCGCGCGACACTTCCTGCACCTGCACTACTTTCAGGCGCCCGGCGTGGCCGACGCCGAACTCGCAGCCCGCCCAAGGGAATTCCTTCAGCGTGTCTACTACTCGCTCAGCGCCGACTACCACTATCTCGACACCTGGCAGTTCCCGGCGGAGGGCACCGGCTACCTCGACGTGCTGCCGGAGGCCCCGCCGCTGCCCTGGCGCTGGCTGACCGAACCCGAATTCGACACCCTGGCCCAGGATTTCGAACGCACCGGCTTCACCGGCGGCCTGAACTGGTACCGCGCCCTGGACCGTAATTGGGAACTCACCGCCGACTACGCCGACGCGTCCGTCACCGTCCCCGCCTACTTCATGTACGGCGACCACGACCCCGACATGGAGGGGTTCAGCGGCCGCGACCCCCTCGCCACCCTGCGCAACCACGTCCCCGACCTGCGCGCGGTCACCAAGATCGCCGACGCGGGCCACCTCGTCCAACTGGAACGCGCCGCCGAGGTCGACACCCTGCTCGTCACCCACCTCCACGACCTGGTCCCCAACCCCTCCGACGTCCCGGCCTAGCGTCAAACGCCTTCCGTCGGTGCGCCGTTCATGTCGGTGGGTGCCGCTAATGTTCGCTCATGAGTTACAGCCTGAGCGTTTACGTCGTCGAACTGGATAGGGTCAGGGCCGCGATCGGCTCGCGGGACGACAAGCTCCGGCGCATGATCGGCGGCCGGTTCAAGGCGCAGCTGGCGCACGCCGACGACTGGTTCGCCGAGGAGATCGCGAACGGCGCGCCCGCCCGGTACGACGCGGTGCGCGCGGTCATCGACGGCGGCCCGTTCGATCCGGGCTACGGCTTCCAATACGCCTATGCGTACCAAACGATCTGCCAGTTCTACGGCAGGTTCCTGGACAACCGCTACTTCTCCCCGTTCCGTGGCAGTTGGCTGGAACAGGTCGACGAGGGCCTGGCCGAGCTCGGCATCAAGGCGATCAGCCTCGCCGATTTCGTCTATCACGCGTTGCCCGCCGCGCTACCCGAACCGGAAGAGCTACCCGGCTACGGCGAATGGACCCCGGAGCAGTGCGCCGAAGCCCTGGTGCAATGGGAATCGACGAGCCCGAGGCAGCGCGAGGAGGTCGACCACGAGGTGCTCGCGGCGATCGAGTCGTGCATGGAGTGGATCCGCGAGGCGCAGGCCCGGCCGGGCTGGGGGATCGCCGGCTTCTTCGTCTGACCGCTCAGCGGTATTCGTCGGCCCGCTTCGGGTAGTCGGCCCACTGCGGCAGCGGTTGGTAATCCAGGTAGGCGGTGAGCCGATCCAGCAGGTACTGCCAGCGCGGGCCGATTTCGCGCGCGTCCGCGGGGGTGACGTGGCGACGGATCAGTTCGACGTTGGTGACCACACCGACCTGGGTCATCCGCACCTCCAGCAGGCACCCGTCGATGTGCACGATCAACTCGTGCGGCGCCTGGCAGTGCCCGACCCGCACCGCGACCGGCCGCGACACCGGTCCGTCCATCGGTTCGATGGTCAGATTGCCGTTGCCGCCCGACACCGCGCCGAGCCAGTGCGCCAGCTGCCCGCGGTCGGTCGCGGCCGACCACACCTCGAGCACCGGCTTTCGGAAGGAGCGCAGATAGTGCAGGAGCACCAGGTCGCCGTCCGCCGCGCGATCGTGCTCCGGCCGAACCTCGCCGAGCATGGACATCATCGTCATCGCCGTGCCCTCCACCGCTGGTCGTCACCGTCACTGTGGCTCCAGTATTCCCCTGTCGAATCCGAATCGCGGGAATACCGCCACGGCGTGCCTGCCCCGCGATTCCACATTGCCCCGGTGCGGACCGCGGACGGCCGCGACATGACCGCTGGATGACGAAGCGGTGTCCGCGATCGCTACCGGATGGTAGCTTCCGGATTGCCGACATCATTGAAAAATAAAGTAGCGCAATACAATACAACTATCGCGCAATGTGCTCACGGCGCTGGTGAGTTGTCTTCGCCGAGATGCGGAACTGCTTGGTGGTCTGTACATTTGGTGCAGCCCGAACGCGCAGGAGGGGTCGGGACGCCATCAGCATGCCTTCTTGGTCAACGTGAGTGCGGAAGTACGGAACTTGTCACAGTCATTGATCGCGCCGGAAGGCGAGCGTCGGGAACCACTGTTTCGGCGGCTGCGGACGCCGCTGCTAGCCCTGCTGACCTGCGCTGCCATCACCTCGGTCGTGGTGGTGATCGCGGTGTACTTCGCCCCGACCGACTTCCGCGTTCCGCTCACTGTGGGCGCGGTCACGGCCGCTATCGCGTTGTGCGCCACGGTAACTGCGGCCGTGCACTATCGCGGCGCGGCCCGGCGCGCGAGGGAATCCGCGGCGGCGATCACCGCCGAGGCGACCGCCAGGGTGGCCGCAGCGAGCGAGGCCGCCGGCGTGCACGCGTGGGAGGCGAAGAACAGCGACAGCCGCCGGTCCGCGGCCATGGCCGCGTTCGCCGGTGCGGCGGGCCGGATGCAGGCGATGACCACCAGCATGCTCGCCGAACTGCGCGAGATGGAGCACCGGCACGCGGATCCGAAGGTACTCGCCGACCTGCTGCACCTGGACCATCGCACCGCGCAGGCCGGCCGCCTCGCCGACAGCATCGCCGTGCTCAGTGGCGCCCGATCCGGGCGCCGCTGGGCCAAACCCATTGCCATGGAGTCGATCCTGCGTGGTGCGATGGGGCGCGTCGCGGGCTATCAGCGCGTCCGGTTGCGCGCCATCGCGGAGATCGCCATCGCCGGTCACGCGGCCGAAGGCGTGATGCACACCCTCGCCGAACTGCTCGACAACGCCTGCAATTTCTCCCCGCCCACCACCGAGGTGCACGTCTATGCCGCCGAGGTGCCCGCGGGCGTGGTGCTCACCATCGAGGACAGCGGCCTGGTGATGAGCGAATCGGCGCTGCGCCGCGCCGAGCAGACCGTGTCGAGCACGAGCACCGACAGCCGCGGCCAGCGCTCCTCGGACCTGTCCTCGCTCAGCGGCACGCGGCTCGGCCTCGCGGTCGTCGGCCACCTCGCGCGCAAGCACGGCCTCACCGTGTCCTTCCGCCCGTCCGCCATCGGCGGCACCGCGGTCGTGGTGGTGGTGCCGCGCGATCTCACCGCGCGCGTCGACCGTTCGCAACCGGCCTCGCTGGCCACCAACCCCGCGATCCCGACCGCCTCGCTGCCCACCGCGGCCGCGTCGTTGTCGTCCGCGCCGATCGCCGCCGCCCCGCAGCCCGCCGCCGTCGAACCGGCGCCCGAGCCGGTGCCGGTCGCCGAGCACACCAGCATGGGCCTGCCGAAACGCCGCCGCGGCAGCACCCTGGCCGCGGTCCACCCCGCTGGCCTGTCCCTACCCTCGCTCGACGCGCCCGCGGCGACCCCGCCCGCGTCGACACCGGCGAACTTCGGTGCGTTCCAGCGTGCGCTGGCCGGTCGTGACCCCGACAACTCCGCTGCCGCAACACCTTCCCCGTCCCCTACCGTTGCCGTGGAGAATGATCGATGACAACGTCCGTGCCGTCGCAACTCAGCTGGCTGTTGGAGCAACTACTCGCCCGCACCCCGCGCACCCGACACGCCCTACTCCTGTCCGGCGACGGCCTCAAGATCTGCCACACGCCGGAACTCAGCATGGACAAGGCGGACCAGCTCTCCGCCATCGCCGCGGGCATCCAGAGTCTCTCGCACGGCGCCTCCGTCGAGTTCGGTGACGGCAGAGGCGGTGTGCGCCAATCGATGACGGAGTTCTACGGCGGCATCCTGTTCATCGTCGAGGCGGGCCTGGCCGCGCACATCGCGGTCGTCGCCGCCGAGGACGCGGACGCGGGCCTGGTCGGGCACAACATGCGGGAGCTGGTCGAGCAACTCGGCCATCACCTAGCGTCGAAGCCACGAGTCGGGGGAGCGAGCGTGTCGTGAACAGGCCAGGGCGCGACGACGATCCGGACCGGCTCTACACACTGACCGGAGGACGCAGCAAACCGGACTCCGACAGCTTCGACCTGGTCACGCTCGTGGTCAGCGAATGCGATCCGACCCAGGGTATGCAGTCCGAGCACGTCGCGATCCTGGACATGTGCCGCGCGCCGACCGCGGTCGTCGAGATCGCCGCCGAGCTGCGCATCCCGGTCGGCATCGCCACCATCCTGCTGTCGGATCTGCTGCACGCAGGCAAGATCACCGTCCGGCACCCCGGTACCGGCCCCAGTTACCCTGACGCGCCGTGGAATTCGGTGCCCGACTCCACCACCCTCGAGAAGGTGCTCGTTGGACTCCGCAACCTTTGACGCTCGGCCCGCCCGTGCCGACGCACCGCTGAACAGCGCGACCCGCCAGGGACTGAAGATCGTCATCGTCGGCGGTTTCGGGGTCGGCAAGACCACCATGGTCCGCGCGGTCAGCGAGATCCGCCCGCTCGACACCGAGGCCACGATGACCAACGCGGGCATCGGCATCGACGATCCGAGCGGCGCGCCGGGCAAGTCGACCACCACGGTCGCCTTCGACTTCGGCCGCATCACCATCGACGCCGAGAACGTGCTCTACCTGTTCGGCGCGCCAGGGCAGGAACGGTTCTTCTTCCTCTGGGACCGGCTGTTCTCCGGTGCGTTGGGCGCGATCGTGCTGGTCGACCAGCGCCGGATCGCCGACTCCTGGTACGCCATCGACCGGCTCGAGGCGCAACGTACTCGATTCGTGGTGGCCTGCAACAACTTCGGCGAGCCCACCCGGCTGCAAGAAGTCCGCGACGCCCTCGATCTGGATCCGCAGGTGCCGCTGGTCGACTGCGACGCGAGGTCGCGCGAATCCTGTAAAGGCGTGCTGATCACCCTGGTCGAGCACATCTACGCCGATGCCCCGCGAGCGGAGACCGCATCATGACCACCTCCAGCGCAGCCGCGGCCGCCACCGGCGGCTGCCCGGTCACCGGCGCGGTGCCGCTGAGCGGCCCTCGCTTCCACACCGACCCGCAGCATCTCTACCGGGAGATGCGCCGCGAGCACGGTCCCGTCGTCGCCGTCGAACTGCCCGGCAACGTGCCCGCCTGGCTGGTCATCGGGTACCGCGAGCTGCATCAGGTCACCAGCGACCCCGAGCTGTTTCCGCGCGACGTCAGCCTGTGGAACCAGTGGCCGAACATCCCTGAGGATTGGCCGTTGCTGCCGATGGTCGGGCAACCGCGACCGTCGATCTACTTCACTGCCGGCGCCGAGCATCGCCGGCACGTGGCCATGGTCGAGCCCGCGCTGGAATCGGTCGATCCGTTCGAATTGCGCCGCACCTGTGAGGAATTGGCCGACCGGCTGATCGACGGATTCTGCGGTCGCGGCGAGGCCGACCTGGTCGCCGAGTTCGCGGTGCCGATGCCGGTGCTCGCGCTCGCCTGGGCGCTCGGCTTCCCCGACGAGGACGGCCCGCGGCTGGCCTGGAGCATGAAGGCGCTCGCCGACGGCGGCGCCGACGCGCAGGCCGCGTACGGCCGCTACTACGAGCAGATGCAGCAGGTGCTGGCCGCCAAGAAGGCGCGGCCCGGCACCGACCTGGTGTCCAGGATGCTCGCCCACCCCGGCCCGTTCAGCGACGAGGAGTACGTGCAGGACCTGATGGCGGTCACCGCGGCCGGGCACCTGCCGACCGCGGACTGGATCGGCAACTCGGTGCGGCTGATGCTCACCGACGACCGGTTCGCCGCGGCGCTCGGCGGCGGGCGGCGCAGCGTCGGCGAGGCGATGAACGAGGTGCTGTGGGAGGACACGCCCACCCAGATCCTCGCCGGACGCTGGGCGGCGCGTGATACCCGGTTGGCCGACAAGGTGATTCGCGCCGGTGACCTGCTGCTGCTCGGCCTGGCCGCCGCCAACGCGGATCCGCACGTGCGCCAGCATCTGGTCGACGGCGTCGAACCTGCGCACACGGGCAACAGCGCGCACTTCGCGTTCAGCTACGGCGAGTACCGGTGCCCGTTCCCGGCGCAGCAACTGGCCGAGATCATCGCGCGGACCAGCATCGAGGTGCTGCTCGACCGGTTGCCCGACATCGACCTGTCCGTTCCCGCACAGAACCTGGTCCGGCGTCCGTCGGCGTTCCTGCGCGGCATGACTTCTTTGCCGGTTCGTTTCACCCCAGTTCGTGCAGTCGGAGGTACCCAGTGACCCAAACATGTCCATTCGCCATCGATCCGATGGTCGGTGACCTCGCTGGAGAGACCACCTATCTGCGCACCAACGGTCCGGTGGCGCGGATCGAACTGCTCGGCGTTCCCGCGTGGACCATCACCGAGCACGCGGTGGCGCGGCAACTGCTCGTCGACCCTCGGCTGATCAAGGACATCAGCGGATGGTCGCTGTGGAACTCCGGTGTGGTAACCCGGCAGTGGCCGCTGATCGGCATGATCGACGCCGGGCGTTCGATGTTCACCGTGGACGGGGCCGAGCACCGGCGGCTGCGGATCAAGACGACGCAGGCGTTGTCGCCGCGCCGACTAGCGGATATCCGCCCGGTCATCGAGCGACTAACGGCGGAACTGCTGGACGATCTCAGTGCCGTGGGCAGCGGGGATTCGGTCGTCGACCTCAAGGAGGTCTTCGCCTATCCGCTGCCCATGCGCGTTATCAGCGAGTTGATGGGCGTGGATCGCGCCGATCATCCCATGCTGCTCACCTGGTACAAAGCGTTCTTCTCGTTGCTCACACCGCAGGACGAGCGGTTGCGGGTGATCGACGACATGGACGTCTACTACACGGATTTGGTGCGGAAGAAGACCGCGAATCCGACCGACGATCTGACCAGCGCGCTCATCCTGGCCGCCGACGGCGGGGAGCCGCTGACCGAGGAGGAGGTGGTCGGCAACCTGAAGGCGCTGGTCGCCGCGGGGCACGAGACCACGGTCGGGCTGATCCTCAATGCGGTTCGCGCGCTGCTGGCCCGGCCCGAACAACTGGACAAGGTGCGCACCGGCGACGTCGAGTGGAAGCAGGTGGTGGAGGAAACGCTGCGCTGGGACAGCCCGGTCAGCCACCTGCTGATGCGCTTCGCCACCGAGGACATCACCATCGGCGACACCGTGATCGAGAAGGGTGAGGGCGTGGTCATGTCCTACCGCGCCATCGGCCGCGACACCGCCGTGCACGGCGAGGACTCCGACGATTTCGACATCACCCGCGCAACCTCCCACCGCCACTTGACCTTCGGCCACGGCCCGCACATCTGCCCCGGCGCGGCGCTGTCCCGCCTCGAGGCAGGCATCGCCCTGCCCGCCCTGTTCGAGCGCTTCCCGAACCTGCGCCTGGCAGTCCCGGACGCGGAAATCCGCAACCTCCCCGTCCTGACTCAGAACGACTTGGCTGCGTTCCCAGTGCATTTGGGCTGACGGCACACCGGCCTACACTTCTGCCCCTCCATCCGTAGCGCGACTCGGGCGCGCGTCCGTGCCTGGGTTGCGTGTCTGTGTTGTGGGTTGGGGACTTGTGCTTGGGTGTGTGTCTGTGTTGTGGGTTGGGGGCTCGTGCTTGGGTGTGTGTCTGTGTTGTGGGTTGGGGACTTGTGCTTGGGTGTGTGTCTGTGTTGTGGGTTGGGCGCTCGTGCTTGGGTGCGTGCCTGCGTTCAGGGTTGGCGCACGTGCTCGGGTGGGGGCACCCACTCTCGGGATTCGCACTCTCTCGGATCGCACGCGCAATGGGCCCATTCTCGGTGCGCGTCCCGAGGCAGGGTGCGGGTTCGGGCGACGTGCGTTGAGTGTGGTTGTCGAACGTGGGTGATGTCGGGAGTGGTTGAGGTGGATCGTTTGCCGCGCTGTAGTTGACCGGCGGTGGTCTTGGTGGGACTACTCGGCCAGGAGTTTGCCTGCGGCGGTTTCTATTTTGGTTTCGTCGAGGAGGACGGTGTCGGCGGCGGGGCCCAGCGGGACGAAGCTGTTCTCGCTGGTAACTCGGGCGATGCGGCCGTCGAAGCCGGCGTCGATGAGGGCGGCGCAGACGGATTCGGAAACGCCTCCGCTGTGGCGGGTTTCGTCGGCGATGAGGACGCGGCCGGTGGCGCGGGCATGGTGCAGGAGGTCGTCGAGGGGGAGGGGGGAGAGCCAGCGGAGGTCGAGGACTCGGGTTCGGATGCCCCGGTCGGCCAGGCGGCGAGCGACGCGCAGGCTCATGGGGACGCCGTTGGCGAAGGTGACGATGGTGAGGTCGGTGCCGTCTCCGTAGCCGCGGGCGCGGCCGATCTCGGCGTGGGCGGTATCGGAAGGTGTTGCGAGCCAGGCGTTGTCGCCCGGTTCGTAGAGATCGCGGGTGTGGTACAGGGCGATCGGTTCGAGGTAGACGCAGACGCGGCCGTCTACCCGGGCGGCCGAAACGCAGGTGCGCAGCAGGGCGGCGGCGTCGTCGGCGCGGGACGGTGACGCGATCACCAGCCCGGGGATATCACGCAACGCGGCAATCGAATTGTCGTTGTGGAAGTGCCCGCCGAAACCCTTCTGATACGCGTAGCCCGCGATCCGAACGACCATCGGATTGCGGTACTGCCCAGCGGAAAAGAACGACAGGGTGGCCGCCTCGCCGCGTAACTGGTCGGCGGCGTTGTGCACGTAGGCCAGGTACTGGATCTCGGGGATCGGGATGAACCCGGCGAGGGCCGTGCCGAGTGCGGTGCCGAGCACGCTCTGCTCGTCGAGCAGGGTGTCGAAGACATGGCGTTTGCCGAATTGCTTTTGCAGGCCTTTGGTCACGCCGTACACGCCACCCTTGCGGCCGACATCCTCGCCGAAGACGAGTACGTCGCGGTCGCGGGTCAGCAGACCGGCCAGGGTGCGGTTGATCGATTGCCCGAGGGTCAGGGGATCCGGCACTCCCGCAACAAGATTCGGATCGCTCGCGGAAACCGGAACGGCGCGTTGTGATGTGCCGCTACCCGCCGTGTCGGGCAGCGACGTCACCCGCCCGGTCTCCACCGGTTCCGCGCCTCGGAATACATCCTCGCGCACCTGTGCCGGGTGGGCCGGGGCGAGTGGTGCGATCACCGAGGTAGCCGAGGTCAATTTCGGTTCGCGCCAGACGAGTTCGGCTGTGGCGGTGACGCGGTGGGCGATGTCGTCGTAGCGTGCCAGGATCTCGGTGGGGGTGGCGACGCCGGTGGCGACGAGCAGGCGGGCGGTCGCGGTGACCGGGTCGCGGAGGATGTCGGCGGCGATGTCGGTGGGCCTGCGGTAGGCGGCCTCGACGTCGGAACCGGCGTGGCCCATCAGCCGGACCGTGCGCAGGTGCAGGAAGGCGGGCTTGCGGTGCTCGCGGACCCAGTCGGCGGCCGCGATCGACGTGGTCAGTGCGTCAACGGGATCGCAGCCGTCGGCGCCGAAATACTCCAGGCCGGCCCGCGATCCGTACGCCTGCTGGATCCAATCCGCCGGGGTGGGGACGCTGATCCCGATGCCGTTGTCCTCGCAGAGGAACAGGATCGGCAGCGGAACACCCTGGCGCGCAGTATGAATCGCGGCATTGATCGCGCCCGCCGCGGTGGAGTGGTTGGCCGAGGCATCACCGAAACTGCACAGCACCACCGCATCCGACGGCCATTCGCTCGAAACGCCCAGTCGCGCGGCACGATCGATCGCGAACGCGAGCCCGACCGCTCGCGGCAGATGGGAGGCGATGGTCGAGGTCTGCGGGATGATGGCGGCCGGCTTGCTGCCGAATACCTTGTGCCGCCCACCGGAAATCGGATCCGCCGCCGCGGCGACAATGCCGAGCAGCACGTCGCGAATCGGATCGAGGCCGGGCACCCGCCGAGTCCGCTGCACGAAGAATGCGCCGGACCGATAGTGCAGCAACGCCGGATCGGTCACCCGAAGCGCCACGCCCAGCGCCGCATTCCCCTCGTGCCCCGACGACCCGATGCTGTAGTAACCGCGCTTGCTCGCCCCCAACTGCCGAGCCGCCAGATCCAATTGCCTGCTCGTCGCCTGCGACTCGAACAGCTCCAGCAGCACTTCGCCGGTGATCCCCGGTGCAATCTCCGCCACCGCCGCCTGCCCCGGCGTCAGCGCCTCGACCGCCGCCCGAAACCGATCATCAAGAACCTTGCCCGGACTGGATCCAGCCTTCGCGTCCCGCTCGCTCATTCGCGCCAGCATATCGCCCACCCGATGATTTTGCGCGCAATAGCCACCCCCACCGAACAAATTCCCGCCATCCCCCACCATTCCACCTGAATGGTCGGCCCCGGCGGCATCAGCCCGCCATCCCTCCACCCCCCAACGCACCGACGCCCCCATGCCCAACCCCCCAGTCGAAGACCTGTTGTCTCAGCACCCAACCAGACCTGAAACCGGCCCCGAATGGTGCCCCCAACGCCCAGATCCCACAACACTGCACCGATCGGGACGCCACCCCCCACCTCGACGCCCACCCCAGCCATGCCCCGCCCGATACCCGAAACAGAACCCCCCAGAGCGCCCACTCCTCTCGTACCTCAACCACGCCCCACCCGGCGCACTACAGGTACGCCGAGCAGCCCTACGACGAACGCCCACTCCACATTTGACTCAACCCCGCCCCACGCGCCGCGCGCTGACGCACCGACCGGGACCTGACAGAGCGCCCACTCGCCCGTTGGCTCAGCCGTGTCCCGCTCGTTGTGTGCTGGTGCGTGGACCGGGACCTGACGGCGCGTCCACTCGATGTTTGGCTCAGTGTTGTCCCGTTTGGCGAAAGGTATGGCACCGCACGGGACGTCACCCAGCGCCGACTCGATGCCTACCTCAGCCGTGTCCCACTCGACGCGCATGACGCCTGAAACGGGGCATAGCGGAGCGCGACTCGCCTGCTTGCCTCAACAATGCCCCGTGCGACGGCGCACTGAGTAGGCCTAGGAGGAACGACTTTTCGGCCTTTGGCTCCTCCATGTCCGCTCGTTGTGTGCTGTGCGTGGACCGGGACCTGACGGAGCGTCCACTCGACGTTTGGCCCAGCGGTGTCCCGTTTGGCGGCGGGTATGGCACCGAACGGGACTTCCCCGGTGCCGACTCGATGCGTACCTCGGCCGCGTCCCACTCGACGCACCCGATGCCCGAAACGGGCATGGCGGAGCGCGACTCGCCTACTTGCCGCAACAATGCCCCGTGCGACGGCGCACCGAGTAGGCCTAGGAGCAACGCCTTTTCGGCCTTGGCTCATCCACGTCCCGCTCGTTGTGTGCTGGCGCGTGGACCGGGACCTGACGGAGCGTCCACTCGGTGTTTGGCTCAGTGGTGTCCCGTTTGGCGAAGGGTATGGTGCCGAACGGGATGTCACCCGATGCCGCCGACCTCAGCCGTGTCCCGCGCGGTGCGCATGGTGCCCGACACGGGGTCCAGCGCAGCGCGACTCGCCTGATTGCCTCAACAATGCCCTGTGCGCCGGCGCATCGAGTAAGCCTAGGAGGCACGCCTGTTCGGCGTCTGGCTCAACCACGTCCCGCCAGTTGTGCGCTGATGCATCGACCGGGACCTGACGGAGCGTCCACTCGATGTTCGGCGCAGCCGTGTCCCGTTTGGCGCAAAATATGGCATCGAACGGGATGTCACCCATCGCGGACTCGATGCTTATCTCGGCCGTGTCCCACTCGACGCGCGTGATGCCCGAAACGGGGCATAGCGGAGCGCCCCCTCCTGCTTGCCTCAACAATGCCCTGCGCGACGGCGCACCGAGTAGGCCTAAGGGGAACGTCTGTTCGACGTCTGGCTCCTCCATGTCCCGCTCGTTGTGCGCCGATGCTTCGGCCGGGACCTGACGGAGCGTCCACTCGATGTTTGGCGCAGCTGTGTCCCGTTTGGCGCAAGGTATGGCATCGAACGGGACGTCACCGGGCGCCGACTCGATGCTTATCTCGGCCGTGTCCCACTCGGCGCGCATGATGCCCGAAACGGGGTCCAGCGGAGCGCCCACTCGGCCTTTGGCTCCTCCATGTCCCGTTCGTTGTGTGCTGGTGCTTCGGCCGGGACCTGACGGAGCGTCCACTCGATGTTTGGCTCAGTGGTGTCCCGATTGGCGAAGGGTATGGTGCCGAACGGGACGTCACCCATCGCGTACTCGATGCGTACCTCGGGTGTCCCACTCGGCGCACCCGATGCCCGAAACGGGGCACAGCGGAGCGCCCACTCGACCTTTCGGCTCATCCATGTCCCGCTGGTTGTGTGCTGGTGCTTCGGCCGGGACCTGACGGAGCGCCCACTCGGCCTTTGGCTCAGCCACGTCCCGCCAGTTGTGCGCTGATGCATCGACCGGGATCTGACAGAGCGCTCACTTGGCCTTTGGCTCAGCCGTGTCCCGCTCGTGGTGTGCTGGTGCGTGGACCGGGACCTGACGGAGCGCTCACTCGACGTCTGGCTCATCTATGTCCCGCCGGTTGTGCGCTGGTGCATCGGTCGGGACCTGACGGAGCCATCACTCGATGTTTGGCTCACTCATGTCCCGTTTGGCGAAGGGTGTGGCGCCGGACGGGATGTGGTGGGGGGTCAGTCGGGGAGTTGGAGGGCGGAGGCTGCTTCTTGGTCGAGGAGCCAGGTGGTGGATTCTTGGCCTATTGCGCCGGCGGCGGGGATGTCTATGGGGTCGGCGCCGGAGATGGCGGCGGCTACGGCGTCGGCTTTGGCTGCGCCGCCGACGACCAGGACCACGTGGCGGGTGCGGTGGATGGCGGGGAGGGTGAGGGTTACCCGAACGGGGGGTGGCTTGGGGGAGTTGGTGACGGCGACGACGAGGTCGTGGGTTTCGCGGACGGCGTCGGTGTGCGGGAAGAGGGAGTTGATGTGGCCTTCGCCGCCCATGCCGAGGAGGTGGAGGTCGAAGGAGCCGTGCTCGGCCAGGTAGGCGTGGACGGCGGCGGAGTATTCGGCGGCGGCCTCGAGCGGGTCGGGGTATTCGCCGTCGGAGGCGGCCACGGGGTGGACCCGGGCCGGGTCCACGGGGACGTGGTCGAGCAGCGCCTCGCGGGCCTGGCGATCGTTGCGTTCCGCGTCGGCGGCGGGGACGAAACGTTCGTCGCCCCAGAAGAAGTCGACGTTGGACCAGTCGATGTCACCGGGAGACTTGCGGACCAGTTCGAGCAGGCCGATGCCGGTGCCGCCGCCGGTCAGGACGACCGAGGCGGTGCCGCGCTCGGCCTGGGCGGCCACCACCACGTCGACGAAGCGCGCGGCCGCGGCGGCGATCAGGGATTCGGTGTCGATGTGGACTTCGACGGTATCTTCGGCGGACTCACTCATAGGTCACCTTCTCGATTCCGGCGAGGGCCTCGGCGTAGATCTCGTCGGCGTCGAGTCGGCGCAGTTCCTCGGCGAGGCAGTCGCGAGTTTCCCGGCGGGCCAACGCGATTCGCTGATCGGGGTCGCCGGTGCGGGTCAGGGTTGCGGTGCGCCCGGTCTGCGGTCGTTCGATGGTGACCGATACGGACGGGCGGTGGATCTCCACCCGCAGCGCGCCGGAACGGCGGATCACCGGGCAGTCGAGGCGGATGGCGAGCCACCCGGCCAGCGTGTCCAGCGCCGGTTCATCGCGCAGCCCGGAGACCAGCACCGATTCGACCGGCTCGAACGGCGGCTCGTCCAGCGCGGCGGCCAGCAGCGCCCGCCAGTAGGTGATCCGGCTCCAGGCCAGATCGGTGTCGCCGGCGGCGTAGGACGCGAGCCGCTTCTTGATCGCGGCCTGCGGGTCGGCGGCGAAGGTGGCGTCGGTGATGCGCCGGGTCGCCAGGCGTCCGACCGAATCCTTGGACGGGAACTCCGGGGCGCCGCGCGGCCACCAGGCGACCACGGGGGTGTCCGGCAGCAGGAACGGGATGACGACGCTGCTCTCATGATTGATCAGCTCGCCTTGCAGCCGCAGCACGATCACCTCGGCCGCGCCCGCGTCACCGCCGACCCGGATCTGCGCGTCCAGCCTGGTTTCGGCCTCGCGGTCACCGCGGGCCAAAACAACCACCCGGCAAGGATGTTCGCGGCTCGCGTCGTTGGCGGCGTCGATCGCGTCCTCGGCCTCGGAGCTGTCCAGCGTGCACACCACCAGGGTGAGCACCCGCATCATGGTGATCACGCCGTTGCTCTCGCGCAGCTGCACGATGCGCTTGGTGACCTCGCCGGTGGTGGTGTTCGGGATGTCGATGATCACGGCCGCCGCCATTCGCGCCCGGTGCGGGCGAGCATCTCATCGGCCGAGGCCGGACCCCAGGTGCCGGCCTCGTACGGTTCGGGTTTGCCTTCGGCGGCCCAGCGTTCGAGCACCGGATCCAGGATGCCCCAGGACAATTCGACCTCCGCGTTCACCGGGAACAGCGACGGCACCCCGAGCAGCACGTCGAGGATCAGGCGCTCGTAGGCCTCGGGCGAGGACTCGGTGAACGCCTCGCCGTAACTGAAATCCATGTTGACGTCGCGCACTTCCATGCTCGACCCCGGCACCTTCGAGCCGAACCGGGTGGTGATGCCCTCGTCCGGCTGCACCCGGATGACCAGCGCGTTCTGCCCGAGGTCCTCGGTCATGGTCTGGTCGAACGGCAGGTGCGGCGCTCGCTTGAACATCACCGCGATCTCGGTCACCCTGCGCCCCAGCCGTTTTCCAGTGCGCAGGTAGAACGGCACGCCGGCCCAGCGGCGGGTGTCGACCTCCAGCGTGATCGCGGCGTAGGTCTCGGTGCGCGATTGCGGGTCGAAACCCTCCTCGTCGAGCAGGCCGACCACGTGCTCGCCGCCCTGCCAGCCCTCCGCGTACTGCCCGCGCGCGGTCGTCTCGTCCAGCGGCTCGACGAGTTTCGTCGCCGAGAGCACCTTGATCTTCTCCGCCTGCAACTGCTTGGGCTGGAAGCTGATCGGCTCCTCCATCGCGGTGAGCGCGAGCAGCTGCAGCAGGTGGTTCTGGATCACGTCGCGGGCGGCGCCGATGCCGTCGTAATAGCCTGCGCGCCCGCCCAATCCGATGTCCTCGGCCATGGTGATCTGCACATGGTCGACGTAGTTGGCGTTCCAGATCGGGTCGTAGAGCTGGTTGGCGAAGCGCAGTGCCAGGATGTTCTGCACCGTCTCCTTGCCGAGGTAGTGGTCGATCCGGAAGACCGTCTCCTCCGGGAACACTCCGTTGACCAGCGCGTTGAGCTCCTGCGCGCTCTCCAGGTCGTGCCCGAACGGCTTCTCGATCACCACCCGGCGCCACGGCTTGCGCCCGGCGGCGTCGGTGCTGCTCGGCTGCGCGAGTCCGTGCTCGGAGAGCTGGTTGAGCACCACCGGGAACATGTTCGGCGGAATCGACAGGTAGAAGGCGTGATTGCCGCCGGTGCCGCGCTCCTTGTCCAGCTTGGTCAGGGTGTCGGCGAGGGTGGCGAAGGCCTTGTCGTCGTCGAAACTGCCCTGCACGAACCGGATTCCCTCGGCCAGGTGGTCCCAGACCTCCTGGCGGAACGGCGTGCGGGCGTGCGTCTTCACCGAGTCGAGCACGACTTCGGCGAAGTCTTCGTCGGCGTAGTCGCGCCGGGCGAAGCCGACCAGCGCGAAGCCCGGGGGCAGCAGCCCCCGGTTCGCGAGGTCGTAGATGGCCGGCATCAACTTCTTCCGGGACAGGTCACCGGTGACACCGAAGATCACCATGCTGCACGGGCCCGCGATCCGCGGCACCCGCTTGTCCCGCTCGTCGCGCAGCGGGTTCTGCCAGGTCGGGTTCTTGTTGCCGGCCATCGTCGTCAGTTGTCCCCGGCCTCGGCCGACGCGTCGCCATCGGCGGCCGCCAGCTCTTCGGTCGTGGCGGAAAGCAGTTCCGCCCAAGACTTTTCGAACTTGTCCACGCCTTCGGTCTCGAGCACCTGGAACACGTCGTCCAGGTCGACGCCGATGGCGGAGAGCTTGTCGAAGACCTCCTGCGACGCCGCGGCGGTGCCGGTGAGCGTGTCGCCGCGGATCTCGGCGTGATCGGCGACCGCCTCCAGCGTCTTCTCCGGCAGCGTGTTCACCGTGTTCGCACCCACCAGCTCGGTGACGTACATGACGTCGGAGTACTCGGGGTTCTTCACGCCGGTCGAAGCCCACAGCGGCCGTTGACGATTCGCGCCCGCGGCGGCCAGGTGGTTGTAGGTGGAGGTGTGCGCGCCACCGTCGAACACGTCCTGGTATTCGGCATAGGCCAAGCGCGCGTTGGCGATTCCGGCCTGCCCGCGCAGCGCGAGCGCCTCGTCGGTGCCGATCGCCTCCAGCCGCTTGTCGATCTCGGTGTCCACCCGGGACACGAAGAACGAAGCGACCGAATGGATCTTGCCCAGGTCGTGGCCCGCGGTCTTGGCGCTGCGCAGGCCGTCCAGGTAGGCGCCCATCACCGCGCGGTAGCGCTTGACCGAGAAGATCAGCGTCACGTTCACGCTGATGCCCTCGGCGATCGTCTTGGTGATCGCGGGCAGGCCCGCCTCGGTGGCCGGGATCTTGATGAACAGATTCGGCCGGTCGACGGTCTTCCACAGGTCGATCGCCTGCGCGAGGGTCTTGTCCGCGTCGAAGGCGAAGCGCGGGTCGACCTCGATGGAGACACGGCCGTCGACACCGTTGGACGCCTCGAAGACGTCGGCGAAGACATCACAGGCCAAGCGCACGTCGTCGGTGGTGATGATGCGGATCGCGGCGTCGGCATCCGCGCCCTGGGCGGCGAGCTCTTTCAGCTGGCCGTCGTAGGCGTGCCCCTTGCTGAGCGCGCCCTGGAAGATCGTCGGGTTGGTGGTGACCCCGACGACGTTGCGGGTCTCGATCAGCTCGGCCAGGTTGCCGGACTGGATCCGGTCCCTGGACAGGTCGTCGAGCCATACGGACACACCTGCCGCGGACAGGGCGGCGGTATTCGCGTTTTGTGCCATGAGCGCTTATCCCTTCACGTTCTCGAGTGCGCGCTGCGCGGCGGCAACGACGTGGTCCGGAGTGAAGCCGAACTCGCGGAACAGGGTCTTGTAGTCGGCCGAGGCACCGAAGTGCTCGATCGAAATGATCTCGCCCGCGTCACCGACGAACCGGTGCCACGGCATCGCGATGCCGGCCTCGACGCTGACCCTGGCGCGGATCGAGGGCGGGAGCACCTCGTCCCGGTACGCCTTGTCCTGCGCGTCGAACCACTCCACACACGGCATCGAAACCACCCTGGTGCCGATGCCCTGCGCCTCCAGCGTAGTCCTGGCCTCGACGGCGAGCTGCAGCTCCGAACCCGTGGCGATGAGGATCACCTGCGCAGTGCCGGTGGAGGATTCGGCCAGGATGTAGCCGCCCTTGGCGACGCCCTCGTAGCTGGTGCCCGCCTGGATCGGCAGGTCCTGGCGGGTGAGCGCGAGCGCCGACGGGCCGTCCTGGTGCGGCGGCTCGGAGACCGAGAAGTGCGAGGTGTGCTCGCTGCTGTCGCGCTCGAGGATGGTCCGCCACGCGTAGGTGGTCTCGTTGGCGTCGCCGGGGCGAACGACATTGAGGCCGGGGATGGCGCGCAGCGCGGCCAGGTGCTCGATCGGCTGATGCGTCGGGCCGTCCTCGCCGAGACCGATGGAGTCGTGCGTCCACACGTAGATGGCGGGCACGCGCATCAGCGCGGCCAGGCGCACCGCCGGCCGCATGTAGTCGCTGAACACCAGGAAGGTGCCGCCGTACGGACGGGTCGGGCCGTGCAGCGCGATGCCGTTGAGGATCGCGCCCATCGCGTGCTCGCGCACACCGAAGTGCAGGGTGCGGCCGTACGGGTTGGCCTTCCACATGCCGGTGGAGATCGACTCCGGGCCGAAGCTGCTCTCACCGGGCATCGTGGTGTTGTTGGACTCGGCGAGGTCGGCCGAGCCGCCCCACAGTTCCGGCAGCACCGGCGCGAGCGCGGCGAGCACCTTGCCGGAGGCCTTGCGGGTGGCGACACCCTTCGGGTCCGGCTCGTAGGTCGGCAGCTTCTCCGCCCAGCCCTTGGGCAGGTCGCGCTTGGCCAGCCGGTCGAAGAGCGCCTTGTTGTCCGGGTTGGCCTGCGCCCACGCGTCGAACTGCTCCTGCCAGGCGGCGTGCGCCTGCTTGCCGCGCTCGATCGCCTTGCGGGTGTGCTCGATCACCGCGGCGTCGACCTCGAAGGTCTGCTCGGGATCGAAGCCGAGGATCTTCTTGGTGGCGGCCACCTCGTCCGCGCCGAGGGCGGCGCCGTGTGCGGCGCCGGTGTTCATCTTGTTGGGCGCCGGGTAGCCGATGATGGTGCGCAGCACGATGATCGACGGCTTGCCGGTCTCCGCCTTGGCCGCGGCCAGCGCGGATTCGATGGCGACGACATCCTCGCCGCCCTCGACGACCTGGACGTGCCAGCCGTAGGCCTCGTAGCGCTTGGCCACGTCCTCGTCGAACGCGATGGTGGTGTCGTCCTCGATGGAGATCTTGTTGTCGTCGTAGATCAGCACGAGGTTCCCCAGCTGCTGGGTGCCCGCGAGCGAGGACGCCTCGGAGGTGACGCCCTCCTCCATGTCGCCGTCGGAGGCGATCACGTAGATGAAGTGATCGAACGGGCTGGCGCCCGGCGCGGCGTTCGGATCGAACAGGCCGCGCTCGCGGCGCGCCGCCATCGCCATGCCGACCGCGGAGGCCAGACCCTGACCCAGCGGGCCGGTGGTGATCTCGACGCCGTCGGTGTGCCGGAACTCGGGGTGGCCCGGGGTGAGCGAGCCCCACTTGCGCAGGTTCTTCAGGTCATCGAGCTCCAGGCCGAAACCGGCCAGGTACAGCTGGATGTACTGGGTGATGCTGGAGTGACCGCAGGACAGCACGAAGCGGTCCCGGCCGACCCAGCTCGGATCGCTCGGGTCGATCCGCATGGTGCGCTGGTAGAGGGAGTACGCCAGCGGCGCCAGGCTCATCGCGGTGCCCGGGTGCCCGTTTCCGGCGTTCTGTACCGCGTCCGCGGCGAGCACTCGGATCGTGTCGACGGCCTTGGTGTCCAGATCCGTCCAGTCGTCCGGGTGATTCGGCTGAGTGAGGGCGCGGATGTCGTCTGTGACTGACACGACCGAGGTTCTCCTGACATTGGTTTCGTCGACGGCGGCATTACTGGCGGCGATGAACGCACGGCAGCGGCGCGTGCAAGCCGGTGTGTACCCAACCACCCTAGATGTGCCCGCTCAGCGCTACGAGGGGAACCCTGTGTTTTTGGTCGCGCGGGCGCGACGTGTTCGCGGCCCCCGGGTGTCTCGTGTCCGAGCGGTCGAGACTCGCGCCTGCGGCGCATGCGCTTCGACCGCTCGGACACGAGACGGGCCGCGAACGGTCGCTCGCAAAACTCGCTCCGTTGGGGTTGGTTGGGTGGGTAGCTTGCGGCGGGGTTGGCTGTGTTGGGGTGGGTTGGGTGTTAGCTCGCGGCGGGGTCGCTGCGTGGGGGTGGTGCCCCGTGTGCTGGACCACATTTCGGATGTTGTTGCGTGGGGCTATGCGCGGAGCAGGGTCGGTGGGGGTCTACCATCCTCTGTAGTAGTAGCCGCGCCGCACGGCTGAAGGGGCGCCGAGGCGGGCGAAGGTCCAGCTCTCGCGCATCCAGGTCGGCGGGACCGAGCGCGCTGCTTGGTCCATGCCGGATGCGATGCACAGCGTGCGAGGAGAAACAGTGCGGATTGGGCAACAGCCGGGTGGCAATGGCGCGCACGGCTCCGCTCCGACGGCGCTGGCCGACCGGTTCGCGGGTCCGGGCCTGCCGTCCCGATTGACCCGGCGGGTGCTGGCGTATATCGCGCTCACCAAGCCGCGGGTCATCGAACTGCTGCTGGTGGCGACGATTCCGACGATGTTGCTCGCCGACCGCGGGCACATCGACATCCGGCTCATCCTGGTCACCCTCTTCGGCGGCTGGATGGGCGCGGCCAGCGCGAACACCCTGAACTGCGTCGCCGACGCCGATATCGACAAGGTGATGAAGCGGACCGCGAAGCGCCCGCTGGCCAGGGAGGCGGTGCCGACCTCGCACGCCTTCGTGTTCGGCGTGCTGCTCGGCCTGGCCTCGTTCACCTGGCTGTGGTGGCAGGCGAACCTGCTCAGCGGCGTGCTCGTGGTCGCGACGATCCTGTTCTACGTCTTCGTCTACACCCTCGGCCTCAAGCGCCGCACCTCGCAGAACGTGGTGTGGGGCGGCGCGGCGGGCTGCATGCCCGCGCTGGTCGGCTGGTCCGCGGTGACCGGCGGCATCGGCTGGCCGGCCATCGCGCTGTTCGGCGTCATCTTCTTCTGGACGCCGCCGCACACCTGGGCGCTGGCCATGCGCTACAAGGAGGACTACCGCGCGGCCGGCGTGCCGATGCTGCCGGTGGTGGCGACCGAGCAGGTGGTGACCAAGCAGATCGTCATCTACACCTGGCTCACCGTGCTCACCACGCTCGCCCTGGTCCCGGCGACCGGTGTCGTGTACGCGGCCGTGGCGCTGGTGGCCGGAGCGTGGTTCCTGCTCATGGCGCACCAGCTGTACTCGGGCGTGCGGCGTGGCGAGTCGGTGAAGCCGCTGCGGTTGTTCCTGCAGTCGAACAACTATCTCGCCGTGGTGTTCTGCGGCCTCGCGGTGGATTCCGTGCTGGGCTGGGACACCATCGGCAGCCTGTTCAGCTGATTCGTTCGCCGAGGTAGCCGTCCGGACGGACGGTGACCCTGGTCCCGTCGACCGCGTGGTACGCGGCGTACGCGTGACCCTCGACGTCGATGACGTGCCGGTCGGCCGCGACGGTGCCGGGACGGACGACCGCGTAGGCGTCGGCGGGGAGGTCGCCGGTTTCGCCGAAGTGCAGGTGCGTCGCGTGCGGCCCGCGGAACAGGTCGAACAGGGTGATCGAGTTGCCCGCCATGTCTTTCAGCGGCGCGTCGGGCGCGCGATCGCCGGTGACGAGCGGTCCGTGGTCGTCGAGGTCGCGGTAGCTGATGTCGAGCTGCTGGGTTTCCGGGCCCCGTTCCATCGCGTCCTCGTCGCCGTCGACCAGTTTGTCCAGCAATGCGGAACTCACGCCGAGCACGCGCGCGGCGACCGTCCGGCGCTCGGATTCGTAGCTGTCCAACAGTGATTCGTCGCCGTCGAGCGCGGCGGCCAGCTTCCAGCCGAGGTTGTAGGCGTCCTGGACGCCGGTGTTCATGCCCTGCCCGCCGGTCGGCGGATGCACGTGGGCGGCGTCGCCGGCCAGGAACACGCGTCCGGCGCGGAACCGTTCGGCCAGCCTGACGTTCGGCCGCCAGACGGTGACCCAGGTCAGCTCGGTCAGCGTGAGGTCGGCGCGGTCGGAATAGCGGTCGGCGTACTCCTGCAACACCGCGAGGGTCGGCTCGGCGTCGCCGGCCAGCGGGGCGGCGAACTGGAACTGCCGCCCACCCGGCAAGGGGGACAGGGCGATTCCCTCCATCGGCCGATCGGCCCCCGCGAACCAGTAGCCGAACTCGTGATCGAGGACGTCGGCACGGACGTCGCCGAGCAGCATGCGCAACGATTCGTCGGTGCTGCCCTCGAACGCGATGCCGAGCCGCTTGCGCACGGTGCTGCGCCCGCCGTCCGCGCCGACCAGGTAGCCGGTGCGCACGGTCTCCGCGGCGTCGCCGCTGCGCAAGGTGACGGTGACCCCGCTCGCGTCCTGCTCGAATCCGGCCAGCGCCGTGCCGAGTTCGACCCGTACACCGAATTCCGCGAGCCGCGCGCGCAGGATCGCCTCGGTCCCGGCCTGCCCGAGCACCCACGGATTCGGGTAGGGGAGCGCGGGCGTCGGCTCGATCGGCTCCCACATCCGGCGCTCGCCGACGAACTCGCCACCGAGGTAGGCCCGCATGATCGGCGTCGGAATACCCGCGGCCAGCACCGCGTCCAGCACGCCGAGGTCGTCGAACACCTCCAGGGTGCGCGGCTGGATGCCGTCGCCACGCGAGCCCGCGAAGAATTCGGTGGCCTGATCGATGATCCGAACCGGCACATCCCGGCGGGCCAGATCGAGGGCGAGGGTCAGTCCGGTGGGTCCGGCACCGGCGACGAGTACCTGGGTTCGCATGCTCTTCTCCTATATGAACTTAAATTCAGTGAATTCTGATTCAGTATTGGAGTTGGTACCTTCCCTGTCAAGGAGGTGGGTGCAGGTGTCGATGAGTCGCAAGGAGAAGTCGGCCGAGACCGAACTCGCGCTGAAGACGGCGGCCCTGCGGCTGTTCGCGGAGCGGGGCTACCTGAACACCAAGATCGCCGACATCACGACCGCGGCCAACCGCGCGGCCGGGTCGTTCTACAACCATTTCGCCGGCAAGGAAGAACTACTCCAGGCTTTGCTGAACGACGTCGCGGCGGCGGGCGACGTGACCGCGGAGGGTCCGGACCACAACCCGGACTTCACCGATCCGGCGGCGATCCGCTTCCACGTCGAGGGCTACTGGCTCGCGGCCCGCCAGCACTGGGCGGTGTATCGATCGATCCAGCAGGCGGCCCTGGTCAACGAGGAATTCGCCAGGCAGGCAGGCCAGTTCGCGATCCAGCAGCGGCGCGACATCGCCGATCACCTCGACCAGTTCGGTCCGCGTGGACTCACCTTGCCGACCACCCCCGACGCGAGCCTGGCGATGATGTTCCTGCTCACCACCAGCATGGTGCAGGCCGTCGAGGAGGGCACCGTCGAGCTGACCGACAAGCAAGCCGTAGAAGCCTTGACCCGCTTCATCTACCGCGGACTGACCGGCCTCGACTACTGACGCGGCCGGACACTTAGCTGCGGTATCGCTCCCACCGCACGCCTTTTGACATCCGCACGCGTGTCAGTGCGGCTGTCGCCGCAGAGCTCGGCTGGTTGCGTCGAGTCAGGGGATCAGGACGATCGAACCGGTGGTTTTGCGGGCTTCGAGGTCGCGGTGAGCCTGTTCGGCCTCGCCGAGGGGGTAGGTCGCGCCGACCAGGATGCGCAGCGTGCCGTTCGCGATGGCGTTGAAGATATCGGTTGCGCGCCAGGCCAATTCGTCCCGGTCGCGGGTGTAGAAGGCGAGGCTGGGGCGGGTGATGAAGAGGGAGCCCGCGCCGTTGAGGCGTTGCAGGTCGAACGGGGGGACCGGGCCGCTGGCTGCGCCGAACAGGGCGAACATGCCGCGCACGCGCAAGGAGGCGAGGCTGGCTTCGAAGGTGGCCGCGCCGACGCCGTCGTAGACCGCGGCGACGCCGACCCCGTCGGTGAGCGCCCGGACCTGATCCGCGAGATCGTCGTCGTAGCGCAGCACCTCGGCGGCGCCCGCCTCGCGGGACAGCTGCTCCTTCGCGTCCGTGGACACCGTGGTGATCACCCGGGCGCCGCGCGCCGCGGCGAGCTGGGTCAGGATCAGGCCGACGCCGCCCGCGCCCGCGTGCACCAGGACGGACTCGCCGGGCTGCGGGGTGTAGATCGATTCGATCAGGTAGTGCGCGGTCATGCCCTGGAGCAGTGCGGACGCGGCGACCGCCGGCTCGACCGCGTCGGGCACCTTGATCGCGACGCTCGCGTCCACCGCGACCCGCTCGGCGTAGCTGCCCGGCCCGCTGGCCCACGCGACCCGGTCGCCGACGGCGAACTCGGTGACATTCGCGCCGATCTCGGCGATCACCCCGCTCGCCTCGGAACCGGGGATGTACGGCACCGCCTGCGGGTAGCGCCCGGTCCGGATGTAGGTGTCGATGTAGTTGATGCCGATCGCCTGCACGTCGACGAGCACCTGGTCCGGGCCGACCTGCGGATCGGGCACCTCGACATAGCTCAGCACTTCGGGACCACCGTGTTCGGACACCTGGATCGCACGCATGAGATCTGTTCTACACCGACAGATGCTGGACGGTTCCCTACTGGTCGGTAAACTTCCTGCCATGAGTGCTCAAGCCGCCACGGCGCCAGTGAAGTTGTCGGGCGCCCTCGTGGAGTCCGTCAAGGGTTTCGTCGCCGATCACGACGGTTCGGCCACCGCCGTGTTGCAGCCGGTCGGCCGGGCCGGGGTCCGGGTGACGCTGGTCGGCGCCGACGGCATCCTCGGCGACCGGATGGTCGCCGACCTGGCGACCGCGAAGGAGCTCGTCGCCACCGTCGACGGCCTGACCGAGGCCGACGAGTGGGACCGCGAGCTGACCTCGATCGTCACCCCGCGCAAGTCGCACTGGGCCAAGATGGCGGGCTGGGTAGCCCACCAGAAGCGGTTCCCCAAGGCGCGCAACGAGAGCTGAGCCATGCGTGGAACGCGACTGCTCGGCGCGCTGCTGCTGGCCGGGACGGTCGTTGCCGCACCGGCGATTCCGGCCGGCGCCGAGCCGAATGCCCTGCGCGTGTGCACGCCGGGGGACTATCCGCCGTATTCGGTCGCCGCGGGCGGATATCGCGGCGTGGACATCGATCTGGCCCGCGGGTTCGCCGACGTCCTGCGGCGGCCGGTCGAATTCGTCCCGATCACCTGGGCCGGCTTGAAGACGGATTTCGCTGAGCGGCAGTGCGATATCGCCGTCGGCGGCATTTCCGACTCGCCCGCTCGCCGCGCCTTCGCCGACTTCTCGATCACCTACGGCACCGACGGCAAGACGCCGATCACCCGGCGCGGCAACGACACCGACTACTCGACCATCGAGCAGATCAACCGCCCCGAGGTGCGGGTGATCGCGAATCGCGGTGGCACCAACGAGGAGTTCGCCCGCAAGAACTTCCCGGACGCCCAGCTCACCCTCTGGCCGGAGAATCTCACCATCTTCGACGAGGTGGAACAGGGCCGCGCCGACGTCTTCGTCACCGACGGCGTCGAGGGCCGCTACCGTGTTCGCCGGCATCCCGGTCTTCAGGTGCTGCACCCGGACAAGCCGTTCGACTCGTTCGGCAAGGTGCTGCTGGTGCGCAAGGACGATCCGGTGCTGTCCACCGCGCTGAACGCGTGGCTGGCAACGCAACTCGCCACCGGCGGTGTGGACCGGCTGTTCGACCAGTGGATCGGGCCGAACGCGACCGTCCCGGCCGGCTGAGCCGTCTGGTCCGACGAACGAGGGGCCCCACCCAGCCGGGGACTCGCGCGCCTGCGAATGCCCGTATGGTTTTCGTAAAGATGCTTGCGGCAGGGGATTCGGCGGGGTCACCGTGAAGGGTCGAACCGTAGGGGTCGGAGGTGTCGGTGGCGACGGACGTGATCGGTAAGGTCGCGCGCGTAACCGCGGCGATTCGGCCGGACCATCTCGGCGAGGTGGTGATCGAGGTGCGGGCGGGGACCGAACGATTCCTGGCGCGGGCCGCCGACGGGGAGACAACCATTCCGAAGCACACCCAGGTGCTCGTGATCGGGAGCCTGGGTGGTCGCACGGTCGAAGTCACTCCCTTGAAATGAAGGTGCATCATGGACGTCCAACTCTTGGTCGTCATCGGGATCGTCGTCGCTCTCATCCTGTTGGCCGCGCTGTTCCGCCTGTCCTGGCGGGTCGCCGAACCCGATGAGGCACTGATCATTTCGGGCTTCCGAGCCGGCGAGGGACCGTCGGGCGTCGGCGAGAGCATGGGCTTTCGCATCGTCACCGGCCGCGGCTGCTTCGTCATGCCCGGCCTGACGAAGGTGCGCTTCATCTCGCTGGAGGCGCACGAGAGTCAGATCCTGGTGCCGTGCGTGAGCCAGCAGAAGATCAACCTGCAACTGGGCGGCGTGGTGGTCTACAAGATCGGCGACGACTACCGCTCGATCGCCAACGCCGCGCGCCGCTTCCTGGATCGGCCCGCCGAGGAGCTGGAAACCAAGGTGCAGAACGTGTTCGTCGGGCATCTGCGGGCGATCGCGGGTTCGATGACCGTCGAGGACATGATCAGCGATCAGGACAAGTTCTCCGAGCAGGTGCGCGATCGCTGCTCGCAGGAGATGGAGTCCTTCGGCCTGGTAATCGACAGCTTCCAGATCCAGTCGATCGCCAGCGGCTCCAATTACATTGCCAACCTTGCCATTCCGCATCAGGCAGCGGTGGAGCAGCAGGCGCGGATCGCGCGGGCGAACGCCGACCGGGAGGCCATCGAGCAGGAGCAGGCGGCGCAGCGGCAGATCGCGCTCGCGATGCGCGACACTCAGATCAAGAAGGCGGAATACCAGGCCGAGATCGACAGCGCCAGTCAGGAAGCCGCGCAACAGGGTCCGCTCGCGGAGGCCACCGCGCGCCAGGCCGTGGTCGAGGTGGCGACGAAGGTCTCCCAGCTCGAGGCGCAGCAGATGGAACAGCAGTTGCAGGTGGACGTGCGCAAGCCCGCGGACGCGGAGGCCTACCGGCAGACCACCCTCGCGACCGCCAGCCGCGACGCCCGCATCAGTCAGGCCGAGGCCGACGCCCAGGAGACCAGGCTGCGCGCGGAAGCCGCTGCGGCACAGACGAAGATGCAGGCGCTGGCGGAGGCGGAGGCGATCAAGCTGCGCGCGGCGGCGCAGGCCGACGCCACCCGCCTGGCCGGCCAGGCCGAGGCGGACGCGATCAAGGCGCGCGGCTTGGCCGAGGCCGACGCGGTCCGTGCGCACATGGCGGCGGAGGCGGCGGGCATCCAGCTGCGCTCGGAGGCGATGAGCCAGAACCAGGAGGCGGTGATCGCGCAGCAGATCGCCGAGAAGCTGCCGCAGATCGTCGCCGCGGCCGCGGCACCGTTCGAGCACATCGACAAGTTCACCGTGCTCAACGGCGCCCAGGGGGTGACCTCGGCGCTGGCCGAGATCATTCAGCAGGCCGGCGCGCTCACCTCGATGGCGCGCGAATCATTGCTTCCGGCAATGACTTCCGGCGTCAATCCGGCGGAGAACGGTCACGCCGGGGCGGAGCTGTCGAAGTGAATCTGCGCCATCGCGGCGCCGGTCGCGCCGCGTAGCGTGACCCGAAGCCTGGTGTGCGGCGCTCAATACTCGCCCCGCACCAGGTTTTTCGGCTCCTCGCCGGCGAGGAAGCGGATGATCTCCGCGCGGACCACGGCATAGCCGCGTTCGAAACTGCCGGTGCTGTTGCCCCCGACGTGCGGGGTGAGCACCAGGTTCGGGGCGGTCCACAGCGGATGACCCGGCGGGAGCGGCTCGGGGTCGGTGACGTCCAGCGCGGCCCGCAGCCGGCCCGACAGCAGTTCGGCCACCAAGGCGTCGGTGTCGACGATCGGACCGCGGGCGATATTGACCAGAATGGCGTGGTCGTCCATCGCGGCGAGGAACGCGGCGTCGACCAGGCCGGTGGTGCGCGAGGTGACCGGGACAGTCAGCACGACAGCATCGTGCCCGGGGATGAGGCCGGGCAGTTCGTCGACGCCGTGCACCCCGTCGCGTGCCCGGCTGCCGACCAGGGTGACCTCGGTGTCGAATCCGGTGAGCCGCCGGACCAGTTCGGCGGCCAGATCGCCGGCCCCGACGATCAGGATCCGCTTGCCGACCAGCGTCTCGGTCTGATGGAAGTCCCAGTGCTGTGCCCGCTTGGCGTCGGTGAAGGCGCCGAGGTCGCGGTAAATGTGCAGCAACGCGGCCATCACCCACTCGGCCGAGCTACCGCCGTGCGCGCCGCGTCCGGTGGACAGACGCACGTCGCCGGGCAACTGACTGATCCAGCCCTCGGCGCCCGCGGTCATCGTCTGCACCAGGCGCAACTTGGTCAGCCGGGATAGGTCGACCGAGTCGGCCTTGGACAAGAACCTGGGGACCAGCACCTCCGCCTGCTCGGCACCGTCCGGCAGTGCTTCCCCTGCGTGGTAACGCAATAGTTGCACGCCGTCGATTCCGGACAGCGCCGTCATGCCGTAGTCGTCCGGCACCAGAACAATGACCGCCATGCAGGCCAGGTTAGCGGCCGGGGTACCGGACGCGCAGGCTGGTGTCCGGACATTTTCCGGCCGGTCGGCCCTGGGAAACGCATTTGTCCGCAACTGTCTCAGTCGGTGGGCGGATTGCGTCAAAACGACCGCAGAGTGACATATCAGTCGGTTAAATTGTGCCTCGCCGGGGGGAGCCGGTGGAATCGAGGTCGCGGTGGTCGTAGACAGGGTCGCTCGGGTGTCCGAGCCACTGGTGCGGTGGGGATTCGATCTGGTGCTGAAGAGTTTGCGGACCTTCGGCCGGACGCTACAACTGGCCGCCGCCGCGTTCAGTTTCCTGGTCGGCGACATCCTCGCCCTGCGCCATCCGTGGCGGGACACGCTTCAGCAGGGCTGGTTCATCGTCAGCGTCACCGCGATCCCCGCTGTGCTGGTAGCCATTCCGTTCGGCGTGATCGTCTCGGTGCAGGTCGGCAGCCTGACCCAGCAGGTCGGGGCCACCTCGGTGGCCGGCGCGGCGGGCGGGCTCGGCGTGATCCGGCAGGGCGCGCCGATGGTGACCGCGCTGCTGCTCGGCGGCGCGGCGGGCTCGGCGATCGCCTCGGACCTCGGCGCGCGCACCATCCGCGAGGAGGTAGACGCGTTGCGCACCATGGGAATCGACCCGGTGCGACGGCTGGTCGCGCCGCGGCTGGCGGCGATGATCGTGCTGACGCCGCTGCTGTGCCTGCTGGTCATCTTCATGGGCGTGTTCACCGGTTACGTGGTGGCGGTCGGCTTCCAGGGCGTGACGCCGGGCAGCTACCTGTCGTCGTTCGCGGCCTTCGCGACCATGGCCGACCTCGCGGTGGCGATCGCCAAGTCGGTCGTGTTCGGCGTGATCGTGCTGATCGTGGCCTGCCAGCGCGGGCTGGAGGCGACGCACGGGCCGAAGGGCGTCGCGAACGCGGTGAACGCGGCCGTGGTGATCGGGGTGATCGCCGCGTTCGGCGTGAATCTCGTGATCACCCAGCTGGTTTCGATGTTCCTGCCGCAGAAGGTGGGCTGATGACGGAGGTTCCCGCCCAGTACCGGCCGTTCGGCCGCGCGGGCCGCATCGTCGAGCGGGGCGCCCGCGGCCCGCTGACCCTGTTCGAATCACTCGGCCACCAACTGACTTTCGTGATCCAGGTGCTCGCCGCGGTGCCGCACACGCTGCGCGCCTACCGCCGTCAGACCATGCTGATCCTCACCGACATCACCTGGGGCAGCGGCAATATCATCGTCGGCGGCGGCACGGTCGCGGTGCTGGTCTTCCTCGGCGTCGCGGTGGGCGGCTCGATCGGCGTGGAGGGTTTCACCGCGCTGAACATGGTCGGCATGGGACCGCTCACCGGATTCGTCTCCGCCTACGCGAACACCAGGGAGATGGCGCCGATGGTGGCCGCGATCGGTTTCGCGGCGCAGGCCGGGTGCCGGATGACCGCGGAGATCGGCGCGATGCGCATCTCCGAGGAGATCGACGCGCTGGAAGCCATTGGTATCCGGCCGATTCCGTTCGTGGTGACCACCAGGGTGATCGCCGGCCTGATCACCATCGTCCCGCTCTATCTGCTGACGCTGATCCTCAGCTATCTGTCCTGCGCGGTGGTCGTCAATGTGCTGCACGGCCAGTCCTCGGGCACCTACTACCACTACTTCGACGCCTTCCTGCAACCCGGCGACGTGATCGCGTCGCTGATCAAGGCGAGCGTGTTCGTGGTGATGATCATCCTGATCCATGGCTACCAAGGGTTTTACGCGACCGGCGGCCCCGAGGGGGTCGGCCGCGCGTCGGGCCGGGCCATTCGGGCCAGCCTGGTGCTGGTGGTGATCGCGGACATGATCATGACGATCGTCTTCTGGGGTGTCGATGTCGGAATCAAGATTTCGGGGTGACGCGTGCCGATATTCGTTGATCATTCGGGGCGCGCCGCCGGGCGGTGGATGTTGCGGTTGCGTGGGCTGGTCGTCGCGGCCGTCATCCTGGTGGTGGCCGTGTTCACCACGCAGTACGCGCAGGGCAAGTTCGCCGGCCAGTTCATCCTGACCATCGACGCGGCCACCCTCGGCGAGGGGCTCGCGCCGGGCGCGGAGGTGAAGTTCCGCGGCTTCGGCATCGGCACCGTGCGCACGGTGCAGACCGTCGACTACGGGCACCAGCGCATCGAGCTGGCGTTGGACCGTGCCCAGGCCGCGGCGCTGACCGACGACGTGTCGGCGCGGTTCACCTCGTCGAACATCTTCGGTTCCAGCGCCATCGAATTGGTGAACACCGGACACGGCGGACGACTGCCGGAGAACACCACGCTGTTCATCGGCGCCAACGCGAGCAACGCGACCGTGTCGAGCGTGTTCCGCCGGGCGGCGCGGCTGACCCAGGTGCTCGATTCCGACACCGTGCGGGCGCTGTTCGATCTGCTGCTGGACAACACCGCCTCGCTCGGTCCCGCGGTGCAGTCGTTCTTCGCCACCGCGAGGGTGCTGGCCATGAATCAGCGCGCGCCGCTGGCGCACTACCTGGACATCGGCGCGGACGTCAGCACCGGCGTCGCGCAGACGACACCGCCGGTGGTCGACGTGATCCTCGGCGTGCTCGACAACAGCGAGTACTTCGGCTCGGCCGAGAACCGGGAGCGGACAAAGCATTCGCTGTCCACGTTGGATACCGCGCTGCTGCTGCCGGTCACCGATCTGTTGCGCCGGGACAATCCCGACCTGGCGGTCATTCTCGGCGGCGTACTGGATCTGGTGGTGCCGATCAGCGCGTCCATCGGCACCGTCGCGCCCGCGTACAACCGGCTGCCCGCCTTGCTCGCCCGGATCGACAGCGCGTTCCCGGTGGTCGACGGCCGGGTGCAGCTGCAGCTGGAGGTGATCGTGAAAAACATGCCCTATCTGGCCGATTCGATCATCGGGGCGCCACGATGAACGGCGTGACCGGGGCGGCGGTCAAGCTCGGCGTCTTCGTCGCGCTCGTCGCGGTGTGCTCGGCTTTCATTGTGGCCGCGCTGAATACGCCGGTGCCGGAGGACAAGGTCTCCTATGACGCGGTCTTCACCGATATCTCGGGGCTCTACACCGGAGACGTGGTGCGGATGTCCGGTGTCGCGGTCGGGAAGGTCGACCATGTCGCGCTGGACGGTCCGCGGGCACGGGTGCGGTTCACCGTGGACCGGCAGCGCCCGGTGTTCGACAACACCGAGGCCGCCGTGCGGTACCAGGATCTGATCGGGCAGCGCTACATCGAGTTGATGACGCCGAAAACCGGCGGAGTGCGGCTCGGCGCGGGCGCCACCATTCCGGTGGAGCGCACCATCCCGAGCTTCGATGTGTCCAAGTTGTTCAACGGCTTCAAGCCGCTGTTCGAGACGCTGGATACCGCGCAGCTCAACCAGTTCGGCACCAACATCCTGCGGGTGCTGCAGGGCGACGGCAGCGGCATCGGGCCCGCGCTGGCCGATCTGGATCGGCTCACCGAGCACGCCAAGAGCAGCGAGGCGGTGGTCGTGCTGCTGATCCACAACCTGGGCGAGATCTCCCGGTCGATCGGCGGAAAGTCCGCCGCGGTGGGCGATCTGGTCAAACAGCTGAACGGCGTGCTGAGCGCGTTCGGCAGCCGGACCGCGACCATCATCACCGCCATCGAACAGGCCAATCGCACGCTGGTGCCGCTCATCCCGCTGCTCGAGGAGCTGCAAGGCGCCTACGACCAGAGCTATCTCCCGCTGGACGGATTGCTGCGCAGGCTGCTGCCGCAGACCGATCAGCTGGTCGAGATCCTTTCGCTGGTGCCGTCCCTGCTCACCGGGCTCAACCAGAACATCCCCGCCGGCGGCGAGGCGAAGACGTACTCCTGTGCCGGCGGGCAACTCGGGCTGCCCGGCATCGGCGATGTCGTGCTCGGCAATCAGAAGCTGGTGGTGTGCAAATGACCGGTGCGGCAAGGCAACTGGCCGGGCTTCCGTCGCGGCTGTTCGGCGAGCTGAAGCAGTTGCGCAGCGAGAAGTCGGAATCCTGGTCCCAATTGCGCTGGGGCATCGCGGGAGTGCTGGTGAGCGTGCTCGCGCTGGTGGCCGCCGCGGTGCTCTACGTGGTGCCGTTCGGCGAGCAGTCGTACACGGCCGACTTCCGCAGTTCCGGCGGCACCCGCACCGGTGACGAGGTGCGGATCGCGGGAATCAAAGTGGGACAGGTCCGTTCGGTGGAACTGGTCGGCGACCACGTCGAGGTGCGCTTCGGCGTGGACCGCGAGGTGCAGGTCGGCGACGCCTCGTCAGTGGCGGTGAAGATGCTGACCCCGATCGGCGGGCACTACCTGTCGCTGGCTCCGCAGGGGGAGTCAGCGCTGGGCGGCAAGCACATTCCGCCGGAACGGACCCGCACCCCGTTCGAGCTGACCGACATCATCGACGTCGCCACCCCGGTGCTGAACCAGGTCGACGGCACCACGCTGCGCGGCACCATCGCCGAGGTGAACGCCGCGCTGGCCGGCCAGCCGGACGCGGTGCGCTCGATCATCGGCAACTTCACCGACCTGACCGGCGTGCTGGCCGACCGGTCGCAGCAGCTGGACTCGGCGGTGCGGGTGTCCGACGAGTACGTCGGCGCGATCGCCACCGACCGGGCCGTGCTCGCCGACTTCGTCCGGGAACTCGGTGTCGTCGCGGTGGTGCTCGGGCAGCGCAGGGGCGAGGTCGTCCAGGTCTTCGAGCTGCTGAAGCGGTTCTTCGCCGTTCTGCATCGGCCGGTGCTGGCCTACGGCGAGTCGATCGAGCCGTCCGTCGCGGAGTTCGAGGCACTGTTCAACAAGCTCGTGCAGGATCCGGGCCGGCTCGACTCGGTGATCGCGGGGATCAAGGACTTCATCGGGAAGATCTCGGCCATGCTCGGCGCGGACGGGGTGACCATCGACCAGTCCGCCAGCGTGATTCGTGGCCCGGCACTGTGCATTCCGTACGAGGGGAGGACGTGCTGATGCGGACCTGGGGCAGAACGGGTTCGGTGCTCGCCGCCGTGGTGGTCACGGTCGCGGTGGTGGCCGGGGTGAGCGGCGCGACCTGGCTGGACCGGGCGCGGCCGGCGAAGCAGCGCATGTGCGCCGAATTCACCGACACCGTCGGGCTTTACGAAGGCAACACCGTCACCATGCTCGGCGTGGAGGTCGGCACCGTCGCCGGCATCGAGGCGCTCGGCGATCGCATGAAGGTGACGATGAGCATCGACGGCACGCGCGACCTGCCCGCCGACATCAAGGCCGTGACCATGTCCAGCTCGATCGTCACCGACCGGCACGTCGAGCTGACCAAGACCTACACCGGCGGGCCGAAGTTCGATACCGCGCACTGTATCCCGCTGGCGCGGACCAAGACGCCGGTCGGCATCAGCGAGGCGCTGGACGCGCTCGGCAAGCTCTCCGGCGACCTGCTCGGCGGGCAGCAGTCGCCGACGCCGGGCGCACCTTCGGACACCCTGCTCGACCAGACGATCACCGGCGCGGTCCGTTCCCTCGACGGCACCGGGCCGCAGTGGAACGCCCTGCTGCAACGCCTGTCTCAGGTCATCGGCGATCCGGCGGACCGGGATGTGGTGATCCGCAGGCTGGTGGACAACCTCGATCAGCTCACCACCATGTTCATCACCAACTGGCCGGATATGCAGGCGCTGCTGGACAATCTGCAGAACGGCGTGCAGCTGGTCGACGGCTTCTCCGCGGAACTGTCCAGGGCGGTCGATCTCGCGCTGCAATTCCTGCCGGTGATCGCCCGCAATGTCGGCAAGTACGACCAGCAGTCCTACGAGTTCCTGGACCGGATCGTGCCGGAGGCGCACCGGTACGCGGTGCTGGCGGGCAGCATCGTCGACCTGCTCGTGCAGTTGCCGCCGCTGGCGAATCAACTGACCCAGGTGTTCGATCCGGCGACCGGCGCGCTGCGGGTGAATTACCGGCCGCCGCACTATGAATCGGCGGACGGCAGTCAGCCGGGTCTGGCCCGGGTGATCCTCGGCTCCTTGGGGGCGCGGTGAAGCGACTGATACCCGCGCTCGCCGCGTCGCTGCTGCTGTTGACCGGCTGTGGGCTGCGCGCGACCGACGTGCCTATTCCCGGAACGTATCTGGCGGGGGACACCTTCACCATCCGGATCGAATTCGGCTCGGTGCTCAACCTGCCCGACCGGGCCAAGGTGATCTCCGAAGGCGTCGAGGTCGGCATGCTCGACCGGATCGAACTGACCGGCGACACCGCCGTCGCCACCGTCGACCTCAAATCCGATGTGCGACTGCCGAAGTCGGCCACCGCGGAACTGCGGCAGAGCACCATTCTCGGCGACATCCACATCGCGTTGCAGGCGCCGCCGAACGCGGGCCCGCCGTTCCTGGTGAACGGCGACGTCATCCCGCGCTCGCGTACCGTCCCCGCCGCCAACGTGGAGGACATCCTGCGGGCGCTGTCGAACATCGTGACCGGCGGGCGTTTCGGTGAAATGCAGGAGCTGGTGTCGAGCGTCAACGCCTCGTTCCCGGCCGATCCGGCGGACCTGGCGCAGATCCTGGCCGGCGGCAAGAACGCGCTGCACGATCTGGCCACGCACGGCGCGGACATCGACCGGATCCTGGCCGCCGCGGCCAGTGTGACGACCACCCTGGAGGCGAACAAGAACAACGTCGACCGCACGCTCACCCTCGGGCCGAGCCGGGCCGCCGGCCTGTCCGACGTGCTGTTCGGCCTGGTCCAACTGATCATCGACGGCGGCGAATTGGCCAGGTACGTAGGCGATCTCGCGCTGCCGCTGCGCGGCGACCTGCACGACGTGATCAGCGTCCTCGCGCCCGCGGCGCGGACCATCGGGAGCGCGGACACCACGGTCCCGATGAATGTCGACACGATGAACCGGTTGTTGCGCGACAAGCTGATCCCGTTCTTCAGCGCGTCGCCGAACATTCGGGTGCAGCGGGTCGGCGCGGACGCGATCGCCGCCGACGCCTCCGCCCGCGCGGACCAGATGATCCACGTCCTGCGCTCGATGGGAATGGTCCGATGAAGCTCTCCGGCCCGGTCTCGCTGGCCCTGCTGCTGGTCATGACGGTGGTGTGCGCGGCGTACATGGCCGTCGGCGTGCTCGACATCGATCCGCGGCGTACGACGAATACCGTGACGGTGCTGATGGATTCGTCCGGCGGGCTGATGCAGACCTCCCAGGTCGACCTGCGCGGCATGCGGATCGGCGAGGTGCGGGCGATCACCGCCACCGGCACCGGTCTGGCGGTGCGGATCGAGCTGGACGCGAAGTACCGGGTGCCGATCGGCAGCGAGGTGCATGTGAGCAACCTGTCCGCGGCGGGCGAGCAGTTCATGGACTTCCGCCCGACCGGACTGGCCGGCCCGTATCTCGGCGACGGCAGCGTGATCCCCGCGCACCAGGTGCGCATCGCGACGACGGTCAGCGAGGCGCTGGCCAAGCTCGATGTACTGAACGCGCAGATCGATCCGGCGAAGATCGAACGGCTGGCCGCCATCCTGTCCCAGGGTTACGCGGGCCGGGAGAAGGAGATCGCCAACCTCACCCTGGCGTTGACCATGACGGCGCGGATGCTGCACGACAAGCGCGACGAGATCACCCGGCTGTATGTGAACGGACAGAACCTCGCCGAGAATTTCGACGGGTACGGGCCGGTGATCGGCGGCTGGGCCGACGATTTCACCTCGGTGCTGCCCGAGGTGGTGCACCTGATCAAGGGCTTCCAGGGCTATTCCTATGCGGGCGAGCACGTCTGGGACGAGCCGCTCGGACCGCTGGTGCAGAAGATCGATCAGTACCTCGCGGTGCTCGGCCCCGATCTCGCGCACATCGCCACCGCGGTGAAGCCGTCCACCAGCGTGCTGAAACCCGTTCGGGTGGACGCCGGTTCGATCATCGATCTGCTGTCGGCCGCCTTCCCGGCGGACGGCACCGCCCGCATCACGCTCGACGTTCCGAAATAGAGAGTTGAGGACCGCATGACCACGAACGAGCCCGCCGACGCGGCCGAAACCGGCACGGATTCAACACCGCTCGCCGACTCGACACCCGATACCGGCGCCGCATCGCCGCGCGAAGCCGCTACTCATCCACCGGTCGATGGTTCGCTGCGCCGCAACAGCGTCAGCTATGTTCTCGGCGGACTGACCGTCCTGCTCACCGTGCTGAGCATCGCGCTCGGCCTGTCCTGGCAGTCCACCTCCGACGACCTCGGCGCGCTGCGCCAGCAGAACACCGACCGGGACCGGGCGGCCGAGATCGCGAAGGACTACACGCTGCGCTCGCTCACCTACGACTACAAGAATCTGCCCGGGTTCTTCGACGGCGTGCGGCGCGGCACCTCCGACGCGCTGCGCAAGCGCTACGACGAGGTGCACGACACGCTGGCCAAGATCATGAACGAGGCGCAGGTGGTGGCGACCGGGCAGGTGCTCGGCACCGCGGTGGACGCGCAAGGCAACGATCAGTTCTCGGTGACGGTGTTCGCGACCCAGAAGACGCAGAACATCCAGCAGCCGACGCCGGCCACCGTGCCGAATCTGCTGGTGGTCACCGTGGCGAAGAACAACGGTGACTGGCAGGTCGTCGACTACGGGCCGAAGGGCGAGGCACCGGCCCGTTGATAGGCTGACGAGCTGTTTGTGCTTGGTTCTGACGAAGGAGTGCTGTGCCGGAGCAGCCCCGTGCCGCCCGTCGTGGTCGGCCACCGCTGGCCGGTCTGCCGGAACGGCGCAGGCGGCAGATCATCGAGTCGGCGTACGCCGTGTTCGTCGCGCGGGGGTACGAGGCGACCGCGATCTCCGATGTGGCCGCGCACGCCGGTATCGGGCAGGGCACGGTGTACCGCTACTTCGCGAGCAAGCGCGAAATCCTCGACCATGTCGTCGATTTCGGGTTCGAGAAGCTGATCGGCGCGTTGGAGCCGCAGACCCTGCTCAGCCGTCCGACGTCGGCGGCGGAGCTGCTGGACGGGGTGCGGGCGGCCATCGCGCGGCTGTACGCCATGCTCGAGCACGACCCGGACTTCATCCGGCTGGTGCTCGTCGAGGCGAGCGCGATCGACAAGGAGCTCAGCGATCGGCTGCTGGGGCTGGAGATGCTCGTCAGTACCTTTGTGGCGCAGGAGCTTCGGCGCGGGGTCTCGGCCGGGTGGATTCGCGCGGACATAGATCCCGAGGTGACCGCGCACATCACGATGACCCTGGCGGTGCCCGGGTTGTTGCAGGAGATGCGCGGGGACAACACGCCGCAGGCGCGGGAGCGGGTCACCGCCGGGGTGCTCACCATGCTCGAAAAGGCGTTGCGGCCACGCGATTCCGTCGCGGCCGGACCCGGGCTATGAATGCCGCCCGACGGCGCGCCGAGCTCGTGTTCGCCGCCTATGAGCTGTTCGTGGACAAGGGGTACCGCGCGGTCGTCGTCGCCGATATCGTCGCCAGGGCCGGGGTCGGCCACGGCACCTTCTACAACTACTTCACCAACAAGCGCGACATTCTCGACGCGGTCATCGATCACTACTTCGAGTTGATTCGCGACCGGGTGTTCGGCCGGGTGGTGGCCGGACAGCGGCCGCAGACGCTGGACGAGTTCTGTGCGCTGTCGGCCCTGGTCATCGATCAATGCTACGAATTGGTCCGAGAAGAACCGGGTTTGGTGACCTTCATCCTGCTGGAGGCGACCTCGATCGATGACCGGGTGGCCGAGCGTTCGGTGCGGAACCTGACCATGTACGGCGACGAGGCCACCGCGTGGATCAAGAACGGAATCGCGCTCGGATATCTGGATTCCGCGCTCGACCCGCGGCTGACCGGGGAGATCCTGCTCTCGATCCTGTTGTCCGCGTTGCTGTCCGCGATCCGGGCCGGCGCGGACGGGCTGGATCAGGCGCGGGTGCGCACCGACCTGGTCGGGTTCGCCAGGGCGGCGCTCGAACCCTAGCGGCGGCCGAAGCGGTCGATGGCGTCGAGGATGGTCGCGCGCATGGCCGGGCTACCTGTGTGGCCGGATTCGTCGATGACGTGCAGTCGCGCGTCCGGCCAGGCCCTGGCCAGCTGCCAAGCGTTCCGGAGCGGGGTGCCGAGATCGAGCCGCCCGTGGATCAGCACGCCGGGGATGCCGGCCAGCTTGTGCGCCTCGTGCAGGAGCCGGCCGTCCGGAATCCAGGCGTCATTGGCGAAGTAGTGCGTGCAGATCCGGACGAAGGCGAGCAGCGCGTCATCGGGTTTGTCGCTGTATGCCCCTGGGCGGCCGAGGGTTTCGTGCGCGATCACGGCGTCCTCCCACGCGCACCAGTTGCGCGCCGCGGCCGCGCGCACGTCCGGATCGGGGTGGTTCATCAAACGGCTGTACGCGGCAACCAGATTCCCGTCGCGTTCGGATTCCGGGAGTCCGTCGCGGAATGTCTCCCACGGGCCCGGCAGGAAGCGCGCGACCCCGCGGTAGAGCCAGTCGGTCTCCTCCGGCCTGGTCATCGTGACGCTGACCAGCACGATCTCCGACACCCGGGCGGGATAGCGTTCGGCGTAGGCGAGGATCAGGGTCGAACCCCAGGAACCGCCGTACAGCAGCCACCGCTCGATGCCGAGGTGCCCGCGGAGGCGTTCCATGTCCTCGATCAGGTGCTCGGTAGTGTTGTGCGCCATGTCGACTGCCGGATCCGAGGCGTGCGGCAGGCTCTCGCCGCAGCCGCGCTGATCGAACAGCACGATGCGATAGACGGCCGGATCGAAGTTCCGCCGAGCGCCGCGCTTACCGCCGCTGCCCGGTCCGCCGTGCACCACCAGAGCCGGCTTGCCCTCCGGATTGCCGCTGGTCTCCCAGTAGATCCGGTTGCCGTCGCCGACCTCGAGCAGGCCACGCGCGTACGGCTCGATCTCCGGAAATGGTTGCGTCACTGGGACGATGCTAGCGCGAGCACAGATCCCGCCGCGGCGGCGATCGCGTCGGTCAGGCGGACTGCTTCGCGGTGGCGGTCGCCGGAAGCGGTTCGTGGGTGCGCAGCGATGCCCACAGGGCGGCGGTGGCGGCGACGCAGGCGGCGGCCCCGCCGACGTGCACGACCACGAGGGCGGCCGGGACGTCGGTGAAGTACTGCACGATACCGACCAGGGCCTGCGCGCAGGCGAGCGCGAGCAGCACGAACAGGCGTTTGCGGATCGCCGGGGTGACGCCGACCGCGAACAGGCCGAAGCCGAGGCCGATCAGCAGCGCGAGATAGCCGACGAGCAGCTGGGAATGCAGGTGCACGAGGGTGACGATCTCGATCTGCAGCCGCTCCACCTGACGCTCGATGCTCTTGTCGCCCGCGTGCGGTCCGGCGGCGGTGACCAGGGTGCCTGCGATCAGCACGCCGCTCAGCGCGACACCGCTGAGCGCGGTGAGCCAGCGCAGCGGCGCGGGTGCCTGGACGGTGTCGACGCCGTCGTCGGGTTCGCTGATCTTCGCGTAGAGCACCACGGACAACCAGACCATCAGCATCGAGGCGAGCAGATGCACCGAGACGGTCCACCAGAGCAGGCCGGTGCGCACGGTGATGCCGCCGATGACGGCTTGCAGGAGCGTGCCGCCGGGCATCAGCCAGGCGTAGATCAGCACCTCGCGGCGGCGCCGGGCGCGGATCACCGCGAGCACGATCAACGCGGCGAACAGCGAGACGACGAAGGTCAGCAGCCGGTTGCCGAACTCGACGGCCTGATGCAGCACCGGCACCTCGGAGACGCCGATCGGGGTGAAGCTGCCGGGGAAGCACCGCGGCCAGGTCGGGCAGCCGAGGCCGGAGGCGGTGACCCGGACGACGGCCCCGGTGACCGCGATGCCCGCCTGCGTGAGGATGACCGCGATCGCGATCAGCCGCTGCACTCGCAGCGAGGGCAGCGGCAGCTTGTCGACGAGTCGCAGGAAGGCGCGATACAGCACGTCACGATGGTAGAGCACGGTCAACTACACGCTGTCGTTGGTACCGTTCGAGCGGTCTATTCGAAGCGGAAGTAGCGGGCGGCGAGCAGCCCGGAGATCGCGCCCCACGCGGCGAGCACGGCGATGCCGAACCAGTCGACGCTGCTGCGCATGGCGTCCTCCAGGGTGACCGCCAGCGCGCCCGAGGGGACCAGGCGGGCAAGCACATTCACCGCCGTGGGCAGGTCGTCGGAGGCGAACACGATGCTGGCGATGCCGAGCATGACGAACCACAGGATGTTCGCCAGCGCCAGCACGATCTCCGCCTTCAGCGTGCCGCCGAGCAGCAGGCCCATCGCCGCAAAGGTCGCGGTGCCGAGCGCGATCACCAGCGCGCCCAACGCGAGTCCGGCGGGCTCGGGTCGCCAGCCGAGCGCGAAGCCGATCGCGCCGAGCAGAACCGCTTGCAGCACAACGACGATCAGCACGGCCGCGCTCTTGCCCGCGATGATGCCCCAGCGCGGGAGCGGGGTGGCGCCGAGGCGTTTCAGCGCGCCGTAGCGGCGGTCGAAGCCGACCGCGATGGCCTGCCCGGTGAACGCGGTGGACATCACAGCCACCATCATCACCGCGGGCACGATCTTGTCCACCCGGTCGTCGCCGAGGTCACCGAACGGCAGCAGGCTGAGCCCGACCAGCAGGGTGATCGGGATGAACATGGTCAGCAGCAGCTGTTCGCCGTTGCGCAGCAACAGGATCAGCTCGAGCCGGGTCTGCGCGAGCATCATCGCCGCGCGCGAGCTCGGCCGCGGGTCAGGGGCGAAGGTGCCCGGGGTGAAGCGGTTGGCGGTCAGGTCGGGCTGAGTCATCCGCGTAGGTCCCGTCCGGTGAGTTCCAGGAAGACGTCTTCGAGCCTGCGCTGATCGATCCGGATGTCGGTGGCCAGCACGTTCACTCGCGCACACCACGCGGTGACCGTGGCCAGCACCTGCGGATTGATCTCGCCCTCCACCAGATACGTGCCCGGGGTCGTCTCGCGCGGCGAGAAACCCTCCGGCAGCGCCGATTTCAACAGCTCCAGGTCGAGTTTCGGTGGGGCGCAGAACCGTAACTGCCCGGCGGCGCCGTGCGCGGTCACCTCGGCGGGCGTCCCCGAGGCGACGATCCGGCCGTGATCGATGATCACCAGCTGATCGGCCAGTTGCTCCGCCTCGTCCATCAGATGCGTGGTGAGCACCACCGTCACCCCGTCGCGCCGCAGCGCGTCGATCAGCTCCCACACGATGAGCCGCGCCTGGGCGTCCAGCCCCGCCGTGGGCTCGTCCAGGAACACGATCTCCGGCTTCCCGACCAGCGCACAGGCCAACGCCAACCGCTGCTGCTGGCCACCCGACAACCGCCGGTACGGCGTCGTCCGATTGTCCTGCAGCCCGAGGGTCGTCAGTAACCACTCCGGATCCAGCGGATCGGCGGAGTACGCGGCCACCAGATCGAGCATCTCGCCCGCCTTGGCCCCCGGATAGGCGCCGCCGCCCTGCAGCATCACCCCGATCCGCGGCCGCAACCGATCCGAATCCGCGATCGGATCGAGCCCGAGCACACGCACCGACCCCGCGTCGGGAGTCACGAACCCCTCGCACATTTCGACCGTGGTGGTCTTGCCCGCCCCGTTCGGCCCGAGCAGGGCGAGCACCTGCGCGCGTTCGACATCGAAGCTCAACCCGTCGACCGCCGTGGTCTCGCCATAACGCTTGACGACACCGTCGACGCGAACGGCAGGTCCGGAGGCTCGGTTCACGATGTCACACCGTAAGAGGTGGGCAGTTGTGACGGAGCCGACACCCCCTGCTGCGCCCGCCACGGCAGCTTGTTCCTGGTGATCACGATGAACAGCACCGAGACGATCACGGTGGCGATCGCCGCGCCGACGATCTGGAAGACCTCGAGGTCGGCGCCGCGCGGCATCAGGATGACGCTGACGACCGCCGAGAAGGCCACGGCCGGAACGCGGAACGCCGGCCTGGTCGCCCAGGCGGCCAGCGGCACGATCGCCCACAGCACGTACCAGGGCTGCACCACGGGGAACAGCAGCACGATCGCACCCATCGAGACGCCGAGCGCGCCGACCGGATGCAGCCGGCCGACACCGGTGGCGACCAGCATGCGCACCGTGAGGAAGCCGGCGATCACCGCCGCGATCGGGCGGGTGATGCTCAACAGCGCGGTGGTGTGATCGCCGAGCCCGAGCAGCACCCCGCCGAACCCGGTGATGATGCCGAGCACCGTCGGCACCGACATCCAGCTGCGCACCTTGTTCGCGACATTGAGCGTGTGGATCCAGCCGAAGCCGAGCCCGCTCATCGACCCGATGAACAGGGTGGTGCCGAGCGCGATGGCGCCGAGCATCGCCGCGGCGATGAGCACATTGCGCAGGTTGAATCCCCAGCGTCGGGCCAGCGCCATGCCGACGAACCCGAGCGCGACGATCGAGGTGAGCTTCACCGACGACGACAGCGTGATGACGATCGCCCCGCCGATCAGCCACGTGTAGGCCCGCCCGTCGAACGGATGGATGTCCTCGATGGCGCGCAGGCAGAACTCCATTCCGGCCAGCATCAGCCCGAGCATCAGCGCGTCGTTGTGCACGCCGCCGACCAGATGGAACAGCACCAGCGGATTCGCGGCGCCCAGCCACAGCGCGCTCACCGGCGCCACACCGCAGCGCACCGACAGCCGGGGCAGCGCCCAGACGATCAACGCGACGCCGGCCAGCGCGAGCATCCGGTGCACCCACACGCCCGCGATGATGTTGTCACCGGTGATCTCGGCGATCCCGCGACCGAGCCAGAGAAACAGCGGCCCGTACGGCGCCGGGGTGTCGCGCCAGATGTTCGGCACGTTGTTGGTCAGCACGTTGTCGATGCCGAGCCCGGCGACCGGGCCCTCCTGATAGGGATCGATGCCGCGGGCCGCGATTTCGCTCTGGGCCAGATACGAATACACGTCGTTGCTGAACAACGGCGGCGCGATGCTGAGCGGAATGATCCACAGCAGCAGCGTGCGATCGAGCTGGGAACGGCTGAGCCGGTGCAGGGGAGACCCGCCGATGCCGCCGACGGCGAAGCGCCCCAACAACAACCAGGCGAGGACCACGACGACGGTGCCGGTCATGCACATGGCCAGCGACCCGGTGTGGGCGCGAGCGAAGATGCCGAGGACGCGGACGCCGGAGGTGGGGTTCTGGTGCACTGGCTGGGCGCCGATGCCGAGGGCGCTGATCGCCATCAGGACGGTTCCGGTGGCGCCCATCAGGCGGATGCGGTCCAGTTGGACGCGCTCTTTCCGGTCGAGGCCGGGAACCTCGGTCTCGTCCTGGTGCAGGACCGCGATCGTGTGATCGGCGGTCGGCACGTCCAACCCGAGTGCTCGGCGCCCGAATGCCAGTGTCCTGCGCCGCGCGCCCTCCAGTACCGCCACGAGACGAAGCATAAGGGGCGCGGTCCCGGCACAGACCGGTGACGGCGCTGCTCGTTCCGGTCGGCAGCGCCGCCGACCGGGGCACAATCGGACACATGGTTTCGGAGTCCAGGCGGCGGATCGAAGTCGCCGCGTGCCGGCTGCTCGCGCGGCACGGGTATCACGGGTTCGGTCTGAAGGCGTTGAGCGAGACGGCCGGATTGCCGTATGGCTCCATCTACCACCACTTTCCAGGGGGCAAGGAGGAGATCGCGGTGGCCGCGATCACCGGCACCGGGACGCTCACCGGGCGGATGATCCGGCAGGCGCCGACGGACGTCTTCGCCACGACCACCACCATTTTCGAGTTCATGGTGCGCAAGCTGGCGACCTCGGAATGGCACGACGGATGCCCGATCGGCACGCCCGCGCTGGACGGTGGCAGTGATGTCGAGTCGATCCGCGCCGCCTGCGCGACCGCCTTCGAGGCGATGGAGCAGGCGTTCGCCGGGTTGCTCGCCGAGCTCGGATTGTCCGCGCAGGACGCGGGGGAGTTGGCCACCACGGTGGTCGCCGCGTACGAGGGCGCGACGATCCTGTCCCGGGTGCGGCGCTCGGAGGCGCCGCTGCACACGGTGGCGACGGCGATGGAACGGCTGATCCGGGTGACGTTCACCGAGGCCGGCCTGCCGAACGGCGAACCGGGCGCGCCGGACACCGCCGAGTCGGGCACCGGGTCCTCGGATGTGGACACGGGAATGATCGAGGTGGACCAGGCCGCCTCGGTCGAGGAACGGGTGGTGGCGGCCGCCGCGGAGTCCGACGCCGGTTACCACTCGGACAGCAAACCGGGCGGACGCCGCGGGCCCGCTGCCGGAGATGCTGAGGAAGTTCGTCACCGTCCGCCGAACGGTCTCGGCGAGGTGGTCGAATGACCATGTGTGACGTATCGCACTGAGCGCAATCAAGGCTCGATGGACCATCGAACGTCGGCCGCCGGTGCGTGGATGGCGAACTGCGCGCACGTCGCGGCACTCGGCGGGCGTTCGTCGAACTTGCAGGTCAAGGCATATGTTGAGGCACGTTTTAAGGCTCGACTTAAATAACGGCCTACTTGCGCATCGATCCGCAACTCCGCCGCACTGCGGATCGCCCTCCGCCGGACCCCCGCGCCAACGGTCTGTGCAGGTCACGAGCCCGGATAACTCAGGGCACCCTTATTAGATTTCGGGAACGAATTCCGCCACACTGATGTTGTGAAAACCGTGGGTTTGCGGGATGAGGACGAAAGGGCTGGTCGTAAGGCCGGTACCGGGTCCGCTGCTGCGTCCGCGACCGCGGGCGAGGGACACACCCGCGCGGCCATCGTCCAGCTGCTGCTGGAAGAGGGGCCGATCACCGCGACCGCCATCGGCGGCACGCTGGGCCTCGCCCCGGCCGGCGTCCGACGGCACCTGGACGCGCTGATCGACTCGGGCCAGGCCCGGGCCAGCAGGTCCGCGCCGTGGCAGCAGAAGGGCCGTGGCCGTCCCGCCAAGCAATATCAGCTCACCGCCGCGGGCCGTGGTCAACTGGGTCACGCCTACGACGACCTGGCCGGCGCCGCGATCCGCCAGCTCGGCGAGATCGGCGGCGAACAGGCCATCGCCGAGTTCGCCCGGAAACGGGCCAGGACTATCGTGGCCGGGATCGCACCGGTCGAGGAGCACACGCCGCAGCGCACCGAGGCCAAGGCCGAGGAGATCGCGGACGCGTTCACCGAGGCCGGTTTCGCCGCCTCCACCCGCAAGGTGGGCACCGGCGTGCAGATCTGCCAGCACCACTGCCCGGTCGCACACGTCGCGGAGGAATTCCCGCAGCTGTGCGAGGCGGAACTCGAGGCGTTCCGTGACCTGCTCGGCACGCACGTGCAGCGGCTGGCCACGATCGCCAACGGCGACTGCGCGTGCACGACGCACGTGCCGCTGCTCGTACTGCCGATCACCAAGAAAACTTCACCAGAAATCGCTGCACAGCCCGCAGCGGTACGAACGAACGACTCCGGAAGGAGTGCCGAATGACGACGACCACCGACCAGGTGCAACCGCTCACTCAGGAAGAGACCATCGCGTCCCTGGGCAAATACGGTTACGGCTGGGCCGATTCGGATGTGGCCGGAGCGAGTGCGCAACGAGGCCTGTCCGAGGCGGTTGTCCGCGACATCTCGGCGAAGAAGAGCGAGCCGGACTGGATGCTCGACATCCGGCTCAAGGCGCTGCGCATCTTCGATCGCAAGCCCATGCCGAACTGGGGTTCCAACCTCGACGGCATCGACTTCGACAACATCAAGTACTTCGTCCGCTCCAGCGAGAAGCAGGCGGCCACCTGGGACGACCTGCCCGAGGACATCAAGAACACCTACGACAAGCTCGGCATCCCGGAAGCGGAGAAGCAGCGCCTGGTCTCCGGTGTCGCGGCGCAGTACGAGTCCGAGGTCGTCTACCACTCCATCCGTGAGGACCTGGAGAAGCAGGGCGTCATCTTCCTCGACACCGACACGGCGTTGAAGGAGCACCCGGAGCTGTTCCAGCAGTACTTCGGCTCGGTGATCCCGGCCGGCGACAACAAGTTCTCCGCGCTGAACACCGCCGTGTGGTCGGGTGGCTCGTTCATCTACGTGCCGCCGGGCGTGCACGTCGACATCCCGCTGCAGGCCTACTTCCGGATCAACACCGAGAACATGGGCCAGTTCGAGCGGACCCTGATCATCGTCGACGAGGGCGCCTACGTGCACTACGTCGAGGGCTGCACCGCGCCGATCTACAAGTCGGACTCGCTGCACTCCGCGGTGGTCGAGATCATCGTGAAGAAGGGCGGCCGGTGCCGCTACACGACCATCCAGAACTGGTCGAACAACGTCTACAACCTGGTCACCAAGCGGGCCAAGGCGGAGGCGGGCGCGACCATGGAGTGGGTCGACGGCAACATCGGCTCCAAGGTCACCATGAAGTACCCGGCGGTCTGGATGACCGGCGAGTACGCCCGCGGCGAGGTGCTCTCGGTGGCGTTCGCCGGCGAGGGCCAGCACCAGGACACCGGCGCGAAGATGCTGCACCTGGCGCCGCACACCTCCTCGAACATCATCAGCAAGTCGGTGGCGCGCGGCGGCGGCCGGGCTTCCTACCGCGGCCTGGTCCAGGTGAACAAGGGCGCGCACGGCTCGAAGTCGACGGTGAAATGCGATGCGCTGCTTGTCGATACGATCAGCCGCTCGGACACCTACCCGTACGTCGACATCCGCGAGGACGACGTGACGATGGGTCACGAGGCCACCGTGTCGAAGGTGTCCGAGGACCAGCTGTTCTACCTGATGAGCCGCGGCATGACCGAGGACGAGGCAATGGCCATGGTGGTGCGCGGCTTCGTCGAGCCCATCGCCAAGGAACTGCCGATGGAATACGCGTTGGAACTGAACCGGCTCATCGAGCTGCAGATGGAAGGAGCCGTCGGCTGATGGCGACAGGTGTCATTGGAGCGGTCGAGGGCGAGAACCCCGCGAAGCCGATTCAGAACCCGGGCGCTGGGGCCGCGACCAACAAGGGCGAGGTGTTCACCTCGTTCGACGTCAATGCCTTCGAGGTGCCCTCGGGCCGGGACGAGGAGTGGCGGTTCACCCCGCTGCGCCGGCTGCGCGGCCTGCACGACGGCTCCGCGGTTCGCGACGGTCAGGCCACGGTCGAGGTCAGCTCCGTCGAGGGCGTCCGGGTGGAAACCGTCGGACGCGACGACGAACGCCTCGGCGCCGCCGGGACTCCGGCGGATCGCGTTGCCGCCCAGGCCTTCTCGGGCTTCGAATCGGCCACCATCGTGTCGGTCGGCGCGGAGTCCGAGGTCGCCGAGCCGGTGGTCGTCACGGTCACCGGCCCCGGTGCGGACCGGACCGCCTACGGCCACCTGCAGATCCGGCTCGGCAACTTCGCCGCCGCCACCGTGGTCATCGACCAGCGCGGCAGCGGAACCTACGCGGAGAACGTCGAATTCGTGCTCGGCGACAGCGCCAAGCTGACCGTCGTCGCGGTGCAGGACTGGGCCGACGACACGGTCAACGCGACCGCACACCACGCGCTGCTCGGCCGCGACGCCACGCTGCGCCACATCGCCGTCACCCTCGGCGGCGACCTGGTCCGGCTCACCGGAACCGTCCGCTACGCGGGCCCCGGCGGCGACGCCGAACTGCTCGGCCTCTACTTCGCCGACGCCGGACAGCACTTCGAGCAGCGCCTGCTGGTCGATCACTCGCAGCCGAACTGCAAGTCGAACGTGCTGTACAAGGGTGCGCTGCAAGGCGATCCGGATTCGCCCAAGGGCGACGCGCGGACCGTGTGGGTCGGCGATGTGCTGATCCGCGCCGCCGCCGAGGGCACCGACACGTTCGAGGTGAACCGGAACCTGGTGCTCACCGACGGCGCGCGCGCCGACTCGGTGCCGAACCTGGAGATCGAGACCGGCGAGATCGCCGGCGCCGGTCACGCCAGCGCCACCGGCCGCTTCGACGACGAGCAGCTGTTCTACCTGCGCGCCCGCGGCATCCCGGAGGACGTGGCGCGCCGCCTGGTCGTGCGCGGCTTCTTCCAGGAGATCATCCAGAAGATCGCGGTCCCCGAGATCCGGGAGCGGCTGGAGTCGGCCATCGAGGCCGAGCTCGCCGCTGTCGGCGTCTGATCCCGAACTAACACCCCCACAAAGGAATTCGAATTCGATGACCACCCTGGAAATCAAGGACCTGCACGTCGAGGTCGCCAACCCGGACGCCTCCGGCGAGCCCATCAAGATCCTGAAGGGCGTCGACCTCACCATCAAGTCCGGTGAGACGCACGCCATCATGGGCCCCAACGGCTCCGGCAAGTCGACCCTGTCCTACGCGATCGCCGGCCACCCGAAGTACACGGTGACCTCCGGCTCGATCACCCTCGACGGCGAGGACGTCCTCGCGATGTCCGTCGACGAGCGGGCGCGTGCGGGCCTGTTCCTGGCCATGCAGTACCCGGTCGAGGTGCCCGGCGTGTCCACCTCGAACTTCCTCCGCACCGCCGCCACCGCCGTGCGCGGCGAGGCGCCCAAGCTGCGGCACTGGGTCAAGGAAGTCAAGGAGTCGATGGCCGAGCTGGAGATCGACCCGGCCTTCGCCGAGCGCAACGTGAACGAGGGCTTCTCCGGCGGCGAGAAGAAGCGCCACGAGATCCTGCAGCTCGGCCTGCTCAAGCCGAAGATCGCCATCCTGGACGAGACCGACTCCGGCCTGGACGTCGACGCGCTGCGCATCGTCTCCGAGGGCGTCAACCGCTACAAGGAGCGGGAGAACGGCGGCGTGCTGCTGATCACGCACTACACCCGCATCCTGCGCTACATCGAGCCGGAATTCGTGCACGTCTTCGTCAACGGCCGCATCGTCGCCGAGGGCGGCTCGGAGCTGGCCGACGAACTCGACGCCAACGGCTACGTCCGCTTCACTCAGACAGCCACTGCAGGAGCTTGATATGACCGCCACGGTCCGCACCCTCGACGTGGCCCGCATCCGGGCCGATTTCCCGATCCTGAGCCGCACGGTTCGGGACGGGAAACCGTTGGTGTACCTGGACTCCGGCGCGACCTCGCAGCGGCCACTGGCGGTGCTCGACGCGGAACGGGAGTTCCTGGTCACGCACAACTCCGCGGTGCACCGCGGCGCGCATCAGCTGGCCGAGGAGGCGACCGACGCCTACGAGAACGCCCGCGCGGACATCGCCCGGTTCGTCGGGGTCCAGGCCGACGAGATCGTGTTCACCAAGAACGCGACCGAATCGCTGAACCTGGTGACGTACTCGTTCGCCGACGATCGGTTCCCGTATCACGTCGGTCCCGGTGACGAGATCGTCATCACCGAGCTGGAGCATCACGCGAATCTCGTTCCGTGGCAAGAGCTTGCGCGGCGGACCGGCGCGACGCTGAAGTGGTACGGGGTGACCGATGACGGGCGGATCGATCTCGATTCGCTCGAATTGTCGCCCGCCACAAAGGTTGTCGCGTTCACCCACCAGTCCAACGTGACCGGCGCGATCACCGATGTCGCCGAATTGGTCCGCCGGGCAACGGCGGTCGGCGCGCTGACCGTGCTCGACGCCTGCCAGTCGGTGCCGCACCTTCCGGTGGACTTCCGGGAGCTCGGGGTCGATTTCGCCGCGTTCTCCGGGCACAAGATGTTCGGTCCGTCCGGCGTCGGCGTGCTGTACGGGCGCCGGGAGCTGCTGGCCGAGACGCCGCCGTTCATCACCGGTGGTTCGATGATCGAGACCGTGACCATGGAGGCGACCACGTACGCGGCGCCGCCGCAGCGGTTCGAGGCGGGCGTGCCGATGACCTCGCAGGTGGTCGGATTGGGCGCGGCCGTGCGGTATCTCGAAGCGCTCGGCATGGATGCGGTTGCCGAACACGAGCATGCGCTGGTCGGTGCCGCACTCGAGGGCTTGAGCGCGATCGACGGGGTGCGCATCATCGGCCCGGTCGACAACGTCGATCGGGGCGGCGCGGTGTCGTTCGTGGTCGACGGGATCCACGCGCACGACGTCGGGCAGATTCTCGATGACGAGGGTGTCGCGGTGCGGGTCGGTCACCACTGCGCGTGGCCGCTGATGCGCCGGCTCGGCGTGCCCGCCACCGCGCGTGCCTCGTTCGCCGCCTACAACACGCTCGACGAGGTGGACGCACTGGTCGCGGCCGTGCGGAAGGCTCAGAGCTTCTTTGGGGTTGCATAGAACATGCGCATGGAGCAGATGTACCAGGAAGTGATCCTGGACCACTACAAGCACCCGCACCACCGCGGGCTGCGGGAGCCGTTCGGTGCCGAAGTGCACCACGTGAACCCGACCTGCGGTGACGAGGTCACTCTGCGCGTGCAGCTCGACGCCAACGGCGACGTCGCCGACGTCTCCTACGACGGTCAGGGCTGCTCGATCAGTCAGGCCTCGACCTCGGTCCTCACCGACCAGGTGATCGGCCTGCCGGTGCAGCAGGCACTGAAGGTGGTCGACTCGTACAACGAGATGATCTCCAGCCGCGGCACCGTCGAGGGCGACGAGGACATGATCGGCGACGGCATCGCCTTCGCCGGCGTCTCCAAGTACCCGGCGCGAGTGAAATGCGCGCTGCTCGGCTGGATGGCGTTCAAAGACGCGGTGGTCCGGATAACCTCGGCAGAAGAGGCGCAACGTTCGATGGGAAACGGGGACCAGGCATGACCGACACACCGGCAACCGAGACAACCGAGCAGGTCGAGCTGTCCGCCGAGGACATCAAGCGGCTCGAGGACCTCGAGGAGGCTATGCGCGACGTGGTCGACCCCGAGCTCGGCATCAACGTCGTCGACCTCGGCCTGGTCTACGGCCTGGCCGTGCAGGACGAGGTGGCCATCCTCGACATGACCCTCACCTCCGCCGCCTGCCCCCTCACCGACGTCATCGAAGACCAGTCCCGCAACGCCCTCGTCCGCAGCGGCCTGGTGGACGACCTCAAGATCAACTGGGTCTGGATGCCCCCGTGGGGCCCCGACAAGATCACCGAAGACGGCCGCGAACAACTCCGCGCCCTCGGCTTCACCGTCTGAGTTCCGGCCTCATCGACAGCCGCTGAGCGGAATGTCCTGGTTACAGGGCGTTTCCTCGGCGGCTGTCGGCGTATGTGCGGTATGTCGCTGATTGCCTGCGCGGGTTTGCTCCGGGCAGGGGATAGGTTATTGTCGAGGTCAAATAGGTAGGATATTTCCTACCTATTATGTCCACGACACCGATCGGAGAACCGCATGTCCGACGCCGCCGACCGATTCCGCGCTACCAGCGAAGGCTTCCTCGCCCGGCTCACCGCCATTCGTCCGGACCAGTGGGGCAACCCGACCCCGTGCCCGGACTGGACCGTGCGCGACGTCGCCGTGCACGTCATCAACGAACAGCGCCGCACCCTGGCTCAGGTCCGCGGCACCGACCCCGAACCGCTGCACGGGGTGAGCGTCGCCGCGATGGGCTCGCTGCCCGAAACCGCACCCGACGCCGACCTCGCTGCCGCGTGGAAACACGTCGGCAACGCCCTCGCCGACGCGATCGACGACCCGGCCTGCCTGGACACCGACATCCCCACCTTCCAGGGCCCCACCCCGTTCCGCGAGATCGTCGACATCCTGCCGGAAGACGTCCTCATCCACACCTGGGACCTGGCCAGGGCCACCGGCGGCGACGAACGCCTGGATCAAACCGTCGTCACCCACGTCTACGACCACCTCCGCCCCCTGGACGAAGCCCTCCGCCAGCCCTGGGCCTTCGGCCCCAAAGTACCCCCACCTCCCCACGCCGACCTCCAAACCCAGTTCCTCTGCTTCGTCGGCCGCCACCCATAGGCCCCGCCCCATCGGGTCGAGTCAAAAGGTCGCTGTCGAAGATCAGTCAGCGACCTTTTGACTCGACTCGATGGCTGTTCATTGCTCGCCTGATGGGATCGGTGAAGAGGTGGGGCTGGTGGAGGACGTCCAAGGCCGTGGCATAGAAGATCGTCCAGCCTTGGGTGGTCAGATTGTTGTGGCGGGCGTTGTCTCTTGCGGCCGCGTGCAGACCGGAATGCCAAGCGAAGCTGTCGTATTCGAGTCCGATGCGATATTGCGGCCAACCGAGGTCGAGCCGACGGGGGCCGTCCGGGGTCGAGACCTCCAGCTGTGGTTGTGGGTGGGGGAGTCCTGCGTCGATGCAGCGAAGCCGGGTACGGGACTCCATCGGTGATTCGGCTCTGCCGTCCACCAATCCGACCAGCTCGGCCGCCTGCCGAAAGCCGCGGCGGCGGTGATGGTGGACGAGTTCCTCGCTGAGCTCCGCCGGCGAAAGTCCGGTGCGGCTGGCTGCGTCCAGCGTGGCCAGCGCATCCAGCCGATTCAAGGTGCGGGCAAGATCGATCGCCGTGCGCGCGGCCGAGGTGGCGGATACCCCGTTCACCGTCGCCACCTGCGCGGGATCCAGCCGATCGTGGTGCACGACAAGATGTTTCGAGCGAGACAGTTGCACACCCAACACGTGTGTCGCGTTCCATTGGGAGACCGAGAAGCCGTGTAACTCGGCAGCCGTGTCGTACGCCGCGATCATGACCGGCAGGTCCATCGACAGGCGCGCCGCCTCGACACGCAGCTCCGGCCCTGGCTGCGTGGTCGCCTCCCGGTAAACGCCGTGGAACACAGGCACCCACTCGCCACGGCGCACGCGTGCGCGCAGCTCTGCCCTGGTGTATTCGATCCGCGCCTGTGCGGTGGTGAAGACACCGCACTGCTTATCCCGCAACCCCTCCAACTGTGCCCGCATGCCAGCCAGCATCGAGCACCGCGCCCACACCCCCGCTACCCCACCTGCGCAAACAACGTCCCTGTGGACAGCCACCCCACTGGGGATGGCAATCGAGTCGAGGGGGAAAATAGGGGGTTTATTTGGTTAAGCGACCCAGTTTAGGGGCAAGGGGGGAGGGGAAATTGGTTGGTGGGGGGTGGGGGTT
>NZ_JBHTUR010000010.1:66956-85577 GCF_042793755.1 Nocardia sp. NPDC056564
GTCAAAAGGTCGCTGTTGAAGATCATTCAGCGACCTTTTGACTCGACTCGATGGGAGCTCATCTGCTTTCTGGACAGGTGGGGTTGCGCTCGGCGATGATCAGGGTCGCGTTTATTTCTTTGAAACCGGGGAGAATCTGGTGTCTGTTCTGCGGAGGGCCGCGGTTGGTGCGGCTCTGACATCCACTGCGGCGCTTGCCTTCATGGGGGCGGGGTCGGCGGGGGCTGCGGGTAATTACTATGGGACGCTGGCGCTTTCGCCGGGGACCGGGAAGGTGGTCGAGGCCACCGATCAGCCGACCTGGGTGGCGGCGGATGCGGCGGCGATCCGGGATTGTGCCGTGTACGACTGCCGGATCATGGTGCGGTTCGCCAATGGTTGCGCGGCGATCGCGCGCGGCGCGGACGGGCAGTACGCGGCGGACTGGGCGCCCGCGCGGGCGGAGGCGGAGCGGTTGGCGATCGCCAAACTCGGTGAAAGCGCGCCGCCGTTCCCGGATCTCGGCAGCGCCTCGCCGCGCGCGGCAAACGTCGTCCTGTCCTCGTGCACGAAGAACGCCAGCTGACTGTCGTGCAGGTAGCGATATGTCGGGTTCATTGTGAAAGCCTCTGCGGCCCAGTCAATTTCACGCACGAAATGATTTGGACAATTCGGTTTCCGTAGCCCATGATCTGACTCGAAGTCATCTATTCCTCGGGGAGGATCACAATGTCGTTGTCGCGCAAGGCTGCTCTGGGCCTGGTCGTGTCATCCGCGGCCGTACTGGTCGCGGCCGGTGCGGGCGCCGCCCAGGCCGAGCCGGACTCGGCGGGCAGGTACTACGGGTCGATCGCGTTGAACCCCAGGAACTGGGACACCGCGTCGGCGTGGAACTACTCGAGCTTCGCCGGGTCCGACGCCCGTGCACTGGCCGAATGCGGCAGCCGGGACTGTGTCGTCGTCGTCCGCTTCGCGGACGGCTGCGGTGCGATCTCGGCGAGCTCGGACGGTCACTGGGCCGTCGGCACCGGCCGGGACCGGGGTGAGGCGGAACGCAACGCCATCGCCGCCCTCGGCCCGCTGGCGCCGCCGTTCCCCGACTTCGGCAGCTCGGCGCCCAAGCGCGCCGAGATCCTGCACTCGCAGTGCTCGCCGGAGTGAGCACGCCGTAACCGAACGAGGGGTGTGCACGCCGAGCGTGGACACCCCTCGTTCCGATTACCCCCGCATTGCGATTACCTCAGCGCCGCAGAATCTTTCGGGCCAGCCAGTTGCCGAAGAACTGGATGCCCTGCACGCCGGCGATGATGATCAGCGTGGCCACCAGGGTGACCTGCCAGTCGAACCGCTGATACCCGTAGACCAGCGCGAAATCGCCGAGCCCGCCGCCGCCGACGGTGCCCGCCATCGCGGAGATGTCCACGATCCCGATCACCACGAAGGTGTAGCCGAGCACCAGCGGCCCCAGCGCCTCGGGGATCAACAGCGTGAAGATGATCCGCAACGGCCCGGCGCCGACCGCCCTGGCCGCCTCGATCACGCCGGGATCGACCGTCACCAGGTTCTGTTCCACGATTCGCGCGATGGCGAACGACGCCGCCACGATCATGACGAACGCCGCGGCGTCGGTGCCGATGGTGGTGCCGACCACCTTCAACGTCACCGGGCCGAGCGCCGCGAGCAGGATGATGAACGGGATCGGCCGCACCACATTCACGATCACGTTGAGCAGCACGTGGATCGGCGCGTTCGCCAGCAGCCCGCCCTTGCGGGTGGTGTAGAGCAGGGTGCCGAGGAAAAGCCCGATCAGCCCGGCGACCACGAAGGTGATCAGCACCAGATAGATGGTGGTGCCGATCGCTTCGGTCAGGACCGGCTGGAGTTTGTCCCAATCTGTCTGCATCGGTACTCCTTTCAGCCCTTCCGGTCGGTTCGAGCGACCTGCGCGGGGTCACCGGCGCGGCGATCGAACTCGTCGATGACCTTGTCGATCGCCTCGTCGGCGCCGTGCAGCGCCAGGGTGACGCTGCCGAACGTCTTGTCCTGCAACGTGCTCACCCCGCCGTAGACCACCTCGAAGCGGACGTCCGCGTGCGCCGCGGTGGCCAGCGCGGCGCCGATGCCGCGCCGGTCGTCGATGTCGACCGTGACCAGCCGGCCACCGTGCAGCTCGCCGAGCCTGCGCAACTCGTCCGCGGACGGCCGGTTGTGCAGGACGGTTTCCACGAACGACTGGGTCGGCGCCGCCTGCGGAGTCGCGAAAACCTCGAAGGTGCTGGCCAATTCGACGATGCGGCCCTCGGCGAGCACGGCGACCCGATCGGCCACTGCGCGGATCACGTCCATCTCGTGGGTGATCACCACGATGGTGACGCCGAGTTCCCGGTTGACCTTCTTCAGCAGTCGCAGCACCTCGCCGGTGGTTTCCGGGTCGAGCGCCGAGGTCGATTCGTCGGCGAGCAGCAGCTTCGGCGAGGTGGCCAGGGCGCGGGCGATGCCGACCCGCTGCTTCTGGCCGCCGGAGAGCTGATCGGGGTAGCTGCGGGCCTTGTCGGACAGCCCGACGAACTCCAGTAGCTCGGCGACCCGGGCCTTGCGCTCGGCCCGCTTCCAGCCCGCCACCTTCAGCGGATACTCGATATTGCCTGCGGCCGTACGGGATCGGAACAGGTTGAACTGCTGGAACACCATCCCGATATCCCGGCGCAGCCGCCGCACCTCGGCCTCGCGTACCCCGGTGATCGGGGTGCCGGAGATGTCGATGGTGCCGCCGGTCGGCTTCTCCAGCGCGTTGATCAGCCGGACGAGCGTGCTCTTGCCCGCGCCGGAATAGCCGATCACGCCGAAGATCTCGCCCTGCTCGATCCGCAGATCGATACTGTCCAGTGCGACTTGGGCATGCGCGCCCTTACCGAAAACCTTGGTGACCGAACGGAACTCGACAGCGGGCGGCTGGTCCGTCACTTGCTGTCGCGGATGGTCTGCTGCACCCGCTGCAGAATCTGTTCCAGCTCGGGGCCGGTGCGCCGCACCTCGACGGCGGTGCCCTTGGTCACCTCGGTGTGCGCCTTCTGCACCTCGGGGTCGTGCCAGAGTTCGACCAGTTGCAGCAGCTTCGGATTGTTCTTGTCCTCGGCCCTGGTCACCAGCGCGTTGATGTACGGCTCGGCCGCCGGGTTCTTCGGATCATCCTTGTACAGCGCCGAATTGGGGTCCACGCCGGAACGCTCGAGGAAGGTGTTGTTGATGATCGAGCCGTCGACCGAGTTGAGCGAGAGCGCGGTCTGGGCCGCGTCGACCGGGGTGACCTTGACCTTGGACGCGCCCTTGTCGATGTCGGCCGGGCTCGGCGACTTGACGTCGCCGGACAGCTTCAGCAGGCCGGCCGCCTGCAGCACGAACAGGGCCCGCGCCTGATTGGTCGGGTCGTTCGGGATCGCGATCTCCGCGCCCTGCGGAAGGTCCGCGAGCGTCTTGTGTTTCTTGGAGTACAGGCCCAGCGGCACGATGTAGGTGGAACCGATCGGCGTCAGGGTGTCGTTGTTCGCGACGTTGTATGCACCGAGGAATTGCAGGTGCTGGAACAGATTCACGTCGATCTGCTTCTGCGCGAGCGCCAGATTCGGTTGCTTGTAGTCGGAGAAGTTCGTGATCTTCAGCGTGATGCCCTTGTCCTTGGCGCGCTGCTCGAAAACATCCCAGGCTTTGTCCTTGTCGGTGGTGCCGATCCGCACTACCGTGTCGGAGGAGGCCTTGTCGTCAGAACCGCACGCCGTAAGGGTGAGGGCCGCGGTGGCTACCAGGACCGGGATCGCCAGTACCCGATGGAATTTCACTCGTGCTCCCGAAAATGCTTGTCGCTATATGAACCCGGTAATCCAAGCGGCCGGGCAGCCGGGGAGACAACGGTTTGGATTGTGGTGAGCAAAACCCTTCCGAAAAGTTGGACGACCGTCTAGTTTGCTCGCAATGCGCTTGATGCACCGACTACTGCTGATCCCCATCCTGTCCGCCCTGGCCGTCGCCTCGGTTTCGTGTGGCGCGGAGCACCGCGACGATGTGATCCGCATCGGTGTGAACGATCTCGCACTGCCGCACTGGGACGTGTACAAGAAGAAGGCCGCCGCGCAGGGCATCGAGATCGAGTTCGTCAACTTCACCGACTACAACCAGCCCAATCCCGCACTGGCGCAACGCCGCATCGACCTCAACAAGTTTCAGCACGTGCGGTACCTGGCCAACTACAACGCCCGCAACAACGACACCCTGGTTCCGATCGGGGCGACCGAGATCTTCCCGCTGGCGCTGTACTCGCGCAAGCACAGGTCGGTGGCCGAGATCCCGCAGGGCGGCCAGATCACCTTGAGCAACAACCCGGCCAACCAGGTGCGTCCGCTGCTGAGCCTGGCCGCGGCCGGCCTGATCGTGCTCAAGGGCAACGCGGGCTGGGACTCCAAGCTGGAGGACGTCGACACCGCGGCCTCGAAGGTGAAGCTGACCCCCATCGACCCGACGCTGACCGCGCAATCGCTCGGCAGCGTCGACGCCGCCTTCGTCGATGACACCTTCGCTCGCCCGGCCGGTCTGACGAAGAACGAGACCATATACACCGACGATCCGGAGCGGCCGGAACTCAAGCAGTACATCAACATCTTCGCCGCGCGGGCCGCCGACAAGGACAACCCGACGCTGCTGAAACTCGCTCGGCTGTACCACGATCCGGAGGTCGAGGCGGCCGTGCGCGCCGAGACCGGTTACCAGGGCATCTTCAAGACCAACGACCCGGCCGATCTCCAGGCCGCGGCCACCGAGCTGGAAGCCAAGTTCCGCAAGTAGTTCCGGCTACGAACGCGCCGATAGAGCCCGCGCGGCTTCCCGTGGCGCGTTCGTATTCGGTTGCAGGCCACGGGAACCGGCGAGCTTCGCCTGCACATGCTCGGCGACGGTGATGGGCGCGTACTTGCTGCCCGTGCCGAGGCACGAGGGCAGCGTTTCGATCAGCGCGTCGAAGTTGCCGTCGTGGAAGAACGCCGCGCTGCGGCGCCGTTCGACGGTGCCGTCGATGATCGGCGGCATCACCCGGTGCAGGGTGGAGAGCCAGCGTTCGTTCGTCCAGCGGGCCATCAGGTCGCCGAGGTTGATCAGCAGGGCGTCGTCGGCGGGTTGCACGTCGTGCCAGTGGCCGTCCGCGCCGAGGACCTGCAGGCCCGGCACCTGATCGGCCCACAGGACGGTGACGATGCCGTAGTCGGTGTGCTCGCCCATGCCCTTGAGTTCGCCGTCGAGGTCGATGCTGCCCGGCGGCAGCGCATAGTTGTTCATGCGCAACACGTTCAGCGAATGGTCGGTGAAGCGGTCGAAGTAGCCCGCGGGCAGGTCGAGGGCGTCGGCGAAGATGGTGGTGAGGGTGCCCGCGACGCGCGCGGCCTCGGCGTAGTAGGCCAGGACGCGCTGCCGGAACGTGGGAAGCTGTGCGGGCCAGACATTTTCGGCGTATCCCGCCGCCGCGGGCAGGTCGAGGCCCGGATAGTCGGCGGTGGTCGTCCCGATATTGAACGCCTCGAAGAAGTCGTTCATCCGCGTCGCCGACGCCACCCCCAGGCTCAGACTCAGGCTCTCGCTCTTCGGCGGTGAATAGCCACGATTGAACTCGACCGCCGTGCGGTAGGCCTCCTTCGTCGGCTGATCGAGGGCGAAGAAGTCGTCGAGCGCGCGGGCGAACTCGTCCAGCACCGTCCGCGCGATGCCGTGCCCGCGGATCTGCATGAAGCCGACGCTCTGCGCCGCCGCATCGATCTGCCGCGCGACCACCGCCCGCTCCGCGGCGCTCGCACCGCCGACGTAGGCAGAGATGTCGATGACCGGAACCTGAAACTCCACGACGCGCCGTCCTTCCGTTGACCGATAACCGTTCCCAGCATGGAACGCGCGAACGTTCCGAATCGTACGTTCGGGTCACATTCCGGTAAATCAGGTTCCAGTTGGGCACGTAGCAACGGGCGTTTTTGGAACCTTGCCTGTTCGAGGCGATTTTCTGCCCGATTCCGCTGGCGTGTCCGCCGCGGCCCGGGCCACACTGGTGCCTCAATTTCCATTCGAGACAGGGGGTTACATGTCAGTGACGCTGCCACCACTGGAAGTGCGGGTGCTCAGTTTGGAGTCCAAGTATCAGAAGATGGACGAAGACCGGCGCGTTTATGAGGACGCCATCTTCAAAACGAACAAGCGGTCGAAGAAGACCCATCGGCGGGTCCAGGGGATTCAGCAGGAAGTCTGGGAGTTGCGCGCGGACTTCTCGACGTTTCGGCTGGAGATGGGGGCTTTCAGGCGCGAGGTCCGCGATGAATTCGCTTCGGTCCGCGATGAGTTCGCTTCGGTTCGCGATGAGTTCGCTTCGGTCCGGGGGGAAGTCGCTTCGGTTCGAGACGAGGTTGGTTCGGTCCGAGGCGAGGTCGCCTCGGTTCGCGATGACGTCGCATCGGTCAAGCGCGATGTTTCGGATCTGAAGCGGGGCGTCAATGCGATCGTGGCACGCCTCGGGGTCACCATTCCCGCGGACGAGAACTAGCGAGTGAGCGACCATTCGAGACAGGGGGCCAGATGTCCGCACCACCGCTGGATCTGGCGGCGCGTGTATGTGTGTTGGAGAGGCGGTCCGAGCGTTCGGAGCAAGACATGGTGGCGTTCCAGGACACGATTGTCGAGACCCATGAGGCGGTCAAGACACTCGTAGTGAGCTTCGAGGCGTTGAAGCGGGACGTCTCGGAGATGAAGCCGATCGTATTCGACACGCAGCGGAGGACGCTGCGCCTCGAACAGGACGTGTCCGTGTTGAAGCAGGATATGGAGACCTTCAGGCACGAGGTCCGCGATGAATTCGCCAGGGTTCGAGGCGATGTTTCGGATCTGAAGCGGGGCGTCGGTGCGATCGTGGCGCACCGTGGGATCGTTGCTTCCGAGGGCGAGAACTAGGAGTTGGACGACCATCCCATCCGTCGTCCTGCGGCGCCGCTCCTTGTTGCCTGCGGTTGCGGCTGATTGCACCGGCGACGGATGGGATCCATTCGACAAGGGCAGGGGGTTGTGTGGAAAGGCTGGACGAGCTCGAGAGCAGGGTGAGTGTGCTCGAAGGATTGGTAGGGGCGCGCGCGACACCGTTCGCGGCAGATGACGGCGTCACGAACGTCCGCAAGCGAATCCTGTCGCTGCAACTGAGCGTGATCGGTATGCGACGTCAGCTGGAGAAGCTCATCGATGACCGGAGCGCCCAGGGGACAACGGTCGCCGCGATCGCGGCCCATCTGGGTGTGAAACCTCCGGTGCAACCGGACGACGGGGACTAAGCCGTAGGCGAAATCCTGTGCGGATGGCGTCCACACCGGACATGATTCCGGTGTGGACGAGCAGATTTATGTGCGATCTCGGCAGGCGCTGCATGCGGTGGCGGAGTTGTTGATCGCGGGGCCGCAGTATCGGCAGCACGGGACGATTCGGTTGCGGGCGGTGCACCAGGGGTTCGGTGGTGTGCAATCGCCGGTGTCGGTGGTCGGCGCGGAATTGGTGTGGGGCGAGGGGCGGGCGCCGCTGCGGGGGACGTACCGGGAACTCGGGCAGCTGGCGGGGGTGGCGGCGGAGCCGCCGAAGGATGTGTACCAGGACACGACGGGCGTCGATCCCGACAGCTCGATCGATATCGATCCCGACGCGGCGCGACTGGTCGGGGACTGGTTTGCGCTGGGGGACAAGGCTTTGCGCACTTTCGCGCCGGACGTGACGCCGGTGCTGTGGCCGGAACACTTCGACCTGTCCATCACGGTCGACGAGGTGAATTACGGTGTCTCGCCGGGCGATTCGTTCCATCAAGCCCCGTACGCCTACGTCGGCCCATGGACCCCGCGCACCGGCGAGTTCTGGAACGCCCCCTTCGGCGCCTACCGCCCCCGAGCGGAAGTGAACTCCGAAGCAACCCTGCTGGACTTCTTCACCCAGGGCCGCAAAGCCGCCGAATAACCCACCCCCGCACCACTTCTGATTTCTCGCACCGAATTCCGCATGCGATTTTCGGTGCGGGAAATCAGGAGTGGTGCGTGATCGCGGGTTAGCGTGCGGCGCGGTGGTTGTCGCCGGCGAGGCGGCCGCGGCGGATCAGGGCGCGCTTGGTGCCGGGGGCGATGGCGGCCGCGTCCAGCTGCGAATCCGGTTCCGGGTCATTGGGATTCGGCCGGACGAACAGGGTCACCGTGGCGGCGGGGATGAATCCGCTGCGGGTCATGAGGGCGGTGGAAGCGGCGTTGCGGTCCTCGACGTCGGTGACGATCCGCCGGGCGCCGCGCGCGAACAACGCCTCCGAGCAGACGTCGACCAGCCGCCGCGCGATGCCGTGCCCCTGCATGTCCGGCGCGACCGCGATCCACTCGAGGTAGGCCCAGTCGTCGCGGTTCTCGAATTCCATCGACCCGAGCACGAAACCAACCACGCGGTCTGAATCGAGCGCGACCCAGCAGGCGTTGTCGGGGCTGTCCAGGTGCTCGGCGACCGAGGTCAGCGACCACGAGGTGTACGGCTTGGTGGTGATGTCGAAGACTTCGTGACCGAGATCGAGGACCTGGCGCAGGTGGCCGAGACCCATCGGGACGATCACAACGGCGGAATCCATACCCGACAGTTTGCCAGGAGTATGCGCCGGTGCTTACGCGCCCTTGCGGGCCGCCGTCTTCTTGGCCGCCTTCTTCGCCGGCTTCGCGGTGGTCTTCTTGGCCGCGGTCTTCTTCGCGGCCGCCTTCTTCGCCGGTTTGGCCTTGCCGTTGTCCTCGGCCTCGCCCGCCGCGCGCCGGCCGCTGGCCTCGAGGCTGCGTTGCAGCGCGGCAACCAGGTCGACCACCTCGGCGTCCATCTCGGCGGGCGCGGACTCGGGTTGCTCGGGCACCTTGCCGGTGCCGCTGGCGATCGCCTCGTCGAGCAGCCGCTTGAGTTCGATTTGATATTCGTCGGTGTACTGCTCCGGGTCGAAATCGTCGGACATGGTCTCGACCAGTGTCTCGGCCATCTTGATTTCCTGCGGTTTCGGCGCGGCGACGCCGTCGAGGGATTCGAACTCGACCTCGCGTACCTCGTCCGGCCACAACAGGGTCTGCAGCACGAGCATGCCGTCGCGCACCCGCAGCGCCGCGAGCCGGGTCTTCTGCCGCAGGGTGAAGTGCACGAGCGCGGTGCGGTCGATGCGTTCCAGCGTGGTCGCGAGCAGCACGTAGGCCTTGGGCGTGCTGGAATCGGGTTCCAGGTAGTAGCTCTTGTCGAACAGGATCGGGTCGATCTGCTCGGACGGCACGAACTGCAACACCGGGATCTCGTGCTTCTCGGCGGCGGGCAGTTTGGCGAAATCCTCGTCGGTGAGAATGACCTTGTCGCCCTCGGGGGATTCGTACGCCTTATCGATGTCGGCGTACTGCACGGACTTGCCGCACACCGTGCAGACGCGGTCGTATTTGATCCGGCCGCCGTCCTTGGCGTGTACCTGATGGAAGCGGATGTCGTGGTCCTCGGTCGCGGTGTAGACCTTGACCGGGACGTTCACCAGCCCGAATGCGATCGAGCCCTTCCAGATCGACCTCACAGCTGCATCCCCTCGACGCGGGTACCTCGGATGTGTGCCGGACGCTAAGTCCCACTCATCCTTCCATGATGGCCGACGGTATTCGAATACGCGAGCGAATGCCGATCCCGAGTGTCGCGGTGGCGACGCGCCGACGGAGCTGGGGCGGAAGTGTGCCGAAAAGGGTGCTCATCGCGACAACGGTGCCGGTCAGGTCGGTTCGCCCGGACAAATAGGCGCGCTGGGCGGCGGGCGGCAGGTCGAAGAAAGTGTCGAAGAAGACCGGTAGGTCTGTCGGGGGTAGGGCGAGCAGCGCGCGCAAGCCGGCGGCGCGGAGCCGGTAGACGGCGCGCGCCGACGCGGGCCACGCGCGCGCCCCCGTCGCGACGGTATCGGCCGCGGCCAGCGACGCGGCGACGCTGTATCCGGTGGCCGGATGCGCGAATCCGCCTGCGGCGCCGAAGGTTCGGCGTCCGGGTCGGCCTCCCTCGACCGGGAAGCGCACCCGCTCGATTCGTTCGTCGCCGGTGAATTCGATTCCGCGGGAACGCAATCGGTGGTGCAGGCGATCGCGCAGGGTGGTGCCGTCGAGCGCGGGCCGCCCGGCCAGGCAGGTCTCCTCCAGCAGCATCGACCCGTCGCCGAGCGGCACCGCGTAGAGGAACGACCGCGGCGCGTCGGCGGGCGCGCCGTTATCCGCGCGCCAGTCCATGAACAGCGATTCGAGCCCCGCGCAGTGCCGTGCGTCGAGCACGAGCCCATACGCCGTCTGCTCGGCCAATGCGACAGATCGGGCAATTCCCCGCGCATCGAAGGCCCGTCGGGCCGTCAGCGTCCGTCCAGAGGCCAGTGTGACCGTGTCTGCGGTCAGTGCCACCGCGCGATCCGCGACGACCTCGGCGCCGGTCAGATCGAGCGACTCCCGCAGCCGGTCCGAATCGAGCACGACATAGGGGCGATCGATCCGATGCGCGCGCGTGCCCCACGCCGTCGGCTGATCGACCGTGGCCGCGATCGCCAGCGGATCCAGCCACCCGGGCAGCTCGTCGCCCCACGCCGCGTAGGTCGCCGACCACCGCCGGTCCGGCGCGGGATCGACCACGGTGACCGACAACCCACGCGTGAGGCATCGATGCGCCAACGCCCGCCCCGCGGGCCCCAGCCCGCAGACGACGATGTCCGCGGTCATGCGAGCGCCGTCAGCAGCGGCCCCGGCGGCCGCCGCACCGCCCCGCCCCCTACCGGAGCGGTAAGAAGGCCCGGCCGGGATGGGGCGACCGTCACACATCTGACGGGCGTGACCGCCGTGCGAAGAACAGCCGTCATCGGCGAGTCGCCAACGGGCACCGGCATTTCGGAGCGGTCAGAGTCCGCCGGTGGACAGCAGCCCGCCGTCCACCCGCACCGTCTCGCCGGTGACCCAGGCCGCCTCGTCGGAAACCAGGAACCCGATCAGCCGCGCGACATCCTCCGGCGTACCGAGCCGCTTCAGCGGGTAGACGCTCGCCGCCCGCTCCTCGTCGGCCGAGTACAGCGCGTCGGCGAACTTGGTCTTGATCACGCCGGGCGCGACCGCGTTCACCCGGATCTTCGGCCCGAGTTGCCAGGCCAACTCGTCGGTGAGCCGGATCAGCGCGGCCTTGGACGCGCCGTACGCGGCGATCACGCCGGACGACCGAAGCCCGGCGACGCTGGCCACGTTGACCACCGCGCCGCCGTGCTCGCCCATCCACGCCTTGTACGCCTGCTGGATGTAGCCGAGCGCCGCGACCACGTTCACGTCGAAGATCTTGCGCACCGCGTCGAGGTCGGCCTCCATCAGCGAGCCGAACACGGGGTTGATGCCGGTGTTGTTGATCAGGATGTCCACCGAACCGAACTCGGCCATCAGCCGGTCGACGGCGGCGGCGCGGTCTTCGGCGTGACCCGAGTTGCCGGCCAGCGCGACGACCTCGCCCTGATGTCCGAGGGCCCGCAGCTCCGCGGCGGTTTCGTCGAGGGGGTCCTTCTTGCGCGCGGTGATCAGCACGTTCGCGCCGCGGCTCAGCAGCTCCGCCGCGACGGCCTTGCCGATGCCCCGGCTGGCCCCGCTGACGAGCGCGCTTTTGCCCAACAGATCTGTACTCATGCCACGGCAGGTTACTCGCCGGTTCAGTTACCGCCGTCACACCCGAGTCGCTGGGTGTAAAAGCGCCGCCGGAACCCGGGTAAAATCAGTGGTTCTTGTGCATACCGCGTCGCACAATCGAGTAGCTACCGCCCAGCACCACCGATCCGCGAGGAGAAATCTGTGATCACCGCGACCGACCTGGAGGTCCGGGCCGGAGTCCGCACCCTGCTGTCGGCCCCCGGACCGGCCCTGCGGGTGCAGTCCGGCGACCGGATCGGACTGGTCGGGCGCAACGGTGCTGGCAAGACCACCACGCTGCGCATCCTGGCGGGCGAGGGCGAGCCGTACGCCGGAAAGATTTTGCGCTCCAGCGATATCGGCTATCTGCCGCAGGATCCGCGCGAGGGCAATCTCGACGTCCTGGCTCGCGACCGGGTGCTGTCCGCGCGCGGCCTGGACACGCTGATCCGCGACATGGAGAAGCAGCAGGCGCTGATGGCCGAGGTGGCCGACGAGAACGAGCGGGACAAGGCGGTGCGCAAGTACGGCCGCCTGGAGGAGCGATTCTCCGCGCTCGGCGGCTATGTCGCGGAGAGCGACGCCGCCCGGATCTGCAACAGCCTCGGCCTGCCGGATCGCGTGCTCGGCCAGGCGCTGCGCACCCTGTCCGGCGGTCAGCGGCGTCGAATCGAGTTGGCGCGCATCCTGTTCGCCGCCTCCGACGGCAGCGGCGGCCGCTCCGACACCATCCTGCTGCTCGACGAGCCGACCAACCACCTCGACGCCGACTCGATCACCTGGCTGCGCGGTTTCTTACAGAACCACGACGGCGGCCTGATCGTGATCAGCCACGACGTGGAACTGCTCGGCGACGTGGTGAACAAGGTCTGGTTCCTGGACGCGGTCCGCGGCGAGGCCGACGTCTACAACATGGGCTGGCAGAAGTACCTGGACGCGCGCGCCACCGACGAACAGCGCCGCCGCCGCGAACGCGCCAACGCCGAGAAGAAGGCGAGCGCGCTGCGCGTGCAGGCGGCCAAGCTCGGCGCCAAGGCCACCAAAGCCACTGCGGCGCAGAACATGGCCAAGCGCGCCGACCGCTTGATCGCCGAGCTGGACGACGTGCGCGTGGCCGACAAGGTGGCCAGGATCAAGTTCCCCGAGCCGGCCCCGTGCGGCAAGACGCCGCTGATGGCGGAGAACCTGACCAAGGTCTACGGCTCGCTGGAGATCTTCACCGGCGTCGACCTGGCCATCGACCGTGGCAGCCGGGTCGTCGTGCTCGGCCTCAACGGCGCGGGCAAGACCACGCTGCTGCGCATGCTGGCCGGGGTCGAGCAACCGACCGCGGGCAACCTGATCCCCGGACACGGTCTGAAGGTCGGGTACTTCGCGCAGGAGCACGACACCCTCGACGATCAGGCCACGGTGTGGGAGAACATCCGCCATGCCGCGCCGGACGCGGGGGAGCAGAGCCTGCGCAGCCTGCTCGGCGCGTTCATGTTCACCGGTCCCCAGTTGGAGCAGCCGGCCGGCACGCTGTCCGGTGGTGAGAAGACCCGCCTCGCGCTGGCCGGGCTCGTCTCCTCGGCCGCGAACGTGCTGCTGCTCGACGAACCGACCAACAACCTCGATCCGGTTTCGCGCGAGCAGGTGCTCGATGCGCTGCGCACTTACGCGGGCGCGGTCGTGCTGGTCACGCACGATCCGGGCGCCGCGGAGGCGCTGTCGCCGGAGCGGGTGATCTTGCTACCGGACGGTTCGGAAGACCATTGGTCGGCCGAATATTTGGAACTTATTCAGCTTGCGTGACTTTCATCACAAGAATCCGTTGATCACGGACCCTCGAGTGCTTAGCCTGGAAAGAGCTGCTCGGCGACTCGGAGGAAGCCATGAGCGACAGGCCAACGCAAGTCAAAGCCACCCTGGGTAAGGGAACACGTGTCACGGGGAAGTCCCGGGACCGCCTACAGACCCAGTTGAAGAAGCAGTACGAGGCAGGGGCGAGCATTCGCTCGCTGGCGCGAGCGACCGGTCGCTCCTACGGCTTCATCCACAACGTGCTGGTGGAGTCGCATGTGCAACTCCGCAGTCGCGGCGGTGCCAACCGCCGTAAGAGCCAGTAGCGTCCGGACGACTCGAAACCGGTTTCGGCGGTATGTTTTTCGCCGACACCGGTGAGTTCGGCGGGCCGGTGCGAGTTCAGGCCCGGCCGCTTTCGGTGCTGCGCGGTCGATCCGTTCCAGGTCGGCGTGCCGGTGACGATTGTCGCGCGGGCACAAGCTGATCCGTTCGTGTGCGCGGGATGTGCTTCGGCCGCTGAGGCTTCCGGGCGCCCTCGATGCGACGGCGGTCCGGGTGTGTGGAAACGGCGTGGTACCAGTGGCTCTCGTCAGTAGCCGCTGACCGCGCCGTCGCCGTCGACGAGGAGATTGGCGAGGCTGCGGAAGATCGGCAGGCCCGTCTTGATCTCCAGGTAGGCGAACTGTCCCTGCGGGTTGACCTCGAGGAAGTAGTACTCGCCGTCGAGGCCGAGCCGAATGTCCAAGACACCGAAGGACAATCCGAGCGCGCCCATCAGCGTGGCGAGCGACTTGCTCACCGACGCGGGCAGGTGCTCGGGCGCGAAATCGACCGAGGTGTCCAGCCGGGAATCGACCCGGCCGACGCCGGCCTGCGAGTCGATCCGCACCGTCCACTCGACGCCGTCCACCCAGACGACCCGCAGATCGCACTCGGCGTCGATGTAATCCTGGAACGTGGTCGGCGAGGAGCGGATGCCGGCGAGCCTGGGATAGTCGGCCTCGGTGATGATCCTGGTCTCGGCGAACTCGGCGCGACTGGTTCCGGTGCGCTTGTAAACGACTGGGCCGGGCCGGGATTCGGCGAAGCTGCGGGCCTCGTCCGGATCGTTGGTGATCAGCGTCTCCGGCACCGCGAAGCCGGCCCGCAGCGCGGTCTCCAGCTGCACGATCTTGCGGGTCGCGGTGCGGTCGGCGCCGGGGTCGTTGACCCAGCCGGCCGGAATGGACCAGAGCATGCCCTGGATGAAGCTGTCGCATTCGGCCTGGCGGTACTCGTCGTCGGCGGCGCGCACCCCGCCGGGCACCTGGCTCAGGTGCGGCCTGCGCCACCAGACCGAGCGCACGTCGTCGAGCCCGATCACATGCGAGAGCGACCGGGCGGTGCCCAGCCGGTCCAGCCGAAAACTGCCCGACTCCCGGGGGAAGTCGCGCAGGTCGAGGTGAATTGCGTTGAGCGCGTGGTGTTCTCGCAGCGTCGCCGCCATCGCGGTGGCGTGTAGATCGTCGGTTTCCGACACTATGAGGACCGAGCTCGCCCGCCGTGCCGTCATGCGCGCACCGCTCAGTCGAGACTGTCGCAGTTGATGCCGTCGTCGCTGGTCGCGAGCGACTTCGTCTGGCAGTACGTGAAGGTCGCGCCGTGCGCGCCGGTGAGGTCGGCGAGTTGCATGCGGTCGGCCCAGGTCTCGGTGAGCTGCTGCAACTGCTCGTCGCCGAGCGCCGCGGACGGCGCCTCGGTGAGCGTCATCGGGCGGTCGACGAGATCGATGCGCAGGCGGCGGGTGAAATCGGCGGTGGCGCCCGCGCGGATGTCCACCAGCACCGGGCGACCGGGGCCGTCGGACACGGTGCAGACGCCGTCGGGCACGAACGAGACCCCGTCGGGCAGTGGCGAATCGAGTACGCGCAGCACATCGGACCGACAGAAAGTCCACGTTCCCTCGGCGACCCGCACGGTGATGTCGCGTTCCGACTCCGCTACCAGCAAACCCTGGAGCGGGGGAACGCGGTCACTCTTCGGCGCGGTGCCAGGGAGGCGGAGTGCGTCGGTCATAACTGTTTCTCCGATCTGCTCGCGATTTGCCACGACCCCCGAGCGTGAACTGGATCATATCGCGGAGGGAGGCCGGATCGGTTCGGATCGGGAGATTTCACGGCCGGTGGCAAACCAGATTTCGATACCGGATGCGCTAGCGCCGAAAGATTTTCGGTACACCATCGATAGTTCTTTCGCAACCGATTAGCTATTTCCGAACGGAATAGTTGAACTACCCATAGCCGAAGGTTGGCGGCTGTGCATCCGTACTTACTGTTTCGCTTATCGGGCAGGTCGAGGCGCTCGGCCTGCGATGCGAGGGGTTCGCTCCGCGGGTGGCCTGCGTGCGGTTGGCGAGATCGAACCACCCGGCGGTCGCCGATATCGCGGTGGTGGCGGTTGCCGTCGGGTTTGCGGATCCCGTGCCGGGGTTCAGCGGCGGTTGGCGTTGCGCTCGGCCCACCAGTTCGGCGCGTCGACGAAGTGATTGTCGAATTCGTCCTGGGCCGCGGCGAGTTCGGCCGGCTCCGCGTCGCCCTTGGCGATGCGGTCGAGTAGCCGGAAGTAATCGAAGCGTTGCACGCCGGGCGTGAGCGCGATCATGATTCGCGCCCCGCTGTCGGGCGTGGCGCCGAATGCGTGCGGCATGAACTTGGGCACGACGATCGAGCCGCCGGCGATCACGGTGACGATCTTGTCGCCGGCCAGCAGTTGCAATTCGCCGTCCGCGACGTAGAAGAGTTCGTCGGAGGTGGTGTGGAAGTGCGGCGCCGCGCCGTCCGCGCCCTGGCGCATGGTGACCTCGAGTGTGCTGAGCGTGCCGTCGGTGTCGGCCGCGTCGAGCAGTAGCCGCATGGTGACCGCGTCGGTGCCGAGGGTCTCCGCGTCCCGCGCCTGCCGGATCGCGACGTCTGTGCGGGGAGTGGTGGTGCTCATCGGGCGCTCCAGGTAGTTCGTTGACTGATAATTCGGTACCGAACTATATATCGGCGAATAGAATCCTGTCCATGGTTGAAACGCCCGTGCCCCCGCCGGATCGCGCCGCGGCGGATCCCGTCGACGTGATCATCGATCAGTGGCGGCGCGAGCGACCGGATCTCGAGCTGGAGGCGATGTCGATCCTCGGCCGGCTCGCGCGGCTGCTCATCATCGGGCAGCGGGTGGTCGAGGGGGTCTTCACCGCGCACGGATTGCAGCGCGGGGAGTTCGATGTGCTTGCGGCGCTGCGCCGTTCGGGTGACCCGTATGAGTTGAACCCGTCGGTGCTCGCCGACACGCTGATGCTGTCGCGGGCGGGGATGACCGGGCGGCTCGACCGGCTGGAATCGGCCGGTTTCGTCCGCCGGATCGCCGACCCGGACGATCGGCGGGCCGTGCGGGTCGCGTTGAGCGAGGACGGTCGCACGCTGATCGACCGCGTGGTCACCGCGCACGCGGAGAACGAGACTCGGATGCTTGCCGTGCTTTCACCGGAGGACCGCGGGGAACTCGACCGGATCGTCCGGGTGCTGCTGGGGAGTTTGGAGTCGGGGGAGTAGTCGAGTTCGCCGATCGCGCAGCGTGTCCAGGCCTGCGAATGATCCGCACACCCTCTCGGGATCGGCACCGACGTTAGGGCCCTGAAGACAGCGCGAATCTCTAATGCGGGTGCGGATTCTGGTGTGGGATGGGGTTCGGAAGCAGCCGGTGCGGTGCACGGTTCGGGATCTCGGGGGGTGGGCGTCAGGGATGTATCAAAACGGCGGGTGGGATCTTGTCCGGGGATGTGGGGCGCGGTTGGATCGAGGGGTGACCACAACTTTCGGCCTAGGTCGCGCGCTGCGCGGGGTGTCCGGGGTTGTCGGGTGTCGTGCACGGGATCTTCCGTCCGCCCTGGAGCGTGTCGGCTTCGGGAGTGAGGACGAACCGCCGAGTCCCGGGTCGGTCTGACCTATCGTCCGCGCGCCGAATGTGTTGCGCGAGTTTCTTTCAGCGTGCTCGACCTGTGTGTTGTTGCGCGCGTTATTCATCCGTGCTGGTGAGCGCGGATCCATTCTCCGCGTGCGGCTTCGGTGATCGACAGGCGCGCGCGTCCTCGATAGGAGAGCTATGTCCGAATTCGTGTCCGGCACCCGGACCGTGCTGGTGACCGGTGTCGATGAGCGGCTCGGTTATGCGACGGCTAGGCGCTTGGCGACCGACGGTGCGATCGTGATCGTGCATGCCCAGGACAAAGAACTCGCCGACTACGCGCTGGAACGGTTGATCGCCGATGGTGCGCAGGCGCGGCGGTTGCGGTCGGTGCACGCCGACTTCACCGAACCGGCCGAGGTGGAGGAGTTGGCGGCGCTGCTGGCCGCGACCGTGCCTGCGCTCGACGCGCTGATCAACGCGGCGGCGATGCCCGGGTCGCCGCGGCGTTCGCGCACCGCGGACGGCAACGAGCTGACCTGGCAGTTCAACTATCTCGCGCCGCAGCGGCTGACCCTCGCCCTGGTCAACGCGCTCGCGCGGGCGCGGGGCCGGGTCGTCAACGTGACCTCGCGACTGCACGTCGGCGGCAATATCGACTACTCGGACTTGGACCGCAATCGCGGCATCTACACCCCGATGTCGGTCTACGCCCAGTCCAAACTGGCGCTGACCATGTTCACCCGCACGCTCGCCGAGACCGGCCCGACCGGATTGACCGCGATCAGCGTGAGCCCGGCCGATTTCGAGATCGACATGCCGCAGCTGCGCAGTCACGTGACCGCGCCCGTCGACGCCGCCGCGGATCTGCTGGCGCTGTTCGGCGACGCGTCGACGCGGGTGGTCAACGGTGGCTACTACGACGGGATCGAGGAAGCGAAACCAGCTGCGCTGGTGCGCAATTCACGCGCTCGCGCTCGGCTGGCGGCGTGGAACCGGCAGCCCGCGTAATCCTCTACTACCGAACGAGAGCAGGCACGCCGGTGTCCAAGCGGGCGAACCGGAAACGCGCCCGCCGGAGGCGCAAAGCCAACCACGGCAAACGTCCTGACCCCCCGTTCCGTCGCGCCACCCCACGGGGCGGCCGCGGGGGCGGGCGGCCGTGTTTGTTGGGTGGGGGGATCGTCGAGTTATGTTGGCACCGCCAGGG
>NZ_JBHTUR010000010.1:85587-320747 GCF_042793755.1 Nocardia sp. NPDC056564
GGGGGCCCCCCGGGGCCACCCCCAACCGCCCCCCCGGGGCGCCCAACCCCCCCCCCCCCAACCGGCCCCCCCCCCGGGTCGCGCCGCGCCGCCCCCGGCCCCCCCCACGGGTCCGTTCGGCATTGTTGGTTCGTTGGCCGGATCGAGTAGTTCGTTACGCACGCACTGGTCGTGTGGCGGGCCTACCGTGGGGTTCTGCGCCGAAAACCTCGGTGTGGTGGGCTAGGAGACCAACGATGATCGACATCATCACCCTCCGCGGAACCGGCGAGCCGCGGAACTCGAACGGGGCGCCCGCGGGAATGCTGTACGACGTCACGAAACTGCTCGATACCGAACGCTTCTCGTTCTTCGAGCCGAACTGGCCCGCCTCGGTCGGGCCGTCGCCGGATGTGTGGGGGTCCTCGCTGGACACGTCGGTGCGGCTGGGCACCGCCGCGGGGGTCAAGGCGATCCAGGATTCGCCGAATGTCTGTGGGCTGCTGAGTTATTCGCTCGGCGGGATCTGTGCGAGCCACATCCTGGAAGGGGTGCGCTCGGGTAGGTACAAGAACACCGACGGGTCGCCGCTGGAGATCGCGTTCGCGGTGAATATCGCCAATCCGTTGCGCCGGGCGGGGCAATCGGTGGGGAATCTCTGCCCGCCGTCGACCTACGGCCTGCATGGTCAGCGGGGTGCGTGGCCGGCCGCGGTCGCCGTTCGGGAGTATGCCAATCCGGGCGACATCATCACCGCCGCGCCCGCCGATTCGCCGCTGCGCTTCATCGACGTCGGCATCTCGCCGTTCTCGTTCCTGGAGGGTGCCCGGATCGGCAACCTCGGTCCGCTGATCTTCGCGGAGCTGCTGGAGTGGTTGATGCATGATCCGATCGCGAATCTCGATCGATACGCCGCGGCTGTTCGCGGGATCGTCGGGTATCTGACGCCGTGGCCGGACGGGCAGCATGTTTTGTACTCCGGGCACAACATGCCGGGTACCGATCATTTGTGGACGACCGACGCGGCCGACTACATCAACGACAACTTCTGATCGGTTTCCTCGCATCACTCGGAGGGAATCGAGTCGGTTCGCCCGGTTTGCTGGGCGCTCAGAAAAGATAGCTACGGTGTCGCTGTGCCTCCGCTTTGATCTCTCGAGAGCTGTCGGGCGCTGCGTGTCAAGAGCGCAGGCCGTCAGTATTCCGTAAACCCATTCCGCGGCGGAAAGGTGCGATCTGCGGGCCTAGCTGGTCAGATGTCCAGTGAGACCTTTTTGTCCATTGACGGGCGTGTGTCGCTTCCCAAACCTGGAAGCATGACCAGTTACGCGAGATGCGGAAAATTAGCTACCGCACGTGCTTCGGTCGTACTGCGTGCACCGTCCGCCGTGCGCCCGGTGCACGATCCGCCGTCCGGCGGGTGTTCCGCGGCCTGTCCACCCGGGCCGCGATCACCGTTCCCGCCGGGCGCGGGCGTCGGGCAACGCGCGTATCTGTGCTCTCGCGACGCCGGCGGCGCAATCCTCGTCCGTCGCGCGACCGCCACCGGAATCGCCGGTCTGTGGTCGCGGACGGTCTGCGCGACCGGTGCGCCCGACCGGCGAATTCGCCCCCATTCGAAGAGCTTCGCGCGAGTACTGCCCGCCCGGTCCGATCCGGCCGCGTACTCGCTGCACCACCTCGATCGAAAGGTCCTCGTATGTTTGCAACACACAAACGTCGCCGGGTAACCGCGCCCGGCGCGCACCGCAAGGGCCGCTACGCGGCCGCCGCGGTCGCCTCGCTGGCCACCGTCCTGTTGTCGACCGGCCAAGCCGCCGCCGAATCGCCGGTTCCCCCGAACCCGAGCGACATCGTTCCCGGAGTGAACTCGATGGTCGCCATCGCGGTGCCGGAAATCCGCCGAGCGGTGACCGAGTTCGGCGACTCGGTGCCACCCCCCACCGGGGTGCCGGAACTCGATGACCTCGCGGCGACCTGGGCCCCGGTCGCGCAGGACGTGCTCGCCCAGGCGCTCTCCGCACTCGGCCCGGTGCCGGCCGCCCCACCGGCCGCCGGCCCGGGCGAGACGATCCACGACCTGACCGCGCCGGAGCCTTTGTCTGCGCCCTTGGGTTCGACATCCGACGACTCGGCCGGCCCGACCCCGAGCGTCGCGACACCGCAGCCGATCACCGAACTGGCCGTGGTCGCCGGGAAACTCGCCGGCACCGCGGACCTGAGTCAGCTCGCCGATGCGGCTGTGCCGACCGGGCCGCTCGGCCAACCCGTCCGGGACTTGCTCGTGTTCGCGGACGAAGCAATCGAACAGGCCGGCCTGCGCCGCGACCTCCTGGGCACCCCGCTGGAGAACATCGCCGACCAGGCCCGCAGCCTGTTCGACTTCCCGACCTCCGGACCCGACCCCACCGAGGAGCTACGCGATCTCCTGAATCCGCCGCTCGGGCAGGCGAACGGCGGCGGGGATTCGTTGCTCGGCCCGGCTACAGGCCTGTCGAAGCTTGTCGGCGATCCGGTCGCCACTGGCCTCGGTTCGCAATTGAGCGCGTTGCTCGGACAGGCGACGGCTGGTGCGGACCCGTGGTCGGACTTGGCTATTGGCATGCGACAGTTCATCGGTAGTCCTGCGGCCGCCGGCCTCGGCTCGTTGCTCGGACAGGCGACAGGTGGTGGGGATCTGTTGTCGGGCATTGTTTCCGGCGCGCGAGTGCTGCTCGGTGATCCGGCTGTTGCGGTCGGATCGGTGTTCGACCTGAGCACGGCGCGCGGCGGGCTGGACGGCGGTGGCGTGGTGGGCAGGCACGACGCGATGCTGCCGTTTCTTGATCTGCCGATGATCATCGGTGGGGGGCTGGTCCTCGGCACCCTGGCGATGGGCGCGGCCGCGGCGCTCGCGGTGCTGGCCGCACCGGAGATCATCGGTGCGCTGGCGGTCGGCGCGGTTCTGCTGGCCCCGATCGCGATTCCGGCGGTCCTCGGGATCGGCGCCGTGCTCGCCGGTCTCGAAGTGCTGGCCTTGCCGTTCGAGATCGCCGTTGCGGTGCCGGTGCTCGGTGCGCTCGCGCTGGGAGCGGCGGTGCTGTTCGGGGGCGCGGTGCTGGCGGCGCCGGAGGTGCTGGGCGCGCTCGGTTTGGGCGCCGCCGTGTTGCTCGGTGGTGCGTTGCTGGCCGCTCCGGAGGTGTTGGCGGTGCTCGGTCTGGGTGCCGCGGTGCTGTTCGGCGGTGCGTTGTTGGCGGCGCCGGAGGTGCTCGGGGTGCTTGCGCTGGGTGCCGCGGTGCTGTTCGGTGGCGCGCTGTTCACGCTGCCGGAGGTGCTCGGGTTCGGTGTGTTCGTGCTCGGTGCGCTGGCCGGTCTGGCGGCGGGCGGTGGTGCCGGGCTGCTCGTGGTCGGCGGCATGATCGCCGGCGCGATCGGCACGGTGCTGATCGGCATGCTGATGGCGGGCTCGGCTGCCGCCGCGACGGCCGGCGCCGGGATGGCGCTGGTGACGGTGATCGGTGTCCCGCTGCTCGAGTTCGGCGTGCCCGCCGCGTTCGTGGTGCTGCTGACGCTCGGGATGCTGTCGATGCTGTTCCTGGCGATTCCGGTGCTGGAGGAGCTGGAGGGCGTCGCGCTCTTCGAGGAGCTGATCGGGTCGCTGCTGACCGGATTCGCGCCCGAGGTGCCGCGGGCCACGCCGTCGCCGTTCGGTGCGGCTCCGCGCACTGCCCCTTCGCCTTTCGGCGAGGCGCCCTGGACCGCGCCGTCACCTTTCGGGGAGCCTGCTCCTCGTACGGTGCCGTCGCCCTACGGTGAGACGGGCCCAGTTCCGCCGCAGTCGCCGTTCGGCGAATCTGCCCCGCGCACAGCGCCTTCGCCGTTCGGTGAGAGCGGTCCGCGCACTGTTCCTTCGCCCAATGGCGAGGCCACGCCCACGCCTTACGGCGAGACCGGACCGCGTAACGCGCCCTCGCCGAACGGTGAAACAGGTCCGCGCACAGCGCCTTCGCCCAATGGCGAGAGCGGCCCGCGCACGCAACCGGGGCCGTACAGCGAGCCCGCTCCGCAGGTTCAGCCGCGGCCCTATGCCGAGCCTCGAGTGGAGCCAAGGCCGTACACCGGACCCGCGCCGCAGTTCGAGCCCAGGCCGTATGTCGAGCCTCGGCCCTACTCGGCGCCCGCACCGGGGCCGTACAGTGAGCCTGCTCCGCGCGTAGAACCGTGGCAGTACAGCGAGCCGGCGCCGCGGATCGAGCCCGGACCGTATGTCGAGCCGTGGCAGTACAGCGAGCCTGCCCCGCAGGTTCAGCCGCGGCCGTACGCGGAGCCTGCGCCGTACCCGCAGCCGTGGCAGTACTCCGAGCCCGTGCCGCAGCCGTACGCGCAACCTGCCCCGCAGCCGTATATCGAACCCGCGCCGCAACCGTACGTTCCGGCACCGCAGCCGTACGCCGAACCGTGGCAGTACAGCGAACCCGCTCCGTACGCGGAGCCGGCACCACGGCAGTACGCGGAGCCTGCTCCCTGGCAGTACTCGGAACCCGCTCCGCGGCAGTACATCGAGCCTGCACCGCAGGGAGGGCCGCGCGCATACGGAACCGCGTACACGAACTCCGTTGCACCGCAGGTGGATAGCGAAGTGAGCCACGGACCGGACGCGAATGACCGCGAACTGGTAGCGGTCTGAACCTTGATCGGACGGACCATTTGTCCGTGGTCGTCCGTGGCGGACTTCGCGTCCGCCACGGACGGGGTCGTCGACCACACCTACTCGCTCGCAACGCAATACGACGAACATAGGAGTTCGAGGTGAACCCAAACCTGGATACCAGGGCCGAGGGATTGCTCGATATCGGTTCCGCGCCGATCGGGTTCGGCTACTACGCGCGGAACGTCGGTGACACCGAAACCGCATCGCCTGCGCACGTCGGCTGGTGGTCTCGCCACCGGCGGCTCACGATCGGCGTCGGCATGATGCTGGCGGCGGCGCTGGGCTTCGTCCCGGCGGTGCAGTTCGCCGTCCTGCTGGTGCAGTCGTAGCGAACCGGGTGGCGCGCACCGTGCGCGCCACCCGCAGCGCTGTGGACGCACCTTGAACATACCGACTGGTATGCTCGAGCGGCTGGAGAACAGCGTTCGCTCAGCTCAGCACGCAATTCCTGGACACCCGACCCCACGGTGGTGAACATGCGATTGTCCGATTCGCTGGTCTGTCCCAACCCGACGCGTCCCCGCGGATAACCACCCGTGGTCGACCAGCGAAACGCCGCCCCGAGCCGGGCCGAAGGCCGCCGCCTGTTCGCCGACCGGCTCAGCGACCTGTTCGCCGCGGCCGGTGGACCCCCGTTGAAGTCGGTGGTCAGAGCCGCCAACGCCCGCCTTCCGCAGGGCGCGGGCAAGATCACCTTCCAGCGGATCAGCGACTGGCGGCGCGGCCGGCGCACGCCGGCCGTGTTCGACTCGGTCCGTCCGGTGCTGGAGGTCCTGATCGCGGACGCCCGCAGACGAACACTGGAGAACCCACGGATCGACCCCACGCTGCTCGATCTGGAACGCTGGCACCAGGACTGGGAGGCGGCCAAGGTCGAGCCGCCGGGCGTCGACGCCGATCGCGCACCGTACCGCGGTCTCCAGTCGTACCGGTTCGAGGACAGTGACCTGTTCTTCGGCCGTGCCGACGCGAAACAGCGCCTGCTCGAGCTGATTTCGGCGGTCGAGTCGACCGATCGACCGGCCGCGGCCCTCCTGCTCGGTCCCTCCGGCATCGGCAAGTCGTCCCTGCTCGCCGCCGGGCTACAGGCCGCACCGGGGCCGCGCACCCCGATCGCCATGACCCCGGGCCACGACCCGGTGGCCGCCTTGGACGCCGCGCTCGCGGACCAGCCGTCGGTCCGCAGGCTACTGCTCATCGATCACGGCGAGGAACTGTTCACGCTGTGCACGGATGACGCTCTGCGCCAACAGTTCCTGCGCAGGCTGACCGCCCTCGCCGATCCCGCCGCCGAGCCGCCGACCACCGTCGTCGCCGCGTTCGACCTCGCCTTCCTGCATGAGCTGCTGCACGCCTTCCTGCGGTACTCGTGGACGGTGGAACCGCTGCGCCAGCACGCGATGCTGCTCGACCCGATGACCCTCCCGGAGCTGCGCGAGGTGATCGTCCGTCCGGCCGAGGCCACCGGCTTGCGCGTCGACGACAGTCTGGTCGAGGTGGTGTTGCAGGATCTGGGCGCCATCCAGGCGGACAGCGCGTTCCGGCTGCCGCTGTTATCGCTGGCCCTGTCCATGACCTGGGCGAATCGCCACGGACGCACGCTGACCGTCGACGGCTATCGCGAAGCGGGCGGCCTGAGCGGGGCTTGCGCGGTCGGCTGCGAGTCGGTCTGGGCCCAGCTCACCGACCGCGAGCAGTCGACGGCCCGGCAGGTCCTCGTCGCGTTGACCATCACCGAGCCGACCGCCGTGGTACGCAACCGGATGCCGGTCGAACTGCTGATCGAGGAATCGGCGGATCCACACGCCGCCCGCGCCGCGATCACCAAGCTGATCTCGGGCCGAATCCTGGTGCAGCACAATGACGATATCGAGCTGGTGCACGAGCTGTTGCTCACCGGCTGGCCCCGACTGGCCGAATGGCTTTCCGAGGAGCGGGAATTCGCCGCCGACCGGCAGCGCATCGAGGCCGATGCCCGCGAGTGGGCGCGGATGGAACGCCCGATCTCGCTGCTGTACACCAAAGCCCGACTGGAGAACGCGACCGGGTGGATGCGGCGCACGGAGTCGTCGAACCGGCTGGCGCGCGAGTTCGTCTCGGTGTCGCAGGCCCGGCATCGCGCCCGCACCATCCGGTGGCGGATCTTCCTGTCCGCCGTCGGCGTGCTCACCGTTATGGCACTGGTGCTCTCGGTCGTGGTGGTCGGTCAACGCGCGACTGTCACGCAGGAGCACAAGGACACGATGCTCAGCCAGCTCGTCGACCAATCCGAGCGCGTGGAGAACGTGAACCCGGTGCTGTCCACCCAGCTCGCGCTCGCGGCCTACCGGCTCGACCCGGCGGATCCCGCGGCCAGGGCGCGGCTACTGGCCGCTCAGGTGCAACCGATCGAACTCGTCACGGCGCCGGCCCACGACGGGCCCATCCGCCGCCTGGCCTTCAGCTCGAGCCACCGCCTGGTCGCCACCGCGGGCGACGACGGACTGGTAAAGCTCTGGGACATAGCGAATCCCAGCACCCTCACCCAGGTCGGACCGTCCCTGAGCGGGCATCGAGGCCCCGCCGAATCGGTTGAGTTCAACCAGGACGGCACCATGCTGGCCACCCTCGATTCCGGTGGCACGCTACGACTCTGGGACATCCACGAGCCGGCGAAGACGAGCCTGGCCGGTACCTTCGACAACGGCACCCGGCTCACCACCGTCGCCTTCCTGCCCGGCGGTCGCACCCTGGCGGTCGGCGGCGACGACGGAACCCTGGCCTTCCTCGATATCACCGCACCGCAAGCCATCCGGCGGCTCGGCGCGGTCCTCGGCGCACACCCGACCGCGATCAAGTCGATGGCCCTGGCGCCGGACGCGCCGGTGCTCGCCACCGCCGGCGACGACCACACCGTGCGCCTGTGGGCCGTCGACGGTACCGAACAGCCGCGCCCGGTCGGCGCTCCGCTCGACAGTGGGGGAGTCGTGCAGGCCCTCACCTTCGGCGCCCTCGGCCGGCTCGTCGCGGGCACCGCCGACGGGCAACTGCTGTTCTGGGACGCTCGCGACCGCGATCGGCCGCAGCTCGTCGACCGGAAACAGACTCGTCCCGTGCCGATTTCGGGGCTCCAGTACTGGCTCGACGGCCGCGCGCTGGTGGTCACCGACTCGGGCGGCACCGCCAGGGAATGGAACACCAGCCGCCTCGATCGCGTGTCACCCGTCGTCCTGGACCTGGTGAACAGCGACTCGCTGCAGTTGCTGGTGGTGGTCACGAACACCACCGCGATCAGCGCCGGCGCCGACGGAAAGCTCCGCACCTGGAGCCAGGCGGGCGCGCGCCTGCCCATCGCGTTCGCCAGCTCGCTCACCTCGCTCGGCTTCGATCAGGCGGGCAAGACCCTGGTCGGTGGGTTTCGCGATGGCGAAGCGGCGGTGTGGGATACCACCGCACCGCTGCTCAGTTCGATGCTCAGCGAGGTACGGGCTGGCCCGCCGGATCGCCACGGGACGCGGGTGGCACTGCGGCCGGACGGTACCCTGCTGGCCACCACCGGCGTCGACGAGGTCCGGCTGTGGAGTCTGGCCGACCGGGCCAGGCCCGCGCCGCTGGGCGCGGTGCCCGCCACCGAGCCGATTGCCTTCGCCCCGAAGGGAGAACGTTTGCTCACCGGCGTGGGCCACCGGTCGCTGCAACTGTGGGATGTCGCCGATCGAGCCGCCCCGCGCCCGCTCGGCGGCCCCTTGACGACCGGCCACGACCGCGAACTCGAACTGGCCGCTTTCGCCCCCGGCCGCCCCGTGGTGGCGGCCACCGCCGACGATGCGCGAATCTACCTGTGGGACACCACCGATCCGGCCCGGCCGGCCGCACTCGACCTGCACGGCGCGAAAGCCGGCGCCCTGCTCTTCGCGCCCGATGGCCGAACCCTGTACAGCGGCGACGACAGCGGCATGATCCGCGCGTGGGATATCACCGTCCCGGCACAAGCCCGCGAACTGGACGCCATCCGCGCCCACGCGGCCGCCATCCGAACGCTGGCCATGGACGAATCCGGTCACCGCCTGGCCTCCGGCGGCGCGGACGAGACGGCCCGCCGATGGGACATCACCACCCCGTCCCACCTGCGCGCCTACGGCGACCCGATCGAGGCCAAAATCGGCTGGACCTGGTTCCTACGCTTCGACCCCGCCGACGAATCCCGCCTACTGGGCGTAGGCGACCAACTCTCCACCCTCTGGTACACCGACCCGGCCGCGGTAGCCGCCAAACTGTGCACCGCCTCGTCCGCCATGCGCGACGACCAGCAGTGGCGCACCCTGCTCCCCGCGGTCCCGTACACCAGCCCGTGCTGAGTTCCCGCACGGGCTCGCGAACTCAGTCGCGGCGCCGGACCGAGGCTTCGACGAGATCGAGTACCGCGGTGAGGTTTTCGTTGGTGTGGCCGGAGGCGATGCGGGCGATCAGGCCGTCCAGCACCAGGTCCAGGTATCCGAGTAGGACATCGGTGGGCACGTCGTCGCGCAACGCGCCCGCGGCCTTGCGGCGCTCCAGCCGGGCCAGCGTCGCCGCGGTCAGCTCCGCCGAGCGCTGAGTCCACCCCGCACGGAACTCAGGATCGGTGCGCAGCCGCCGCGCGATCTCCAAACGCGTTCCCAGCCAATTGAATTGCTCGGGATGAGCGAGCATGTCCCGCATCACCCCGACGATGCCCTGGTTGGCCGCGACGTCGGCCATCCGTTCGGCGTCTTCCTGCGCCAGCGCGAGGAACAGCGCGTCCTTGTCCCGGAAGTGGTGGAAGATCGCGCCGCGGGACAGGCCGATCTCCTCCTCCAGCCGCCGGACCGTGGCGCCCTCGTACCCGTATTCGGCAAAGCAGCGCCGCGCCCCGTCGAGAATCTGGCTGCGCCGGGCGGCGAGGTGATCATCACTGACTTTGGGCATAGCGGGCGTGCTCCTCCAAGAGGTGTGAGAAGTCCGCGCACCGCCAAAACGCGGTGCGCGGACCCTCGACTAACGGCGTGTGCGTGATCAGCCGCGAATCATGTTGCGCAGCACGTACTGCAGGATGCCGCCGTTGCGGTAGTAATCGGCCTCACCGGGGGTGTCGATCCGGACCACGGCGTCGAAGGTGATCTTGTCACCGTTCTCCTTGGTGGCGGTGACCTTCAGGGTCTTCGGCGTCGTGCCCTCGTTCAGCTTGGTGATGCCCTCGATGTCGAAGGTCTCGGTGCCGTCCAGCTTCAGCGACGCGGCCGACTCACCGGCCGGGAACTGCAGCGGAATGACGCCCATGCCAATGAGATTCGAGCGGTGGATGCGCTCGAACGACTCGGTGATGACGGCCTTGACGCCGAGCAGCGAGGTGCCCTTGGCCGCCCAGTCGCGCGAGGAACCCGAGCCGTACTCCTTGCCACCGAGCACGACCAGCGGGATGCCCGCGGCCTGGTAGTTCTGCGCGGCGTCGTAGATGAAGGCCTGCGGGCCGCCGTCCTGGGTGAAGTCGCGGGTGTAACCGCCCGAGACGTCGTCCAGGAGCTGGTTGCGCAGCCGGATGTTGGCGAAGGTGCCGCGGATCATCACCTCGTGGTTACCGCGACGCGAGCCGTAGGAGTTGTAGTCCTTGCGCTCGACGCCGTGGCTGTCGAGGTACTGCGCGGCCGGCGTGCCCGCCTTGATGTTGCCCGCGGGGGAGATGTGGTCGGTGGTGACCGAATCGCCGAGCAGGGCCAGCACCCGGGCGCCGCTGATGTCGGTGACCGGCGCCGGTTCCTGCGGCATGCCGTCGAAGTACGGGGGCTTGCGCACGTAGGTGGAGTCGGCGTCCCAGTCGAAGATCTTGCCCTCGGGGGTCTCCAGCCCGCGCCAGCGCTCGTCACCCTTGAACACGTCGGCGTAGGACTTGACGAACATGTCCTGGCTGATCGCCGTGCCGATGGTCTCCTCGATCTCTTTCGAGGACGGCCAGATGTCCTTCAGGAACACGTCGTTGCCGTCGGCGTCCTGGCCGAGCGCGTCGTGCTCGAAGTCGAAGTCCATCGTTCCGGCGAGCGCGTAGGCGATGACCAGCGGCGGCGAGGCCAGGTAGTTCATCTTCACGTCGGGGGAGATGCGGCCTTCGAAGTTGCGGTTGCCGGACAGCACCGCGGTGACCGAGAGGTCGTTGTCGTTGATCGCCTTGGACACGGCCTCCGGCAGCGGGCCGGTGTTGCCGATGCAGGTGGCGCAGCCGTAACCGACCAGGAAGAAGCCGAGCTTCTCCAGGTAGGGCCACAGGCCTGCCTTGTTGTAGTAGTCGTTGACGACCTGCGAACCCGGCGCCATGGAGGTCTTGACCCACGGCTTGGAGGTCAGGCCCTTCTCCACGGCGTTGCGCGCGAGCAGCGCGGCGCCGAGCATGACCGACGGGTTGGAGGTGTTGGTGCAGGAGGTGATCGAGGCGACCACCACCGCGCCGTGGTCGAGCACGAAGTCGCCGTACTCCTCCGAGGACACCTTGACCGGCTTGCTCGGGCGGCCGACGGCGCCGTTCGCGGCGGACGGGATCAGCACCGCGTCGTCGTCGGCGAAGGACAGCACGGCCGGATCGCTGGCCGGGAAGGACTCCTCGATCGCCTCGTCGAGATGCGTGTGCGGGGTGGCGGCGGCGGGGCCGCTCTCCGCGTCGTTGGTGTAGTTGTGGATGTCCTTGCGGAACGCGGTCTTGGAGTCCGACAACAGGATTCGGTCCTGCGGACGCTTCGGGCCAGCGATTGACGGGACCACGTCGCCCAGGTCGAGCTCCATGTACTCCGAGTACACCGGCTCGTGCTCGGCGTCGTGCCACATGCCCTGTTCTTTGGCGTACGCCTCGACCAGCGCGAGCTGCTCGTCGCTGCGGCCGGTCAGGCGCAGGTAGTCGATGGTCACCTCGTCGATCGGGAAGATCGCTGCGGTGGAACCGAATTCGGGGCTCATGTTGCCCAGGGTCGCGCGGTTGGCCAGCGGCACCTCGGCGACGCCCTTGCCGTAGAACTCGACGAACTTGCCGACCACGCCGTGCTTGCGCAGCATGTCGGTGACGGTGAGCACCACGTCGGTGGCGGTGACGCCGGGCTTGATCTCACCGGTCAGCTTGAAGCCGACGACGCGCGGGATCAGCATGGAGACGGGCTGGCCGAGCATGGCCGCCTCGGCCTCGATTCCGCCGACGCCCCAACCCAATACGCCGAGGCCGTTGACCATCGTGGTGTGCGAGTCGGTGCCGACGCAGGTGTCCGGGTAGGCCTGGCCGTTGCGGACCATGACGGTGCGGGCCAGGTGCTCGATGTTGACCTGGTGCACGATGCCGGTGCCCGGGGGGACGACCTTGAAGTCGTCGAACGCGCCCTGGCCCCAGCGGAGGAACTGGTAGCGCTCGCGGTTGCGCGAGTATTCGATGTCGACGTTGCGCTCGAGCGCGTCGGCGCGGCCGAACACGTCGATGATCACCGAGTGGTCGATGACCATCTCGGCGGGCGCGAGCGGGTTGACCTTGTCCGGGTCGCCGCCGAGGGTCTGCACGGCCTCACGCATGGTGGCGAGGTCGACGATGCACGGCACGCCGGTGAAGTCCTGCATGATCACGCGGGCCGGGGTGAACTGGATCTCGATGCTCGGCTCGGCCGAGGCGTCCCAGTCCGCGATGGCGCGGATGTGGTCGGCGGTGATGTTCGCGCCGTCCTCGGTGCGGAGCAGGTTCTCCGCGAGGACCTTGAGTGCGTAGGGGAGTTTCTTGGTGCCGGGCACGGCGGAGAGGCGGAAGATCTCGTAGGAGTTGCTTCCGACCTCGAGGGTGCCCTTGGCGCCGAAAGTATCGATACTTGTCGTCACGTCAGCTCCACTCGTCTGTGAGGGTTGGCCGTCGGCGGGGCTGTGCCGGCGGCTGGCTTGTTCGAGCGACCTGCAAGCAGTCGCTAGCGATGGTCTTTGCAGGTGCCCCGGCACTAGTCGCGCCGGTTCCTCGCGCTACGACCTTAACAGTACGCTTGTCCTGTGAGCGCATCGGCCCCGCCCGCTCAGTCTGCGCCAGTGCCCCGCGCGCAGCCGCGCGGGGGCGCGTCGCGTGCCGTCTGCGCATGCACCGACTCTCCGTCGCGTACTGTGCTTTCGGAGCCAGCCGGGTGGAGTTGCGCTCACTCAGCAGTGTTGGATGCACGTCGCCTCGGATGCCGATGCGGCTCGACAGACCGGATGGAAGATGACCGTCTCGCACACCTCGGTTCTCACCCCCATGGCCGCCGGCCTGCCGCCGAATGTCACCGACGAAACCGTCGCCACCATCAAAACCGACCTGGCCGACAACCATGTCGCCACGCTCGACGGCAAGGACCAGACGGAACTGGCCGCCGTCGCCGCCGACGCGAACGCGCACGGAATCCCGCTGAACATCGTGATCGTGCCCGGTGCCCCCGGCCACGAAAGCCTGCGTGACCTGGCCACCACGATCGGCAAGGATGAGCAGGGCACCGTCCTGGTGCTGAGCGACGACTGGGCCGGCACCTACAGCGACTCCATCTCCCGGGTCCGGCTGGAGTGGGCCGAGGACAAGGCGAAGTTCAACGGCGGACACTCGGCCGAGGCGGCCCAACAGTTCGTTGCCAAGCTGGAGCAGCCGGAGGCCGTCTCCTGGACCGCGATCGCCAGTGTGTTGCTCGCGGGCACGGCCGCGGTCGTGATCGGGCTCTACTTCGTGAAGTCGCGTCGGCGTGCCGAACCCGCCACGCCGGTGAGTGTTTCAGATTCGGACGGCGATCGGACCTCCACCGTATAGCTGGTTGCTAACCAGCTACTTTTCCTGACGACCGGTATGTAATACCGCTCGGAAACCTCTGCCGCATCCGGCTATTTTCAGGCAACGGCAAAATTACGCGCCTGTCATTCTGTGGCTGGAGTTCCTTTGGTGACTCGAGTGTCGTACGGTCGTGTAGTTACCGATGGGGAAGAAGTGTTGTCAGGGGTTATCTGCCCACCATCGAGCCGGTAGGTGCGGTTGGTGCTCGTGGGGCGTTGCTGGGTTCGGGTCCTTGGGAGGTGCGATGCGCAACAACGGCGAAGCCGCCTATCGGCGTCCGCTGGGGATCGCTCTGGGGTTGCTGGTGTCGGTCGCGCTCGTCCTGGCCGGACCCGCCGCCGCGGTGCCGCCCGCCCCGCCGAACCCGAGTGACGGCGAGATCGCCGGTGCCGGAGCCCAAGTCGACGCCGGCGTGACCGAGGTCGGCGGACTCATCAATCAGGTCGCGGTGGTCGAACAGCAGCTGCAGCAGCTCGACAGCGAGGTCGCCCGCAAGCGCGAAGAGGTGAACAAGGCGCTCGTCGACCTGCAGAACGCGCGCGACGCCGCCGACGCGGCCGCCGCCGTGGTGGAGCAGACCCAGCGCGAATTGGCCGACGCCGGAACGAAAGTCGGCGCGGCCCGGCGCAACTTCGACCAGTTCGCCGCCCAGGCCTACACCCGCCCCGCGGCCGAGTCCATGGTCGTCTACCTAGCCGCGGCCACGCCGGCCGCCGCCCTCGACCAAGCCCAGCTCCTATCCTTGGTCTCGAAGAACCAGCAGCAGGTCCTCGACGGCCTACGCCGCGCCCAGATCGATCAGGGCAACAAGAATTCCAGTGCCCGCCAAGCGAAGTCGGACGCCGACGCGGCCGCCGCGGCCGCCGAGCAAGCCAAGCGCGACGCCGAGCAGGCGGTGGTCGCCGCCAAGGCCGCGCTCGACCAGCAGACGGTGCAGCGCGACAACCTGCAACGCCAGCGCCAGGATGCGCAGAATCGCTTGGACTTCGCGCGACAGAACGTCGCCGGTTTACAAGGACAGCGGGACGCCTATTTGAATTGGGAGCAGCAGCGTAAGGCCGAAGAGGCCGCGGTGCGCGCCGCCGCCGCGGCCGCCGCCGCGCGCGCCGCCGCCGACCAGAACGCCCAGGGCCGGGCCGGCCAGCTCGGCGACGGCAAGCGCCCGCACACCCAAATGGAGAATTCGCCCCCGCCCCGCCGCAGCACCCCGCGTCCGAGCCTGCCGTCGGTGAGCGGCTCCGCGGCGATCGAGACGGTGGTCGACCGCGCCATGTCCCAGCTCGGCGTCATCTACGCCTGGGGCGGCGGCGACGAGGACGGCCCGACCTACGGCATCCACGACGGCGGCGTCGCCGACAGCTACGGCGATTACAACAAGATCGGCTTCGACTGCTCCGGCCTGATGATCTATGCCTTTGCCGGGATCGGGGTTTCGCTGCCGCACTACAGCGGGTACCAGTACAACGCGGGCACTCGCGTGCCGGTCGATCAGCGCGCCCGCGGCGACATGCTGTTCTGGGGTGCGAACGCCAGCGAGCATGTCGCGTTGTACCTGGGCAACGGGCAGATGATCGAGGCGCCGGAGTCCGGCGAGGTCGTCCGGGTGACGTCGGTGCGCGAGGGTGGCATCATGCCGTACGCGGTGCGGATCGTCAGCTGACGTCTATCCTTCGCCGTGCCGCGGATCGACCGAACCGGACAGCTGAAAGCTTTGAATTCCCTTCATGTCGGGTCCGGTTGCGGCACATACGGCCATTACCTGGAATAGTTGTGGCAGCACGCACAGGACCAAGGCGAAAGCGGGGATGTTGGTGACTTCGACAGACGGTGTGAGCGGGGCGAAATTGGCGAAAGATGCGCCAGCGTCCACGCCCGACACCCTGGAGCGTGACGTCCAGGCCCTGGAGAAGGCGATCTACGAGGTCAAGCGGGTAATCGTCGGCCAGGATCGGCTGGTCGAACGACTGCTCGTGGGCGTGCTCGCGCGTGGTCACGTGTTGCTCGAAGGTGTGCCCGGCATCGCGAAGACGCTGGCCGTGGAGACCTTCGCCAAGGTGATCGGCGGATCGTTCTCCCGGGTGCAGTTCACCCCGGACCTCGTGCCCACCGACCTCATCGGTACCCGTATCTACCGGCAGGGCCGCGAGGAGTTCGACACCGAGCTCGGCCCGGTCGTGGCGAACTTCGTGCTCGCCGACGAGATCAACCGCGCGCCCGCCAAGGTGCAGTCGGCGCTGCTCGAGGTGATGGCCGAGCGGCACGTCTCGATCGGCGGCAAGACCTACCCGATGCCCAACCCGTTCCTGGTGATGGCGACGCAGAACCCGATCGAGAGCGAGGGCGTGTACCCGCTGCCCGAGGCGCAGCGCGACCGCTTCCTGTTCAAGGTCGTCGTCGACTACCCCTCGGTCGAGGAGGAGCGCGAGATCATCTACCGGATGGGGGTCACCCCGCCGGAGGCGTCGCGCATCCTCACCCCGGAGGACGTGGTGCGCCTGCAGCAGGTCGCCGCCACCGTGTTCGTGCACCACGCGCTGGTCGACTACGTGGTCCGGGTGATCGCGGCGACCCGCAAGCCCGCCGACTTCGGCATGCAGGACGTGGCCAGCTGGATCGCCTACGGCGCCTCGCCGCGCGCCAGCCTCGGCATCATCGCCGCGGCCCGCGCCGTCGCGCTGATCCGCGGCCGCGACTATGTCGTGCCGCAAGACGTCGTCGAGGTCATCCCGGACGTGCTCCGGCACCGCCTGGTGCTGTCCTACGACGCGCTGGCCGACGAGATCAGCCCGGAGGAGGTGATCAAGCGGGTGTTGCAGACCGTCGGCATGCCGCAGGTCGCCCCGCAGGCCGTCGCCCCCGGTGCGCCCGCCGCGCCGCCCGCCGGTCCCGCTGCGCCGCAACAGCTTTCGCAGCAGAACGGGCCCGCGCCGCAGCCGGCCCAGCAGCCGCAGCAGCAGGGTGCGCCGCAGGCCGTTCCGCAGCCGCCGAACGGGCAGCAGTCCCAGCCCGCCGGCAACGTTCAGAACAAGTGACCGCAGCGCCGGAACCGCTTCCCGTAGCGTCAAGGTCTCCCCACGCCCCGCCTTCTTTCCACGCGGGCGAGCTGACCGACCCACGGCTGACCGCGGCGCTGAAAACGCTCGAGCTGACGGTGCGCCGCCGGCTCGACGGTGTGCTGCACGGCGACCACCTCGGCCTGATCCCCGGACCCGGCTCCGAGCCGGGCGAGGCGCGCACCTATCAGCCGGGTGACGATGTGCGGCAGATGGATTGGTCGGTCACCGCCCGCACCACCCATCCACACGTGCGGCAGAGCATCGCCGACCGGGAGCTGGAAACCTGGATGGTGGTCGACCTGTCGGCCAGCCTCGACTTCGGCACCGCCCTGTGCCAGAAGCGCGACCTGGCGATCGCCGCCGCGGCCGCCATCACCCATCTCACCAGCGGTGGCGGCAACCGGATCGGCGCCGTCGTCGCGACCGGCGAGGAACTGGTCCGGGTGCCCGCGCGCAGCGGCCGGGTACACGCGCAGTCGCTGCTGCGCAGCATCGCGACCACCCCGCACGCCCGCGACGGCGTGCGCGGCGACCTGCGCGGCGGCATCGAGTCGCTGCGCCGCCCGCAGCGCAAGCGCGGCCTCGCGGTGATCATCAGCGACTTCCTCGGTGACATCGACTGGCAGCGTTCGCTGCGCGCCATCTCCGCGCGCCACGACCTGCTCGCGGTGGAGGTGCTCGACCCGCGCGACCTGTCGCTGCCCGACGTCGGCGACGTCGTGCTGCACGACCCGGAGACCGGGCGCACTCGCGAATTCAGCGTGACGCCCACGCTGCGCGCCGATTTCGCGGCCGCCGCGCAACGGCACCGGAATCAGGTCGAAGAGGCGTTGCGCAGTTGCGGCGCACCGGTGCTCACCCTGCAGACCGATCGGGACTGGATCTCCGACGTGGTCCGGTTCGTGTCCACCCGGCGCCACAGCTTGGGCGCCCCGACCGGGCGGGTGCCACGCCAGTGAGTATTTCGCACTTCACCGCGCAGATCTGGCTCGGTTTCCTGGCCGTCGTCGCGCTGATCGCGCTCGGCTACATCCTGGTCCAGCGCAGCAGGCACAAGCACATGCTGCAGTTCAGCAACATGGAGCTGCTGGAGAAGGTCGCCCCGGCGCGGCCGAGTCAGTTCCGGCACGTGCCGGTCGCGCTGATGCTGGTCGGCCTGGTCTTCCTGACCGTCGCGGCCGCGGGCCCGACGGCGGTCAAGAAGGTGCCGCGCAATCGCGCGACCGTCATTCTGGTGATGGACGTTTCGCTGTCCATGGAGGCGACCGACGTGCCGCCGAGCCGGTTGCAGGTCGCGCAGAAGGCGGGCAAGGAGTTCGTCGACGGACTCACCCCCGGCATCAACCTCGGCTTCGTCACCTTCGCGGGCACCGCCTCGGTGATGGTCTCGCCGACCACCAACCGGGAAGCCGTCAAGGCCGCTATCGACAACATCAAGCTGGCCGAGCGCACCGCGACCGGCGAGGGCATCTTCACCGCGCTCAATTCCATCGACACCCTGGCCTCCGTGCTCGGCGGCGCGGAGACCCCGCCGCCCGCGCGCATCGTGCTGATGTCGGACGGTAAGCAGACCGTGCCGGACGACAAGGACATCGACAATCCGCGCCACGGCTTCACCGCCGCGCGCCTGGCCAAGAACAAGAACATCCCGGTGTCGACGATCTCGTTCGGCACCGAATGGGGGTCGGTGGAGATCCCGGACCAGGACGGAAAAGGTTCGCAGCGGGTCAAGGTGCCGGTCGACAACGACTCGTTGCGCGAGATCGCCAAGCTCTCCGGCGGCGATTTCTACACCGCGTCCAGCCTCGCGGAACTGACCGCGGTCTACGACACCCTCGAACAGCAGATCGGTTACGAGATGACCAGGGGCGATGCCAGCAGGCCGTGGCTGTTGCTCGGCATGCTGCTGGTCGCCGCGGGCGTCGTCACCGGATTGCTTTATCGTCAACGCCTGCCGTAACGCCTGCGACTTGTGGCATCTACCAAGCGGTGGAGCCGAGGCGCGGCGTCCGAACCTCACCAGATAGGTTGATCGTCATGTCGAACATCACATCCCGATCCGTCCTCGTCACCGGCGGTAATCGCGGCATCGGGCTCGCGGTCGCCCAGCGGCTGCTGGCCGACGGCCACAAGGTGGCCGTCACGCATCGTGGGTCGGGCGCGCCGGAAGGCATGCTCGGCGTGAAATGCGATGTGACCGATAGTGCTTCGGTCGATGCGGCGTTCAGCGAGGTCGAGGAGAAGCAGGGGCCGGTCGAGGTGCTGGTCGCGAACGCGGGCATCACCGACGACACGCTGCTGATGCGGATGACCGAGGAGCAGTTCACCAAGGTCATCGACGCGAACCTGACCGGTGCGTTCCGCTGTGCGAAGCGGGCCAATCGCGCGATGCTGCGGGCGCGGTGGGGCCGGATGATCTTCCTCGGCTCGGTCGTCGGCCTCGGCGGTGGCCCCGGCCAGATCAACTACGCGTCGTCCAAGGCCGGTGTCATCGGCCTCGCGCGTTCGATCACCCGCGAGCTCGGCTCGCGCTCGATCACCGCGAACGTGGTCGCGCCCGGCTTCATCGAGACCGATATGACCGCGGAGCTGCCGCAGGATCTGCGCGACACAGCGAAGAAGTTCATCCCGTTGCAGCGCCTCGGCCAGCCCGAAGACGTCGCGGCCGTGGTCAGCTTCCTGGCCTCCGAGGATTCCCGCTACGTGTCCGGCGCGATCATCCCGGTCGACGGCGGCATGGGCATGGGCCACTGACCTGACGGATCCCGCGGCCGGCGAAACCTCGGCGGCCGCACGCAATTCCACACTCGACTCCAGGAGAACCGAAAACTTATGGGCGGACTGCTCGAAGGTAAGACCATTCTGGTCACCGGCATCATCACCGACTCGTCGATCGCGTTCCACGCGGCCGCCGTCGCGCAGGAGCAGGGCGCGAAGGTGATCATCACCGGCATTCCGGAGCGGCTGCGGCTGATCGACCGGATCGCCAAGCGGCTGCCGCAAGAGGTCCCCCCGGCCATCCCGCTCGACGTCACCAACGAGGAAAACCTCGCCGAACTGGCGGACAAGGTGCGCGAGCTGGCGCCCGAGGGCGTCGACGGCGTGCTGCACTCGATCGCGTTCGCGCCGCGCACCCTGATGGGTCCGGAGGCGCGTCCGTTCCTCGAGGGCCCGGGCCCGGACGCGGCCAAGGCGTTCGAGATCTCCGCGTGGAGCTACGCGTCGCTGGCCCGCGCGGTGCTGCCGGTGATGAACGAGCGCGGCTCGATCGTCGGCATGGACTTCGATCCGCGCACCGCGATGCCGTACTACAACTGGATGGGTGTGGCGAAGGCCGCGCTCGAGTCGGTCAACCGGTACGTGGCGCGAGAGGTGGGCGCCGCCAAGAAGATTCGCTCGAATCTGATCGCCGCGGGCCCGATCAAGACCCTGGCCGCCAAGGCCATCGCCGGCACCGCGACCGACGATGCCGCCAAGCTGAACCAGCTCAACGAGTACTGGGACGGCGCGTCCCCGATCGGCTGGGACGTCGACGACCCGACGGTGGTCGCCAAGTCCATCGTCGCGCTGCTGTCGGACTGGCTGCCGGGCACCACCGCGTCGATCATCTACGTCGACGGCGGAGCCAGCCACAACACCTGGTTCCCCGAGGGCATGTCGATCAACTGATCTCTGAGGAGGGCATTGTGGTTCGGGCTGCGGATGCGCTGCTGCTGCTGTCCTTCGGCGGCCCGGAACGCCCCGAGGACGTGATGCCGTTCCTGGAGAACGTCACTCGGGGTCGGGGAGTGCCGCGCGAACGGCTCGAAGAGGTCGCCGAGCACTACCTGCACTTCGGCGGCGTCTCGCCGATCAACGCGCTCAACCGGGACATCATCGCGGCGGTCGAGGCCGAATTGGCCACGGCCGGCATCGATCTCCCGGTGTACTTCGGTAACCGGAACTGGGCTCCGATGGTGGAGGACACCGTCGCGCGGATGGCCGCCGACGGTGTTCGCTCCGCTCTGGTGTTCCCCACGTCGGCGTGGGGTGGGTACTCGGGATGCCTGCAGTATCACGAGGACATCACCAGGGCGCGAACCGCTTTCGGCGCCGATGCCCCGGATCTGGTGAAACTGCGTCAGTACTTCGATCATCCGCTGTTGATCGAGGCGTTCGCCGACGCGATTCGGGCGGCGCGGGAAGAACTTCCGGCGCACCGGCGCGCGGGTGCTCGGCTCGTGTTCACCGCGCATTCCATCCCGATCAGCGCCGACACCGCCGCGGGACCGCCCGCCGACGGTGGGCACCTGTACAGCCGCCAGGTCGCCGAGGCGGCCCGACTAGCCGCCGCCGCAACCGGTTTCACCGACTACGATGTCGTCTGGCAGTCGCGCTCCGGCCCGCCGCAGGTGCCGTGGCTCGACCCGGACATCGTCGATCATCTCGACGATCTCGCGGCCAAGGACGTCGAGGCGGTCATCGTCTGCCCCGTCGGGTTCGTGTCCGACCACCTCGAGGTGATCTGGGATCTGGACAACGAGGCGAAGGAGCGGGCCGCCGAGCTCGGCATGGCGTTCGCCCGCGCCGCCACCCCCGGCACCGATCCGCGCTTCGCCCGGCTGGTCGTCGAACTGATCGATGAGCAGTTGAACGACACCGCTTCCCGGCACCTCGGCGAGGTGCCCGGCTACGGATGCACCGTGAACGGCGCACCCTGCGCCGTCGGTTGCTGTGCACCGCAGCGGCGGCCAACGTCCGCCGAGTGACGCGAATCGGATTGCGATAGCATCGCTTCGCCTTCGGAGAAAGCCGAAGCGGGGCGAAAGATGAAATTGGATGATCTATACCGAAATGTTGACCACCGGGCTGCTGGATCCGCAGGTCTGGTCCGACCAGAGCGTCTGGGCGGCCGGCCTGGAGACGACCGAAGCTCGGCGCCGTAGCCATGGGGGGAGCAGCGGCGGTTCGTGGGTGGTCGGGTTCGTGTGTCTCGGCCTGGTTCTGCTCGGCATCGTGGTGCTCGTCGTGATCTCACGCAAGAAGAACTCGAATCAGCAGCAGCAGACGCAGTTCCCGCAGCAGCACAATGCGCCGCAGCCGTATCAGCAGCCGTATGGCGGGCAGCAATACCCGGGCCAGCAGCAGCAATATCCTGGTCAGCAGCCGTATCCGGCGCAACAGCAGCAGTATTCGCCGCAGCAGTATCAGGGACAGCAGCCCTATCCGGGCCAGCAGTACGCGCCGCAGCAGCAGTATCAGCAGCCGTACACGCCGCAGCAGCCGCAGCAGCAGTACCCGCAGCAGCCGTACCAGTAGCCGCCGGCGCAGTACCGAGCTGATTCACCGAGCTGTCCGCCGTTTTCAGAACCCGACGGCGGACAGCTTCGTGTAGACCCCGGGGAAGCCCGGGCGGGCGGCGCCCTTGCCCCATGAGGTGAGGCCGGCCAGTTGTCCGTCGACCAGAAGCGTTCCGCCGCTGTCGTATTCGGCGGTGTCGGCGGCGGGGGAGCCGGCGCACAGCATCTCGTTCGGATCGAACGCGGAGCCGTACGCGGCGGCGCAGTCGGCGTCCGGGACGAGCGGGACGGTGGCGCTGCGCAGATGGGTGTTCGACTCGTCGGACTCCGAGGTGGCGCCCCAGCCCAGAATCGTTCCGGTGTTCCCCTGTGCGGCGGCGACTTTCACGAACGGACCGGGTTGCGGACGGTCCAGGGTGAGGATGGCCAGATCGTTGTGATGGACGGCCTCGCCGTCGAAGTCGGTGTCATGGAAGCCCGGGTGGATCCGAATGTCCTTGACGTGCACCTCGACTCCCTCGGAGTCGCGTAAGTCGGTGCGGCCGAAGGTAACCGTGACCGCCTGGGCGACCACCTGGGCGAGCGATACACAATGCGCCGCAGTGAGCACCTGATCCGGCGAGATCAGCGCGCCACCGCAGAACTGGCCCGACGGCCGGGTGAAGAACAGCGGACTACCGACCGCGCCGAGCCACGGATAAGCACTTGCCTCGGCCTCGGCACCACCGACGATCGCCGAAGCGGGCGCCGCGGCGGGCAGGCCGAGGGCGATCAACGTGGCGACCAGGGTCGCGGCACCGCGACGGGGAAGTTGCATGTTATACCACCTGCCGGTCGAACTCATTGCGAGCTGCGGGCGGCCGCGTGGATGGCTACCAGGCGGGCGGCGCGGATTGCGTCCCAGAGCGGGCGTAGTAGGGACTCCTGGGTGTTGATGGCGCTTGCGGAGGTCGGGGAGGACGCCGGTTCTCGTTGTGCCACTGTGAGTATTGCTGCTACGTGGTCGGCGGTGTCGAGAATCTTCCTGGCGCGCAACGGGATCGAGTCCGGATAGTCGTGTCGCGAGTAGTCGGCGAGTTCGGCCTCGATGAGTTCGCGCGGGTCCGAGTCGGCGGAACCGACCGACGTCGTATGCAGTTGCAGCAGTGCGTCGGCCGCGTCGCGGACCGCTTCGCGCATCGCGTATTCGGCCTCGCCGAGCGACATGTCCTGGCCCGGCGCCGGGGGGATCGGCGTGCTGTAGACGGCCCACTGCAACGTGTCCTCGTCGGTCCACTGCGGGATCAGGCCGGTGCCCTCGGCGCCGGGCACGCCGATCAGCAGGCCCTCCTCCGCCTCGATCGCGTCGGCGGCGAAGGCGGTACCGGCGGGCAGGCCGCGCACGTCGCCGGGCACCGGCAGCACCAGCCGCAGCTGCGCGCCCGGCTCGGCCATGCTTTCCCGAATCACCTTGAGCAGCGCCATCATTCCGGTGCCGGGCAGGTTGCCCCTGGACGACCACGGCAGGTCGGTGCGACCACCCGTGACCGGGTCACCGGCGGCGATGGTGTGCTGGGGCGCCCACGCGTGCAGGGCCTCCAACACGTCGTCGGGCGCGCTACAGCCGGCCAGCCAGGAGCCGGCCCACACCGTCAGCGTGGCACTAGGAGAGCACATAATTATCGAGCATAAAGGGTGACGGTTATTCGCGGGCATTCCCGGAAAGAGCATTCCTGAGCAGCGGCGCGAGCGACCAGGTTGGACGGGTTATTCCGGTTCTGTGACGAAGTCGATGAGCCGCTCGACCGCGCCGATGAGCGGAGCCTCGAGGTCACGGAAGGACTCCACCGAGCCGTAGACCCGTCGCCAGCCTTCCTGCGGGGTGCCCCAGCCGAGCCGATCGCAAATGCCTGTTTTCCAGTCTTCGCCGCGGGGCACGTTCGGCCAGGCCTCGATCCCGACCGTCGCCGGCCGCACCGCCTGCCAGACGTCGATGAACGGATGACCGGTGACGAGCACGTGCGGTCCGAGTCCGGTGGTGAGCTGAGTCTCCTTCGACCCGGTGACCAGATGATCGACCAGCACCCCGACCCGGCGACCGGGTCCCGGTTCGAACTCGGTGAGGCGCTCGCCCAGATTGTCCAGGCCTTCCAGATGTTCGACAACCACACCCTCGACCCGCAGATCGTGTCCCCATACCCGCTCGACCAGCGCCGCGTCGTGCACACCCTCCACCCAGATCCGGCTGGTCCGGGCGATCCGGGCGCGCAGGCCCTCCACCCGGGTGGACCCGGACGCCGAACGCGTCTGCTTCTTCGGCGCGGCGGCCGTCGGCCGGACCAGGGTGACCGGCTCGCCGTCGATCAGGAACGCGGCCTCGCGCAGCGCGAACAGCCGCACCGCGCCGCGCGCGTCCTCGAGTTTCACGAACTCGCCGTCGTAGCTGCGATCGAAACCGACCACGGCGCCGCAGAATCCGGTGGCCGCGTCCTCCACGACCAGGTCGCGGTCCGCCGTCACCTGCGGTACCACCCGTTTTCTGGCGCGTGCGTGGCCGGCGAAGATGTCACCGCCATAGCTGTCATGTCCGCTCACCCGCCCGAACCTAGCAGGCGGGGAAGCACATTCGGCCCGCGCACGCGGTGCGGCAACGTTTGCGACACGTACCTGCGGCAAGAGCACCGGCGCGGCGCGAAAGCGCACTAGAGTGGGTTTCGTGGCCGCAATAGTTTGGCTGGTCGCGGGGATCCTGCTCGCGGCGGCGGAGATGCTCACCGGTGACCTGACGCTGCTCATGCTCGGTGTCGCCGCGCTGGGCACCGCGGGGGTCAGCGCGGTCGCCGACACCACGCTGGTGGTGGATGCCGTCGTCTTCGGTGTGCTCACGCTGCTGTTGTTCCTCGGCGTGCGGCCGCTGCTGCGCCGCCGCTTCGGCACGCCGCCGCCGACTCCGACGAACGTGGATGCGTTGCAAGGCAAGTCGGCGACCGTCCTGGAGGAGGTCGCCGCGCACACCGGCCAGGTGAAACTGGGCGGTGAGGTGTGGACCGCGCGGCCGATGGACGAGTCCGAGGTTTATGAACCGGGTACGAAGGTGTATGTCATGAGGATCGAAGGCGCGACCGCCGTCGTCTGGAAGGGGCCGTAATGGCTGTACTGATCGTTGCCGCCGTACTCGTGTTGTTGATTGTGGTGGTGGTGTTCAAGTCGATCGCGCTGGTGCCGCAGGCCGAGGCGGCGGTGATCGAGCGGCTCGGCCGGTATTCGCGCACCGTGTCCGGTCAGCTGACGTTCCTGGTTCCGTTCGCCGATCGCATCCGCGCCAAGGTGGACCTGCGCGAGCGGGTGGTGTCGTTCCCGCCGCAGCCGGTGATCACCGAGGACAACCTCACGCTGCACATCGACACCGTGGTGTATTTCCAGGTCACCAGCCCGCAGGCCGCGGTCTACGAGATCAGCAACTACATCGCCGCGGTCGAGCAGCTCACCGTCACCACGCTGCGCAACGTGGTCGGCGGCATGACCCTGGAACAGACGCTGACCTCCCGCGATCAGATCAACGGCCAGCTGCGCGGCGTGCTCGACGAGGCGACCGGGCGCTGGGGCCTGCGGGTGGCACGAGTCGAGCTGAAGAGCATCGACCCGCCCGCGTCCATCCAGGAGTCGATGGAAAAGCAGATGAAGGCCGACCGCGAGAAGCGCGCGATGATCCTCACCGCCGAGGGCACCCGCGAATCGCAGATCAAGATGGCCGAGGGTTCCAAGCAGGCGCAGGTGCTCTCCGCCGAGGGCGCCAAGCAGTCGGCGATCCTGGAGGCCGAAGGTGAACGGCAGAGCCGCATCCTGCGCGCGCAGGGTGAGCGGGCCGCCTCCTATCTGCAGGCGCAAGGCCAGGCCAAGGCCATCGAGAAGGTCTTCGCGGCAATCAAGAACGGCAAGCCGACGCCGGAACTGCTTGCCTACCAATACATGCAGACGCTGCCGATGGTCGCGCGCGGCGACGCCAACAAGGTGTGGCTGGTGCCGAGCGACTTCGGCAAGGCGCTCGAGGGCTTCGCCACCAGCTTCGGCAGCAAGGGCGAGGACGGTATCTTCCGGTACGAACCGCCCGCGGCCGACGGCGAGGCGACCAAGGTGGAGGACGACTCCGAGGACGTCGCGGACTGGTTCGACACCGCGCCGGACCCGGCCATCGCCAAGGCGGTGCGCGCCGCCGAGGAGACCGCTCGCACCTCGGTGGACGGCCTGATGAACCCGCCGCCGGTGGCCCCGCGCCAGCCGTCGCCGCATCAGCCGGTGATGCCGCCGCAGGAGGAGTTGCCGCCGCAACAGTCGCAACCGCAGCAGTTGCCGCAACAGCAGCCGCCGCAGCAACAACCCCAGCAGTACCGCCCCGACGACCCGCACGGTCGCCCGTGGCAGCCGCCGGAGAACTTCTCGAAGTAGGCGCTCGCTCGACGTAGGGGGCTCCGGGGGGCTATGCGAACCAGGCGGGAACTTCTGCAAGTGGCGCTCATCGCGCCGCTGGCCGCCGCCTGTGCCCCGAATCTGCTGCTCGGCAACCCCGGTGCGATCCGCATCGGGGTGTCGTGGAGCGGGTCCGAACTCGCGGCGTTCCGCGCGGTGCTCGCTCGTCTCGACTTCCGCCACGAGGTGGACGTCGTCCCGCTCGGCGACGAGATCGAGACCGCGTTCACCGCGGGTGGCCGGTCCGCGCCGGACCTCGTGATGTTGCCGCAGGCGGGGCGGGTGCGCCCGCTCGCCGAGCAACGCGACCTGCGACCGGTTCCGGACGCGCTGTGGTCCGACGACATCGGCTCGCGCTACCCGGATGTGTGGCGGCAGTTGGTGCAGCACAACGGGAAACCGTACGGCGTGCCGTTCAAGGCGGCGGACAAGTCGATGGTCTGGTACGACCGCCGACTCGTGGAGAAGTACGGCCTCGGCGATCCGGCCGGCTGGACCCTCGCCGACTGGCTGGACCGGATGGAGGTGCTCGCCGAGACCCCCGTCCGGCTGCTCGCCCTCGGCGCGGCGGACGGCTGGGTGCTCACCGACGTGTTCGAGAACGCGTTGCTCGCCGAGTCGCCGCGGATCTACGACGAGGTGGCCACCGGGCGCAACGATCGCACCTGGGACAGTCCCGCCGTGCGGGCCGCGTTCGGCCACCTCGGCTCGCTGTGGGGACACCGGCACGCGTTTCCCGGCGGCATCGCCTCGGCGTTGACCCGCCAGTTCCCGGACGCGGTCCGCGAGGTTTTCGAGCATCGACGCGCGGTGATGGTGGTGACGCCGGATTTCGCCGAACCGATCGTCCGGGCGGCCGTGCGCCGGTCCGGGCGGCGCGCCGAAGATGTGGTCGGCGTCGCCGCCTTTCCCGCCGTCGCGGCCGGGCAGGCCCCGCCGCGGATCGTCGGCGGCGACGTGATGGTGGTGACCGAGTCCGCCTCCGATCGTGCGATGGACCTGGTCAGGGCGCTGGCCGAGCCGGCGGCGCCGCTGCCGTGGATCACGGACTACGGCGGCTTCATCGGCCCGAATCTGCGGACGAGCGCACAATATTCGCCCTTCCTCGAACCGGCGGCGCGCACCCTCGGCACCCGCACCGCGTTCGACCTGTCCGATCGGATCGGCGCGGTCGGCGGCCGAAACGGGTTGTGGCGCATACTGACCGACTTCTTGATCGCGGTCGGCGACGGGCAGACCGAACGACTCGACGAGGCGACCGATCGCGCGATCGCCGCGCTGAACGCGGTGGACCGGGGGCGGCGATGACGGGTCCGAGTGGGAATGCGGCGAGGAGCGGATCACCCGAATATCAGTCGCACGGGCTGGCGTTGGAGCTCGCTACCCGCCGGATGCGCGGGCCGCTGGTCGCGGGCAGCCATCCGCGGCGATGGATCGGCTGGGCGGCCGGACTGCCCGCGACCGTGCTGACGGTGTCGCTGATCGCGGTGCCGGTGGTGTGGACTGTGGTGCTCGCGGTGCGGGCGCGGCCGCTGGTGGTCGGTTCGAGTCTGCTGGTCGCGGTCGGCGCGGTCGGGCTGACCCTGCTCGTCCGGCATCGATCGCATTCGGCACTTCGGGTGGGGCCGTGGCCGATTCCGGGCGTGCTCGTGGTCGCGGTGCTGTGGCCGTTCCCGAGCGCACCGCTGGTCGCGGGGCTGTGGTTGCTCGGCACCGCCCTGGGGCGGGACGGCAGTTGGGCCTATCTGCGCACGCTGATGTGGGTGCTGTTCGGGGTGGTGCTGTTGGGGCTGGCGTTCGGGATCGCTTGGTGGGGAAGGGATTCACGGTGGTTGTGGCGATCGCTGATCGTGCCGTTCGGGATCTCGGCGGTGGTGTCCGGCGTTGCCTTCCGGCTGATCTTCCAGTACCTCGGGGATCGGCTCGGCATCGAAAGTGTTGCGGTTTATCGGATCTGGTTCGTGGCGATGCTGGCGTCGGCGTTCCTGTGGACCTGGCTCGGCTTCGTCACCGGTCTGTTCCGCGCGGGCATCCGGGCGATAGAGTCCGACCCGGTGCGCGCGAACTATCTGTACCGGGGCGAGGGCAGGCGATTGCCGGTGCGGCTCTACGCATTACTGCGCCCGGTGGTACTGATCGTCGGACTCGCCGTTGGCGTCGCCGCGGCCAGGGTCTTCGACGTGGTGCTGATCGGGGTGCCCGGTTCGATCCAGTATCAGGTGGACAGCGCCACCGTGCACTGGTGGCGGCTGGCCGTGGACGCCGACACCGAGCCGGGCGTCGCGGCGGCGTACGGGCTGCCGCTCGCCGTGCTGGTCGGCCTGATCGCCTGGCTGTTGCAGACCGGTGTGCGCAGGCATCGGATCAGCTGGTCCGCGCCATCGGAGCAGGCCGGGCCGGTGGCGCGGCCGCCGGCGAATCCGCTGCGGATGCTCGGGATGCTGACGGTCTCGGGCGTGGCGTTGATTCCGATCGTCGCGCTGATCCTGGCCATGCTCCGGGACCGGGACGGTTGGGGGATGGGCGCGATCGCCCGCATGTGGCGTGACCCGGCTCTGCTGCGGTCGCTGGAGACGACCGTGTGGGTGGCGGGCCTGACCACCGTCGTCGTGGTGACCGCCGCGGTGCCGGTCGCGTATCGGCTCGCGGCGCTGCGACCGAACCGGCCCGCCGCCGGCATCGCGGTGGTCTGCCTGGTCCTGCTCTCGGTGCTGCCGGTGCAAAGCTATCTCGGCCCGGTGAACGCCTTCATCGACAGTTACGGACTCTCCGGCACCCGAATCCCGTTGATCCTGCTGCACGCCGCGGCCGGCCTGCCCATCGCCATCCTGGTGCTACGCGGCGCCCTGCTCGCCGCGCCGGGCAGCCCCGCCGCCGACGCCCTGTACGGCCTGGCCGGTCCGGGCACGATCGCCCGACGGGTACTGACCTCCGCGGGCCCGGCCCTCGGTGCGGTGGCGGTGCTCGAATTCATCCAGGTCTGGAACGATTTCGTGATCGGCCTGCTGATCAGCGGCGCCGGCGCGACGCCGTGGTCCCTCCTTCTCTGGGGCGAAGCCCGCCAGTTCACCGAGAACTTCGCCCAATTGGCCGCAGGCGCTCTGATGTCGGCCATCCTGCCGGTCGCACTACTCCTGGCCACCTGGCGCCGCTGGCTGGTACCCGGCCTCACCGGCGGAGCCCTGCGATGAGCACGCTCGGTGGGTCTGAAGGTATAGCGCGGCAACGTGTCCCGGCGGAATCCTCGGAGGCCGCAGCACGTTCGGGCCGCGATCCGCTGGCGTCGCAAGAGTCCGCACGACGAGTCCGCGCCGCCGTCGACGGCTCGGCGGACTTGCCGGAGATCTCGGCGCCGAGTGGCGGAGGCGTGCGATGAGCCACTCCGGAGACTCTGTGTCGCAGCGTGTCTCGGCGGTAGGGGCGTGTGCGGCGGCACCGGTGGCCCTTGATGTGGCGGCATCGTCAGGGATGGGCGCGTGCGATGGGGGTGTTTGCGGTGAGTGATCCTGGGGTGGCTGGGCGGCGGGAGGGGGAGTCGCAGGTCGAGCCTGGGACGCCGAGATCGTCTATTTGGCAAGGGTTTTTGGGTACGGCGTCGGTGGTGGCCTATGCGCTGCTGTTCGAGTTGGCGCGCAATCTGGTGCTGAACTCGTTAGGGGAGAGCACCGCGGTCAAGGTGGCGGCGGGGGCGTTGCGGTGGCTGTCGGTGCTCGTCGTTGCCGCGGCAGCGGTCTATGTGGGCTACCGGTTCGTGCAGCGGTATCGCGAAAAGGTCCGTACCGCACAGGAACTCGAGCTGATCGCGGATCTGGTCGAACCGGGGGCCAGGGTGCGGGCGGCGGCGGTGGAACGTCCGCGCCAAGTGTTCTATCCGGCGTGGGACTACGAGTTGATCGCGGTGTTGCGCGATCTGCCCGGGCGTGATTTCGAAACGGCCGCATTGCTTGCCGTGCTGACCGCCGCTCTCGACGCACCGGCACGGCTGCCGGTGGAGCGGGTCGAGCCGCATGCCACGGCCGAGCTGTTGCTCGCCGATCTCCTCCGGGCGGGCATCGTGGCAACGTTGGGCGTGGACCGCTACTGCCTGGTCAAGGTGCCGGAACTGCCCGACCGTTCGCAGGTCGCCGCCGGCGCGCAGTGGCGGGCGGCGTTGACCGCGTTCGTGCACTACTACGCGGATCGCGCCACCCGGTGGGCGTCCGCATTGGATTCGGTGCGCTTCGCCGCGGGCGCGCGCCGGTGGTTCAAGGCGGAGGAGCCGCGGCTTCGAGGCCTGGTCTCCGCCTGCGTGGCACTCGATACCTCCGTGCCGGTCGCTCTCGTGCCGGAGTTGGTGCGAATAGGCGATGCGCTGGACGGGTGGTATGCCCGAATCGGCGAGCCGGAGAACTATCGCGGCGTGGCTGCCCGGCTCACCCGCGCATCCGGGTTGGAAAACCTTGTGGTGCAACGGGATCTGGTGCACATCCGGGCGGGCCGGCTGCGCCGCCGACCGAAGCGGTACCGGCCACGCAACCTATCCACCAGCCTGGCCGCGCGTTGGGCACACCGGCGTGCGCTGCGCCTGCTGAACGGTTCGCGCCGCCGCCTGTCCGTACACCGGTGGCAGCGCGACGTCCTGCCCGTGGTGGCCGACCGGTTGGAGGCCGCCTGGTGGTTGCTCCCACGGGAAGACGTGGCGGGCGAGGTCTGCGCGTTGATCAACCTGGCCGTCGTGCATATCCACCAGGGCCGCCTCGATGCGGCTCAGGACCGCCTCGACCTGGCCGAATCGCTGACCCGCACCGGCCGTGACCCCGACGGGCGCGCCCAGGTCCAGGAGACGATGGGCGTCGTGTGGTGGGCGCGCGGCGAATTCCGCCGTGCCTTGCGTTGCTGGCAGCAGGCACTGACCGGCTACCGCACTCTGGCCGACGACCTCGGCGTCGCTCGGTGCTTGCAACACCTCGGCTCCGCCGTAGTCGTCGCCCCGCAATATGGCGGCCCCCTCTTCGCCGCCGGTCACCGGCTCACCCGCCCCGAGGTCCAACGCCAAGCCAGCGGCTGGCTGGCCGAAGCGCACCGCCTGCACCGCCCCCACCGCACCGGGTGCTACGCCGAACGCTATGTCGCCCAGGCCCGTTCGGCCTTGGCCGGCACCAACCGCACGGTCCTGGACCACATCGACCACTGGCCCCTCCCCATCAACGCCCCCCACTGACCCGAACCCACCGCGACCTCACGGCGAGTAGACGCTCGCCTCCAGTGAATCCGCATCCTTTCTCGAGATCCGAACCCGCTGTAGGCCCCTATTCCGACTGCCGATCCCGAGTCCAGGTGCGAATGTCGCGGCGAGTGTCTCGTTGGTCATGGGCGGGTGCGGATCTCGGCGAGGGGGACGGGTTCGGTGGCAGACTGCGAGGTATGACGACTACCGAATGGGGCGATGTAGACAGCTACATCGTGGACACTCTGGTGCGGGACGCGGATACCGCGGCGGCGCTGACGGCGAATGCGGCCGCGCGACTGCCCGCGATCGATGTCTCGCCGCCGCAGGGGAAGTTTCTGTATCTGCTCGCGGTGACCGCGCGGGCGCGGCGGGTGCTGGAGATCGGCACGCTGGGCGGGTACAGCACGATCTGGCTGGCGCGTGCGGTGGGGGAGAAGGGGCAGGTGGTCACGCTCGAGTTCAAGGCCGAGCATGCCGAGGTCGCGCGCACGAACCTCGACAACGCGGGGGTCGGCGATCGGGTCGACATCCGGGTCGGCGCGGCGCTGGACAGCCTCCCGGTGCTCGCCGAGGAGGGGCAGGAACCGTTCGACCTGGTGTTCATCGACGCCGATAAGGTCAACAACTCGAACTACGTCCGGTGGGCGCTGAAGCTGACCCGGCCGGGCTCGGTGATCATCGTCGACAACGTCGTTCGCAAGGGCGGCCTGGCCGACTCGGTCTCCGAAGACGAGACGATCCGCGCCAGCCGCGCCGTCGTCGAGTTGTTCGCCGCCGAGCCGACCCTGGACGCGACCGTCGTGCAGACCGTCGGCAGCAAGGGCTGGGACGGGTTCGCCTACGCGGTGGTGAAAGACGAGACGGACTGAGACCAGGCGATCGCGGGCGCTGGACGCTCGGCGGAGACGGACGGCTCAATCGGTTTCACGGAACCAGCACAACCTTGCCGACGGTCGCCCGCGTCTCCAGGGCCCGGTGCGCCGCGGCAGCCTCGGCCAGCGGGAACTCCTGCACCGCGGGCCGCAACCGCCCGGCCGCCGCCTCCGCCATCGACCGATGCTCGAGCACTCGGACGTCGCCACCGGCGCGCTGGATCATCGGCGGTCCGAGCACGAACTCGGAGGTGATGCCGCGAGCGGCCAGTTCCTCCGCGGAAAGGGTCAGCGCTGTCGCGTCTTTCGGGCTCTGCCCGGACGCACCGAATACCAGATGCTGTCCGCCCTTACCCAGCAGATCGATGGCGGCACGCGCCGTCTCCGCGCCTACCGAATCGAAAAGGACTGTCGCACGCCGATCCCTGAGGAAACGCCGGACCTGTTCCGGCCAGTCGGGAAGTAGATAGTCGACGGCAAGATCGGCCCCGTTGCGTCGCACCAGTTCGACTTTCGCGGGCCCACCAGCGAGACCGATCACGGTCGCTCCGGCATTCTTCGCGAATTGCACCAGCAGCGTGCCGATTCCGCCCGCGGCGGCGGTCACGATGACGACGCTGTCCGGACCGAGTTCGGTGAATTGCAGAATGCCCATGGTCGTGCGCCCGGTTCCGATCATCGCCACCGCTTCGGCGGTCCCGAGTCCGTCCGGGATCTCGTGCAGCCGAGCCACTTCCGTCACCGCGAGCTCGGCATAACCGCCGGGCACCATGCCCAGGTGCGCGACCACCCGCTTGCCGACCCACCCCGGATCGACCTCGGCGCCCACCGCGTCGATCGTCCCGGCGACCTCGCGGCCGGGAACGGTGGGCAGCTCCGGAACCGGATACGGCCCGGGCAACCCCTTGCGCAACGCCGTGTCGATCAGATGAACCCCGGCCGCCGCCACGGCAATTCGCACCTGACCCGCCCCTGGACTCGGATCGGGAACGGTCTCGTAGCGCAGATTGTCGGCCGGGCCAAAGGCATGAAGGCGGATCGCGTGCACGGTGGCTCCTGTTCGTGATGGTCGCCGACCACCGTGCAACATGAAGCTAGGTTCAGGTCAAGTCGGCCCGCAGCCGCGCCTTGGCCTCAAAGCCGTCGCACAAAGCGGCGAGACCGGCATAGAGCAGATCTTCCTGGGATAGATCGTTGATCCCGCTGCCCTCCAGATCCGCGAGCGCGGCGGGCACCGGGAATTGTGATCTTCCTTTCAGCATGGTGCGCAGCCCGTTGTCGCCCTCGGGGTTCATGCCCTTGCGCGCCATCAGCGCGGCGCTGATGTGCGGCAGGGTCGCGCCGGAGATGTGATTCCACACGGTGAACGCCATGGTCGTGGCTTCCCTGGTCGACACATTGAGCTCGGAAAATCCCTCGACCATCCAGGCCAGGCAGGCCAGACTCATCGGACCGAAGCTGTAGCGCGGCGTCGCGAAGGTGAGCAGAACCCACGGATGTTGCTGATAGAGCGCCCAATCGATCTCAGCGGCGATGCGCACCCGATCGCGCCAGGTCCACTGCTGTCCCTCCGCGGAGGGGTAGGGATTGCGTCTGGCCACCTCGTCGGTCATCTCGGCGAGCAGTTCGTCCTTGTTCGCCACGTGCCGGTACAGGGACATGGCGCCGACGCCCAGCTTGTCGGCGATCCGGCGCATGGACAACGCGTCGAGACCCTCTTCGTCGGCAAGCGTTATCGCGGTGTCGATGATGGCGGCTCGGTTGAGCTTGAGCTCAGACATCCCATGACTCACTTTCACTTCCGGGGGAGCTTGCGTACACTGTACTCCAGTTGTGCGTACGGCGTACGCGAGATGGAGAGGATTACCAAGGATGACAGACGTTGAGGCGGTGCTGCCCGCGCAGGCGGCGCCGACCGGCGGCTCGCGCCGTGCCTGGCTCGGCCTCGCGGTGTTGCTGCTGCCGGTGCTGCTGGTGTCGATGGACATCTCGGTGCTGTTCCTGGCCATGCCGACCCTCACCGTCGACCTCGACCCGTCGGCCGCCCAGCAGCTCTGGATCCTGGACATCTACGGCTTCCTGATCGCGGGCCTGCTGATCACCATGGGCAACCTGGGCGACCGGATCGGCAGGCGCAACATCCTGCTCGTCGGCGCCGCCATCTTCGGCGTCGCCTCCATCCTCGCCGCGTTCGCGCCGAGCGCCGCGGTGCTCATCATCGCGCGGGCCATGATGGGCATCGGCGGCGCGACCCTGCTGCCGTCCAGCCTCGCGCTGATCTCCACGCTGTTCCCCGACGCGCGCACGCGGGCCGCCGCCATCGGCATCTGGACCGCGTTCTTCGCCGGCGGTTCGGCGGTCGGGCCGATCATCGGCGGCATGCTGCTGCACCAGTTCTGGTGGGGCTCGGTCTTTCTCATCAACATCCCGGTGCTGCTGATCCTGCTCGCGCTCGGCCCGTTCGTGCTGCCCGAGCATCGCGCGGGGGTGCGCGGACCGCTGGATCTGCCGAGCGTCGCGCTGTCCATCGGCGGCATCCTGCCGCTGGTGTACGGCATCAAGCACGCGGCGGCCGACGGGGTCGACGCGGAGGCGATCCTGATCTCGCTGATCGGCGTGGTGATCCTGACCGTGTTCGTGCGCAGGCAGCGCAAGCTCGACGAGCCGCTGCTCGATCTGCGGTTGTTCACCCGTGCCGGGTTCTCGGTGGCGATCGGGTCCAGCCTCGTCGGCATGATGTCGCTGGCCGCGATGAGCTATCTCACCAGCATCTATCTGCAATCGGTGACCGGGCGCGACCCGCTGGCCGCGGCCCTGTTCGGCATCCCGATGGCGGTCGCCGTGTTCGTCTGCTCGATGAGCGGCGCCCGGTTCGGTCGCCGCTTCGGTACGCGCAACACCTTCGTGTTCGCGCTGACCGCTTCGGCCGTAGGCAATCTCATGCTGCTCGGCGTCGGCGTGCACGGCGGGCTGTGGTGGTACCTGGTCGGATCCACCGTGGCCGGCGTCGGTTACGGCCTTGCGTTCACGCTGGTGTCGGACGTCGCGGTGTCCTCGGTTCCCGCCGAACGCGCCGGCTCGGCGGTCGGCATCTCGGAGACCAGCTTCGAGCTCGGCAACGCGCTCGGCCTGGCCCTGCTGGGATCCCTTGCCGCACTGATCTTCCGCTCCGGCGGCGACTACGCCGCGACGCTGGGGGAGACCATCCAGGAAGCGGGCGACAACACCGCCCTGATCGAGTCCGCCCGCGAATCCTTCGTCTCCGGCATGCATATCGCCACCGCGGTCGGCGCGACGGTGCTCATTGCGATGGCGATGATCGCACGATTCGCCTCACCGGCCCGAGTCGACACGAGCGGCGTCAGTCACTAGGTCCGGGGCGCACGTCGCAGGCGTGCCCGACGATCGCGGGCCAAATTGACGCACTGCTAATAGAGTCGGAACCGTGAACCAGACTCCGGCGCAGAGCAACGGTCGCCCGATCGCCGAGCGAGTGGCCGCGCGACTGCTCTATCCGACCTCGCGCCCGCGCGACAGCAAGCTGCACGCGGCGGTGGACGGCAAGATCGTGCTGGTCACCGGCGCGTCGCACGGCATCGGCAAGGCGAGCGCGCGCAAGCTCGGCGCGGCCGGGGCTGTCGTGCTGCTCGTCGCGCGTTCCGCCGACGATCTGCACCAGGTGGCCGCCGAGATCAAGGCCGACGGCGGCACCGCGCACGTCTACCCCACCGACCTCACCGACATGGACGCCGTCGAGAAACTCGGCAGGCGCCTGCTCGACGAACACGGCCACGTCGACGTGGTGATCAACAACGCGGGCAAGTCGATTCGCCGCCCGATCAGCGAGTCCTACGACCGCTTTCACGACTTCACCCGCACCATCGACATCAACTACCTCGGCCCGGTGCGCCTGCTACTCACCCTGCTACCGGACATGCGCGACCGCAAACAGGGCCACATCGTCAACATCTCCACCTGGGCGATCCTCGTCCCGCCCGCCCCGCAGTGGGCCGCCTACGGCGCCTCGAAATCCGCCTTCGACGTCTGGCTGCGCAGCGTCGCCGCCGAGGCGGCCGGCGACGGCGTCACCTCCACCTCCATCTATATGCCGTTGGTGCACACCAGAATGAGCGCCCCCACCGACTTCAGCCGAGTCCCCGGCCTGACCGTCGACGAAGCCTCCGACCTCGTCTGCCACGCCGTCACCGCCAAGCCACGGGAAATCGCCCCCTGGTGGTCCGCCCCCGTCCAGGCCTGGACCAACCTCACCCGCAACCAGGTCCAACGCTTCTTCGAACGAATGCCCCGCCGCATGCCAGGGAACTCCCGCCGCAGCTGAACCCCTCAGTTCTCGTGTCTGAACTGGGTCAGATCCCGGCCTTCGCGCTCGGCGGTTTCCAGCTTGTCGATGGCCTGGATAACCCCTCGGTGGAACTGTTCGGCTGTCATGTCGGGGCCGTATTTGTCGTAGAGTTCGATCCCGGCGCGCATTGTGATCTGGTCGGCCGCGTCGTCGTCGCCGGTCAGGATCTGCTCGCCGAGGGAGGCGCCCTCGATGAGCGTCGAGGCGTCGATTCCCGCGGCCCGGCCGACGTATCCGTAGTGCATGTTCGAATAGATATCGTAAAATACTTTTCGATCGGTGCCTGGCTGCTTGAAATAGAAATCGTCCGGCGTCTCCAGGTGGAAACGTTTTTTCAGTTGCGGCTTGTGATCCCATTCTTGGTTCGGTGCGACTTTTTGGCCCCACATCACCAGGGCCGTGCGGACATCGCTGCCGTAATCGCGCCCGAATTCGTACCATCTCGGTTTGTGTAGCAGCGTCCGGATCGACTCGACGGTGTCGGAGTCGATATTGCGCTTCATCTCGTCGAAGATGAATCGTTCCGCGGCGGCGAATCGTACTTCGTCGAGCGTTGTCTGGCTCCCGCCGATCGTCTCGAACACGACCTGCATCGCGGTGCTGAGCTTCGCCAGATCCCGGTGCAGCCGCCGGTCCTCGGTCTCCACGGCATTCGCGGTGGTCAGGATCTGGCGCTCCCATTCGGCCCTGGCCCGTTCCAGGGCCGAAGTGGGATGGCTGTCGGGTGGAACGGAGACGCGGAGGGAAGGCCCTACCGTGAATCCCGCGGCCTCGGCCGAGATGATGTGCTGCCGTGCAGCCTTCAGCGGCGTGTTGACGTCCCAGTACCCTTGCTCGAGCCGGCGCGCACAGTCCACCACGGCATCAGCCATCGCGTACGCGATCTTGCGGTCCCGGCCGGCCCGGTCCTGCGCCGCCTCGGCGGCGGCGCCCTGCCAGCCGGGCGCGGCGACGGTGCTGACGTAGCGTTCGAACAGGTTCTCCACCTTCGGCCCGAGGTGGTGCAACGTGTCGGCGATATCCCAGAGGGGCTGGGCATCGTAGTCGTCCAATTGGCTTCTGGTCGGGGTCATTTCGGTGTGCCCCACGCACCGGAGGACTTGGTGTACGTCGCGGCCAGCGCCACCACGCTCGACTCCTCGGCCTGCCGGAACTGGACTGTCACCGCGTGCATGAGCTCGCCTATCTCCCGCAGCCGAGCGGATACCGCGGGAACCAGGCCGGACTGCACACCGACCGCCATCCTGCTCGCCTCGACGACCGAGCTCAATATCGAGCCTTCCCGGCCGAACGGCACCAGCAATCGCATCGGGACACCCTCGATGGCATCCAGCTCGGCGGCCTCGCCGCTCAACGCGTGCAGCGATTTGGACATCGCGCGCAGCTTCTCCAGATCGACTTGTATAGTCACAGAAGAGCCCCCGGTTTTGGATATCAGTGCGCGGGGATAATGGAATAGCGCACTCAACTTCGTAGATTAGCACGGGCTAGTGCTTATCCAGAAGGTCGAAAGAGCCGAGACCAGGCGGTATTTCATGGCGGAATAGTTTCGCCGCCCATTTCGTAGGATCAATTCGCAAATCTTGATATCCGACCCGGCGCACATCGAGAACTCGCCCGCCCAGCTGTCCCGACCGCAGGGGCATCGAGTTCCGCTGCGGTCGGGAGACCCGCGGCCGGTGCGCTCGAGCTGGGGCGTGGTGCTTCGCGCCTCGCCGACGAACACCGCCGATAGCAGACCCAGAGCCACCACTTCCGGGTGCTGCGCGAAGCAGGCCTCATCGACGAGATCGACTTTGGAAATCGCAAGGGCATCCGCCCGTGGCGCACGGACGTCGAGCGCGGATTTCCCGGGCTGCTCGCCCTGCTGGAAGCCGAACATCAAGGCGGCACCGCACCTCGCTGAAGCGGGTCGTTGTCCCGTTGGGCGGCAAGGAGTTCGGCGGAGGCCGTTGAGCGGGACATCATGGTGTCGCCACTCGATGTTCGTCGCCGCTATGTCCCCTTCGCGGGGGAGATGTCTGGGGGTGTGGGGGTGGGGAGGGCGGGCCGGGACACGCCGATGCAACACGCCGGGCTTAGGATCCGTCGGTGGGTGAAATCGGGTCGGTGAGTTTGGCGACGCTGTTGGCGTTGGCGGATTCGCGGTTGCCGATCGGCGGGCATGTGCATTCGGGTGGGGTTGAGGAGGCGATCGCGTCCGGGGTGGTGCGGGATGTTGCGACGGTCGAGTTGTATCTGCGTCGCCGGATCAGTACCTCGGGACTTGTTGCGGCCTCGTTGGCGGCCGCGGTGTGCGCCGGCGCGCTCGAACCGGCGCGGGCGGAAGCCGAGGCCGACGCGCGGACGCCGTCGCCCGCCGCCCGCACCGCCTCGCGCGCACAGGGCCGCGGCCTGCTGCGACTGGCCAAACAGCTGTGGCCGCAAGAAGAGTGGTCCGCGCTCGGCCCGCGCCCGCATCTGTCGACGGTTTTCGGCATGGTCGGCGCGGCCTGCGCCGTCACCCCGAAGGAGATCGCCGGCGTGGTCGTCTACACGACCCTGACCGGCGCCGCCACCGCCGCCCAACGCCTGCTCGCGCTCGATCCCGCCGCCATCGCCGGCTGCACGGTCCGCCTCGCCGCCCTCTGCGACCGCACCGCCGCCACCGCCGTGGACGGTCTCGCCTGCCTCTCCGACCCGCTGCAAGACGTGCTCGCCGAACGCCACCTGCACCGGGACATGCCCCTGTTCGCCAGCTGAGTCCCCGATAGAAGGAGATCGCCACCATGTCACCGCACCTGATCGACGGTGAACCGCACGACCACAGCCATGATCGCCCGAAACGCGACCGCACCCCCGGCGAGGCGCTGCGCATCGGCATCGGCGGCCCCGTCGGCTCCGGCAAGACCGCGCTGGTGGCCGCGCTGTGCAGGCAGCTGCGCGAGGAACTGTCGCTCGCCGTGCTGACCAACGACATCTACACCACCGAGGACGCCGACTTCCTGCGCAGGCACGCGGTGCTGCCGGACGAGCGGATCACCGCCGTGCAGACCGGCGGTTGCCCGCACACCGCCATCCGCGACGACATCACCGCGAACCTCGACGCCATCGACGACCTGATCGCGGCCAACCCGCCGCTCGATCTGATCCTGGTCGAATCCGGCGGCGACAACCTCACCGCGACGTTCTCCTCCGGCCTGATCGACGTGCAGATCTTCGTCATCGACGTGGCCGGCGGTGACAAGGTGCCGCGCAAAGGCGGTCCGGGCGTGACCTTCTCGGACCTGCTCGTGGTCAACAAGACCGACCTGGCCCCGCTGGTCGGTGCGGACCTCGGCGTGATGGAACGCGACGCGGCGAAGGTGCGCGAGGGCCGCCCGACCGCGCTCATCTCGCTCACCGACGACCCGGCCGCCACCAAGGTGCTCGCCTGGGTGCGTGAGCAACTGCGCGTCATCGCCGAGCAGGACCGGTCCGGCACCGAATCCGCTGTTGCGCACTGAGGTCCGGATCGTCGCGAGCGCCACGGCGCTGCCCGAGATCCACGCGAGCGGCGGGCTCTCGGCCCGCCGCACCGCGCCGCACACCGTGCACCTGATCGGCACGGCCGCGACCCCGCTCGGCGGGGACGAGCTCGACATCACCATCGTGGTCGGCCCGGGCGCGCGCCTCGCCGTGCGCTCGGTCGCGGCGACCATCGCGCTGCCGAGCGCGGCGACACCGTCGTCCTTGGCGCACTGGCGTTTTCGGGTCGACACCGGGGGAGAACTCGACTTCGACCCGGAGCCGACGATCGTCGCGGGCGGCGCACACCACCACACCATCACCTCGGTCCGCCTCGCCGCCGACGCCCGCCTGCGCCTGCGCGAACGCGTGCAGATCGGCCGTTCCGGCGAAGACGCCGGCGGCTGGCGCGGCGACCTCATCGCCGATCTCGGTGAACTGCCGCTACTGCGACACCGATTGGAGCTGGGCGCGGGCACGGTCGCCGACGATCCGCTCGCCGCGCCGCGGGCACTGGAAAGCGAGCTCCGCTACCCGGACGATCGCCCGGCCGAAACCTTAGACCTTGCCGAAACCCGGCTCCCGCTCGCGGCGGGCGGCACCCTGCGCACCCGAACGAGTCCGCTGCTCGCCGCCCGGTGAATCACGTCCGCTCCAGATAATTGCTGCCGGGTTGCGCCGATCTTGATCGCGGCACGACTCGCCGAAAGCGACTCGCCGAATCAGAAACGCGGGTGGGTGTCCGCCGTCACCTCGAGGTGTATCCCGCCCAGCGGGGGAGAAACGAGAAAGGGTGGGAACTCGACAGTGTCGTCGGGTTCCCACCCTGTTCGGTTCCAGTCGCACCTACGTGATCAGTCGCCCACGACTCGCGACGGCGCGTTGAACGCGTTGACCGCGCCGACGGCGGCACCGGCCGCGGCACCCACGGCGGCCGCGGGAACGGTGATCACGGCAGCGCCGACGGACGCGCCGAGCATCGGCCCGGCCACGATGCCGACCGGCACGAACGGCAGCCCGACGACCAGCCCGATCGCCCCGCCGACCAGCGCGGAGGTCGCCGCGATCGGCGCACCCGAGGCGGCGCCGGCCACGGCGCCCATGGCGGCGGTGCCGACGATCTGCCCGGCCATCCGGTCGGACCGGCTGCGTTCCATGCCGACCGAGTCGAAGAAGGTGGCCAGGTTGGCCTCGAGCATGGCCGAGTTGTCGTTGATCTGGATGGCCTGCTCGGAGTCGATGAAGTCCGGCGCATCGACCTGCACGTCACCGAAGCGGAACTTGCCCGGCGGCGGCGCGATCGGCGGCACCGGAGCCACCGGGACGGGCGCGTGCAGCACGCCGACCGGCGCCAGGTACTTCTTCTCCGGCATCGGCCGCGACCACTGCAGCGAGCTCTTGGTGTTGTCCGGGATGTTCAAGCCCTCGTACGGCATCGCGTTCGGCGGCTCGGCGGCGGGCCACTGCACCGGATGGTCGGGCTGCGCCGTCACGTTGGGTTGTGCAGGCTCGGCATTGGCGGTGCCGGTGCCGACCAGTGCGAGGACCAGCGGTACCGCACCTGCCGCGACCATCGAGCCCACCTTTTGCCGCTGCGGGTTGGGGGCTCTGTGCTTGCCTGTGCCCATAGGTAGATCGCCTTTCGTCAGGTCAGAAGAGATGTCACTTTCGACGTCCGACATTCGGATCTGCTCGGCGCCTGGATGGGTTCTTTTCCGGCCGACTTGCCGCCCGCGGCATTGCCAACGAATAGCTACGTCCGGGTCACAAACGCCGCCACAAACGACCGAAGGCGACCTTCGCGCTGCCGGAACAGCTGGGAAGGTCGCCTTCGGTCGGCGGGAGTGGCGGGTGTCAGCCGACGCGGCCCTCGACGGCCGCCTTGGCCTTCTCGGCCAGCTTGCCGCGTTCCGCCGGCGGCGCCCCGAGCGCGGCCGCCAGCTCGTCGGCCTCCTCCTCATCGGAATTGACCTGTTCGAGCGCGAGCCGGGCGAACACCCACTGCTCGGTCGCGGCCATCTGCCCGCGACTGCGTCCGAGGAAGGTGACGAACCACTGGATGACCGTGACGATCCGGCTGCGATAGCCGATCAGGTAGTACAGATGCAGCGCCAGCCAGGCGAGCCAGGCGATGAACCCGCTGAACTCCAGCTTGCCGACCTGGCACACGGCGTTGAACCGGGACACGGTCGCCATGCTGCCCTTGTTGAAGTACTTGAACGGCTTACGGTCTTGCGGCGCTTGACCGTTCAGTCCCGCCTTGATCGCCTTGGCCGCGTAGGTGGCGCCCTGGATCGCGCCCTGCGCCTGGCCGGGCACGTCCGGCACGGACATCAGGTCGCCGACGACGAAGACGTTCGGGTGTCCCTTGATGGTGAGATCCGGCTCCACGATGACCCGCCCGGCCCGGTCCACCTCGGTGCCGTCGGAACGCTCGGCGAGCATCTTGCCCAGCGGGCTGGCCTGCACGCCGGCCGACCACACCTTGCAGGAGGATTCGATGCGGCGGATGGTGCCGTCGGAGTCCTTGACCGTGACGCCGAGCGCGTCGATGTCGGTGACCATGGCGTTGAGTTGAATTTCGACGCCCATCTTCTCCAGCCGCTTCTTGGCCTTGAGCCCGAGCTTGGGTCCCATCGGCCCGAGCACCGCGCCTGCCCCCTCGAGCAGCACCACGCGGGCGTCGCGCGGATCGATGTTGTGGAACGTGCCCTCGAGCGTGCGATCGGCGAGTTCGGCGATCTGCCCGGCCAATTCGACTCCGGTGGGCCCGGCGCCGACGACCACGAAGGTGAGCAGCCGGTCCCGCATCTCCTGGCTGGTGGCCAGCTCCGCACCCTCGAACGAGCCGAGAATGCGGCCGCGTAGCTCCAGCGCGTCATCGATGGTCTTCATGCCGGGGGCGTAGGTGGCGAACTGGTCGTTGCCGAAGTACGACTGCTGCGCGCCGGTGGCCACGATCAGGCTGTCGAACGGGGTGACCGTGTTCGAGTTGAGCAGCCGCGAGGTGACCGTCTTGGCCTCGAGATCGATGTCGATGACATCGCCGAGCAGCACCTGCGCGTTCTTCTGCTTGCGCAACACCAGCCGGGTCGCCGGCGCGATCTCGCCGACCGAGAGGATGCCGGTGGCAACCTGGTAGAGCAGCGGCTGGAACAGGTGCGACGTGGTTTTGGAGATCAACGTGACGTCCACGTCCGCGCGCTTGAGATGCTTGGTGCCGAACAGACCGCCGAAGCCGGAGCCGATCACCACCACCTGGTGACGACCCGTCCGGCCACCGCCCCCCACCGGATCGCTGCGCGATGCTGTGCTCATGATCCTGACTCCTCGACAGACCCGGGGTTTGTCCCCCGCGAACGGTTGTTGTCAGGTCCCAACCGTAGTCGGCTCCATCCTGGCCGTCGCGACGACGTCCCTGTTCCCGGTGTGTTGCCCCGTGCGGTCGCGTCGTATTTGCCCGAGTCGGTTGCGGCGAACCGGCCTGAGGAAACGGCGAAAGAGAATAGGATGAATACCCTCGTTCAGGGAGGTTCGCGATGGTCGCCGGGGACCGTGCAGTCGACCGAAAGCCCAGCGTGCGCGGGAAATCCGGGGACTTACCCCGCTCCGAGAACTCCGCGCTGATCGACATCCCGCACGACCGTCTGCTGGACCGGGCGTTGGACCTGATCCCCGAGCGGCACCAGGTGCTGGCGACCCCGCCGCAGGGTAGCGAGACCACCGCGGTGCACGGCGACGCCGGGTTGCCCTACCTCGGACGCGTGCTCCAGTACATGCGCTGGGGTCCGGCCGAGATGGTCGGCCGCTACCGCAAGTACGGACCGGTCTCGTTGAACACCTCGCTCGGCATCGACCGCGTGCTGGTCGCCGGACCCGAGGCGCTCGACGAGGTGCTCGGTCGCCGCCGCCGCGACTTCGGCCAGGGCTGGGACTACTTCATCGGCCCGTTCTTCCGGCGCGGGCTGCTGCTGCTCGAATTCGAGGAGCACAAATTCCATCGCCGGATCATGCAGCAGGCCTTCACCAGGGAACGGCTGGAAGCGCACCTCGCCGCGCTGACCCCGGTCGTGCGCACGAGCATCGATCGCTGGATTCCGCAGGGCGGCAACGCCGAACGGACGGTCCAGCTCTATCCGACGCTCAAGGAACTGACCCTCGACATCGCGGGCGAGACGTTCATGGGCGTCGACGTCGGCGCGCGACGGCAGCAGCTGATCGACGCGTTCATCGACTGCACGCACGCGGGCCTGGCGATCATCCGGCACTCGGTCCCCGGCGGCCACTGGCGCTCGGGCCTGCGCGGCCGAAAAGTGTTGCAGGACTACTTCACCGCGATGCTGCCGGAGAAGCGGCGCACCGAATCACCGGACTTCTTCTCCGGCCTCTGTCACGCGCGCAGCGAGGACGGCGGGGTGTTCGGAGACGCGGACGTGGTGAACCACATGATCTTCCTGATCATGGCCGCGCACGACACCACGACGACCACCGCCACCGCCGTCGCCTACTACCTGGGCAAGCACCCGGAGTGGCAGGAGCGCGTGCGCCGGGAGGTGCTCGCGCTCGACCGCGAAAAGAGCGGCGCGGCACCGACTATCCCCGATCTGGAGAGCCTGCGCGATCTGGATCTGGTGATCAAGGAGAGCCTGCGGTTGATGCCGCCGGTGCCGGGGCTGGCGCGGCGCGCGGTGCGCGACACCGAGATCGCCGGGCGCTACATACCGGCGGGCACGCCGATCGATCTCGCCTATCAGGTCAACCATCTGCTGCCCGAATTGTGGACGCGCCCAGAGCTGTTCGATCCGGAACGGTTCGGCGAGCAACGGCGCGAGGACAAGTCGCACCGGCTGGCCTGGATGCCGTTCGGCGCGGGCGCGCACAAGTGCATCGGCATGCACTTCGGCACGTTCGAGGTGAAGACGGTCATCGCCGCGCTGGTGCGTGCGTACGCGTGGCAGATTCCCGACGCCTACCGAATGCCGTGGGGGTTCACCTCGATTCCGTTCCCGCGGGACGGAGCGCCGATGGTGTTGCGTCGGCGCTCCGCGTAACCCGGTGTGCGCGTGGCGGGTTCAGCGCCCCGCGAACAGCATCTCGGCGACCTTGGTATCGGTGTCCGCGCCGTCGGTGAAGACGCCGCCGTCGCCGAGCGAGGTCATGATGGCCAGCGTGTAGCGCTCGCCGGGGCCTGCGAAGCCGACCGAATTGACCACCCAGCCGCCCTGCTCCTGTGACCAGCCGTTCTTCAGGCCCGGTCGCATCGCCGCACCCGCGCCCCACACGCCCCAGTGCTGGTTGCTGTCCACCGAGCGCATGCGGTCGAGCAGGTAGTTGCGGTCGTCCGGGTGCATCCGGCTGAGGATGTTGTCCATCAGCCGGTCCAGGTCGGCGGCGGTGCACTTCTGGAACGACCAGTCCGGGAACAGCGCGGTGTTGGTCGGCTGCGGGTCCAGGGTGGCCATGCCGTTCGCGCGGAACGCGTTGTTGAACGCCATCCGGTCCAGGCCCGAGTACTTGGTCCAGAGGATGTCCGCCGCGCCGTCGTTGGACGTGGCGAGCATCGCCTCCATGGTTCCGCGATCTTCCGGCGTCAGGTTGATCGCGCCGACCCTGGCCCGGTTCAGCAGGTCCTCGGCGATGGCGAGCTTGATCGTGGACGCGGTCCAGACCTTGTTCTCCGCGTTGGCATTCGCGTACACGCCGCCGGAGACCCGGTCGCGCACAACGTAACCGGTGACGCCGGGGCGTCCGGCCAGGTACTTGTCCACGGCGGCGATCCGGCTGCTCATATCGCAGTCGAAACCGGCCATGCACCCATTGGTATGCGCGATGGGTACCGCGGCGGCACCGGGTAGCAGCGCGGGCGCGCTGGGGATGAGGATCGCCGCGGCGGCGAGGACACAGGCGGATGCGGCCACGCGCGGAACGGAACGGGTGGCGGGCGAGGGATGACGCACGAGGCAACACGATCGCACATCGGCGAGCCGGACGCACGTCTTGAGCTCGGGACCGGCGTGTGCTAGGCGTGTTGCGTAGTTGCGCCCCAGCGGGTTTCAGCCACCGCGCACGGTTCAGCGGAACGCGGCCTCGAGTTCCTCTACAGTGCGTCCATTGAGGCGGTAGCAGTGCTCGAACGCCTCGGTGTGCTGGTCGCGCGGCCACGAATGTAGGACGACAGTGCGGCCGTAGCCTCGCGAGTTGACGAGCTCCCAACGATCTCCTACGCGGCGGACTGTGAACCCGCCTCGCGGAACCAGGGGAATCACCATCGCAGTCATGAACGCGAACCAGCCTTTCGGTGCAGCTCTCTCGTCCTCCCCGGTTCAGCACTGTTGCACATCGGGCGCGCGGATCCGAGCGGACACGGCGTAGGAATGTGTTCTTATGTGGTTCATTTCACTCCAGTCACACAGGTAACGCGAAGAGGTCCGTTCGGAACTGCTTCGGGGTGGCAAAGTTGCCTCGAAGTCACTGGGCGTATAAACGTGCACGAAGCCCGGAGGCGATTCGCCACACGTGAGCGATCACCGTCAGTCGCGAGTCCCCGCGCCCGTCCGACCTTTCCACCGACCGAGAGGCGCAGATGCCGCTGCACATCCACCGTGCCGAGCGCGCCGACGTCCTGGCCGACGGACTCGCCGAGCTGCTGGCCACGCCGCTGCCCGATCCGTTCGCGGCGGAGGTGGTCGCGGTGCCGGCGAAGGGGGTCGAGCGGTGGCTGACCCAGCGGTTGTCCTCGGTGCTCGGGGTGTCCGGGGCGGTGGCGTTCTCGGCGTCCTTCGACGCGGGCTCGACCGACGGCGTCGCGGCGAATATCCAGTTTCCGTCGCCGTCCGCGCTGGTCGCGACCGCGTTGGCGGCGGCGAGCGGGGTTCGGCCGGAGGACGATCCGTGGGCGGGCGAGCGGGTCGTGTGGACGTTGCTGCGGGTGATCGACGCCGCGCTCGGCGAGCCGTGGTGCGCGGTGCTCGCCCGGCATCTCGGCGCGAACGACCCGGCCGGAGCCGCCCATCGGATCGGCCGCCGGTACGCCACGGCCGCGCACCTGGCCGCGCTGTTCGACAGTTACGCGGCGCAGCGGCCCGGGTTGATCCTGGAGTGGGCCGCGGGTTCCGACACCGACGGCGCGGGAAATCCGGTGCCCGGCGATCTGCTGTGGCAGCCGGAACTGTGGCGGCGGCTGCGTGCCGAGGTCGGCGTGCCGAGTCCGGCGGAGCGGCTGGAGGCGGCGTGCGCGCGGCTGCGGGCGGACGCTGAACTTGTTCCATTTCCGCAGCGGTTTTCATTGTTCGGCGCGACCCGGATGTCCACCGATCAGCTCGCGGTGTTGGCCGCGCTGGCGCAGACGCGCGAGATCCATCTGTGGCTGCCCCACCCGAGTCCGGTGATGTGGACCGAGCTGGCCGGGAGTCCGGCGGCGCGTTCCCGGGCGGACGATCTCAGCGGAAGCGCCGTGCGGCATCCGCTGCTGGCGGGTCTCGCGCGCGATGTGCGCGAATTGCAGCAGCGATTGGCCGGGTCCGTGGGCTCCGATACCCACTATCCGGCCTCGGATGATCTTGTTGCGGAGGCGGATACGGCCGAGACGACGCTGCTCGCGGCGGTGCAGGCGGGGATCCGCGACGATCGCTGGCCGCCGGTCGCCGTGCGCGCCGGGGACGGGACGGTGCAGGTCCATGCCTGTCACGGACCCGCGCGACAGGTCGAGGTGTTGCGCGAATGTCTACTCGGATTGTTCGCCGCGGACGAGACCCTGGAACCGCGCGACGTGCTGGTCATGTGCCCCGAGGTGGAGGCGTTCGCGCCGCTGGTGCGCGCGGCCTTCGGCCAGCGGGTGCCGGGATCGGTTGAGCAGGCGCCGGATTCGGGACATCCGGCGCATCGCCTGCGGGTTCGGCTCGCGGATCGCGGCCGGGGCATCACCAATCCGCTGCTCGCGGTGATCGGGGTGCTGCTAGAGCTGGCCGACGGCCGGGTCACCGTGACCCAGGTGCTGGATCTGGCCGCGGCCGAAACGGTCCGGCGGCGTTGCGGATTCGACGACGACGATATCGAGCGGCTGCGCGAGTGGGCCGCCGAGTCCGGCGCGCGCTGGGGGATCGGGCAGCGGCAGCGGCAGGCGTTCGGGCTGGCCGACTTCGCGCAGAACACGCTGAACGCCGCGGTGGACCGCATCCTGCTCGGCGTCACCGCGGGCGAAACCTCGGAGGACTGGCTCGATCTCGCGCTGCCCCTGGACGACGTGGACAGCAACGATGTCGATCTGGCCGGCCGGTTCGCCGAATTCATCGATCGACTCGCCGTCTGCCTGCGCGATCTGCGCGGCCCGCGCCCGGCGCACGAGTGGGCGGCGGTGCTCGGCCGCGCGCTGGATCTGCTGACCGACGTGCCGGATTCACAGTCTTGGGTGCGCACCGAGGCCCGGCAGGAACTGGCCGCCGCGACCGAGCACGCCGGCGATGTGGCGTTGCGGCTGGCCGATGTCGGGGTGCTGCTGCACTCCCGGCTGGCGGCCCGGCCCACCCGCGCCAACTTCCGCACCGGCGAGCTGACCGTGTGCACGCTGGTGCCGATGCGGTCGGTGCCGCATCGCGTGGTGGTGCTGCTCGGCCTCGACGACGACGTGTTCCCGCGCACCAGCGGCATCGACGGCGACGACGTGCTCGCCCGCAATCCGCTACTCGGCGAACGAGATCCGCGCAGCGAGGACCGGCAGCTGCTGCTCGACGCGATCCTGTCGGCCAGGGACAAGCTGCTGGTGCTGCACACCGGCGCCGACCCGGTCACCGGCGCGCACCGGCCGCCCGCCATCCCGGTCGCCGAGCTGCTCGATGTGCTGCGCGCTCAGGTCGGCGCGGACGGCATGGACGCGGTGCTGACCCGGCATCCGTTGCAGGCCTTCGATCGTCGCAACTTCCGCGCCGAACGTCCGTTCAGCTTCGACACCGTCGCGCTCGCCGGGGCGCGGTCCGCCGGGCAACCACCGGTGCCGCGCCCACCGTTCCTGCCGGAGCCGTTGCCGACCCCGGAACTCGCGGATGTGGCACTGGCCGACCTGATCTCGTTCGTCGAGCATCCGATCCGCGCGTTCCTGTGGCAGCGGCTCGGCCTGCGCGTGCCCGAACACGAAGACGACATCGCCGACCGGCTGCCCATCGAACTCGACGGGCTGGCGAAATGGGAACTGGGCGAACGCCTGCTGGCCGCCCGCCTGACCGGCGCGGACGCGGCCGGGCTGCGCGCCGCCGAGTGGCGGCGAGGCACGTTGCCGCCCTTCGGTTTCGGCGCGGCGGTGCTGGACGAGGTCGAACACACGGTGGACAAGCTGGTCCGTGCGTCGCAGGGCGACTACGAGGGCAGCCCGCGCGCCGTCGACATCGCGGTGGATCTCGGCAACGGGCGCAGGCTCACCGGCACCGTCCCCGAGGTGCGCGGCGAGACCCTGGTCCGCACCACGTTCTCCCGGCTCGCCCCGAAACACCGGATCGCCGCCTGGGTCTCGCTGCTGGCCCTGGCGGTCACCGAGGACCGCACCTGGCGCGCCGTCACCACCGGCCGCGGCCAATTCGGCCGTCCCGCATGGCGTTCGGAGATCACCGCCCCGGAAATGCCGGCCGCCCGCGGCATCCTGCGCGAGCTCGTCGCCCTGCGCGACGCCGGACTCACCGAACCCCTCCCGATCACCCCCACCGCCACCGCCGCCTATGCCGAACGCCGCTTCCGCGGCGCCACCGTCGACGAGGCCGTCACCGCCGCCGAACGCGAATTCAACGGCGGCCCGAACGGCCCCGGACCCTTCGGCGACCACACCGACCGCCACCTCCGCTACATCTGGGGTGCGGCCCCCCGTCTGGAACACCTCATGGAGATCCCGGCCCCGCCCGGCGAGCCAGGGGAGACAACCCGCTTCGGCGCCTTGGCCCGACGCCTGTGGACACCACTGCTGACCGCCGAAACCCAGGGCCAACCGTGAGCGCCCGCAACCAAATGCGCCCGGTGCCGACCCGCGGCGGCATCGGCGCAGCAGCGAACTCGAGCGATACCAGCAGCGTGACATCGAACGTCGCTGACTGCGACCGAGGTGATGGCGTGAGTGTTACGTCGGGCTGTGGCGGCGGTCTGAACCGGGCGCCGGGTCCTGGCGATGGTGGGCGAGTTCGGCGCGGTTCGGCGGTGGCTGCGGCGATCGTCACGCGTGTCGGTGGCACGGCGGTGCGCGTCGGAGCGGCAGAATGGGCTCTTCGGCGGGTCGGAAGGCGGGTGTTCGCGTGACCGTGCAAGACACCTCGTTCGTGGTGTCCGAGATGGAGGCGCCGGACAGCTTCGAGCCGTATGGGCCGCTGCCCACCGGGACGACCGTGTTGGAGGCCAGCGCCGGTACCGGCAAGACGCATGCGATCGTCGGGCTGGCGGTGCGGTATGTGGCCGAGGCCGGGATCGATGTCTCCCAGTTGCTGCTCGTGACGTTCAGCCGGGCGGCCACGCAGGAATTGCGTGAGCGCACGCGCGATCGGTTCGTGACGGTCGCCGCGGGGTTGGCGGATCCCGAACTGGCCCGCGCGCACGCCGACGAACTGATCCGGCATCTCGCGCAGGCGGATCCGGACGAGGTGCGCCGCCGCCGGGCCCGATTGCTCGCGGCCCTTTCGGATTTCGACGCGGGCACCATCGCGACCACGCACAGCTTCTGCCAGCGGATGCTGGACGAACTCGGCCTGGCCGGCGAGCACGATCCCGGATCGCGGCTGGTCGAGACCGTCGACGAGCTGATCGGCACGGTCGCCGACGACCTGTACCTGAACCGGTACGCCCGTACCGAACCGCCGTTCTCGGTCAAGGAGGCGCACACCCTGGCCCTGGCCGCCGTGCGCGACCGCCACGCGGTGCTGATGCCGAAGGGCGACTCCGCCGCCGGCGAACGGGTGGCCTTCGCGGCGGCGGTGCGCGCGGAAACCGAACGCCGCAAGCGCCTGGCCGGGCTGCGCGACTTCGACGACCTGCTCGTCCTGCTGCACGACGTGCTGGCCGACGACGAGCACGGCCCGCGCGCCTGCCGCCGCATTCGCGAGCGCTACCGGGTCGCGCTGGTCGACGAGTTCCAGGACACCGACCCGCTGCAATGGGACATCCTGCGCCGCTCCTTCCACGGCCACACCACGCTGGTGCTGGTCGGCGACCCGAAGCAGGCCATCTACGCCTTCCGCGGCGCCGAGGTGCTCAGCTACCTGGACGCGGTCGCGCACGCCGACACCCGCAAGGAGCTCACCACCAACTGGCGCAGCGACGCCGGTCTGCTCGCCGCGCTGGACCACCTGCAAGGCGGTGCGGCGTTGGGGCACAAGGAGATCACCGTGTACCCGGTGAACGCCACCCGCTCCTGGTCGCGCCTGTCCGGACCGGACGAACTGATCACGCCGTTGCGCATGCGGTGCCTGACCCGTACCGGCGCAGGGCCTTTGAACAAATCCGGTTTCCCGGCGGTCGGCCGCATGCGGGCCAAGGTCGCCGACGATCTCGCCGCCGACATCGTCCGGCTGCTCGAGTCCGATGTCGCGTTGGGCACCACCGCGCGACCGAGCCACGGCACCCGGGATTCCGGCCCGCTCAGTGCCGGAACGGGGTTCGCCGATCCAGGAACGGCGATGGTCCCGCGCACGCCGATCAGCCCGGGCGATATCGCGGTCCTCGTGCGGACGCGGTCGCAGATCGACGTGGTCCGAGCGGCGTTGGATCGGGTCGGCGTCGCGTCCGTGCTCGCCGGTGGCACCAGCGTATTCGCCACCAGCAGCGCCACCGACTGGCTCTGGTTGCTGCGGGCGCTGGAGCAGCCGCACCGCGGCGACCGCGTGCGGCTGGCCGCCTGCACCCCGCTGATCGGCATCACCGCCGCCGAGATCGACAGCGGCGGAGCGGATCTGGTCGGCCGGGTCAGCGCGCAACTCCGCGACGCCGCGCGGCTTTTCGCCCGTGCCGGTTTCGCGGCCGTCTTCGAAAAGATCTCCGCCGAAGCGGATTTGGCCCACCGCCTGCTCGCCGTCGAGAACGGCGAGCGCCAGCTGACCGATCTGCGGCACATCGCCCAGTTGCTCGATCAGGTCTCGCTCACCGAATCGCTCGGGCTGACCGCGTTGACCCGCTGGCTCGGCGATCGCGTGCGCGATCCCGCGTCGGGCACCGTCGCCGACCGCAGCCGCAGGCTCGACCGCGACGCCGCCGCGGTGCAGATCGCCACCGTGCACGCCAGCAAGGGTCTCGAATTCCCGATCGTCTATTTGCCTTTCGCCTGGGACAACGCGAAGAACCCGTACCCGGCGACCCTGCTGTTCCACGACGACAACGACATGCGCGTCCTCGATGTCGGCGGGCCGGATGCCGCCGGCTACGCGGAACGCAAGCTGCGCAGCGAATCCGAGGAGGCCGGTGAGGAACTGCGCCTGCTGTACGTCGCGCTGACCCGGGCCATGTGCCAGGTCGTCGCCTGGTGGGCGCCGGCGATCACGACCGCCGCATCGCCGCTGCACCGGATGATCCTCGGCCGCCCCGATGGTGGTGACACCGTTCCGCCGCGCGCGTCGGTACCCGCGGATGCCGTTGCGCCGGGACTGCTTTCGGCCTGGGCCGGAGGAGCGGCGGAGGCTATCTCGGTGACGGCGGTGGTCGGCACCGATGACGTGGCGATCGACCGCGTGCGCACCGAACCCGTCACCGGTGAGCTGGCCGCCGCACGATTCGAGCGCAAGCTGGATCAGCACTGGCGCCGCACCTCGTACTCGGCGCTCACCGCCTCCGCGCACGGCCCGGTCACCCCCGAGCTGGAGATCGAGCCCGAGGACACCCGCGGCCCCGCCGACGAGCCGAGCACGCCGGTGGTCGCCGAGGTCGAGGAGGTGTTCGCCGGCCCGGCGTCGCTGATGAACTCCCTGCCCTACGGCGCGGAATTCGGCACCCTCGTGCACGGCGTGTTCGAGCTGATCGACACGGACGCACCGGATCTCGCCGCCGAGGTGGACAGCCGCTGCCGCGCGGCCGTCGACGAACTCATGGCCGAGGCCGACCCGGGGGTGCTCAGCACCGCCGTCCTCGCCGCGCTGCGCACTCCGCTCGGCATCGGCTCGCTCGCCGACATCTCGACCCGGGATCGCTTGAACGAGTTGGAATTCGAGCTGCCGCTGGCCGGTGGTGACACCCCGAGCGCGGAGACCGCGACCCTGCGTCAGATCGCCGACCTGCTGCGCACGCACTTGTCGCCCGACGACGACCTGTACGGCTACGCCGACCACCTGGCCGCGCTCGACGACATCCCGCTGCGCGGCTACCTCACCGGCAGCATCGACGCCGTGCTGCGCGTAACCGACGGCACGGAAACCCGTTTCGTCATCGTCGACTACAAAACCAACCGCCTCGGCACCGGCGACCTCACCGTCGGTCACTACACCCGCGAGCGCATGGCCGCCGAGATGATCCGCTCCCACTACCCCCTGCAGGCCCTCCTCTACGCGGTCGCTCTGCACCGCTACCTGCGCTGGCGCCTGCCCGCCTACGACCCCGCCCACCACCTCGGCGGCGCCCGCTACCTCTTCGTCCGCGGCATGATCGGCCCCGAAACCCCCGAAGGCCACGGCGTCTTCACCTGGACCCCGCCCGCCCCCCTGATCCTCGCCATCTCCCGCCTCCTCGCCGGAGCCCCCCGATGACCCAACCCCACGCGATCACACCAGCGGAAACCCAACAACTGCGCGCCCCCGCCCCCCAACCCCACAGCCGCACATGTGCTGACCTCCCGCACACGGCTCCGCATGCGATGGGGTGTGCGACGAATCAACAGGTGTGCGTCTTCCCGTCGCCACCGCCCGGCCGGGCCGATGGCTCGCACCGACGCACGGGTTCTGATTTCGCGCACCGGGAATTGCATGCGAATCTCGGTGCGGGGAGTCGAGAGTGGTGCGGCGGGGTGGTCTTGTGACGTCGATTCAGTTGGCGCAGCGGGGGACCGGGCTGTTGCGGACGTTCAATGAGGCGGGGGTGTTGTCTGCTGCGGACGTGCACGTCGCGGTGCGGCTGGGGCGGTTGGGGCGGGAGGACACCGAGGTGGTGTTGTTCGCGGCGGCGCTTGCGGTGCGGGCGGTGCGGTCCGGGTCGGTGTGCCTGGAGCTGCATCGGATGCGGGAGATCGGTATCGACGCGGACGAAACCTGGGACACCGGTGAGCGCATCGATCCGGCGACGCTGCCGTGGCCCGACATCGACGCGGTGGTGGCCGCGCTGCGGGTCAGCCCGTTGGTCACCGGTGGACCCGCGGGTCCGTTGCAACCGTTGCGGCTGGTGGAATCGCGCAGCCGCGACGACTCCGGCCCGCTGCTCTACCTGGACCGGTACTACCAGCAGGAGCAGACGGTCCGCCGCGTCCTCACCGAGCGCTCCGGACATCACCCGGTGGTCGACCCGAAAATCATTCGCCGCGAACTGGATCGGCTGTTCGACGCGCCGGTCGACGGCGTGCCCGACCGCCAGCGCCTCGCCGCCGCGCTCGCCGCCACCCACTGGACCACGGTGGTCGCCGGCGGCCCCGGCACCGGCAAGACCCACACCATCGCGCGCATCATCGGCCTGCTCGACGCGCACCGCAAAGCCAACCCCAAGCTGCCCGCACTGCGCATCGCGCTGGCCGCACCGACCGGCAAGGCCGCCGCGCGCCTGCAGGAGGCCGTGCGCGAACAAGCCGACGAACTCGGCCTGCCCGACCTCACCGCCGCCACCCTGCACCGCCTGCTCGGCTGGCAGCGCGGCCGCACCACCCGGTTCAAATACCACGAATTCAACCGGCTCCCATACGACGTGATCGTGGTCGACGAAACCTCCATGGTCTCGCTGACCATGATGAGCAGGCTGTTCGCCGCGCTGCGCCCGGACACCCGCCTGGTCCTCGTCGGCGACCCGGACCAGCTCGCCTCCGTCGACGCGGGCGCCGTGCTCGCCGACCTGGTCGCGGGACCCGTCGCGGGCACCCCGAATCCGCTGCTCGACGAGATCCTCGGCGCCGACTCCCCGGAATCGGCCGCGCCGGAACAGAACTCGTCGGCCCTCACCGCCCTGGAACGAACCCGCCTGCGCGGCGGCATCGTTCGCCTGACCCGTGGTCGCCGCTTCGGCGGCCGGATCGCCGACCTCGCCGTCGCCGTCCGGGCCGGCGACGCCGACACCGCCCTGGACCTGCTCCGCGCCGGCGGCGACGAGCTCTCGCTCAGCGCCCCCGACGAAATGGCCGGTGTGCGTGCCGATGTCGTGCGCGCGGCCCGCCAGGTGACCACCGCCGCCCTCGACGGCGACGCCGCGGGCGCGCTCACCGCCCTCGAATCGCACCGCCTGCTCTGCGCGCACCGCCAAGGCCCGTTCGGCGTCGAACGCTGGGACCGGATGGCCGCCGAATGGGCCGCGGCCGGCGGGGCGGGCCCCGAATCCCACTCCGCCCCCTGGTATCCCGGCCAGCCGCTGCTGGTCACCGCCAACGATCACGAGGCCCGCATCTACAACGGCGACACCGGCGTCGTGGTGCGCATGCCCGACGGCTCGCTGCGCGCCGCACTGCAACGCGGCAGCGAGCCGTACCTGGTGCACCCGACCCAGTTCCCGGCCGTGGTCACCGTGTTCGCCATGACCATCCACCGCAGCCAGGGCAGTCAGTACGACACCGTCTCGGTGGTCCTGCCCGAACCGGAGTCGACCCTGCTGACCAGGGAACTGTTGTACACGGCGATCACCCGCGCCCGCCGCCACGTCCGGGTGATCGGCACCGACGAGTCCATCCGGGCCGGCATCGCCCGGCGCGTGCTGCGCGCCAGCGGTCTGTCCCGCCGGGCGGACGGCGCGCGATGACCGGCGCATCTCACGTTTTCCCTGCCCCGCGCGTCTACCCAGTGTGAGATTGCCTCCGTTCGAGGAAGTGGTGGCCGAGTACGGCCCGATGGTGTTGCGCGTCTGCCGGGCCGTGCTCGGTCCGACGGACGCGGCCGACGCGTGGTCGGAGACGTTCCTGTCCGCGTTGCGTGCCTATCCGGACCTCGACCCCGACGCGAACATCGAGGCCTGGCTGGTCACCATCGCGCACCGCCGCGCGATCGACGTCGGCCGCGCGCTCACCCGGGCGCCGATCCCGGCCGAGACCCTGCCCGAGCGCCCGTCCGCGGCGCCCGACCCCGCCGACTACGACCCGCACCTCTGGGCCGCCTTGAAGACGCTGCCGCCCAAGCAGCGCCAGGCGGTCGCCTACCACTACCTGGCAGGCCTGCCCCACGCCGAAATCGCCGAGCTCCTGGGCAATTCCACCGATGCCGCCCGCCGCGCCGCCGCCGACGGCCTGAAAACTCTGCGCAAGCTCTACCCGAAGGATGACTCATGATGGCCACCATCGATCGTGGCGACCCGAACGGCCTGTTCGACGGCCTGACCCCGGACGCCGCCCGGCTGACCGAACTGCGCCGCCGCTTGGCGGCCGAGGCGCAGTCCGCGGGCCTGCTCGACGTCGCTTACCGCACCATGGACACCCCCGTCGGCACGCTGCTGCTCGCCGCCACCCCGGCCGGCCTGGTCCGCGTCGCCTACCCCAACGAAAACCACGACACCGTCCTCGCCACGCTCGCCGAGCGGATCAGCCCGCGCGTGCTCGCCGCACCCGCCCGCCTGGACGCCGCCGCCCGCGAGATCGATGAGTACTTCGCCGGTGCCCGAACGCATTTCGACCTCCCCCTGGATCTGCGACTGACCGGAGGCTTCCGTCGTCAGGTGATCGAGCATCTGGTCGACATCGGATACGGGCACCGGGAAAGCTATGCCACCGTCGCCGCCGCCGTCGGCAACCCGCGGGCGGTGCGCGCCGTCGGCTCGGCGTGTGCGCACAACCCACTGCCCGTGGTGATTCCGTGCCATCGGGTGGTGCGCAGCGACGGCACGATCGGACAGTACGTGGGCGGCATCGCGGCCAAAACCGCGCTGCTGACCCTGGAAGCCGCGTGAGTGCCGGTCACCCGCCGGCTCGGCAGAACCGAGACCTGGTGCGGCGCTGACCATCCGGTGATCACCCGCGGATGGTCAGCGCGGCGCCGACGACCCCGCTGACCTTGGAGGCGGAATGCACAACACCGAAACCGCGGCCCCGCCGGCCGCTCGAGTGGCCGCGCAGTCCTGGCCCGACCTGATCGAGGAGATCGACGCCTATGGCTGCGCCCAGACCGGCCCGCTGCTGACCCCCGGCGAATGCGCCGAGTTCACCGCGATGTGGGACGACCCGGCGCTGTTCCGCTCCACCATCGACATGGCGCGCTACAGATTCGGGCAGGGCACCTATCGCTACTTCGCCGCTCCGGTGCCCGAGCCGATCATGGCGATGCGTGCGGCGTTCTACCGGAAGTTGTTGCCGGTGGCCCGTTCCTGGGCCGAACGGCTGGGTGATCCGGCACCGTGGCCCGACGACTTCGGCGACTGGCTCGACGCCTGTCATGCCGCGGGCCAGTCCAAGCCGACGCCGATTCTGTTGCGCTACACCGAAGGCGACTGGAATGCTTTGCATCGCGACCTCTACGGCGACCTGGTGTTCCCCTTGCAGGTGGTGATCGGGCTGGACCGCCCGGGGACCGACCACACCGGCGGAGAGTTCACGCTCGTCGAGCAACGTCCACGCGCGCAGTCGAAGGCCACCGTCACCGTGCTGGAACAGGGACACGGCCTGATCTTCACCACTCGGGACCGGCCGACTCCGTCGAGCCGCGGCTGGTCGCGTGCGCCGGTTCGCCACGGCGTCAGCCGAATTCGTGGCGGCATCCGGCACACCCTCGGCCTCGTGCTGCATGACGCCGAATAACCACATGTTCACGTTGCTCGACGCCGATGGCCGCCCGTATCTCAGCCCGGCTCCGGGAACGTACGGCGGTAATCGGCGCGGCCGGATCTACGGCCGCCTGGACTGCCCATCCGCGCTGCGCGCGCTGTCCCGCGGCGCCTATCGCGCCCACCGCGTCTTCTTCGCCGACGAGCCCACCGCGATCGGCGCCGGCTACCGGCCGTGCGCGGTCTGCCTGCCGCGGTCGTACGCGGCATGGAAAGCCGCAGGGCACAACAATTCCGAGTGATCTCACGGTTCCGCCCCGGCTGGCGTCTACCGAAGGACAAGAACGCCGAACAGGAGCACACCATGCAGACCTCGACTGCCCGCACAGTTCACGCCTCGCCCCTCGGCAACCTCCGCATCGAAGCGAGCGCGCTCGGCGTCACCCGCGTCGCGTTCACCGCGGCCGCGCCCGCCGTGCCGACCGCCGAGAACTCCTGCGCCCTCGAATATCTCGTCACCGCGACCGCCCAGATCGCCGGGTACCTGGCCGGTACCCGGCGGGAGTTCACCGTGCCGATGGACCGCGCCGGGCTGAGCGGCTTCGACCGGCAGGTCCTGGAAACCCTCGAAGCCACAACCGGATACGGCCGCACGACGACCTACGGCGCACTCACCCGCGCCCTCGGCCGTGACCGCGCGGACGCCCGCAAGGTCGGCGGCGCGCTCGCCCGCAACCCACTGCTGATCCTGCTCCCGTGTCACCGGGTGGTCGGCGCGGACGGCGCGCTCACCGGTTACGCGGGCGGCCTGCCGGCCAAACGCGCCCTGCTGGACCTCGAGTCCGCGGATCTGATACTGCCGCTGGCTATCTGAGACCGGCGACCCGTCAGGCCAGCACGCCGTACGCGGTGGTGAGCATCGCGATCGCGAGCAGCACACCGCCGAGCGCGCTCACCGTGTTCGCGACCGACCACTTGCCCGGCGTGCCGACCGCGAGATTGAGGAACATGCCACCGGACTGCGCGATCACCCCGACGGCGAGCAGCGTGCACACCACCCACCGCACGCCGTCGCCGAATCCGGTGTCCGCCAGGATCGCCAGCGTCGCCAAGGTCATCACCAGCAGCACGCCGGCGTGCGCGTGACCGGCCCGGAAGTAGGTGCGCTGGTACTCGGTCAGCTTCTGCGCGGCGAGCAGGCGCAGCGCCATGACCCCGCCGAACATCACGGTGGGCAGGGAGATCAGCGCGATCGCGGTGAACAGCTTGATGGGGTCCATGAGTCGTCCTCGGTAGATGTGTCCGTTCCACTAATCTGAACGGCGTACAGAACGTAGAACGTAATCTGGATGCCGTACAGATCGTGTGAGGCGAATCACAACTAGGGGTGTCATGACTGGTCCGCAAGCCGCGCGTCGCACGACCTATCGGCATGGTGCGTTGAAGCCGGCGCTGATCGAGGCGGGGTTGCGCCTGGCGCGGGCCGGCGGCGGCCCGGACGCGATCGTGTTGCGGGAGGCGGCCCGGCAGGCCGGCGTCGCGCCGAACGCCGCGTACACCCATTTCGCCGACCGCAACGCGCTCGTCGGCGCGGTGGCGAGCGCGGCGCTGGCGCAGATGGCGACCATGATGGCGGCCGAGCAGGAAGGTCTGACGCTCAGCGACGATCCCGCGGTGGCGGCGCGGCAGCGGTTCCGCGGTGTCGGCCTCGGCTATCTGCGATTCGCCCGGACCGAACCCGGGCTGTTCCGCACCGCGTTCACCATCGGGCGCGATGACACCGCGACGGGCTCACCGGAAGCGGCGGGCCCTACCGGTCGATCCGGCATAGAGCTTCTCGGAGACGCGCTCGACGAGATGGTCGATACCGGGAGCCTGCCCGCCGAACGCAGGCCGGGCGCAGAGTATCTGGCCTGGTCGGCCGTGCACGGGCTGGCGTTCCTGGCCATCGACGGGCCATTGCGATCCATGCCGGACGATCAGCTCGACGCCATGGGACAGCGGATACTGGACATGATCGATCGCGGCATGTGAGGAGTCGTGCAGGTGTGCCCCTCCCACCCGAACGGTGGGAGGAGCGTCAATCCGGCCTGATCAGATGGCGCGGACGTCCGTGGCCTGCGGACCCTTCTGGCCCTGGCCGACCTCGAACTCCACACGCTGTCCCTCATCGAGGGACTTGAACCCGGACCCGCCGAGAGCCGAGTAGTGGACGAAGACGTCGGGACCGCCGCCGTCCTGCGCGATGAAGCCGAACCCCTTCTCCGCGTTGAACCACTTGACGACGCCCTGTGTCATATTTTCTCCTTGTACTCAGTGATGTTTCAGTCCACAGAAATGTTGCAAAATTACGGACTCAGTGGACAGCATTCCATGCGCGCTGGCCGCATGGTTAACGCGGGCGAGCGGAATGTGTGCAAAAGCATTCTCCGCTCACTGCTCGGCCGATCTGCTGCCGACAGCACTAGCGCCGCGTCAGCCTACCTTTTTCCGGCGGATCGCGGGTGGGCGGCTCCGCCGACAACCTGGGTCGATCCTTCGGCGCGCCGCCGGATCCGCCAGGCGGTGCGGCATTGAGTGTGATTTGTTCACCGAAATCGGGGTTTAGTTCGGGCGCGAGCGACGGTGGCGAATTTTCACGGCAGGAAAATTGTCGCGCGGTGCGGGTTTCGGGCTGCTTATACGCGCTAATTTCCTGGGTGTCCAGCTCGCTGAGATTTCTCGCCAGAAATTGGGTACGATCAAATTTGTCATGGTGTCGGCCACGATGTGTCGCGCTCGGGTTTCGGCGAGCGCGGACGGCAGCGCGGAACGGGCGGCCTTGTCAAGACCCGAATCTTGGTCTTCGCCTTCGGGTTTCGGGCCGATCATGCGGCGGTACTACGAAATAGTGGCGGCTTCAAGGTTTTTGGTTTCGCTGGTCGGTGCGGTGATGGTTTCGGCCTTGTCCATCGGCTCGGCCGCGTCGGCCCCGTCCGGCGCCAGAGTGGTCGAAGAGTCCTCGCTGGGCGGGTCGGTCGCGCGGCTGGACGTCTACTCGCCGGCGATGGATCGGGTGGTGACCAACCGGGTGATCCGGGCCGCGGGTGGCCCGGCGCCCACGCTGTATCTGCTCACCGGGATCGGCGGCGGGACCGACGGCATCTCCTGGTGGGACGACACCGACGTGCGGGAGTTCTTCGCGGACAAGCACGTCAACGTGGTGATGCCGGTGGGCGGTGCGTACAGTCTCTACACCGACTGGCTCGCCGACGACCCGATGGTCGGCCGCAACCGCTGGCTGACCTATCTCACGCGCGAACTTCCCGGCGTGCTCGACGCGCAACTCGGCAGCACCGGACGCAACGCCATCGCCGGGGTGTCGATGAGCGCGGGTTCCGCGGTCGACCTCGCGATCCAGGCGCCCGACGTGTATCGCGCCGTCGCCGCCTACAGCGGATGTCCGTGGACCGCTGACGCGCTCGGCGTCGCGATGGTCAGCGCCCAGGTCGTGCGCGGCGGGGGCAACACCGCGAACATGTGGGGCGCGCCGGGGGACGCGATCTGGCGAGCGCACGACGCGTTCGCCAATGCCGCTGCGCTGGCCGGGAAAACGATCTACCTGTCCGCCGCGACCGGCACTCCCGGCGCGATCGACGAAGGCGGACTGGCCTTTCCGCCGATCGAAGCCATCGCGAGCGCGTGCACGGCCGCGTTCGCCGGTCGGCTCGATCAGCTCGGAGTGCCCGCGGTGCACGTCAACCGGCCTGAGGGCGCGCATACCTGGGGACAGTTCGAGACGGACCTGCACGATTCCTGGCCGCTGCTGGCCGGTGCGCTCGGCGCGTGACCGCCGACCTCGCCAGAACGGGCAAAGTAGACAATCCTTAGCGTCAGCCGTGGCCCGTTCGCTCGCCCGCCGCGGCCGGTGTCAGCGAAGGATCGGTTGCCTGCTTTACGCTGCTCTCCCGGAGATTCGGCAACCGGAGGATGCATGTCCAGCGAGAACGAAACGGTCAGCCGCAAACGGGATTCGGCCGCCACCAGCGCCGCGATTCTGACGGCGGCGCAGGAGCTGTTCGCCGAGCGCGGCTACGAACGGGCGACGGTGCGCGACATCGCGACGCGGGCCGGGGTGAACCAGGCGTTGCTGTTCCGGTACTTCGGCAACAAGGACGAACTGTTCCGGGCGGCGATCGCGGATCAGGGACGGCGCAGACTGGCGGAGGGGCCGGTCGAAGGACTGCTGGGCAGGCTGCTCGGCGGAATACTCGAGCCGAGCGGTTCGGTGGGGCAGGAGCATTGGTTGCAGGCCGCGCTGCGGTCCAGCGGACACGACGAGGGGGCCTCGGCGATCCGCCGCGAGCTGGGCGACGAGTACGTGCGAGCGATGTCCTCGCTCGGCGACGACCCCGATAGCGAGCTGTGTGCCGATCTGCTGCTCGCCTGGTTGCTCGGCATCGGGCTGCTGCGCACCGTGCACCGCAGAGAGCCGCTGGCCAGCGCGGATTCGGCCACGGTTGCCCGGCATGTGCTGAAGGCCGCCCAGGCGTTGCTGCCCAGGACGGACGTGAATTTCCCGCCGCCGTAACGGAATCCGACCGTTGACGGGGCATTGTGACCTCCCTAACATGAAGTGTTGTAAGCAATTGCTTACATCGCTACCGCGCCACTGAGCGTCGGCCAAGGGAGACTCGCATGACCGTGAAAACCGAGGTGCGCCAATACCCTTTCGGTGAACCCATCCGCCTGGACATGGATCCGCTCTTCGCCAAGCTGCGCCGCGAGGAGCCGACCTCGCGCGTCCAGCTGCCCTACGGCGGCGAGGGCTGGCTGGTCACCCGCTACGCGGACGCCAAGCTGGTGCTCGCCGACCCGCGGTTCAGTCGCGCGGTAACCGTTGACCGCGAAGACATTCCGCGCACCACGCCGGGCCCGGCGCGGCAGAACTCGATGCTCAACATGGACGCGCCCGAACACAGCAGGCTGCGCAAGCTGGTCGCCAAGGCGTTCACCAGCCGCCGGGTCGAGCAGCTCCGTCCGCGTGCCCAGCAGATCGTGGACGAGCGGCTGACCGAGATCGAATCATCCGGCCCGGTCGCCGATCTGGTGCAGGGTCTCGCGCTGCCGCTGCCGGTCACCGTGATCTGCGAGATGCTCGGCGTACCCACCGAGGACCAGCACCGCTTCCGCGACTTCTCCGACACCGTGCTGTCCACCACCGCGCACACCCCCGAGCAGATCGACGCGGCACGCGCCTCGCTCGAGCAGTACCTCGCCGAGTTGGTGGCGCAGCGCCGGGCCGAGCCCACCGACGACCTGCTCGCCGCGCTGGTCGCCGCCCGCGACAACGACGACCGGCTCACCGAGGACGAGCTGGTCAACATGGGGATCGGTCTGCTGATCGCGGGTCATGAGACCACCGCCAACCAGATCGCCAACTTCACCTATGTCCTGCTCAGCGAGCCGCGGCACTGGGAATTGCTGCGCGGCCGGCCGGAGCTGCTGCCCGGCGCGGTCGAGGAGTTGCTGCGCTACGTCCAGCTCGGCTCCGGCGGGTCCTTCGCCCGGGTGGCCACCGAGGACGTGGTGCTGGGTGACGTCACCGTGCGCGCGGGGGAGTCGGTGATCGTCAACACCCAGGCCGCCAACCGCGACGAGAGCGTCTTCGAGAACGCCGAAGAGCTCGATCTCACCCGAAACAACAACCCGCACATGGCGTTCGGTCACGGCATTCATCACTGCCTCGGCGCCCAACTCGCCAGACTGGAGCTACAGGTCGCGTTAGGCTCACTGCTGCAACGCTTCCCGACACTGCACCTCGCGGTCCCGTTCGAGGAAGTACCGTGGAAGACCGGCCTGCTGGTCCGTGGGCCGAAGGCGCTTCCCGTCAGCTGGTAAGGGGAAACTGTTATGGCAGAACAGAAGTGGCGGGTCGAAGTGGATCGTGGCGCCTGCCTCGGCTCCGGCATGTGCACCGGCCTGGCCCCCGAGCACTTCACCCTCGTCGACGGCCGCTCCAGTCCGATCGCCGAGGTCGTCCAGCCCGACGACCTGCTCATCGATGCCGCCGAATCCTGCCCGATCGAGGCGATCCTCATTCGCGCGGCCGACACCGGAGAAATCCTCAGCCCCGAGCAGTGAACGGTAGAGCCCCTCGTCGCAGGGGCTCTACCCGCTTTCACCTATCCGCAACCGACCTCCGCGCGGTGTCGCCAGACCCGCGTTCGCCGCCCTACGCTGCAAGGATGATCGAGTTCGGCTCGAGAACCCGCCGCCTCCCCGCCCCACCCCACCCCACATCGTCTGGGAATCCCTCACCCACCCCCGCCGCCCCCAGTCCCGCCCCTGGCTGGACCTCCTCCCCGACGAAGTCGACCCCACGGTGCTGGCCGCCGAAAAACCCCACCGAGTCATTTGGTCCTCCCTCTGGCCCACCAGACCCGACGACCAGATCCGCTTCCACCTGGCCCCCACCGACTCCGCCGAAACCCTCCTGAACTTCACCCTTTGCACCCCCACCGCCCCGCCCGACCAAAGCAAAACCGGCCACCTCCGCCGCCGCCTCAACCACCTACTCTTCGCGAACCTCCGCCTCTCCTACGGGCAATGACCGCTTGCCGCATCCCGCCCAACTCCCGCCGAAGGCGACACCGCCTGGATCACGAGATAGGCGGCTGCGATTCGGCGCCGCGTCGATGTTCGATGGCCGACATGATCAGAGCTCGAGCCTCGACGCCGGTCACGGCTTGCTTCGAGATCGTGTCGAACGCGCGCCGATAGATGGCTATCTCCCGCGGTTGGGTAATGGTGAGTTCGGCGGCTGTGCCCTCCACCATCACCGTGCGGTCATCGAACATGACAAAACTGGTCGAGATTGTGTACACCTCAGCTGCGGCCGGTATGACTTCCAGCCTGATGCGGGGCATGCTGAGAGTCGACGCCAATCTATCGAGTTGGTCGCACATCACGTTCTCCCCGCCCACGGTTGAGTACAACGACTGTTCGGCGATGAGAAAGTTGAATTGATGACCGGACTGATGGAGGACGCGTTGCCGTGCCATCCGGGCGGCAACACCCCGTTCGATGTCGTCGGGTATCCGATAGAAGTCGACCAGTCTGCGCATCAGCGCCTCCGCGTACTCTGCTGTCTGGAGCAGACCGGGTACGATCTGTGTCTGGTAGACGCGCAGTTCGGTGGTTTCGGCTTCGAGCTCGATAGATCGCTGCTGACGGCGTTCCAGGCCGGTACCGAGCACGTCTCGCCACTCATGACTTTCCTGCTGCTGCACCGTGACATCCTCTCGGGCATAGGTACTTTGAGATCTAGCTGATGGCGCGTCTGTGTTCGAGTGCCTTGCCGATGAGCGCTCGAGCGGGATCTCCGGTTACCGACTGTTTGACGAGAATGTCGAACGTTCGGTGATAGATTCCGATTTCCCTCGGCTGAGTAATGCTGAGTTCAGCCGTGATTCCCTCGACCAGGACCATCTTGGTGTCGAACATGACAAAGCTTGTCGTTGCGGTCTCGAATGGTGCCGTGCAGGGCACGATTCCCAGGGTTACCCTGGACATTCCCTGAATGGCGATGAGTCGGTCCAGCTGGCCGATCATCGTTTGGTTGTCTCCGACGGTGGTGTACAGCGCCTGTTCGGCGATGACGAAGTGGAACAGATGATCCCGCTGATACAGAACGCGTTGGCGTTCCATGCGTTTGGACACGCCTTCGTCGAGGTCATCAGGGACACGGTGGAAGTCGATGACCTTCCGGAGTATGCCCGTCGCGTAGTCGGCGGTCTGGAGAAGGCCAGGTATGAGTACAGGCTCGTACCACCGCAGAACCCGGGCTTCGGCTTCCCATTTGACTGATGCTTGTTGGCGCCGTTTGGTTCCGGTGCCGAGAATCTTCCGCCACTCCATGTATGCGGAATCAATGTTGTGCCGAGTTGCGAGGAGATCTGCCAACTGGTTGTTGGCGTCGCAGTCGCGGCAATACGCCGTGATGTCCGCGCGCGACGGCTTGATCCTCCCGTATTCGATTTTCGAGACTTTGCTCGGATGCCATGCGTTGCGGCGGGCGAGCTCGGCGCCGGAGACGCTTGCGGCAACACGCATCTCCCGAAGCCGTGCTCCGAGGGATTCACGTTGCTGCTGTATGGAATCGGTCACGCCGTGATGTACTCCGAATACGGCACGGACAGTGCCCAGAACTGTTCCTTCATCCTGTGGCAATAGCCCGCAATGGTTGCGTCGACGGTCACCGCGCCGGACCACGCGCGGGACGGGCCGAACGCCGAGAAGATCACCAGTTCGTCGTCGAACAGCCAGAAGTCGTCTGGTGGTACATCTTCGGCCACATGGCGCGGCAGGTAGCGGATATCCTCCCCGGCCTGAATGTTGAGTTCAGCGACGGCCAGCGAGAACCTCGTGTAGTCGGTGTGGGGCACCGACACGATCCGAGTTCGGGTGACTGCTACTCCGCGGTCCGTGGTTTCCTGCACGATATTCATCCACGGTCGGAACCAGGCATAGTCGTCTGGCTCGCCATCGAGAAAACGGCGAAGCGGTTCGTGCTCATGCGGTTCGGCATAGGAGTCGAGCACTTCCAGATGGAAAGCTTCGCGTTTGCAGGATCGTAGTAAGTCCCTGAATCCATCGTCACCTACCAGCTGCACCGTAGAACGTCCTTTCACGCTTGGGTACTTCGACCGCTACCTCATCGTCGGCAAGTTGCAGCTGACTCAACGTCTCGCGATCGGTGATCGGCCGGCCGGTGAGAGTGAAAGTGCCCCGTCCGGTGTCGCCGAGCGCGGCTCCGATGAACGTCTTCGGCTCAGCGAACCCTGTTAGGAGGTGCGGGATTTCAACAGTCTCGGGGCGTTCGGTCTTCCAGCCCATCACCACATAGCTGTCTTGGTCGGTGGCGAACAGCGAAGGGCAACCGTTGTTCGTGCTACCGCCTTTACCAAGGAACCGTAACCGCATGATGCGTTCTCCTTTGGCTCGTGCAGGATCATGCTTTCGATGGAACCATTATCGTCCACCGATACCGGTTCTGTAGTGGAGAAATGAGTTTGGTGCACGATCGTGCAATGTGCTGGACCCGCCATCGTCGATCTTCCTAACGTCGTAAGCGGCGCTTGGGACTGGTGCCGGTCAACCCGGTTCCGAGCTGCCGGCCAACAGCGAGTCGAATGGGGTGAAACGGTGAGTCGACCTAAGGCGATCGGGTATCTGCGGCGCGATGTGTCCGGCTTCTCGCAGCCTTGGCATGAGACTCAGATGCGCAGTCTGGCAAAGCGGTTGGGATATGAGGTGGCGAAGACGGTGGTGTTCGGTGCGGAGACCGACGAGCCGGTTGATCGCCTGCTGAACGTGATTCGCGCTGTGGGGGCCGAGGCGGTTGTGGTGCCCAGTGCGGAGCATTTCGGGGGAAAGGTGCCGGAGCGGGTGGTGCGGGTGTGTGACGTGATCACCGTGTCGCCGCACTACACCTATGCGCGGTCGTATGCGTCGCCGTTTCTCGGAGACGGTGCGTGAACTCAGGGGAGGGCCACACATGCTCCGTCACACGCTGATCCGCCGGTCCGAAGCGGTGGCGCGGGTGTCGAGTGTTCGGGGGACAGACATCGAATGTCCTGGTTGGGAGACTCATCGGGCGTGTCGAACCGCGAGAAGGGTGGTCGCTGTGACGTCTCCGATGCTGAGCAAAGGACAGAATCTGTCGTTGCCGGATGATGTCGTGCACATCGACGTGGTGATCGGGTGGACCGAGTCGGAGATCGAGGTCGATGGGTCGGCGCTGCTGCTGGGGGCGGACGGGAAGGTCAGGTGTGACGGCGATTTCGTCTTCTACAACCAGCCGGAATCGGTGGACGGGGCGGTACGTTTCCTCGGGATGAGCGCCACCGAGGAGGGCGCGCAGGCGCGGATCGCGGTCGACTTGTCGGCGGTCTCCGAGTCGGTTCATACCGTGGCGCTTGTCGGCAGCCTCGGTATCGGTACGTTCGGCGAACTCGGCAAGCTGACGTTGAAAGTCGTTGATGCTGCGGGACACTCGCTGGCGGAGTACACCACCGCCGATGCGACCACGGAGTCGGCGTTCGTCTTCGGTGAGGTGTACCGGCGCGGCCGTGAGTGGAAGGTCCGCGCGGTGGGGCAGGGGTGGGAGTCAGGTCTGGCCGGGTTGGCGACGCACTTCGGCGTCGAGGTGGACGAGGACGTCGAGCAGGAGCCGGTCGAGGCGCCATCGGTGCGTCCGGAACCGACTGTCTCCGCACCACCGCCGCGCGAACACGCTGCCCCTCCGGTACGGAACCGCGGAGTACGCACCACCAAGCGGGCATTGAAAAAGGCAAAGCCGATGGAGTTCAAGCTTGCCGAGCTCGATACCTGGCAGCGCGTTCCGCTGTTCTCGGTGATCGGGGTCGGTGCCGGCGAAGAGCAAGAGCGGCGTGCGACATCGGCTCTGATTGCCACGATGCAGGCCGTGCGCCCGTTCGCACGGGCGATATGTGCGCGGATCGGTGCACCGGTCGGGGCGTTCGAGGGGTATGTCGAGGTGCCGTTCGAACGTGGTGATTCGAAGGTTGTTCCGGATGCGGTGCTCAAGGTGGCGCGCGGCAACCGGGTGTGGACCGGGCTGCTCGAGGTCAAGACCGGCAACGGCAAGCTGCGGCGGGAACAGTTGGAGAACTACCTCGATGTGGCGCGCAGGAAGAAGTACGACGTGGTGGTCAGCCTGTCCAACGATGTTCCGGCCGGCCCCGGCGAACTTCCGGTCGAGGTCGATCGGCGCAAGCTCGCCAAGGTCGCACTGCGGCATCTGTCGTGGTCCGAGGTGGCGCACGAGGCACGAATGTTGCTCTCGCACGGCGGTATCGAAGAGGACCTGCACGCCTGGATTCTGAGTGAATTCCTGCGCTATCTCGACTGCCCACGCTCGGGTGCCTCGGAATTCGTTGACATGGGCCGACATTGGGTCGCGGTCCGGGACTCGGTGACGGCCGGAACCTTGCGCGCGGGCGATCAGAAGGCGCTGGCCGTCGCCGACACCTGGGTGTCGCTGTCCCGGCACCTCGCGCTGCGGCTGACCGCTCAGCTCGGCGCGACCGTCAACCATGTGCTGCCCCGCCGCCACCGTGCCGATCCGGCCGCCCGCAGTGCTGCCGTGGCCGAACGGCTAGCTACCGATGGAACATTCGAGGCGGTGCTCCGGATCCCCGACACCGCAGGCGACCTGGTGGTGGTCGCCGATGTGCGCACCAACAAGATTCGCTGTCGCACCACCCTCGACGCACCGAACGAGGGCACCTCTGGTCGCCGATTGTCCTGGCTGATCAGGCAACTCGACGACGCACCGGACGACCTACAGGTCGAAGTGGTTTTTGCGGAACGCGGCACCGAAGCGTGCGAACTCCTCGCAACGGTGCGTGCGAACCCGAAGGTGCTGACGGCGGGTCGAACGGGTCCGATCGTGTCGTTCGTACTGGAGCAGAACTTCCCGATGGGCAACCGGCGATCCGGGACCGCAGCCAGCTTCATCGCCAGTGTGAAGTCGGCGACCGACGCGTTCTATGGATCGGTGGTGCAGCCGCTGCGCGGATGGGTCCCTGCGGCGCCGAAACAATCCGAGGTGATGCCTCAGGATGGCGGGATCAATTCATTACCAACAGATTTGGTCGGCCAGGGTAAGTAGATGCCGATGGCGGGTGACACGGTCGTCAGCGGAGGACGGTTTTGGTTCGCATGAGGAAGTCGGCCAGGTAGCTGTCGTGGGGGAGGCCGGGGGTGCGGGAGTTGGTGGGGTGGTTGCCTAGGTGGAGGTTGCTGATGGTGGGGTCGTTGATGAGGTTGTCGATGAGGTGGGGGTCGGTGGTCGGGGTGGTGAGGACGAGGGTGTCGCGTAGGGGGGTGAGGCCGGTGGTGGGGGTCCAGGGGGCGATCCAGACGCAGGGGAAGGGGAGTTCGGCGGTGATCTGGTCGGCGAGGGGTGTGTCTACCTGGTGGACGGCGGGGCGGAGGACGGCGCTGCCGTCGCCCAGGTCGTCGACGATTCCGGTGCCGCCGAGCCAGGGTTTGGTGCCTGTGGCCCGCTCGAGCAGGTGGGCTTCCCACCGGCGGGCGGCTTCGAGCGGGTAGACGGGGAGGACCGCTCGTTCGTCGTGTGCGGGCAGGCTGGGGAGGGCGGCGAGGCGTTCGGCGAGCGCGGCGGCTACCGGGGTGGGATCGCCTTCCACGAGCACTGCGGTGGCGTTGACACATCCGACACCTGCACCGCCGCTGACGGATTCGACGATGGTGTCGAGGGCGGCGGTCCAGTCGGTGTCCGCGGTCAGCAGGATCTTGGAACGTCCCGGTCCCTGGGGCAGGATGCCGGGGCTGCCCGCGTATTTGGCGACCACGTCGTCACCGCCGTAGACCATGCCGAGGTCGGCCAGGCGCAGGATCTCGTCGGCCGCATCGTGATCGGTGGGCAGCAGCATGACCTGGTCGTCGCCGAATCCGGCCGCGCGCAGTGCGCTGATCAGTCGGTGCGGGGTGAATGGCTCCCGGCGTGACGGACGCACCGCGACGCGATACCCGAGGGCGAGGGGTTCCAGCCAACCCTGGTGCACCGCAGGGTGATTGCCTGCGGCATGCACGGCGAAGACCTCGCCGCGCCGGGTCCACACCGCCCGGCCCGCACGGGTGGACGGGTCCCGCCACTCGCCGACCGCACCGGTCGGGCGCGCGTTCTGCACGGTGTGATAGGCGTGCGCCGCGGCGCGCTCGATGTCCTCGGTTGCCCGGCGCACCACGGTGATCGGCAGGCCGGCGACCGCGCTGACCGTGCGCTGGTATTCGTCGGCGGTCTGGCCGGCGACCCGTTCGGTCGCGAATGCGCGGCCCGCCCGCGCGATCGCCGCGATCCGTTCATCGACGGGGACGGGGGACGACCGGTGCATGGCGCGCATCGCCCGCGTGACGTAGAGCTGGGGCACGAGACTCAGTGTGGCGAAAGGGTTTCCGGTGCGGTCCCGGATGGTCTCCTGCTTGCGTGCGCGGTACGGGCCGGTGGGGCCGAGCGCATCGAGCTGGAGCATCAGTACACCCCCTCGATCACGGCCGCACCGCCGAAGGCGGCGACCGGCGCGACGTCGGCGACGGAATCCCCGAAACCCGCTGTCGGCGCGGCCATTCGCACGCCATGGTCGCGTTCGGCGTTGTTGACCAGCAGTGCCGCCTTGCTCAGATGATGCATCACGACCTGACCTCGTTCGCCGTACGGAACAACGTGCCCGGTGTCGGGGTCGACGATCCGGAAGGTGGTGTACGGGGCGAACGTGTCGAATACGCACGGCTCGTCGTCCCGCAGGCCGGGACGTTCGATCGCCGCGCCGAGTATCATTGTGCTGCCGTACATTCCGACCAGGTCGGCGTGCGGGAAGACCTCCCAGCGCAGGAGGTTCCTGGTATCGGCGTCCAGATGCGCGCCACCCCAGATGATCGTGCGGACCTTACGATCGACCAGGTCGACCAGATCGTCGTGCCGCGCCAGCCGTTCCAGCAGCGGCGGGGTGCAGACGAACACGCCGACCTCCTGGCCGCGCAGGACGTGACCGATCTGCTCGATCAGATGGTCGGTGTAGGCCTCGGCCTGGTCGCCGTGCCCGTCGGCGATCAGTCGCTTCACCCAGCGCGGGTCCAGATCGATGGTGAAGTTCAGGTTGCCCCGCGCGCGGCACAGGCCGGCGATCGTCGCGCCGACACCGTGCGGTCCGCTCGGAATCGCACTGAGCCAGTCGGCGTCCCGGGAGATGCCGAGCGCGTCGAAGCGCTCGCCGAGCCAGACCGCGGCGCTACGTTCCCAGTCCGCGGTGAACACCACCCGCTTCGGTTGCCCGGTGGTGCCGCCGCTTTCGAATACGCGCACCGCGCGGTCGTCACAGCCGCGCGGAATCAGGTCGCGAACCTCGATGTCGCGCAATTCGTCGACGACATTGGGAAACCGGGCGAGATCGTCGAAGCCGCGGACGTCGACCAGCGGATCGAAATCCAGGGTCTTGGCCCGGGCCAACCAGAACGGCGAACCGGTCTGCTCGCTGAAGTGCCAGCGCATCATCGCCCGCACGAACGCGCCGGATTCTTGCTGGGGCATGGAACATCCTCTCGCAGAACAACTATCGCTCGGAAAGCACGCACTCGACGGCGGCACGACCAACGTTAGAATCGGACGGGTGATAGCGTCCAAGACCGAAATGCTCATGAATTGATGCCATGACGGTTATGAGGGGGTGGTCGGCGTGGACCTGCTGGCCCTGCGCTATTTCCAAGTGGTCGCGCGCCACGAGCACATCAGCCGCGCCGCCGCGGAGCTGCGCGTCGCGCAACCGTCGATCAGCCGGACGATCGCCCGCCTGGAGGCCGAACTCGGTGTGCAGCTGTTCGACCGGCAGGGCCGCCAGATCCGGTTGAACCGATTCGGCGCCGCCTTCCTGCGCCGGATATCCCACGCCCTCGCCGAAATCGACGACGCGCGTAGGGAATTGGCTGATGCCGCCGGCCTGGAGCAGGGCCTGGTCGCGGTCGCGTCGGAGACGCTGCTCTCGCTCACCGAGTTCCTGCCCGGCTTCCGCGCCCGCTATCCCGGAGTCGAGATCCAGCTCTACCAGTCCACCGCCGAACGGATGGTGCAGCAGCTCGCCGCGCGCGAGGTCGATCTGTGCCTCGCGTCCCAGCCGCTCACCGGCCCCGACCTGCACACGGTCGAGCTGGCCCGCGAGCCTGTCCTGCTGGCCGTGCCTGCCGCGCATCCGTTGGCCGGCCGCGGCGATGTCCCGGTCGCTGCGCTGGCGGGCGAGCCGATCGTCACCACCCGCACCGGATATTGGCAGCGCGCGCTCACCGATCAGCTGTTCGCCGCGGCCGGCCTGGTCCCGAACGTCGTCGTGGAAGGAGACGAGCTCGCGGCGGTGCAGTACCTGGTCAGCGCCGGGCTCGGCATCGGCCTGATCCCGGCGATGTCGCTGCGTGTCGGTACCCATCCCGAGGTCGGCTGGGTGCGGCTGAACAGCCCGGACAGCTACCGCACGCTGCGGCTCGTCTGGCGCGACGACGCCTATCTGTCCCACGCGGCGCGCCGGTTCCGCGACCTGATGATCGAGCAGCTGAGCGAAAATAGGTTGGCGCGCGGCGGAGGCCGGTCGTAGGGTGATGGCGTTTCGCGGGGCGCGAACCGCGTCCGGCTTCCATCGAGTTCTGAGGTGATGACCTATCCCAAACGCTTAGGAGTCGTCGTTCCGGCACTGACACCGTGAGCCGCTGAGGCGTGCTCGGGTCAGTTTGTGGACGGCCGCTCCCCATGGCCTGGGATATTCGTTGTACCTTTCCTGCCCCTGTGCGCAGTTGACGCACGTGGCCTGGCCTTGCCCGTCGCATATTCCGCTGCCCGACCCCGGTACCGAGTTCCGGGCAGATCGGCGCGGTGCGCGCGGGCGGTCGCGTGACGTCGACGGGCGCAGTGTATTCGGCATTCGCCGACAAGGAATACGCTCATGATTCGAGTGCTGATCGCCGGGGGTCAACGGCTCCCCCGCGAGGCGGTGGCCGCTGTCCTGTCCGGCGTGCCGGGGATACAGGTGGTCGCGCAGGTGGAGTTGGGCACCGAGGTGCTGGCGAGCGCGCGGCGCACCCGGCCGAACGTGGCGCTGCTGGACGCGGAACTCGCAGGGCTGGACGGGATTTCGGCAGGCGCACGGTTGAAGTCGGTGCTGCCGGACTGCCGGGTGATCATCGTGACGACCCCGGACCGGCCCGACGTACTCAGGGCCGCGCTCGCCGCGCAGGTGGAGGGGTTCGTGAGCAAGGGCGCATCGATCGACGCGCTGACCGACACCGTGCGCAGGGTCGCGCACGGCGACCGGGTACTGGACCCGCGGGCGGTCACCGAGGCGCTGCACGGACCGGGCAATCCGCTCAACGCCCGCGACGTCGACATCCTCCGGCTGGCCGCGCGCGGCCGCACGCCCGCCGAAATCGCCGCGGCGCTGCATCTTTCGCCGGGCACGATGCGCAACAACCTGGCCGCCATCAAGCACAAGGTGGGCGCGCGCAACCGCATCGAGGCGATCCGGATCGCCACCGACCGCGGCTGGATCTGAAGCAGTGCACTCTGCACGGAATGCCGTGCGATCCGCATCGATCCGGTGACCGGCGACTGCCGGAACGAACGCTATTCGCGCTGTTCAGTGCCCCTATCCAGGGCCGACCCCGCGGCTCGGCCGCGCCGCACGGTTCGCGGCGACCATCAACAATGCCAGTGACCACCGACGCCGACGGCAACCCCTTCGGAGAACAGGAGAGACGATGTCCGCCCATTGTGACGTCTGCGGCAAGAAGCCGAGCTTCGGAAAGCAGGTGGCGCGCGCTGGCCGCCGTGCGCAGCAGCGGTACGTGAAGGGCCGGACGAGCCGCCGGTTCGATCCGAATATCCAATCCGTACGAGCCGTGAAAGACGGTGCGCCCGTGCGAATGAAGGTGTGTACCTCGTGCATAAAGAAAGGCAGAGTGCAGCGCCGCGCCAAGCGATGACAGCGCAGGCTATTCCGGACTCGCTGCATCGATTGCTGATGTGGCTGAACGGCATCGGCGATCGCTCCATCGCCGCGCGGCATGACGAGCGCGATGAATTCCCGTGCCACGAATGCGGAGTGGCAACCGCGCCCATCGACGGCCCGGATGAGTGGTACACGGTGCACGACTCGGTATGGGCAAGCGCCGCGGCGGCGGCGGACAGCATTCTGTGCGTCGGGTGTCTCGAATCCCGGCTCGGACGCAGGCTGCTGCCCACCGATTTCGTTGTCGCAGTGCTCAATCAGCCGGGATACGGACACCACAGCCCGCGACTGCAAAGCCGGCTGCGGCCGCACTGAGACCCGCCCGCTCCTCGGCAGTCCTGCCGAGGAGCGGGCGCGCGGTTCAGTTCATCGCGCTGGCGAGCAGTGCCTCGGTCTCGATGATGGCCTCGGTCAACGACTTCGGGTCCGAGTCGAGTCCACTGACGATGGTGTCGATGTCGCGGAGTCCGGCTCGGTCCAGCAGCCGCTTCTCGTTGGTGGTCCATTCGCCGCGAGCGGCCAGGACCGCGTGGGCGGTCTGCATCGCGGCGATGACCAGGGACGCCGCCACTTCGGCGCGCTGGCCGCGGGTGGCGTAGGCGTGCTCGGCGTACTGCAAGGTCAGCGCGGCGCGGCTCTGCCAAACCGGTGGCGCGGTCGCGCGTAGCGCCCGGGGGTAGTCGGGGCGGGGCAGGGCGCCGTGCAGCACCTGGTTGATGGCCAGTTCGGCGACGACGAGGTAGCTGGGGATCCCGGCCAGATGGAACATCAGCGGTTCCCAATGGAACCGGCCCTGTCCGGCTTCGGCGAGTTCGTGTTCGACGACGTCGAGATCGCGATAGTGCACGTCGACCTGGCGGTCCTCGATGGTGAACCAGGCGCCGCCGTTGAAGACGCCGCCGCCCCAGCCGCCGAGTTCGGAAACCTCACCGGGCCAACCGAGTTCGCGGAGGTCGGCGGGGTCGAGGGTGTCCCGGTAGTAGATGGCGAGGTCCCAGTCGCTGTCCGGGGTGTGCGTGCCCTGGGCGCGCGAGCCGCCGAGCGTGACCGCTCGGACGCCGGGGATGGTGGCCAACCGGTCGGTGACGTGCTGCAGGAAGGTTTCGTCGGGCATGAGTGTCCTAGGTCGCAGGAGTGATGACGGATGCGGGCAGCACCGCCGGACGCTCGAACCGCTACTGCGGCAGCGCTATTCGGCGGGCGCACTCGGCATCGGTCATCACTCCATGACATCGGATGGTGCCCACTGCCGGTGACGATCTCGAACCATTTTCTGACCACTACTTATCCGGCTGTCTGGGCCGGGCACGGAGGTGCGCGCGTTCGCCCTGCTTGCCGAAAAGGCTGAGGAATTCGACGGATTCGGCGGTCGCGGCGCCGAACCAGTGCGGCACCCTGGTGTCGAATTCGGCGGCCTCGCCCGGGGTGAGCACGAGGTCGCGTTCGCCGAGCACGAGCCGCAGCTTGCCGTTGAGCACGTAGAGCCACTCGTAGCCCTCGTGGGTCTGCGGCGATGGCTCGGTGCGGCTGGACTTGGCCGGCAGCACCATCTTGTAGGCCTGGATGCCGCCGGCCCGGCGGGTCAGCGGAAGGATGGTCATGCCGTTCGCGGCCACCGGGCGCAGGTGGATGCGCGGATCGCCGGTGGGCGGGGCGTCGACGAGTTCGTCGAGGGTGACGCCGTGCGCGCGGGCGAGCGGGAGCAGTTGCTCGAGCGTGGGGCGGCGCCCGCCGGATTCCAGCCGGGACAGGGTGCTCACCGAGATGCCGGTGGCTGCCGACAACGCGGCCAGCGTGGTTTCGCGTTGCTTGCGCAGCGCGCGCAGCCGGGGCCCGACCGCGTCGAGTGCCTGATCGAGGTCTTCGTCCATGCCCACAGCTTGCCATATCGGCAACAAAGTTTGCCGATACGCCGGACATGCCCGCAGAGTGGTCGTGGAGGTGGTCATGATGACTGAACAGCTGAAAGACGGCTATGACGTGGTGGTGGTCGGCGGCGGCGCGGCCGGATTGAGCGGGGCGCTGATGCTCGCGCGGGCGCGCCGGTCGGTGGTGGTGATCGACGCGGGCGCGCCGCGCAACGCCCCGGCGAGCGGCGTGCACGGGCTGCTGGCCAGGGACGGGATGGCGCCGGGCGAGCTGGTCGCACGCGGTCGGGCGGAGGTGCGCGGATACGGGGGAGCGGTCGTCTCCGGTGCGGTCGAGACCGTGTCCCGCGCGGACGACGGATTCGTCGTGACGCTGGCCGACGGCCGGACGGTTCGCGCGCGGCGACTGCTGGTGACCACCGGACTGGTCGACGAGTTGCCGGAGCTTCCCGGCCTGCGCGAGCGGTGGGGCCGAGATGTGTTGCACTGCCCGTATTGCCACGGCTGGGAGGTCCGCGATCAGGCGATCGGGGTGCTCGGCACCGGGCCGATGGCGGTGCACCAGACCTTGCTGTTCCGTCAATGGAGTGCGGACATCACCCTTTTCACGCACACCATGCCGGCGCCGAGCGGTGCGGAGCTGGAGCAGTTCGCCGCGCGCGGCATCGCCGTGGTGAACGGCGAGGTGGCGTCGGTGGAGATCGTCGACGATCGACTGGTCGGCGTGCGCATGCGCGACGGCAGGCTGGTCCATCGCGCGGCGCTCACGGTGACGAGCCGGATGTCGGCGCGCACCGATTTCCTCGCCGGACTCGGGTTGCGGCCGACCCAGCACCCGTCCGGTCTCGGCGAGCACCTCGTCGCGGACGCGATGGGCCGGGCCGAGGTGCCCGGCGTGTGGGTCGCGGGCAATGTCACCGATCTGTCCGCGCAGGTCGGTGGGGCCGCTGCGGCAGGCGCTTTCGCGGCCGCGCAGATCAACGCGGACCTCGTGACCGAGGACACCGAACGAGCCGTGGCGGCATATCGAAACCCGTTCGCCGCCGAAAACGAAGCGCGGGTCAGCGAATTGGTGTCGGCCGATCGTCGGCACGGTATGTGAACCGGTGAATGACCGGCGGAGTGCTACGCCTCGGGAATCGGAATCAGCTCGAGGTGTTCGGCAACTTTAGCTGGCTTGCAAGCACTCCGGCCGGTCACCGAATTCACCCCGCCCTGGTGCGAAACCAGGAATCTGCCGCATACACAGCGCATATAGCGCACCGCCCCGTGGGTGGACACAAGCATGGGCGATGGCCAGGAGCAGGAGGGGCAGGCGGCGGACATGGGAGCTAAGCCTGGAGAGCGATCGAAGGTATTGCAATCTTCATCGCGGCGTGGCGACTGATCGGTATGAAAAATATTCGGCGGACAAGATATTCACCGATGTTCCAGATGTTTTCGGGATCCGGTGTTGCGCTTCGACCGGGCCCCAGCATGATTCACGGAATTGGCGCTGGTTGTGCTGTGCGTTCGACGGTGGCGGCGATTCGGCGCGGGCGGCGCAGCGGCGTCCACCAGTTGGCCGCGCCCATGAGTTCGACGAGGGCGGGGACCAGGAGCATGCGCACGAGGGTGGCGTCGATCAGGAGGGCGATGATCATGCCTAGGCCGAGGAAGCGCATGGGGGTCAGCGGCGAGAGGGTGAACGCGCCGGTGACGATGACGAGCAGGGTGGCGGCGGCGGTGATCACCCGGGCCGTCTTCACGGTGCCGACGCGGACCGAGGTCGCGGTGTCGGCACCGGCGTTGTGCGCTTCGACCATGCGGGAGAGGAGGAAGACCTCGTAGTCGGTGGAGAGGCCGAAGACCACCGCGATGATCAAGACGAGCATGCCCGCGGCGAGCGGGCCGGGGCTGACGCCGAGCAGGCCCGCGAGGTGGCCGTCGCCGAAGATCCAGGTGAGCACGCCGAAGGTGGCGGCAAGGCTGAGAAACGCCATCAGCACGGCCTTGAGCGGCAACACGATCGACCGGAAGGCCGCGAAGAGCAGCAGGACGGTCGCGGTGACCATGGCGAGGATCATCCACGGCATGGCGTGCACGATGGAGCGGACACTGTCGACGGTGGCGGCGGTGTCGCCGCCGATCCGCAGCACGGTGCCGTCGGGAGGCGTCAGGGCGCGGAGGTCGTGGACGGTGGCCGCGGCGGTTTCGCTGCGGTCGGTGGCGGTGAGGAACGCGTGGAAGACGACGAAATCATCGGCGCGGCCCACCTGTAGCACCTGCCGGACGCCCTCGACGTGACTCAGCGCGGTGCTCGCGGCGTCGACCGCGGCGGACTGCGGCGGGCCGTCGGTGCCCTGCAGCACCGCCGTGACGCCGCTGCTCGCGGCGGGGAACCCGGTGGTGAGTTCCTCGACGGTGGTGCGCATTTCGTCGCCCGCGGGCAACGCGCGATGATCGATGTCGCCGAGTTTCGCGCCGGTCAGCGGCACGGCGAGGACCAGCAGCACCGCGCCGACGACGATGGCGACGAGGCCGGGCCTGCGCAGCACGGCGTCCACCACCCGGCCCCAGCCTCGCTCGGTGCGATTCTTGTTGCCGGCCTTGCCGATTCGGGCACCGAACAGCGCGAGCATGGCGGGCAGCACGGTGAGCGAGAGTCCGGCGGCGAGCGCGACCGCGGCGATGGCGCCGAAGCCGAGTGAGCGCAGCACGGCCTGCGGGAAGACGAATGTTCCGGCGAAGGCGCAGATCAGCAGCAGGGCGGAGAAGGCGACGGTGCGGCCGGCGGTGGCGCAGGTGCGTTCGACGGCGGACTCGACGGTGCGACCACCGGCGAGTTCTTCCCGGAATCGGGTCACCAGGAACAGCCCGTAATCGATGGCCATGCCCAGCCCGAGCAGCGAGGCGATATTCACCGCGAACGTGCTGACCTCGGTGAATTCGGTGAGCACCCGGATGGTGCCCATCGCGCCGAGCACGGCGAGCACACCGACCGCGACCGGCATCGAGGCCGCGACCAGGCCGCCGAACACCAGCACGAGGATGAGCAAGGTCAGTGGCAGCGAGATGGATTCGGCGCGCACCAGATCGTGCTGGGACTGACCGTTGATCTGGGTCGCGAGCGCGCTGTAGCCGGACAGCTTGGTATCGATGCCCGGAACCTTCAGTGCCGCTTCGATATCCGGGTAGGCGGTGACCCGCCGGTTGTCGTCGCCGGCGAGGAACACCGCCGCCAGCGCCTGCCGGTTGTCGGCGGACTTCAGGAACTGTTTCCGCGGCGGGACGCTGTTCCAATAGGTTTCGATCGGGCGCTGGAGCAGGGCCGGATCGATCCGGTCCAGCGACTGCCGCACGCGCGGGCCGATGTCGTCCAGGCTCTCGCCCGCGGGCGCGGTGTAGAGCGCGACCGCGTCGGGTGTCTGCGGGCCGAAGTGGTCGCGGACCAGCCGATCGACCGCCGCCGACTCGCTGTGCGGGTCATTGAATCCGGCGGCGCTGACCTTGTCGGCGGTGTGCAGGCCGAGCAACCCGAACAGCAGCATCACCCCGACCACCACGGCCAGCACCGTGCGCGGCCGAGCGAGGACGAACCGAGCCCAGCCGGTCATCGCACCGGCGAATCTTGCGGCGCCAGCTCGGCTTCCAGCGTGGCGGCGATCTTGTCGAGCAGGGCCTCCAGCCGCGGCTCGATGCCTTCGCCGTTGCGGCACGAGACCGTCAGGTCGATCTTTCCGCCCGATTCCATCATCCCGAACAGCAGTGGCATCGCCCCGCTGTGCTGCGGCAGCACCCGCATGGTGCTCGGCGTCCACCCGGGCACGGCCATCTCGTCCAGGTCGAACTTGCCCATGTGGGACACGGTGGCCGACACCATGTTCCGGTTGAATCTGGCGCCGATCCAGTTGCTGACCCGCAGCACGGCGCGGATCACGGCGGGCGGGAATTTCGACAGGCCGCCGTTGTCGAGCTGATTCAGTTCGGTCTTCTGCTGCAATCCGGTGCGCATGCGGGCGCTGACCGTCTCCCAGCTGTCGCCGGGCTCCACGTCGAGAAACAGTGGCAGCGCGAGGTTTCCGTTCGAGCGCAGCGCGGGATCGTGCCTGCGCAGATCGACCGGGACCATGAAGCGGGACCGCGCGCCCGTCTCGGCGGCGAGGATCGCCGCGACCCGCGCGACCATGCCCTTGCCGGTGGCGTGAATGGTCCGGTGCCGCAACAACCAGCGCGACGCCCCCGGATCCTGCCGACCGCGTCCGGTGGGCGCCGGATAGGTGGGCAGCACCAGCGTCTGCCTGCCCGGCGCCCCCACCTGCGCCACCAGCTCGGCGTCGGAGATCGGGTCGGGCGCGCCGAGCGGAGCCACGCCGCGCAGCGCGCGCAGTACATCGTCGACCCACATCCGCATGCCCATCCCGTCCATCACTCCGTGGAAGACACGGAATACCACGGCGGTGTGTTCACCGGTCAGCAGCAGCACCTCGGTGGTCCGGTCGGGGGTGGGCCCGATCGGGCTGTTCAGGACCTCGTCGTTCTCCAGCGTGGCGTAGTCGAGCGTCCACCCCGGCACGACCCGGACCTGCGCCGAGACGCCGCTGTCCACCCAGTACTTGCCGTCGCGGACCAGCCGCGCACCCGGATTCGCCGCGGACGCCACGTCGACGGCGCGCTGCACCACGTCGGGGTCGAGGGTGCCGACGCCGTGCACGACCATGTGCATCAGGAACGGCGGCGATACCTCCCTGGTGAAGAAGTACAGGCGCTCCGTGGGCGAGATCTTCCGGCGGAAGACGGTGTCTGTGGTCATGATGGCCTCCGGTGACGACTGGGGGAGTGCTCAGCGCAGATGTCGGGTCAGTTCTGCTGCGCCGCCCTGGGTTTCGAGCCACGCGAGGAAGGTGGCCAGCCCGGTGTCCCGATCGACGACCGGCCGGTAGCCGAAATCGCGGGTGGCGGCGGTGGTGTCGTAGGTCGCGCTGCGCGTCATCAGGGCGACGGCGTAGCGGGACAGCGGTGGCGACCAGCGGGTCGCGACGGCCGGTATGCGCCAGATGGTTTCGATGACGTTCACCACGGCGTTGATCACCTTGGGGTTCGGCCTGCGGCTCGGCGGCGCGTAGCCGAGATCCGTCGCGACGGAACCGAGGAACTCCCAGACATCGGTCTGCTCGGCATCGGCGATGAAATAGGCCTTGCCGCCCACCGCAGCCGAGGCCGCCGCCTCGACGCACGCTTCGACGATGTTGTCGACGTGGCACAGCGAGGCGTAGACGGTGCGCCCGAACGAGATGTCCGGCAGCGTCCCTGCGGCGGTCTTGCCGAGCAGGCGCACGATCGGACCGGACCGGTCACCGGCGCCCCAGATCGCCCGCGGGCGCAGCGCGCAGGTGGTGAAACCCTCGGTGTTCGCGGCCAATACGGCGCGTTCGGCCGCGGCCTTGGTCTCGGAGTAGAGATTCAGGTAGCGCCGCGGATAGGGCACTGACTCGTCGATGTCGAGCTGATCGCCGCCGTCGTAGGCCATCAACGCGCTGGGGCTGGAGATGAAGACGAACCGCGACGCGCCGCCGCGCCGCGCGGCGTCGAGGAGGCGTTCGGTCGCCCGGACGTTCTCTGCCCAGAACTGTTCCCGGGTCCCGCGTTCGTCCACCCGTGCGGCACTGTGGAACACGATGTCAACGCCGTTGGTCGCGGCGACCAGCGAGGCCGGGTCGGTCAGATCGCCGTAGACCAGCTGTACCCGATCGACGTCCGCGCCGAGGTCGGTGAGGTCGCTGGTGCGCCGCACCAGGATCGAGACATCGTGCTCGCCGTCGCGCACCAGCCTGCGGACCAGCGCGCCGCCGAGGAACCCGGAGGCGCCGGTCACCAATACCTTTGTCATCGCGTCTCCTGCGTTCGCCACCAGGTCATTCCGAAGATCTGCGTCAGCACGGCCGTCTCGACGGGGGAGCGTCCCGAACCCTCGGCCGCCCGCAGCGCGGGCCGGATCTGCGCCGCGTGCACGACGACGCTGAGGAACGCGTCGATCCACCACGCGGCGCGCAGCAGCCGGTTGCCCGGCACCCGATCCGTCGCGACGGCGAGGACGCCGCCGGCCAGGTACAGCCAGCCGAGCACCGGAATTGCCCGCAGGGCCGTTGTTTTCCCGCTCATCCGCGCGTTCCGATCTGCTCGGCCGCCCACGGGGCCAGCTGCTCGCGGCCGATCTTGGCGTTGTGCCGGATATCGACCGGGAACCCGGGATGGCTCAGGAAATCGGCGATCGTGCGGGTGAGTTCGAACTCCTGTCCGCGGGCCCGCAGCGCGGCCCCGACCGCTGCGCCGTCGGCCTCGGGCTTCGTCTCGAAACACAGCACCGGCCGTTGCGCGCCGCGCGCACCCACGCCGACCAGGGCCGTGCGGGCGACGCCGGGCACGGTATTGAAGATCTGCTCGACCTGAACCGTGAACATCGGGCCGTCGGCCGTCTGCACCCGCTGACTCTTGCGCCCGCAGAACCAGATTCGGCCTTCGTCGTCGATCCAGGCGAGATCGCCGGTGCGGTGCCAGATCCGGTCGCCGTCGACGATCTTGCCCTGCCGGTTGGCTTCCTCCGGCCAGTAGTAGTGCGTGCTGACATTCGGGCCCGCGACCACGAGTTCGCCGATACCGCGCGAGTTCTCGAGCTCACCGGCCAGCTCCTCGACCCGCGCCCAGTCCGGGATCGCCGCATCGGTGATCGCGATGACCCGCGCGTCGATCTTGTCGGCGGGACGGCCGATGCAGGTGCCCTCGCCCCGATGCGTGCGCTCCACCAGACCGCCGAACAGTTCCCGCGATTCGATGAGCGACATCGGCAGTGCCTCGGTCGATCCGTAGCCGGCGAAGATCTGCACGTCCTCGGCCAGCACCTCGCGCAATCCGGCGATGCACCAGTCCGGCACCGGCGCGCCACCGGAATAGATGCTGCTCAACGTCTTCAGCTCGGCCGGCTGCCGCTCTAGATGGCGCAGTAGGGGAATCAACAGCGCCGGGGAGGCGAACATGGTCCGCACCCCGAACTTCTCGATCGCGTGGGCGACGTGCGCCGGATCGGTGGAACCGACCTTGCTCGGAATCAACGGCGGTAGTACGCACCGGGATCCGAGCAGCAGGTCGAGAATCCCGACCAGCGGCAACGTGATCAGCGAGGTCTCCGGCGCCACCTCGCCGCGCGCGGTGTGCACCTGGTCGATCATCGACGCCAGATTGCCGTGGGTCAGCTCGACCGCCTTGGCGGGTCCGGTACTGCCCGTGGTGAATCCGATGACCAGCACGTCGTCCGCGGGGGCGGGCGTCCGCTGCGGCGCGGCGCCGGACGGCGTCCTGCCCCACGCCGCCAGTCGTTCGCCGCGCCAGAACCAGCGCTTGCCGACGGTGACCGTGGTGCGCACCCTGCGGAAGCTGCGCCGGAACAACACCCGCACGGCGTGCGCGGGCGGGATCCCGATGAACGCCTCCGCCTCGACCGCGCGCAGGCAGTGCACCATCTTGCGCAGACCCATGCCCGGGTCGATCACCACGGGCACGGCGCCGATCTTCAACAGCCCGAACAGGATCGCGTACAGCTCCGGGCTCGGCAGCACCAGCACGATGGTGCGGGTGCCCGAGCCGACCCCGGCCGCGGTGAGGCGCTCGGCGATGGCCTCGGACCAGTCGTCGAGCTCACGGTAGGTGACATGCCGATAGGACGGGAGGTCGCTCGACGCCGTCCCGTCGGGGAAGATGACCGCCTCTCGATCCGGTTCCGTGCGCGCGAACGCACGGAACCGGTCGATGGCCGCCCAGTAGGTCGCCGAGGTCACGCAGCCGCCCCGGCGAGCGCGGGCAGCCGGTACAGCACCGCCGCCGCCGACGGGCCCGCGCCGGCCGCGACGAACAGCACATGGGTGAAATCCTGCAGCGTGTCCGCGATGACGGCCCGGTCGTAGGCCTGCGGCAGCGACGCGGTGTGCGGGTCACCGTCGGTCAGGTCCGGTGTCCGCACCGAATCCTGGTCGATGCCAAGGACATCCGCGAGCCGCGTGGGGAACTGCACGGTCGGCGTCGAGGCGATGAGCGCCGTGCCCGCCAGGTCCGCATGCTCCGCGAGCGCGGCCTTGGCCGCCTCGGTCGCGACGCGCAGCAGCCGATCCTCGAAGTCCGGCTCCCGGTCGACGGTCATCAGACCGCGGCCGACGCTGCCCATGGTGGCCGTGTCGACATAGGCCTCGACCGCCGGGGTGCCCTCGCCGTTGACCGTGTGAACCGTGCCGAAGCCGTCCGGCTCGTCGACGTACTCCAGCAGCAACGCGGCTCCCGAAGTGGCGTACGGGAAGTCGTCCGCGGCGGCGGTGCGGGTCATCGACGGGTGGCCGTCGCCGGCCACGATGAGCACGTGCTCGGCGCTGCCGGTCGCCAGCAGCGAGCTGGCGACCTGCACGGCGTTGAGCACGCCGGTCGCGCCGTTCATCAGGTCGAAGGAGAAGGTCCGCGGGTCGTTCTTCGCGTACTCCAGGCCGATGCCCGCCGCCTTCTGGATCAGCGCGGACACGGCCGGTTCGACGGTGTTCGAGTCCCGGAAGACTCCCGCGTTGATCAGCACGCCGACCTGGTCGGGCCGGACCCCGGCCCGCTCCAGGCTCTGCTTCGCGGCCCGGCCGCTGTTCTCCACACTGCTTTGCGTGTCCCGGCTGATGCCGACGGATTTGATGCGCACGCCCATGGCTGACCTCAGACCTTCAGAGACGAGATGGTGGTGGACAGGAACCCGGTCACGATGCCGGAGGCGGCCGGAATCATCAGCAGCTTCGAGCCCGCCGGAATGTTCTGGTCGCTGAGCTGATCGTGCAGGACGATGAAATGCGAAGTGGTGGAGGTGTTTCCGTACTTCTCGATGACCCGCAGATCCGGCGGCATCGGGGTGCCGAACTCGCGCTCGCAGATGGCGTTCATCCACGGAATGGCGGCCGCGCCGAACTGGTGGTGGATGACGTAGTCGAACTGCTCGTCGGCGAACGTGCGGCCCTGCGCCTGGAGGTAGTTGATCTGACTGTTGGTGCCCAACAGGAAGCGGTCTTCGTTGTGCATTTTGCGGTTATCGGTGTACAGCGCAACACCCTGGCTCTTGTCGCTGGGCATGCCGAGACACAGCTGCGAGTACTCCGCGGCGGTCATCATCTCGATGTAGTGGATCTTGTCGTTGTCGTCGACGGCCTCGTCGAGCACGACCGCGGCGCCCGAGTCGCCCACCGACAGCGACGCGAACTGCAGATCGTATTTCTCCGAAATCTCGGCCACCGCGGTGTCGGCGATCGGAGTAATGGCCTCACCGCTGACCACCAGGCCGTTGCGCACCGCGCCGGAGCGGATCATCCGGTCCAGGATGTAAGTGCCGGTGAGCATTCCGGCGCAGGCGTTCGATACATCGAACGTAATGGCGTTGGACGCGCCAATAAGACGGCTTATCGAACCGGCGAAGGATGGCTCCATGTACATGCGGGTGGCGTGCTTGCTCCGCGTGATGGAGGTGGAGATGATGACGTCGAGCTCGCTCGCGTCGTACCGCGACCTGGACAGACAGTCTTCCGCGGCCTTCATCGCGATCGCGAAGGAGTCCTCGTAGCTGTCCGGGTTCGTGTCGTGCACCCGGCGTTGTTTCACGCCGGTAATTTTTTCGAGATCGAAAGACGGGGGTTCCTTGAGTCGGGAGAGCAGCTCCTGGGTGGTGACGATATTCGAAGGCAGATAGGCGCCGATGGATTCGAATCGAGAATGCGACACGCGCGCTCCTGGAAATCGTGGAAAGAAAACGGTTCCGGATCGTCTCTGATCTTCGGTGCGACGGACACTACCCGACGGTAACTAGGAACGCCTATGGCTCGGATGTTGGGGTGAGTGACAGTGCGGGAGTATGTGTTCCGTGAGGTATCACTAACTGGTGACCGGCTGGCTATGGAGCTGGAACAGTGTTGCTGTGGCCCGAATTTCGCGGGTCGCCAATGGTTTTCGGGTCTGGTGTACGACGGCTCGGCGGCGTTGTGCATGGCGACGGCTCGGCGAGCTAGCGAATGCTCAGCTAACGCAAACTTCGCGGGCGGACAATGGGTGGCGCGCTGCTGTGATGTGAGTGAGTTCACTGCGGGCCGGGCGATGGGATGCCGATCGGTTCCGGTCGGCGCATCCCGCTCGTTCAACGCTTAACTACGTTGGGGCCGAACGGAATCCGTGCACAGCGGGCGGCCGCGCCGCGGCGTATACATCCCACGATTCAGCCGGCCGCGCGGAAGCAACTGTCTGGGTCGTAGGCTGGGCACGCATCCCGCCTAGCCGAGGAGACAGCGATGACAACCGCTACCGAGCACATCGATGTGCTCATTGTCGGGGCCGGACTGTCCGGCATCGGCGCGGCCTATCAGTTGCAGCGAGCGTTCCCGCGCCGGACCTACGCGATCCTGGAGGGTCGCGCGGCGCTCGGCGGGACCTGGGATCTGTTCCGGTACCCCGGGATTCGCTCCGACTCCGACATGTACACCCTCGGTTACCGATTCAAGCCGTGGCTCGGGGAGAAGTCGATCGCCGACGGCGACACCATCCTCGACTACGTCCGGGAGACGGCCGCGGAGAACGGCATCGATCGCCACATCCGATTCCGGCACCGGGTGCGCCGCGCCGAATGGTCCTCGGCGGACAACCGCTGGACCGTGACCGCCGAGCGCACCGACACCGGCGAAACCGTCACGCTCACCGCCGGTTTCCTGTTCTCCTGCTCCGGCTACTACCGCTACGACGAGCCGTATGTGCCGGAGTTCGCCGGTGTCGACCGCTTCGCCGGACCCGTGGTGCATCCCCAGTCCTGGCCCGCGGACCTCGATTACGCGAACAAGCGGGTGGTGGTGATCGGCAGCGGCGCCACCGCGGTCACCCTGGGGCCCGCGCTGACCGAGCAGGGCGCGCACGTCACCATGCTGCAGCGGAGTCCGAGCTATATCGTCTCCCGCCCCGCCCGGGACAAGATCGCGATGCGGGTGCGCCGCTACCTGTCGCCGCGGGCGGCCTATGCCGTGGTCCGGGCCAAGAACGTGGCCTTCACGACGACGATGTATGAACTGAGTCAACGTTATCCGGCCTGGATGCGCGCCCGCATCCGCGGCCTCCAGCAACGCTGGCTGCCGCCGGGCTACGACATCGACACACATTTCACGCCCCGCTACGACCCGTGGGATCAGCGACTCTGCCTGACCCCCGACAACGACTTCTTCCGGGCCATCCGCAAGGACCGGCTGGAGATCGTCACCGACCGGATCGAGACGTTCACCGAGACCGGTCTGCGCCTGGCCTCCGGCGCGACGCTGGACGCCGACATCATCGTCACCGCAACGGGATTGAACCTGCTCGCGTTCGGCGGCATGGAGCTGGTGGTGGACGGCGAGCCGGTGGCACTGGCGCAACGGATGGCCTACAAGGCGATGATGCTCTCGGATGTGCCGAACTTCGCCTACATCATCGGCTACACCAACGCCTCGTGGACGCTCAAGGCGGATCTGGTGTCCGAGTACGTGGTTCGGTTGCTCCGGCACATGGACCGGCGCGGTTACGTGCGCTGCATGCCGGTGGGCGATCCGTCGGTCGGCGCCGAATCATTGTTCGCCGACTTCAATCCCGGCTATGTGCTGCGTTCGGCGAGCGAGTTCCCGATCCAGGGCGATCGGGCGCCGTGGCGGTTGCGGATGAACTATCTGCGCGACCTGGTCACGCTGCGGCACGGGTCGGTCGCCGATGACGCGATCAGTTTCGCGCGGGCCGGGCATCCCGCGCCGGTGGCGGTGCCGGACTAGGCCTCGGTGCGCACCGAGGACCGGGCGCGGGCGATGTGTTCCAGCACGGTCGCGGCGTGTTCGTCGAATCGGGCACGGGGAACCGGGATCTCGCCGTCCAGCCAGGGCCGGTAGAGGTAGGCGAGGGCGCCGAAGATGGCGCTGGCGTTGAGGGCGTTGTCGTGCTCGTCGGGTGGTGCGTTCGAGTAGTCACCGGCGCCGATCGTCAGAGCGATCGGCGCCGTGAATAACCCGATGAGTTCGTTGGCGCGGGGCATCAGCACCGGCGTGGCCTGCGATTCGACGAACATGATCCGGCCGCGGCGGCGATCGTCGACCAGGTAGTCGGTGAAAACGCCGACCAGATGACGGAACATGGCGTCGCGCTCGATCGGCGCGCTGGGTAACGCGTCGAGTAGTCGGTCCCGTGCGCCGAGGACGACGGCGTCCAGCACGGTGGTGAGCAGCGCGTCCAGGTTCGCGAAGCTCTCGTAGAAATAGCGTTCGGTGAGCCCGGCCTGCCGGCACACGCCCCGCATCGACGTCTCGGCGGCGCCCACGGTGGCCATCAGTTCGGTGCACGCCTCGATCAGTTGCTCACGGCGTCCCGCGACCCGATCGGCGGGGGACCGTCCGCGCCAACGGCGCATGCCGGGGATGGACCCGTCGTCTTCGGCGACCATCCCGCCATCTTCTCACAGGCCGGGTATTGACATCGGGCGATGTTGACAGCGTCTGATGTCATCAATAGATTGCCAGCATACTGGGCTTCGTTGCCGGTGCTGGGCTTCGCCGATCAGAGATGAGGGATGCGAGATGAGCTCCACGGTCTGTACCGATCAGGCGCGCGCGGTCGCGTGACGGTCGTCGAGGAAGGGTATCGGGCGGGCTCCGGGCTGCGGATGATGGCCTCGGTCGAAGCGCCGCAGCCGCTTTCGATGCGGCAGGTCGTCGTGGATCGGATCGAGCCGGAGGCCGATGGGGTGGTCAGCCTGATCCTGACCGATCCGGACGGCGTGCGGTTACCCGCGTGGACGCCCGGCGCGCACCTCGACGTGAGTCTTCCGTCGGGCAGGCGGCGGCAGTATTCGTTGACCGGTGATCCTTTCGATCGCGGGCGATACCGAATCGCCGTGCGCCACATCGCCGATGGCGACGGCGGATCGCGGGAGATCCACGAGCGGTTGCGGGCCGGTGATCGGTTGTCGGTGCGCGGCGTGCGCAACACCTTCCCGTTCGTCGAGGCGCGGCAGTACCTGTTCGTCGCCGCCGGCGTCGGGATCGCGCCGATCCTGTCGATGGTGCACGCGGCCGAACGCGCCGGAACGCGCTGGCGGCTCATGTATCTCGGTCGGTCCAGGGCACGGATGCCGTTCCTGTGCGAACTGGCGCGACTGACCGGCGGCGACGTGGTGGTGCGGCCGGACGACGAGTTCGGCAGGCCGAACCCGCGGGTGATCTTCGAGCAGACGCCCACCGGCGCGGCCGTATACGTCTGCGCCCCAACACCGTTGGCCGAGTCCGCGCGGCAGGTGCTGTCGCTGCACGACCCGACGGCAGCGCTGTACACCGAGCGTTTCGCGCCGGTGTCCTGAAACCTGTGGACTCGGCGACCAACGTCGTTCGCCGAGTTCGCGGGTCGGCGATCCGCTGACCCGCCGCGATCACACCGGGAAAATACCGGGCAGCCGCATCGCGTATTCGAGGTCGGTGCGGGTGCCGAGGGTGGTCAGCAGCACGCGGATCATCGTGAGCCGGCCCGCGGCAACGGTTTCCGGGTCCGGCTCGCCGCCGGGTTCGGTGCCCGCGGAGATGCGATAGACGATGTACTCGCAGACGTGCAGTGCCGCATCGAGATCCAGCGGGCTGGGGACCGGGCGGCCGAGTTCGGTGAATCTCGCGCGGACGAGGCCGCGGATATCGTCCAGTGCCCGTTCGCGATACGCCGAGACCGGCGAGCCGGGGTCGTGCAGTTCGGCGAACAGCGGGCGCAGCATCGCGCCGTGCCCGCCGGCCCAGTCCAGATAGGCGTCGATGAGCCGGATGCCGAGGTCGACGGGTTCGTCGGTGCCGGTCAGCGCCAGCCGGATGCCGTCGACCAGGCCGTCGTTCGAGGTGTTGAGCAGCACGTGCAGCGGCTCGGTCGCGTTGCCGAAGTAGCGGTAGAAGGTGGGGCGGGCCAGTCCCGCCTGCTCGATGATCTGCGCGACGCTCAGCCCGCGCGATCCGTTGCGGGTGAACACCTCGGCGGTGGCGAGCACGATCCGGGCGCGGACCTCCTCGGCCTGCTCCTGCGTCTGCGGCGGTCGGCCGCGCCGCGTCGTCGCCTCGGTCATCGCGCCTCGTGGACATGGTGCCGGCTCACAGCGAACCGCCGGTCATGCCTGTGTTCCATGACGAAGAGCTTGACACGAGGTGTGGCACGGCTATTAATCTAACACTAGTGTTCAGTTAAGGGTGGCTGTGCTGTGACGCCGCCGACCGTCCCCAGGAGAGGGCAGACAATGACGACCGCCGCCCAGCTCACCGCCGCCGACGCATTGCCATCGTCGCTGGTGGAGCCGTTGCTCGCCCGTGCGGTCGCCGGTGGCGCGCCCGCGGTCGAGGTGTTCGCGCCCGCCACCGGAGCCAAACTCGCGGACCTGCCCCAGTCCTCGGTCGCCGACATCGATCGAGCCTTCGCGACGGCGCGCGCGGTGCAGCAGGAGTGGGCCCGCCGCCCGATCCGCGAGCGCGCCGCGGTGCTGCGCCGCTTCCACGACATCGTGCTCGCCGAGCAGGACACCATCCTCGACATCGTGCAGACCGAGACCGGCAAGTCGCGCGCGCACGCCTTCGACGAGGTCGGCGACGTCGCGGTCAACGCCAGGTACTACGCGCAGGTCGCCGCGAAACTGCTGGCCACCCGCAAACCGCGCGGCGTGCTGCCGGTGCTCACCCAGGTCGACGTCCGGCACCGGCCGAAGGGCGTGGTCGCGGTGATCTCGCCGTGGAACTACCCGCTCGCGCTGGCCGCCTCCGACGCCCTGCCCGCCCTGGTCGCGGGCAACGCGGTGGTCGCGCGCCCGGACAACCAGACCGCGATCACCGCGCTCTGGGCCATCGACGCCGCCGAGCGGGCCGGCCTGCCGAAGGGGTTGTGGCAGGCGGTACTCGGACGTGGCTCGGTGATCGGGCACGAGGTGATCGGTCGCGCGGACTACGTCGACTACACCGGTTCCAGCGCGACCGGGCGCACCATCGCGCAGCAGGCGGGGGAGCGGCTCATCGGCTACTCGCTCGAACTCGGCGGCAAGAATCCGCTGGTGGTGCTCGCCGACGCCGACGTGTCCAGGGCCGCCAAGATCGCCATCCGCGCCTGCTTCGCCTCGGCCGGGCAGCTGTGCGAATCGATGGAGCGAATCTATGTGCACGACAAGGTGTATGACCAGTTCGTCACCGAATTCGTCGAGCACGTCCGGGGAATCGAGCTCGGCGGCGGGCTGACCTACGACAACGACATGGGCTCGCTGACCTTCCCGCGCCAATTGGACACGGTCCGTTCGCATGTCGACGACGCGGTGGCCAAGGGCGCGACGGTGCTGGCCGGCGGCAAGCATCGGCCCGACCTCGGCCCGTACTTCTACGAGCCGACGGTGCTGAGCGGCGTGCGGCCCGGCATGACCGTGTACCGCGAGGAGACCTTCGGCCCGGTCGTGTCGATCTACCGGGTCGGCAGCGACGACGAGGCGGTCGAGCAGGCCAACGACACCGCGTACGGCCTGAACGCCAGCGTCTGGACCAAGGACATCGGCCGTGGCCGCGAGGTGGCGGCCCGGATCAACGCCGGGTCGGTGAACGTGAACGAGGGCTTCATCGCGGCCTGGGGCAGTGCCGACGCGCCGTCCGGCGGGCTCGGCATCTCCGGCACCGGACGCAGGCACGGCGCCGAGGGCCTGCTGAAATACATCGACACCCAGACCATCGCGGTGCAGCGGATGCTGCCGATCGCGCCGCTGCCCGGCATGTCCGAGGAGCTGTGGGCCAAGACCATGACGCTCTACTTCGGGGTCATGAAAAAGCTTCGGCAGAAGTAACTTTCAGCGGAATCGACAGGGATAGGGACGGATGAAACTCGACACGGTTGCGGGCAAGAAGGTGCTCGTCACGGGCGCCGCGATGGGCCTGGGCAAGCTGTTCGCCGAGCGGGCGGTGCGCGAGGGCGCGGCCGCGGTGGTGCTGTGGGATATCAACGAGCTCGCGCTGAAGGAGACCGCCGCGGAACTGACCGGGCTCGGCGGCACCATCCACCACTTCGTGGTCGACGTGTCCGCGCCGGACGCCATCGCCGAGGCGGCGGAGTCGGTCCGGGCCGAGGTCGGCGCCATCGACGTCCTGGTCAACAACGCGGGCATCGTCCGGGGCAACAGCTACTTCTGGGAGACGGCGAACCGCGGCGACATCGAGCAGACGATGGCGATCAACGCGCACGCGCCGATGTACGTCACCCTGGAATTCCTGCCCGCGATGGTGGCCGGTTCGGCCGAGTCGCGGGTGCTGACCATCGCGTCGTCCGCCGGACTGGTGTCGAACCCGCGGATGAGCGTGTACGCCGCGTCGAAGTGGGCGGCGCTCGGCTGGTCGGATTCGGTGCGCATCGAGCTGGAGCAGGCGGGGCACGAACACGTCAAGGTGACGACGGTCTGTCCGACCTACATCAACACCGGAATGTTCGACGGCGCAAAGGGATTCCTGTTCACCCCGATCCTGGAGCAGGACGAGGTGGTGGACACGTCGTGGCGGGCGATGAAGAACGGCACGCCGCTGGTGATCCTGCCGTGGACGTCGCGGCTGAACAAGGCGTTGTCCGGCATCCTGCCGATCAAGCTGCGCGACCTGTTCCTCAACACCGTCGGCGTCTACCACTCGATGGACGAGTTCACCGGTCGCAAGAAGTAGGGGCTAGCGAGCGGGTCTGGTGCCGATGACGACGGTGGCGTAGTCCTCGTCGGATTCGGCGATCCGGCCGGTGAGTCCGTGCTCGGCGAGGACATCGAGGGCCGCCTGCGCCTGCTCCCGGCTGGATTCGATCAGCAGGTGGCCGCCGGGGGCGAGCCAGGTCCGGGCGTCCGCGGCGACGCGGCGGAAGACGTCCAGGCCGTCCGGGCCGCCGTCGAGGGCGGCGCGCGGCTCGTGGTCGCGGGCTTCCGGCGGCATCCGCTCGATCATGCCGGACGGGACGTACGGGGTGTTGGCGAGCAGGATGTCGATGCAGCCGTGCAGTTCCTCGGGCAGGGGTGCGAAGAGGTCGCCCTGGTAGACCGGTGCGCCGATCGGCGTGAGGTTGCGGCGGGCGCACTCGACGGCCACGGGGTCGATATCGGCGGCGGCCAGCGTGACGAGCGCCTGCTCGGCGGTCAGCATGGTGGCCAGCGCGAGGCCCAATGCGCCTGAGCCGCAACATAAATCGACGACCACGCAATGCCGGTCGCGGGCGCGGACCAGCTCGGCGGCGGCCTCGACTAGAAAGGCGGTGCGCTGGCGGGGCACGAATACCCCCGGTGCCACCGCGACCCGCAGGCCGTGGAATTCGGTCCAGCCGAGCAGATGTTCCAGGGGAGTGCCCGCGACCCGCTGCGCCACCAGGGCGTTCAGCTCGGCGCCGGTTTCCGCGGCGGCGGCGATGAGCAGGCGGGCTTCCTCCTCGGCGAAGACGCATCCCGCCGCGCGTAAGACCTCGACCACCTCGGTACTACCTGCCATCACCCGGACATCCTGCCGTGCCGGGGCGCCGCCGGGCCACTGGATTTTCCGGTGACGCCGGTCTCGACGGCCACGCGCCCGGGATCGGCTCGGTCGCGCGGATCCCGGGCGCGGGCGCCGCGCTCAGCGCGAGGTGTCCAACTCGAACGTGCGGGTGGCGTCGAGGTAGATGCCGCGCTGGGACTGCCTGGCCGGCGGCGGCAGCTGGGAGACCAGCTGCTCCAGCGAGGTGGTCGCGCCGACCACCTGGGTGCCCGCCACGATGAAGTCGGCGACCGCGCGCCGGATGTGATTGGGCGAGGTGACGACCACCGCGCTGGTCGCACCGACCTCGCGCAGCTTCTGCGTGCCGAACAGCGCGTTCTGCACGGTCGACCCGGCCCGGCCCTCCACGCTGATCCGGGTCGGCGGCACGCCGTGGCCGATCAGCCAGCCCGCCATCGCGTCCGCCTCGGTGATGCCGTTCTGCGGGTTGCCGCCGGTCACCACGATGGGGGACAGGGGCGCGGCGATCGATTGCAGCCAGGCCGCGGTCAGCCGGTTCACCAGCTCGGGGCGCAGCGCGCCGTCGGGCAGCAGGCCGTAGCCGAGGACCACGATGCCGGTCTGCGGGCCGATCAGCGCGGGCAGCGGATTCGGCAGGGTGCCGACCGCCGCGCCGATGGCGTTGAGCACGTGGGTGGTGCCCGCCGCCATGCCGGGGTCGACGACATTGAGCCGGGCCATCGCGTCGGCGAGGGCGGGCAGATCGCCCGCGTAGTGCGACCAGATGGCCTGCAGCGAGAGCGCGTCGGCGTCGTCCGGGTCGGCGCCGATCAGGGTGCGGAGGTCGGCGCGGCCTGCGACGTCGTTGCCGTCGGTGAAGTTGCGCTGGGCGGAGTTGTAGAGCGCGTCGGTCTCACCGGCGTGCGCCGGGACGCCGGCCAGGCCGGTGACGATGACGGCCGCGAACAGGGACGCGGCCAGATGTTTCCAGTGCCTCGAAATCTTCACTACAGTCGACACCTTTCCGCGAAAATGCTGAGGGCATAGAACGGGTAGGGCACGTGCTGGCAGTTAGCCGTGGGCAAGCATGATCACGATACGGCGGCGTGATCTGGAAATCGCGTATTTGCCGGGCGGATTCTGCGGCTTATTTCGGGCATCGGGACAAACCGGGCGCGGCTCGTCGGGCGCGGTCACCGCGCCGCGCGGCGGTCCGGATAAGGTGTGACAGCGTGGATACCGTTTCGCTCACCGGCAAGGAACTCGCCGCCGCCATCAACGCCGACACCAAGCAACGTGCCGCCGCGCGCGCCGAGGCGGGCGCCGCGCCGCGCCTGGCCCTGATCGTGGCGAACGACGACCCGGCCAGCACCTGGTACGTGAACTCGCTGCGCAAGGCCGCCGAGCGTCTCGGAATCGCTTGCGACACCGTCGATCTCGGCGCCGACGCGACCGCGGACACGATCCGCGCGGAACTCGCGGCGCGCAGCGCGGACCGCGCGACCGACGGCATCATGCTGCAGACGCCGCTGCCGGCCGGCATCACCCTCGAAGACGTCAGCTCGGCGATCGCCGCGGCCAAGGACGTCGACGGCGTGAGCCCGCTGTCGCTCGGCCTGCTCGCCTCCGGGCTGGACGGATTCGTCGCCGCGACGTCGGAAGCGGTGGTCGAACTGCTGAAGCATCACGAGATTCCGCTGTCCGGTCGGCATGTCGCGGTCGTCGGGCGGTCCAACGTGGTCGGCAAGCCGCTGGCGCAACTGCTGCTCGCGGAGAACGCCACGGTCACCATCTGTCACTCGCGGACCACCGATCTGCCCGCGGTGACGTCGGCGGCGGATGTCGTCGTCGCCGCGGCGGGGCGCATCGGCCTGGTCACCGGCAAGCACGTGCGCGAGGGCGCGGTCGTCGTCGATGTCGGCACCAACGAGGCCGCGGACGGCAGCATCGTCGGCGATGTCGACGCCGACTCGGTGCGCGGCAAGGCCGCGGCCCTGAGCCCGGTCCCCGGCGGGATCGGCCCCGTCACCACCGCGCTGCTCATGCGGCACGTCGTCGTCGCCGCGGAGAAAGCCGCGAACTAGACCAGTCGCGGAGTCCGATTGCGCTGCGCCGCAATCGATTACGGCTGGGCCGGGGCAGCGTAGCGAACTCGGTCCGGCCGTGGCCGAGGCGACGGCCGTCGCCGAGCGGCCGATCAGGTTCTGCGGGTGATGACCATGATGTATTCGCAGGGCGCGTTCGTTCGGTTGGCGAAGCCGTGGTCGGCGTCGGCCTGGAAGAACAGGGAGTCGCCGGTGTTCAGCGTCTCGATGATGCCGCCGATCGCGACGGTGAGGGTGCCGTCGAGCACCACGAGCTGCTTCTCCGTGCCCGCGGGATAGGCGGGCAGCAGGCCGGTCGAGACGTGCGCGGGGAGGTGGTGGACGATCATCTCCGCGCCGCTCGCGCCGGGGGCCGCGGACACCATGTGCCGCTCGAAACCGGTTGCCGGGTCACGGAATACGGGGCGTTCGTGCCTGCGCAGGGCGACGGCCACACCGGACCCGCCGCCGGCCGGCCCGCCGATCAGGTCCGAGAGCGACGCGTCGAGCGCGTGGGCGATCTTGGACGCGACGCCGATCGTCGGGCTCTTCTCCCCGCGTTCGACCTTCGACAGCATCGCCCGGCTGACCGATGACTGGATGGCCAGCTGCTCCAGCGTCAGACCGGCCTCCTCGCGGCGTCGCCGCACGTTACCGCCGAACGCGCCGGCCAGGTCGTCACGCCGCTTGGCTTCGGCCGCGTTCGCGTCTTGCTGGACCACCTTGCTCCTCGATCGATGGGCGCCTTGCTGCGCTCAGTCTAGCTTTCTTCCAAAGTAGATGTAATCTCCTATCGGAGAGGCGCGCTACGCGCCGAACATGATGGAGGTTCCATGCGACTCAGCTCTAGTGGCCGGCACCACGCCACGTTCGAATTCGGTGACCTGCAGGTGGTTTCGTTGCGCGACGGGTACATCGACATGCCGCCGTCCCGGCTCCGCGGCGAGGACGGATGCGTGCTCGCCGCGCTGCCGCCCGCCGTTCCCCTGGTCGGCGACAACTTGCGCCTGTCGGTCAACGCCTTCTTCGTCACCGACGGCACGCGGTCGCTGCTCGTCGACACCGGCGCGTCCGACGCCTGGCACGAACCCACCATGGGGTTGATCTACGCCGCGCTCGACGAGGCCGGAATCGACCGCGCGACCATCACCGATGTGGCCATCACCCACCGGCACGAAGATCATGTCGGCGGCCTGATCGCGCCGGGCGGTTCGGCGGCGTTCGCCGCGCTCGAGCGCGTGTGGATCGGGGCGGGCGACACCTCGGTGTTCACCGGGCGGCTCGCGCCGCTGCGGGACCGGGTCGTGCCCGTGTCGGAGCGGGTCGCGATCAACGACTGGGCCACCGCGATCCCGGCGCCGGGCCACACGCCCGGTCACACCGTCTACGAGATCCGCGGCGGCGCAGGCCACCTCATCGCCTGGGGTGACACCGTGCACGTGCCCACGCTGCAATTCGATCGGCCCAGCGTGACCTGGGAGTTCGACGGTGATCAGGCCCAGGCGCGCGCCGCGCGCGCGAGCCTGCTCGAACAGCTGGCCCGGCCACACCATTTCGTGGCCGGCGCCCATCTCGACTCGCCCGGCATCGCCCGCATCACCTCCGCCGGCGACGGTTACGCGCTGGAGTACCTCGCACCACCGATCGGCTGATCGAGCGTGCCGGATCCGCGCTAGCGCATTTCGGCCATCTCCGTCCGGCGCGTCTGCGAAACTCTTGTGCGTCAGGTCACAGCATGAGTAGCATGCCACTCATCAAGTTGGACATGTTACTTATCTGGGTGGCATGCCATCACAGCTTGTGGCTCTGTGCTGTGGAGGAAAGAAGATGGACCGTGCGATCCCCCGTATCGAGGGGGAAGTTATGCAGGCGAACGCAATCCGGAAGATCACCCGCCGGGTGGTGCCGTTGCTGGTGATCGGCTACATCGTCAGTTATATCGACCGGATTAACGTCAGCTTCGCCAAGTTCGGCATGGAGGAGACGTTCGGCATGAGCGCGACCCAGTACGGGTTCGTGGCCGGCATCTTCTTCGTCGGATACGTGCTGGCCGAGGTGCCGAGCAACATCATCATGACCAAGGTGGGCGCCCGGGTCTGGCTCAGCCGGATCCTGGTCACCTGGGGCCTCATCGCCGCGCTGACCGCGTTCGCGACCAGTGTCGAGATGGTCTACGTGCTGCGCTTCCTGCTCGGCGTCGCGGAGGCGGGCTTCTTTCCCGGCATCATCGTGTATCTGGCCCGGTGGTATCCGAATGCCCAGCGCACCAAGGTGATTGCCACCGTGATGATGGCCATCCCGGTGGCCAGCGTGCTCGGCAGTCCGCTCAACGGATGGATTCTGGACACGTTCGACGGCGTGCTCGGATTGGACGGCTGGCGCTGGATCTTCATCGTCGGCGGCGTGCCCGCGGTGCTACTCGGCGTGGTGTTCTTCTGCCTGCTCACCGAGTCGCCGGACAAGGCGAAATGGCTCGACGAGACCGAGCGTGCGTGGCTGAAGGAGACCCTGGACGCGGAGAACGCCGAGCGCGCGCGGACGGCGCCCGCCGGTCACCTCGCGGCGCTGCGGGACAGGCGGGTGATCGCCCTGTGCCTGGCCTACTTCCTGGTGTTGTGCGGGGCGTACCCGCTGGCCTACTGGATGCCGTCGGTGGTCAAGGAGGTCGGGCACGGGCTGACCAGCTTCCAGATCGGGTGGCTCTCGGCGGTTCCGTTCCTGCTCGCCGCGGTCGGGATGTATGTCACCGGGCGGCTGGTGCGCAACGACCGTTCGTCGCGGCCGGTGCTGATCGCGCTGGCCATCTCGGTAGTGGCGTTCACCGTGACCGCGTTCGCGCTCGGCTCGCCGCTGCTGGCGTTCACCGCGATCACCGTGGCGACCATGGCCGCGCAGACGGCGAAACCGCTGTTCTGGTCGGTGCCGACGGCCTACCTGGCCGGCGCGGGCGCGGCCAGCGGCATCGCGCTGATCAACTCGCTCGGCAACGCGGCCGGGTTCGTCAGCCCGTACGCGTTCGGCTGGATCAAGGACGCGTCCGGCGGGCACACCAGCTTCGCGATCGCGGTGATGATCTTGGCCAATGTCGGCGCGCTGGCGGTGGTCGGCGCCATCGCGGTGCGGACGCGGGCCCGCCGCGCCGCGGCGGTACCCGCCGCCTGAGCGGCTATGCTGGGGAATCGCCCGAGGTCGGTGTGCCACGGGCGATTTCCCATTGTTTTCGCTCCATGAAGAGGTGCCTTGTCGCAGGACGCGGTTGACAGCAAGTCCGAGCAGATCGCTGCCGAGATCCGGGACGCGATCCGGCAAGGGCGGCTCGAGCGCGGCATCCTCTACTCGTCGCGCGAACTGGGCGAACGGTTCGGGGCCTCGCGGACGCCGGTGCGGGAGGCGCTGCTGAAGCTGGCCGATCTGGGCCTGGTCAAGATCGAACGCAACCGCGGCGCCCGGGTGCTCGGGCAGGACGGCCGGGGCATCGTCGACCTGTGCAGCCTGCGCGTGCTGCTGGAACCGCCTGCCTGCCGCAGCGCCGCCGCGGTGATGACCAGCCGCGACGACGAGGCCATGCTGGCCGAATACCGGATCATGGAGCGCACCGCCGACGGCGGCACCGAGTACTTCGCCGCCGATGAGCGCCTGCACGAACTGATCCTGCAGGCCAGCGGCAATCGCCGGCTGGCCAAGTTCGTCAACGAGCTGCGCCAGACGCTGGCCCTGGACGGCAGGCACAGCGTGCCGCGCTATCAGCCGGTGGACACCGCGCTGAAGGACCACTGGGACATCATCGACGCGCTGCGCAAGCGCGACGGGGTCGGCGCCGAGCGCGCGATGCGCAAACATCTGGTGCGTTCGGGTGATCTGCTCGTCGCGCACAGCAGCGACGACAACCGCGGCCTGGTCGCGGAATGGCGGCGCTGGGTCTCGGTGTCGGTGCCCGAGGGCGACCGAGTCACCTACTGAGAGTTCCGTTCGAAACCGGATAGGTGTCACTCATATTCGAGTGTTGCATGCTACTCAAGATGAGTAGTATGTTGCACACGCCAAGAGGCTGCGCTCGGCAGCCGGTCCGGCGAAGGGACATTCGGTGAATTCCAACTCGTATGCGACGTCCGTCGCCAGCGGCATCTGGGCGGCGGAGGTCGATCTGGTCGGGTATGTGCCATCGGTCAGCGTGGCGCCCGTCATCACCGCGCTGGTACAGACCAGCGGCGGCACGGCGGGCATCTCGGAGCGGGTGTTCCCGCTCTCCAGGGAGGAAGAGGCGGCCGGCCTGATCGGCGCTCTGCCGCTGACCGGGAAGCTCGGCGCGATCGTCATGCAGGACAACGGTTTCGGCAACGCGCTGACCGCGCTGACCACGTTCAACGTGGCCTACCACCTGCCGATGCTGATCGTGGCGAACACCAGGGGCGGGCTCGGCGAGTACAACTCGATGATCCACACGTTCAGCCAGCACGTGCCGCGCGTGCTCGACCAGTTCGGCATCCAGACCTTCCAGCTCGACCGGCGCAGCGGCCCCGAGGACTGGGCGGCGGTGGTCACCGAGGCCGGGGTGCACGCCCGCATGACTTTCCGCCCCGTGGTGGTGCTCGCGCACTTCTGGGCGACCGACGGTAAGGCGGCCTGATCGTGAAACGCATTGACGCACTGCGCATTATCGCCAACCACACGACCGATCTGCCAGTGGTGGTGACCTGTGCCGCGTCCAGCCGGGAGCTGGCGGCGGTGGCGGACCGGCCGAACCATCTGTATCTGCTCGACGCGATGGGGCTGGCCGGTTCGGTGGCCACCGGGGTCGCGCTGGGGATCGCGGACACCGATGTGCCGAAGGTGCTGGCGATCGAGGGCGACGGATCGCTGCTGATGAACCCGAATGTGCTTGCGACAGCGGGCTTTCTGCGGCCGGCGAAGCTGGTGATGGTGTTGCTGGACAACGGCGTGTACGGCGCGACGGCAAATCTGCCGACCTATGGTTCGCGCATCGACCTGGGGGAGTTGGCCGCCGCGGCGGGCTGGACGGTCCGTCGCGCGGCCGATCCCGAAGAACTCGGCGAACGGTTGACCGAGGTGCTGGCGCTCGACGGCCCGGTGTTGCTGCACGTCCGCATCGCGGTGGGCAATGCCACCGGCGTGCCGAAGCTGTTGGAGAACCCGGTGATCCTCGGTCGGCGCTTCCAGGATTGGCTCGCCGCCCGCTCCACCGAGCAGGCGGGCCGATGATCACCACGATCAATCCCGTCGACGGAAGTCCGGTCGAGACATACTCTTTCACCCCGGATCACCAGCTGTCGGCGCTGTTGAACCGAGCCGTCGCCGCCAGCCGCCGGGCGGTCGACGCGCCGTTGGCGGACCGTGCCGATCGGCTGCGGCTGCTGGCCGCCCGGCTGCGCTCCGACTCGCCTACGCTGGCGGCGCTGATCACCACCGAGATGGGCAAGCCGATCGGCCAGGCGCTCGCCGAGCTGGAGAAGTGCGCGTTCACCTGTGACTACTACGCCGATCGGGTGCCGGATCTCGTTGCGCCGCAGGCGGTCGACGTCTTCCCGGACGGCGGGCAGATCCGAACCCGGCCGCTCGGCGTCGTGCTGGCGATCATGCCGTGGAATTACCCGTTCTGGCAGGTCTTCCGGTCGATGCTGCCCGCGATCGCGATCGGCAACACGGTGCTGCTCAAGCACGCCGACAATGTCACCGGGTGCGCGCTGGCCGTGCAGCGGCTGTTCGACGAGGTGTGCGGCACGGGGGTGCTGACCACCGTGTTGCTGCCGCCGGACCGGATCGGGCCGCTGATCGACGATCCGCGCATCGCGGCGGTGGCGTTCACCGGCAGCAATCGGGTCGGTGCGATCGTCGGGGCGAGGGCCGGTCGCGCGGTCAAGAAGGTCGTGCTCGAACTCGGCGGGTCCGATCCGTTCATCGTGCTGTCCGACGCCGAGGTGGGCGCCGCGGCCGCCGCGGCGGTGCGCTCCCGGTTCCTCAACGCCGGGCAGAGCTGTATCGCCGCGAAACGAATCATCGTCGAGCGGACCATCTTTCCCGAGTTCGCCGAGGCGATGGTCGCCGAACTCGGCAAGCTGGTCGTCGGCGATCCGGCGTTGCCCGGCACCGACATCGGCCCGATGGCGCGCGCCGACCTGCGCGACGAATTGCGCAGGCAACTGCACGCGACGGTCGCCGCCGGGGCCGAGGTATTGGTCGGCGGCGCGGGCGATTCCGGTCCTGGCGCCTGGTTCACGCCGACCATCGTCGAGGTGCCGGACACGTATTCCGTTGCGTTCCAAGAGGAAACGTTCGGCCCGCTCGGGGCATTACTGCCGGTCGGCTCGGCGGCGGCCGCCCTGACCGCCGCCAACGCCTCGGCCTACGGCCTGAGCTGCTCGATCTGGGGTCGTGACCTCGGCCGGGTCGAGCAACTCGCGGCCGATATCGCGGCCGGCTCCGTCTTCGTCAACCGCATCTCCGAATCCGACCCGCGCCTGCCCGTCGGCGGGGTCAAAGCCAGCGGGCACGGCCGCGAGCTGAGCACCTACGGCGCCACCGAATTCGCCAACATCCAGGCGGTACGCACCGCCCCATCCGCGAGGAGCAGTCGATGACCATCACCCGAATCTCCGCCCGTGTGGTCGGCATCCCGGTCGACAAGCCGACCCGAATGTCCAACCGCGACTTGACCGATCGGCACTACGTCCTGGTCGAGGTCGCCGACGACACCGGCGCGACCGGCCTCGGCTACACCTATGCGGGCACCAGCGGCGGCGCGCTGACCAAGTGCGCGGTCGACGACCTGCTCGCGCCGGTCTACCTGGGCGCCGACCACAACGACGTCTCCGGACTGTGGAGCCTGGCCTACCAGGAGGCGCTGCTCGCGGGCCGTCGCGGGGCCGTGCTGCGGGCCCTGTCGGCCATCGACATCGCGCTCTGGGACCTGCGCGCGAAGCGAGCCGGACTACCCCTGGTCGGCCTGCTCGGCGGCTCGGCCGCCCCGCTGCCCGCGTACGCGTCCGGCGGCTACTACCGGCCGGACGAGGGCGAATGGACCCGGGCCGTGCGTAAGGAGATCGAATTCAATGCGGGACAGGGCTTTACCGACCACAAGATCAAGGTCGGCGGCCTGAGCGTGGCCGAGGACGCGCGTCGGGTGGCGGCCGCGATCGAGGCGATCGGCGACACCGGCAGGCTCGCGCTCGACGCCAACAACGCCTATCCCTCGGTGCACGAAGCCCGCCGGGCCATCGAGGCGTTCGAGCGCGCGGCCGGTGACCGGGAACTGTGGTGGTTCGAGGAGCCGCTCTCGCCGGACGCGATCGCCGGGCACGGCGAGCTCGCCAGGCAGATCCGCACGCCGGTCGCCACCGGCGAGATCCACCAGACCCGGTGGGAATTCCGGCAACTCATCGAGGCGGGCGCGGCCTCGATCCTGCAGGCCGACGCCGGGGTGGTCGGCGGGGTCACCGAGTGGCTGCGGGTCGCGCACGCGGCCGACGCGTTCGGCCTGCGGATGGCGCCGCACTGGCATCACAACCTGCACGTGCACCTGTGCGGCGCGGTGGCGAACACGCTGGTCGTCGAGTACTTCGCGCTGGAGAAGGGCATCTACAACTTCGAACAGCTGCTCACCCCGGAGACCCGGTTGACGTACGGGGCCAATCAGGTGCAGGTGCCGCAGCGACCGGGGCTCGGCATCGAACTCGACGAGGACGTCGTCGCCAAGTACGAGTTCGCCTGAGCCGCAGGGTTATTGGCCGGGGCTGATGGCGCTGATCAGGGTCCGGCCGTCATCCTTGGTGGTGGTGACGAGCTGCGGGTTGTAGGTGACCGGCGCGCGGCCGGGGCGGTTCTCGGTGACGACCACCATGTACTGGCCGGCGAACGCGCCGGGGGTGATCGCGACGCAGTAGGTGGTGCCCGCCGGAATGCTGTCGATGCCGCGCTGGATGGCGTCGGCCGGTTCCACCGCCGCGTCCTGGGTGGTCGCGGCGCGCACCTCGTCACCGGAACGGGTGACGTAGTACGCGTGCTGGAAGGCGAAGATCGCGCCGGGCCCGGAGTCGAAGTTGCCCGCGTCGTTGCCCTTGATCCGATTGCCGACCTTCTCCGACGTGCACTGCGCGCCGGGGGAGGCGGCCGGATCGGCGATCCGCGGCGTGCTGGTCGCCACCGAGGCCGGCTCGTCGCCGCCGGCGAAGAAGACGAAGGCGGCGCCCGCCACCGCCGCCGCGCCGAGTACACCGAGCAGCGGCACCGCCCACCGCCGGGCGGATCGGTTTCGCTTGGACCGGTCGATCAGTCCGCTGAACTCGTCCTCGAAGTACTCCGGCTGGTAGTCCGGTTCCGGCTCGCGCGCGGGCATCTGGTCGACCCAGTCGGCGTACTCGCCCCGGTACCGCTCCTCCGGTGCATACCGTTGCTCCGGTGTGTACCGCTGTTCCGGCACACCACGATTCATCATCTGCGGCCCCCGCCCATAGTCGTATCCGGGCTGTCCGCCCATCTCCGGTCGATCCATCGCCCCACCTTCGTCAGGTCATATCGCCAGGTTATCCGCACCGTTCCCGAAATGCAGCAACGTGCGGACGCGTATGTCCAGCCGACTCGCTGTCGCTCCGGGCAGAATACTGCCCGGTTGCTGACAATGGTGTACGCGCGGGGGATACCGGCCGGTAAGTCCGGATTGTGCTATCCGCTGGTCGAATCGAGGGTGGCCAGCAGGTCTCGCAGGGTGTCGCGCTGCTCGGCGGTGAGGGTGGCGAAGAGTTCCTCGGCGGCCGCGCGGCGCGCTTCGGCCATCCGGGCGAGGGTGGCGCGGCCGGACTCGGTCAGGGTGACCAGGGTGGCGCGGCGGTTGGCCGGGTCGGGTGCGCGGGTGACCAGGTCGGCGGCGGTGAGGGCGTCGACCACGGTGGTGGCCGAGCGCGGCACGATGCCGAGGCGTTCGGCGAGTTCGGTCATCCGCAGGGGTTCGTCGTGGTGCGCGATGATGCGCAAGGCACGCGCCTGCGCCGGAGTGAGGCCGAGCGGGGCGAGCCGGCCGACCTGGTTGCGCCGGATCCGCTTGGCCGCGCGCAGGAACAGTTCGGGCAGGTCGGTGTCGACGGGCTCCATGATTCTGAGCATAACTCATTGTTTCGGGAACAATTATGAGTCATGCTCAGTTTCATGAGGTAGTTCTCGGAAGGAGGCGCCTATGCAGCCCCCACATCAGCTCCGCCGGATCGTCCGGCTGTTCCGGCCCTATCGGGCCCGGCTGGCCCTCGTGGCCGCCCTCGTGTGTCTTTCCTCGGTCGTCGCGCTGGCCTCGCCGTTCATGCTGCGCGCGGTGCTCGACGACGCGCTCCCGCACGGGCGCACCGGCCTGCTCACCCTGCTCGCCGCCGGCATGGTCGCGGTCGCCGCGCTGACCAGTGTGTTCGGCGTGCTCCAGACCTATATCTCGACCACCGTCGGCCAGGACGTCATGCACGACCTGCGCTCGGCGGTGTACGCGCAATTGCAGCGAATGCCGTTGTCCTTCTTCACCAAGACGCGCACCGGCGAGGTGCAGTCGCGCATCGCCAACGACATCGGCGGCATGCAGTCGACCGTCACCTCCACCGCGACGTCGCTGGTCTCGAACTTCACCACGGTGCTCGCCGCGGTGACCGCGATGCTCGTGCTGGACTGGCGGCTGACCCTGGTCTCGCTGGTCATGCTGCCGCTGTTCGTCTGGATCAGCCGCCGCGTCGGCAGCGAGCGGCGCAAGATCACCGGTCAGCGCCAGGAGAAACTGGCCCGCATGTCGGCGATCGTGGAGGAGTCGCTCTCGGTGAGCGGCATTCTGCTCGGCCGCACGATGGGGCGCTCGCCCGCGCTGGTCGACAGTTTCGCGCGGGAATCGCGCGGGCTGGTCGATCTGGAGGTGCGCGCGAGCATGGCGGGTCGGTGGCGGCAGTCGACCATCATGATCGTCATGTCTGCCATGCCTGCCGTCATCTATTGGGCAGCCGGGCTCACCGCGACGGGCGGCCGGCCATTGGTGTCGATCGGCACCCTGGTCGCGTTCACCACGTTGCAGACCACGCTGCTGCGGCCGATGGTGCAGTTGCTGTCGACCGGTGTCGAGGTGCAGAGCTCGATGGCGTTGTTCGGCAGGATCTTCGAGTACCTGGATCTGAAGCCGGATATCGAAGAGCCGGTCGAGCCGGTACCGCTCGGCCCGGTGACGGGTGCGGTCCGGTTCGATCACGTCGGGTTCTCCTACGGATCGGGGAGCCGAGAGGTGCTGAGCGACATCGACATCACGGTGCCCGCCGGGTCGAGCCTGGCCATCGTCGGCGAAACCGGTTCCGGGAAGACCACTCTCGGCTATCTCGTGGCGCGGCTCTACGACGTGACCTCGGGACGGATAACCATCGACGGTAAGGACGTGCGCGAGTTGTCCTTCGCCGATCTCGCCGCCGCCGTCGGTGTGGTGTCGCAGGAGACCTACCTGTTCCATGCCACGGTCGCCGACAACCTGCGTTTCGCCAAACCCGATGCGACGGAACAGGAATTGCAGAACGCGGCCCGCGTCGCGCAGATCCACGAGCACATCATGAGCCTGCCGGACGGGTACGACACCCTGGTCGGCGAGCGCGGCTACCGGTTCTCCGGTGGCGAGAAGCAGCGGCTCGCGGTTGCCCGTGCGGTGCTGCGGAATCCGCCGATCCTGGTGCTGGACGAGGCGACCAGTGCGCTGGACACCCGCACCGAGCAAGAGGTGCAGCAGGCGATCGATGCGCTGTCGGTCGACCGGACCACGATCACCATCGCGCACCGGCTGTCGACCATTCGCGATGCCGATCAGATCGTCGTGCTCGACCGGGGACGCATCGTCGAGAGCGGATCGCACGACGAGCTGATGGAGCTCGACGGGCGTTATGCCGCACTGCTTTCCCGCGACGACGCGCTGATCGAGGCGGCCTAGCGCAGCAGGTGTTCGACGAGAAACGCGGTCTCGTCGGCCACCACCCGGTCGAAGTCGGGGGAGACGTAGATGTCGAAATGCCCGGCCGGATACTCGTGTACCTCGACGGCGGGGCCTGCGGCCGCCGCGTACCGCAGGGTGCGGCGCGCCGGGGCGACGGTGTCCGCCAGGCAGACGCCGAGGAAGACCGGGACGTCGATCTTGCGCAGGCTGCGGCCGGGGCGGTAGAGGGGGAGGGTCAGGCCGATGCGGGACGCGACGGCGTTGGGGTGGGTGAACGCCGGTGGCACCAGTCCGGTGTAGCCGGGGGCCGCGTCCGGTGCGTTCATCAGGGCGGTCTCGCCCGGCTTGCCGGTCAGCGCGACGGTGACCGGCGGCCTGCGCAGCGCCGCGCCGGCGACGTCCGCGATGGCGCGGGCGGCGATGCCCAGCAGCGGCCGCAGGCCGACGGTCGGCGCCGAGGCGAGACCGTCGGTGAACGGGCACTGCGAGACGACCGCCGCGACCCGGCGGTCCTGCGCGGCCACGCGCAACACATGGCCGCCGCTGAAAGACGTTCCGAACAGAGCGATTCGAGCCGAGTCGACACCGTCGAGGCGCGCGGCGTAATCGATCGCCGCCGACCAGTCGGCGAGCTGACGGCCGATGCTCAACAGCTGCCGCGGCTCGCCGTCGCTGGCCCCGAAATGGCGGTAGTCGAACACCACGGCGGCGATCCCGGCGGCGGCGAACCGTTCGGCGAAGGCATCCAGGCGCATCTCCTTGACCGCGCCGAGCCCGTGCGCCATGACCACGACGGGAACCGGATCGCCGGTGCTCTCCGGCCGGAATAGCCAGCCGCGTACCGTGCTGCCGTCCGACTGGAATTCGATATCCGAGCGGGTCGCGGTCGTCATCAATCAGCTCCTACCAGGTCCAGCGACTGAGATCTGCTGTCTCACTCGCTCGATCATGTCATGCGTGGGAGCTGCCCGCGACGCGATGTTCGCCGCCCCGATGCGGGTATCCGGACCCGCGGACCGCCGAAACGGTGCGCGGGTGTGCGGTGCGTTTTTACCAGTGCAGGGTTACCGGATCACCGACATTGATGACGTTATAGACCCATTCGGCGTTTTCCGGAGACAGGTTGAGGCAACCGTGGCTGACATTCGCGTTGCCCTGATCCTCGACCGACCACGGCGCCGAGTGGATGTAAACACCACCCCAGGTGAGGCGTTCGGCGAATTCACCGTTGATCACATATCCCTCGGGTGAACTGAGCGGAATGCCGATGGTGCGCGAGTCGAAGACGACGCTGCGCGCCTTCTCCAGCACGGGGAAGGTGCCCGACGGGGTCGGGTACTTCGGCTTGCCGTACGAGGCGGGCATCGTCCTCGGTATGCCGCCGACGGTCAGCGTGAACGTGTGCGCCGACATGTCGCCGTCCCCGTAAACGCCTGCGTTGGTTTCGAATTCGGTGCGGGCGTGGCCCACGCCGACGGTGATCCTGGCATTGGCGGGCAGGAAGCCGGTCGGCGTCCACACCGCCTCCCGGTCGCTGGTCCACGCGAACGTCCCGGTCAACGGTTGCGTGGCCCGGATATCGATACTCCGCTCGGCTTTCGTGCGATCGGCGACCGGCGCGGCGAATCGGACGGTCACCGGGTGGGCCACGCCAACCACCTGCCCGGCCGCGGGCCCGATCGATTCGACCGGACCGATTGTTGTGGTGTTTCCGATCAGCGTCGCTGTCGCCGTTCCCGACCAGAACACGGCCATTGCCGCGATCAAGATCATTAGGAACAGATATCGGATGACTTTTCTCATGAGCTCCACCCCTTCGAGATGGTGGGTAGGCAAGCAAACTAAATTTTAGGCCGCATGATCAATTCGGGTCTACGAATCGATCCCAGCCGTGCCGCAGTCGTAACCGACCACCATGCCCCTCCCTATGTTGCCTACCCGCCCCCTCTGCTCGCAAACCCGGGTATTCACCGCTCGCACGAACGTTCGTGCAGGTCAGTGATCGATCCGAGCGTTCCCCGCCGATCCTGAACGCATCGGAGCGTGCGATCAGCGGGGAAGCGGCTCCGGGGCCGGGCGGGCGTCGAAAGCCGCTCGGGCGGCGAGGATTTGGTGTTGGTGCTGATCCGACCAATTGCCGAGGGCCTGGCTGATCACGCCGAGGCTTTCGCCGAGGGCGGTCAGGGAGTATTCGACCTTGGGCGGGACGGTCGGGTAGACCGCGCGGTGGACGAGGCCCTCGCGTTCGAGGTTGCGCAGGGTGCGGGTGAGCATCTTCTGGGTGATGCCGTCGAGGCGGCGGCGGAGATCGTTGAAGCGGACGGGAGTCCCGCTGTCGCGCAATACCACGAGGACCAGCAGGACCCATTTGTCGGCGAGCACGGCGAAGATCTCGCGCGCCGGGCACTGGTGCAGGTAGCTCTCGACCAGCGTCGGAGGCGGGGCAGTATCCATTGGGTACCTCGGGATCATTAAGGTGCCTTCTTTCCAATAGATACTAGGTCGCCGCAGAATCGTCGGCATGTTGGCAATCATTCAACGCGCATTCGGCGGTCCGGACGTCCTGCAGCAGACCGAGGTGGATCAACCGCGGCCGGGGCCGGGGGAGGTGCTGGTGCGGGTCGTCGCGACCAGCGTCAACGCGGCGGACCGGAAGGTTCGCGCGGGACAGCTGCCGGTGCTCGGAAGTCCGCCGCTGACACTGGGATTGGACGTCTCCGGGATCGTCGAGGAGCTCGGGCCCGGGGCCGGACGGTTTCAGCGCGGCGATGCCGTCCACGGGATGGTGATGGGCGGAGCGAACGCCGAATACCTGGTGGCGCAGGAGCATACGCTGGCGCTGAAACCGGCGCGCCTGGACCACGTCCACGCGGCGGCGTTGCCGGTGGCCGCGTCGACCGCGTGGCAGGCGCTGGCCGCCGTCGGCGCGGGGCAGCGCGTCCTGGTGCACGCGGCGGCCGGTGGCGTCGGACATCTCGCGGTGCAGATCGCCAAGCATCGGGGCGCGCACGTGATCGGCACCGCCCGCGCCGGCAACCACGAGTATCTGCGGGAACTCGGCATCGATGAGGTGATCGATTACACCGCAGTCGATTTCGCCGACGCGGTCGGTGACATCGATGTCGTGCTCGACCTGGTCGGCGGCGAATACGGTGCGCGTTCGCTGCGCGTGCTCCGCCCGAACGGGCGCTACCTCGACATGCAGGGCCCGGATTCCGCGACCGATCCGGGCGACGCCACCGATCCGCGCTACGAACGCTTCTATGTCGAACCGTCGGGTGTGTCCCTGCGCGAGATCGCCACCATGGTCGACCACGGGCACCTGCGCGTCACCGTCGATCAGGTGCTGCCGCTCGCCGACGTGGCCAAGGCGCATCAGCTCGGCGAATCCGGCCGGGTGCGCGGCAAAATCGTTCTGACGGCGTGGAATTCGCCGATCTGATCAGGCCGCGGGCCGCGGGGTGAGCTGCCGGAGCCGGGGTTCGAGCTCCTGCTGATAGAAGTCGATGAAACCGTCGGGGTCCGGTCCGGCGTTCTGCATGACCAGGTGATCGAACCCCGCGTCGACGAACTGCTGCGCCACGTCGACATAGCGGGCCGGATCCGGACCGCAGGCGAACTGCTGCACCACATCCTCGATCCGCACCGTCTTGGACGCGGCGTCGAAATTGACCGGGTTGGGCAGTTCGCTCATCACCTTCCACCCGGTCAGCGCCCAGCGGCTGGTCTCGAGCACGGCCTTGGCGGCGGTCTCCTCGTCCGGCGCCCAGGCCATCGGGACCTCCGCATAGCGCGGTCCGGTACCGCCGGCCGCCTGATAACGCTCGACGATCTCGGCCTTCGGCTCGGTGGCGAACAGCCCGTCACCGAGTTCGGCGGCGATGCGCGCCGAGGGCGGTCCGCTGGCCGCGACGGCGATGACCGGCAGTTCGTCGGGCAGGTCGAAGACCCGCGCATCCGACAGCGACAGATAGCGCCCGTCGTACGAGCGATATCCGCCGCGCCACAGCAGCCGGATGATCTCCAGCGCCTCACGCAGCATCTCCTGCCGCCGGTGCGCGTCCGGGAACTCCCGCGCGACCACATGTTCGTTGAGCCGCTCGCCCGAACCGACGCCGAGGGTGAACCGGCCATCGGAGACCAGTGCCAGCGTGGCCGCGGCCTGCGCGATGATCGCCGGGTGATAGCGGACGGTCGGGCAGGTCACCCCGGTCGCCAGGCCGATCCGTTCGGTCTGCGCCGCGATCGCGCCCAGCACCGTCCACGCGAACGGCGAATGCCCCTGCACGTCGAGCCACGGGTGATAGTGGTCGCTCATCTCGACGAAGTCGAATCCGGCGGATTCCGCCCGAACCGCTTGGCGCATCAGCTCTTTGGGTCCGAATGCCTCCGCGGCCAGCTTATATCCGATCTGCACGGCTACCTCCTCGGCTTGGTCGGCGACTTTCCGCCGACATACCCGGCCGTGCGCTACGGAAACCGGGGCTAGCCGCGCACCGCGTGCACCACGTCGGCATGCAGGCTGTCGGCCCGCGCGACGAGCTCCTCGATGCGCAGCAAAACCGGGGCGAATTGGTCGCCCGCCGCGGCGGGCAGCGACGCGACATTGATCTCGATATTGAGCTGCGAGCTGCCTGCCGCGGCCCGGCAGGCGTCGGCGGCGGCGCCGATATCGGTGACCACGTTCGGGTTGCCGATCGGGAACAGCTCGGTGGCCAGCGAGAGCACCTCGTCGGCCTCGTCCACCACCGCGGCGGGCACCCGCGCGGCCTCGACCAGCGCGGCGTTGATCGTGGCGGTGCGCTCGGCGATCTGCTCCGGCGTGTCCTTCGGCAGCTTGTAGGCGGCGCCGACCGCGGTGAACGCGGCGGCATCGGCGTCGGCCAGGGCCAGCGAGCGGGCGCGGGCGGCGTCGGCGGCCTCGATGATCCGGTCGACCACCGGCCGGTTGTCGGCGTCCTTGGCCCGGGTCGTGTAGCGCGCCACCATCGCGACGAGCGCGGCGGCCTGCGCGGCATGCAGCGCGGCCACGGCTCCGCCGCCCGGCGCGGGGATCTTGGCGGCCAGATCGTCCAGGTACCGCGCGAGCGTCGCCTCGCCGAACGAGGAGGCGGTTTCCTGGGACGAGGTGCTCGGCTGCGACACGGGTCAGTGGCCTTTCATGGTGCGGCGGCGGTGGGGAGTGCGCGGTCAACGCTACCGGTTTGACCGTCGGCGTCGCCTGCCGGACCGGTCCGGTGCGGCGGCGGCCCGTAGTCGCCATTATGTTGAGTGCTATGCGGATCGGATTGGGCATCAACTACTCGGGCGGTTTCAAAGAGGCGGCGGCGGAGGTCGCCGATCTGGAACAGGCCGGCCTGGACATCGTGTTCGTTCCCGAGGCGTACTCGTACGACGCGGTGAGCGCGCTCGGCTACCTCGCGGCCAAGACCACGCGGCTGCAGCTGGCCTCGGGCATCCTGCAGATCTACACCCGCACCCCGAGCCTGACCGCGATGACCGCGGCCGGCCTCGACTTCGTCTCCGACGGCCGCTACATCCTCGGCCTCGGCGCGTCGGGTCCGCAGGTGATCGAGGGCTTCCACGGCGTGCCCTACGACGCGCCCATCGGACGCACCAGGGAACTGGTGGAGATCTGCCGCAAGGTGTGGCGGCGGGAGAAGCTCGAATACCAGGGCAAGTACTACCAGATCCCGCTGCCCGCTGGGCAGGGCACCGGGCTGGGAAAGCCGCTCAAGCTGATCAATCACCCGGTGCGCGAACGCATTCCGGTGCTGCTCGCCGCGATCGGCCCGAAGAACGTCGAGCTGACCGCCGAGATCGCCGAGGGCTGGCAGCCGATCTTCTTCCTGCCCGAACAGGCGAACAAGATCTGGGGCGAGTCGCTCGAGGCCGGTTTCGCCAAGCGGGATCCGCAGCTCGGCCCGCTCGAGGTGTACGCGAGCCCGGCGCTGGCCATCGGCGATGACGTCGAGCCGCTGCTGGAATTCGTGAAGCCGCACCTCGCGCTCTACATCGGCGGCATGGGCGCCAAGGGCAAGAACTTCTATCACGCGCTGGCCACCAAGTACGGCTTCGGCGCGGAGGCCGACCGCATCCAGGAGCTGTATCTGGCGGGCAAGAAGGAGGAGGCGGCCAAGGTCGTCCCCGACGCCCTGGTCCGGGACGTCTCGCTGGTCGGCCCCGCGAGCTACGTCAAGGAGCGGGTCGCCGCCTTCGCCGAAGCCGGCGTCACCGTGCTGAACGTGCTCCCGATGGCCGCCACCCCGGCCGCCCGGGTCAAGCTGATCGAGCAGCTGCGCGAACTCTGCTGATTCGCCGAAGCGGCCGGCGGGCAAGCATTGTCGGCTTGCTCGCCGCGCCGTAGGCTGCCGTGGTCGGGTCCGCGGTGCGGTGCCGATCAGTGATTCGGCTTGCGGGCGAGGACGATGTTGGACATACCGGAGATGCCACCTGGCTTGGTCGCGTTCATCGCGTCGGGGCGGTTGCCCGCGCCGCTGGCGGAGCGTTTCGACCCGGCGCTGACCCATTCGACCGCCCCGAAGTGGGGTGATGTGGCGCTGATGGTGGATCTGTATCTGGACAACCCGGATCTGGATCCGGACCTGCGCGGCCCACTCGCGCTGCTGGGTGCGTACGCCTACCTCGAGACGTGTGAATTCATGCTCGATCAGCTCGTTCGTCGCGCGCGGATCGTGTTGCGCCTGGTGGACGTCGCCCGTCGGCACGGTGTCGCCGACGCCGACGCGGAGGAGCTGTCCGACGCGGCGTGGCGCATCTATGAGCTGGGTGCCGAGCTCGACGATCAGCGGGCTGCGGACGACTCCGCGGCGGCCGGGGGCGGGCCGGCGAACCGGACGCCCCCCGGGCCGCAGCGCCTGGCCCCACTTCGAGACGACCTCGATCTGGGCTGAGCGCCGCGGTCGGATCAGCGGTCGCGGAAGCCCGCGAGGGCCGCCTCCAGGGTGGAGTGCACGGCGAAGACCTGGTCGAGATTGGTCATTCTCAGTTGGCGGCTGGTGGCCGGGCCGTCGGCGACGACGGCGATCGCGGTCGAGTCACCCGCACGCTGGTGGGTAGCGACGAGTACGGCCATGCCCGCCGAGGCGAGGAAGCTGACCGCGCTCAGGTCGATGATCAGGGCCGCGGGCTTGCCGTTCAGGATCGCCTCGATCGAGCTCTCCAGGGCCGGCGCCGTCGCCAGGTCGACCTCGCCTGCCACCGTGAGGACGGTCGCGCCGTCCTGGGCGGCGACGGTGGTGGTCATCGTGTCCGCGAGGGGATACGCGTCTCCGGAAGTGTTCGTCACAACTCCACCACACACAAGTAGCGGCGAATTCGCAACCCAGGCGCGTTCATAGGTGTGACATTACCGTAGGACGCGAGTCGAAGTTGCCGTTGCGGCGCTTCAGAATCGGAGCGTTACCGGCGGATCTGCTCAACGGCTGGTCGCGGCGCTCGGTATCTGCCACGCGGTGGCCAGCCGAGACGGACGCAACTGGGTGCCGTCGCCGAAATACTCGCAGAACTTCATGATCAGCGGATCCCAGCCGGCCGGATCCACGTGCGCGGTGCCCGGGATGATCAGCTCGTCGGCCACGTGCGCGCGCAGCACCCGCACGGTGTGCGCGATGGCGCCGGTGTCGACGCCGAACGGTGCGGCGGACAACAGCTCGCATTCGAGCTGAATCGGGCACTCGGCGACCCGCGGCGCCGCGACGAGGTCCGCGGGGAGCCGGGTGAGCCCGGCGGCGGCGAACTTGTCCGGCTCGTACCGGTACCCCTTGTCGATCTTGTGCGGGCTCATGACGGGCGAACCGGTCAGCAGCGCCAGCCGATCCACCGCCGCCGCCAGGCTCGACGACGGCAGGTTCAGCACACACTCGCGCTCCCGCGCCATATTTCGCGAGGTCTGCGATCCCGTGTTCATCCCGAGCATGCACTGATCGTCGAGCCACCACGCCGACGACATGGGCGCGAGATTCGCTGTCCCGTCCGGGTTCCGGGTGCCGATCAACACCACCGGCGTGCCGAAATACAGAACCTTCAGATCAACGACTCGATGCATGCCGACCACGATGCCGTGCCCGGACCGGCCGGTGCTGGCGGTAAAACGACGCGGCGTTGGCCGGAGCCGGTGCGTGGGTCGCCAAGCGCCGCTACGGAATTCGGTGAGCCGATCGAGCGGCGTCGCCAGCCGGATCCCGGCGAGCGCGAGTCGTCCGCTCGCGCTAGGGATTCGGCGGAATGGTCAGCCGGTGATGCGGCGGGTGGTGCCGCGCAACGGGTTTGCTACCGGGAAGGTGATGGCGGGGAGGGTGACGGACATCCGGACGCGGGTGCCGGGGCCGGTGTGGTCGATGTCGAGTTCCTCGGTGAGGGCGCGCATCATGTCGATGCCGCGGCCGCGGTAGCCGGGATCGGCCGAGCGGGGTTTCCAGCTGCCGGCGTCCTCGACGGTGATCACCACCGTCTCGGTGTTGCAGGTCGCGGTCAGCTCGACCCGGTTGACGTCGCCGGACGGGTCGCGCAGCGACCGGGCGACGCGGCCCATCGAACGGTCGGTGCTCTCCGGGCGCCCGGTCGGCACGGCGCCGTTGCGGTAGGCGTGCTCGATGCTGTTGCTGCACGCCTCGTTGGTGGCGGCGACCAGATCGGAGGCGAGATCGTGCGGCACCGCGGCGGCGGCCAGCCAGGCCTTGAGCGTACGGCGCAGGGCCGCAAGCTCATCCGCGTGCGCGGGCACCTCCAGGCGCAGCGGCGCGGGAGGCTGACGGTACACCACCATGGCGACGTCGTCGTCGTAACCCGCGGCCGGCCGCAGGCGCGAGAGCACCGCGTCGGCCACCTCGCGGGGCAGCTTGGCGGAGGTCCCGGAGAGCACGTCGGCGATCTTGGCGAAGCTGTCGTCGATGTCCACGCCGCGCTGTTCGACGAGCCCGTCGGTGAACAGCACCAGGGTCGAGCCCGGCGTCAGCGCGGTGGTCGCCTCCGGGCGGCGCGGCGTCTCGAAGGTCGCCAGCGGGAACGACCGCCCACCCTCCAGCAGGCGACCGGTCGAGTCGACATCGGCCAGGATCGGCGGCATGTGCCCCGCGCTGCTGTAGCGCACCAGCCCGCGCACCGGATCGAGCACCGCGGCGCACACGGTCGTGCACATCGCGCCGGGAATCCGTGCCGCGACGGTGTCCAATTCGGCGAGCAACTGCGCCGGACCGGCCCCGCGCAGCAGCAAAGCCTGTGCGGCCGTACGCAATTGACCCATCACCACGGCCGCGGACAGGCCACGGCCGACGCAGTCGCCGACCACGACGCCGATGGTGCCGTCGCGCAACGGGACCACGTCGTACCAGTCGCCGCCGATCTCCAGCGGCGGCAGCGCCGGCTCGTAGTGCACCGAGAACCGCGGCGGCAGTTCGATCGGGCCGAGCATGGCGCGTTGCAGGGTCAGCGAGGTCGAGCGGGCCTGATCGAAGTTGCGCGCCCGCTGCACCGCGAGGCTCAGGTGCCCGATCAGCAGGGAGAACAGGGTCCAGTCGGCCGCGCTGATCGCGCGCGGCGCGGCGAAGCGCAACCACAGTGCGGCGTCACCGGTTTCGCCGAGCGGCGCGACGATCCCCTCGGAGCTGTCGGCCCCCTCCGGGATCGCGAACAGGCTGCGGCCGGGTCTGCGCCTGGCCCGATCGAGCATCGCCCGTGCGCGCGCGTCCAATTCGGCGTTCTCCGGGCCGTCGGCGCCCTCGGCGCCGGAGACGTACACCTCCGGCTCGACGTGCCTGCTCGGCCAGACCGACACCACGGCCGTCTGCGCGCCGACCGTGCGCCGCAGTTCGTCGAGTCCGACCGCGAGCACCTCGACCACGCTGGTCGCCGCGCCCACCGCGGTGGCCAGCCGGGACGCGGCCTGATCGCGGGCCTGCGCGTCGTGCTCGGCGGTGACGTCGCGAATGGTGCCGACGAAGATGCGTTCGTTGTTCTCCGGCTTGATCAGCGCGCTGGTGCTCACCGCCAGCCACAGCGAGCGCCCGTCGCGGTGCCGGATCGGAATGACGAAGCGCAGTGCCTCCGTGCCGAGATCGGGATAGCGCGGCCCCTCCGGCATGGACCACGGATGCGGTAGCGGGTAGGGCACGTCCGCGGCGCCGTAACCGGTCAACGCGCCGAACGCGGAGTTGACCTCGATGATCGCGCCCTGCGAGTCGGCGACGAAGAAGCCGTCCTGCAGCGACTCCACCAGCGCGGTGCGGAAGGCGTCGCGGCCGGCCAGATCGTCCGCGCGGGTGCGCTGTTGCTCGTAGCGCCCGACCCCGTCGAGGTAGCCGCGGGTAGCGATGTCCAGGGCGGCCAGGGTTTGCAGCAGGAACTCCAGTGCCGACTCGGCCAGCCGGGAATCCCGTTCGCCGAGGCCGGCGTCGTGCTCGGCGGCCTGCACCACCCGGAAGTGGTTCTCGTTGAGATCGAGCAGGCTGATGCCCTCGACCAGCGCCTGCCTGCCGAGCTCGTACCCTTCGGCCAGGGTCGCCTGCGTCGGTGAATCCAGGTGCCGCCGTAGCGCTTTCGCGTACTCGTCGAGGAACTCGGCCAATGCCGTCATAGCGCCCGGCCCCTCATGACGCGAGGCCCTGCGCCGAGCCGCGGTGGCGGGCGGCGAGCACCAGTGCGTCGTCGGTGTCCTTGGCGTGCTTGCCGAGGATGTCGGCGGTGATGTCCGCGGTCGACTTGGACAGGTCGATCGCGTCGGCGGACTCGGTGACGATGCCGTCGGTGGACATCAGCAGCAGGTCGCCGGGGCGCACGTGAATGGTCTGCGGTTGCAGGTTCTGCGGTAGTCGATAGCCGACGATCCCCGCGGTGAGCAGGATGGTCGCGCGGACGGCCAGGCCGGCGGGACTCACGGTGAGCACACGGGATTCGACATTGCCCACGCCGAGCCAGCGCACCGTGTCGCTCGGATCGAACAGCGCGAGCGAGACCGCGGCGCCGCGGGTATCGGCCATGGCCCGATGACAGAGCACCATCAGGACGTCCAAGGGTTCGGCGCGGTTCTCCGAGAGCACTTGCGCGGCCCGGTCGGCGGCGTCGGCCGCGGGCGCACCGTGGCCGAGCCCGTCCAGGACGGCGAAAAGGACGGTGCCGCCACCGGTGTCGAGGATGAGGCCGCGGTCACCGGAGACGCGCTGGCCGGGGAGTGCGCGACCGGCCACCGCCCACTCGATTCGGCCGATGAACCCGTCTTCATGCACCGTTGGGTACCCACTTCCACATCTCCACCAACGTGCCCTTGCCAGGCGCGGAATCGACGAGCAGCCGATCCATCAGCCTGCGCGCGCCGGGGAGACCGAGTCCAAGTCCGCGCCCGGTCGAATAGCCGTCCTCGAGCGCGCGGGGGATGTCGATGATGCCGGGCCCCTGGTCCTCGGCCTGCACCACCAGCGCCTGTCTGCCCTCGCGGTCGTCGACCATCAGGCGGATCTCGCCGCTGCCCGCGTAACTGGTGATGTTGCGGGCGATTTCGGAGATCGCCGTGGAGATCATGGTGCGGTCTGTCAGTGTGAATCCGAGCTTCGCTGCCAGTTCGCGGCCTGCCTGACGTGCGATCACGATGTCGCCCGACACTCTGACCGCAATCACCAGGTTCTCAGCGGCCACTGTCACGACCATCCCGCTGGCGTGGGGAGGCGGTCTTCTTGTTCAGCCAGGCCAGACCCTCTTCGAGATCGAGGGCGGTGTGCATGTCCTCGAACGTCAGCCCCAATTGCACCATCGCGAACGCGACTTCCGGCTGCAGCCCGACGATCACCGTTTCGGCGCCGCGCAGCTGCGTCATGTGCGCGATGGTACGCAACGATCTCGCCGCGAAGGAATCCATGATGTCGATCGCGGTGACATCGACGATGATGCCGTGTGCCCGGTATTTGCTGACCTGTTTCATCAGGTCGTCCTGCAGGCGTTCGGTATCCGCGTCGGTCAACGCTGATTGAACCGACGCGATGAGATAGGTGCCCTGTTTGAGAATCGGTACCGGCATCTGCCCGCCCTGATCTAGCGGCCGTCGCGTTCGGTAACCCGTTCGGCGACTCGGGAAACCTCGTAACCCAGCAGACGTTCGGCCTCCTCGATACCGCCCTGGAGGTCACCGACCGCGTTCATCTTGGACAGGTCCAGGCCGATGGTGACCAGGGTCAGCGCGATCTCCGAGGACAGACCGGTGATGATCACGTTCGCACCCATCAGGCCGGACGCGTCGACGGTCTGCACCAGGTGGTTGGCCACGGTCGAGTCGATCTGCGGCACACCCGTGATGTCGATGACGACGACCTTGGCCCGGTTGGCCCGGATCGCGCGCAGCAGCTGTTCGGTGAGCTGGCGAGCGCGCTGGCTGTCCAGCACACCGATGATGGGGAGGATGAGCAACTGTTCACGCACCTGGAGAACCGGGGTGGACAGCTCGCGGATCGCCTCCTGCTGCTGGCGGATGACGCGCTCGCGCTCCTGGACGAAGGAGACGCCCACGGTGTTGGCGATGCGGTTGGCCGCCGGTTCGTACGCGTCGAGTACCGCGTTCAATAACTGGAAGTCGGCCTGGTACTTCTCGAACAGCGAGCGGGCCAGCACGTCGCGCAGCAGCAGCACGATGCCGAGCACCTCGTCGGTTTCGACGCCCCGCGGAATGATGCGCTCGGACAGATCGCGGGCGTAGGCCTGCAGCGCCTCGACGCTACCGGTCTCGAGCACCTCGACGTAGTTGTCGTAGACGGAGGTCGCCTCGGAGAAGATCTCCTCCGGGGTCATCGCGGTCAGGAGCTGAGCGTCGGTGATGCGGCGAGCCCACTCCTCACGCAGCGCGGTGCGGTTCTGGCGCAGATGCTCGACCAGCTGCGGAAGCAGGTTGTCGACCGGTCCCGCGGTCAGCGAATCCGCCGAAAGGCTCATGGACACCTCGGACATGGAAACTCCTGCCCCTTTCGACGGTTTGAGTCGGGATCATCGTGCGTCTCGGCCGTGAGGCCGACACCGAGCCTAGTCATACCCCAGCTGGGTTGCGGATGAAACCTGCCGGTTGTTCGCCTGCGATTCATGGCTCGGGGGCGAATCCGCGTTCCAGTCCGCGAAGCGCCTCCTCCAGATAGACGGTGAGATCGGCGTCGGCGCGGGCCAGCCAGGCGTCGAACGCGGCGCGGGCCGCGGCCAGGGTGGTGCGTCCGACGGCCAGCGGGATCACGGCGTTGTCCGGCTCGCCGAGCCGCCGGGCGGCGAAGTCGCTGACCGCGCGTTCCCAGGCGTCGTAGTGCGCGCCCGCGGTGGCGGCCAGCGCCGGGATGGTGGCGACCAGTTGCATGCGGGTGCGTAGCTCGGGCACGTCCTCGGCCCGATATCGATTGGCGTTCACCACGACTCGGCGCACCGCGGTCATCATCGGAACATCGTCGGGCACTTCGGCGAAGGCGGTGCGCAGAGCGGCGACTTCGTCATCGAACTGGTACCAGAGCACCTCCGCCTTGGTGGGGAAGTAGCGGAAGAACGTGCGGCCGCTGATCCCGGCGGCGGCGGCGATCTGCTCGACGGTGGTGTCCTCGAAGCCCTGCTCGGTGAACAGTCGCATGGCGATCAGTTCGAGTTCGCGTTTGCTGGTCCCGCGCGGGCGGCCGCGGGTGGTCCTGGCTGGCACGGCTATTGATTATGTCAGTGACTGACGATAATCTCCGGATATGTTCGAAGGTGTCGCAGACCACAGCGGTGGGCCGGGCGATCCGGCCCGCGCGGTGGCCGATCTCACCTGGCCGGAGGCCGGGGAGCGGGCGGCCGCGGACGCGATTCTCGCGGTGGCGATCGGCGCGACCGAACAGCACGGACCGCACCTGCCGCTGTCCACCGATACCGACATCGCCACGGCCCTGTGCGCGCGGCTGGCCGCGGCCCGGCCGGATGTGCTTGTCGCACCGGCCATCCCGTACGGCGCCAGCGGTGAGCACGCGGGCTTCCCCGGCACCCTGTCCATCGGGCAGGCCGCGCTGGAACTGCTGGTGGTCGAGCTGTGCCGCTCGGCGACCGACACCTTCGGCCGCATCCTGTTGGTCAACTGGCACGGCGGCAACCTCGAACCGCTGCGGCGCGCGGAAACGCTGCTGCGCGGCGAATCCCGCGACGTGCGCGTGTATCTGCCGCGCTACCAGGGCGATCTGCACGCAGGCCGCGCCGAAACCGCGGTGCAACTTGCGCTCACCCCGGACCGGGTGCGGCTCGACCGCGCCGAACCCGGCGATGTCCGGCCGCTCGCCGAGCTCATGCCGTTGCTGCGCGGCGCGGGGGTGCGCTCGGTCAGCGCCAACGGCGTGCTCGGCGATCCCACCGGCGCCGGCGCCGAGGAGGGCGCCGCGCTGCTCGACCACTTGACCATCGACCTGCTCGACCGAACCCGGCTGTGGTGGCCGGTAGCCGCTCCCGAAAGGACCCTCCGACCATGAATCCGTGGTTCGAAACCGTTGCCGAAGCGCAGCGGCGTGCGAAGAAGAGACTGCCGAAGTCGGTGTACGGCGCGCTGATCGCCGGCTCCGAGCGGGGCCAGACGATCGAGGACAACCAGCAGGCGTTCACCGAACTCGGTTTCGCCCCGCACGTCGCCGGCGCCATCGGCACCCGCGACCAGTCGACCACCGTTCTCGGGCAGCACCTTTCGATGCCGGTCATGATCTCGCCGACCGGAGTGCAGGCCGTGCACCCGGATGGTGAAGTGGCCGTGGCCCGTGCGGCCGCCGCGCGCGGAATCGCGATGGGGCTCAGTTCGTTCGCCAGCAAGCCGATCGAAGAGGTCATCGCGGCCAATCCGGCGACCTTCTTCCAGATGTACTGGTGCGGTAGCAAAGACGAGATCCTGCAGCGGATGACGCGGGCGAAGGCGGCCGGCGCGGTGGGGCTGATCCTGACCCTGGACTGGTCGTTCTCGCACGGCCGGGACTGGGGGAGCCCGGTCATCCCGGAGAAGCTCGACCTGCGCACCATGCTGAAGTTCGCGCCGCAGACCCTGGCCAGGCCACGCTGGCTGGCCACCTATGCGAAGTCCGGGCACATCCCGGATCTCACCGCGCCGAACATGGCCATCGGCGACGGCCCGGCACCCGGGTTCTTCGGCGCCTACGGCGAATGGATGGGCACGCCGCCGCCGGATTGGGCGGACGTGCAATGGATTTGCGACCAGTGGGACGGCCCGGTGCTGCTCAAGGGCGTCATCCGGGTGGACGACGCGCTGCGTGCGGTCGATGCCGGCGTCGCCGCGATCTCGGTGTCCAACCACGGCGGAAACAACCTGGACGGGACGCCGGCGGCCATCCGGGCGCTGCCCGCGGTGGCCGACGCGGTGGGGTCGCAGATCGAGGTGGTGCTCGACGGTGGCATCCGGCGCGGTAGCGACGTGGTCAAGGCGGTCGCGCTCGGTGCGCGCGCGGTGATGATCGGGCGCGGGTATCTGTGGGGACTGGCCGCGAACGGGCAGGCGGGCGTGGAGAACGTCCTCGACATCCTGCGCGGGGGAATCGATTCGGCGCTGCTGGGCCTGCGCAAGACCAGCGTCGCCGAACTGGATCGCGGCGATCTCGTGGTGCCCGCTGGGTTCGAGCGCGCGCTCGGCCTGCCCGCCGGCCATCTCGAAACACGCGGTGGGGCAGGCGAATCGACGGCCGAATCGCACCGGGAGGCGGCGAGCGCCTCCGCCTGAGCGGTCAGTTCTCGCTCGGCGTTTGTCGATGATGCGCGAGCAAGGTGTCGTAGATATCGGCGAGCGCGGCCAGTTGCTGCCGGTCGAGGATGTCGATCATGTGCTTGCGCACGCTGACCACGTGCGCGGGCGCGGCACCGGTCAGTACCTCGGCGCCGCGCGGGGTCAGCCGGGCCGCGGTGCGGCGCGCGTCGTCGGGGATCGGTTCGCGGACAACGAGTCCGCGCTTCTCCATCCGGGTGATCTGATGCGAAAGCCTGCTCTGCGACCACTCGAGCTGCGCGGCGAGCTCGGCGAAGGTACAGCGGTGCTCCGGGGTCTTGCTCAGGAAGGCCAGCACCGAGTATTCGACATAGGTGAGATTCGATTCGCGCGTCGAGTCTCGCCCGACCGCCGCGGCGATGAGGTCGCGGGTGCGCACGAAGCCCACCCAGGCGCGCATTTCGACGTCATCGAGCCAATGGGGATCGGTCACGATAGCGCTCCAAACTCTGGCGTTCATACATTGTCGCGCGTCGTTGTGTGTCGCGCGACGGTTGTCGCGGCGCTGGGACGCTTGGACGTCCTAACGCTTTTGTGTGGAACGACAGGTAGCACCCCCGGGGTTGAACGTGCAACCTTTTGTGTCAACTGCTAGAGATAAGCCTTGCCTAACCAGTGTGTGACGTAGCCGGGTGGATACGCTCGCTGTGCCTGTGACCAGCCCTGCCCCCGCCCGAAGGAGTGCGTTCCCGTGGCCGCCCCGGACTTTCGCTATTCAGACCTGCTGCCGATCGGCGCGGACGACACCTCGTATCGGTTGCTCACCACCGAGGGCGTGCACACCTTCGAGGCCGGCGGGCGCACCTTCCTGCGGGTCGAGCCAGAGGCGCTGCGCCTGCTGACCGCGGAGGCGATGCACGACATCAGCCACTACCTGCGGCCCACCCACCTGGCGCAGCTGCGCAAGATCATCGACGACCCGGAGTCCAGCGGCAACGACCGCTTCGTCGCGCTGGATCTGCTCAAGAACGTGAACATCTCCGCGGGCGGCATCCTGCCGATGTGCCAGGACACCGGCACCGCGATCGTCATGGGCAAGAAGTCCGAGGGCGTGCTGACCGGCGTGGACGACGCCGAATGGATCAGCCGCGGCGTCTACGACGCCTACACCAAGCTGAACCTGCGCTATTCCCAGCTCGCCCCGATCACCATGTGGGACGAGAAGAACACCGGGTCCAACCTGCCCGCGCAGATCGAGTTGTATTCCACGCCGGGCGATCTCGCGCATCCGGCGTACAAGTTCCTGTTCATGGCCAAGGGCGGCGGTTCGGCGAACAAGTCGTTCCTGTACCAGGAGACCAAGGCCGTGCTGAACCCCACGCGCATGCTGGAGTTCCTGGACGAGAAGATCCGCTCGCTCGGCACCGCGGCCTGCCCGCCCTATCACCTCGCCGTGGTGATCGGCGGCACCAGCGCCGAATTCGCCTTGAAGACGGCCAAATACGCGTCCGCGCACTACCTGGACAACCTGCCCACCGAGGGATCGCTCGCCGCGCACGGATTCCGGGATCTGGAGCTGGAGGAGGAGGTCTTCAAGCTCACCCAATCCTTCGGCATCGGCGCGCAATTCGGCGGTAAGTACTTCTGCCACGACGTGCGCGTGGTGCGGCTGCCCCGGCACGGCGCCAGCTGCCCGGTGGCCATCGCGGTGTCCTGCTCGGCCGACCGGCAGGCGCTGGCCAAGATCACGGCCGAGGGCGTGTTCCTGGAGCAGCTCGAGCGCGAACCCGCGCACTATCTGCCGGAGCAGACCGATTCGATCCTCGGCGGCGACGTGGTGCGGATCGACCTGAACCGGCCGATGTCGGAGATTCGCGCGGAGTTGTCGAAATACCCGGTGAAGACCCGGCTTTCGCTGACCGGACCGCTGGTCGTCGCCCGCGACATCGCGCACGCCAAGATCAAGGAGCGGCTCGACGCCGGCGAACCGATGCCGCAGTACCTGCGCGACATGGCCGTCTACTACGCGGGCCCGGCCAAGACGCCCGAGGGGTACGCCTCCGGCTCGTTCGGCCCGACCACCGCGGGCCGGATGGACTCCTATGTCGACCAGTTCCAGGCGGCCGGCGGCTCGCACGTCATGCTGGCCAAGGGCAACCGCTCCGCCCAGGTGACCAAGGCGTGCCACGAGCACGGCGGCTTCTACCTCGGCTCGATCGGCGGCCCCGCCGCCCGCCTTGCCCTCGACTGCATCAAGTCCGTCGAGGTCCTCGAATACCCCGAACTCGGCATGGAGGCCGTGTGGAAGATCGAGGTCGAGGACTTCCCCGCGTTCATCGTCGTGGACGACAAGGGCAACGACTTCTTCGCCGAAACGCAGAAGCCGATCGCGCTGCGCGTGCGTACCCGCTCGGCGGAACGGGTCTGACGTACCCGGCTGATCGTCGCGTGCGGCGCGACGATCAGCCGGTTGCCCGTCGGTATGCCAGGGTGGCGCGCAGCCGGCCCTGCTTGGCCGGTTGGACGTTGGCCAGGGTGCGGTCGCCGTCGTAGTGGGCGAGCACGCGGTGGTCCATCACGATGCGCCACAGCGGGGGGATGGCCGCGAGCACGACCATCGTCGCGTAACCCGCAGGCAGTTGCGGCGCCTGGGCGGAGCTGCGCAGGGTTTGGTACCGGCGTCCAGGATTGGCGTGGTGGTCGCTGTGCCGCTGCAGGTGGAACAGGAAGATGTTGGTGACCAGGCGGTCGCTGTTCCAGCTGTCGCGCGGCGAGCAGCGGGCGTAGCGGCCGTTGCTGCGGCGGGCGCGCAGCAGGCCGTAGTGCTCGACGTAGTTCACCGTCTCCAGCAGCGCGATGCCGATCACGGCCTGCAGCGCGAGCCAAGGCAGGATGTGCCAGCCGAACAGCGCGACCAGGGTGCCGAACAGCACCGCGGTCATCGCCCACGCCTGCAGGATGTGGTTGTCGATGTCCCACCAGCCGCGCTCCTTGCGCGCGAGCCGCTCGCGTTCGAGCCGGATGGCCGAGCGGAAACCGCCGCTCACACTGCGCGGCAGGAACTCCCACAGCGATTCGCCGAGCCGGGCGCTGGCCGGATCCTCCGGCGTCGCGACCCGCACGTGATGGCCGCGGTTGTGTTCGACGAAGAAGTGGCCGTAACCCGATTGGGCGAGGGCGATTTTCGCCAGCCAGCGTTCCAGGTGCTCGACCCGGTGCCCGAGTTCGTGCGCGGCGTTGATGCCGATGCCGCTGACGAAGCCGAGCGTGGCGGCCAAGCCGAGCTTGTCCACGACGGTGAGTTCGTCCCCGGCCCAGAGGTAGCTCGCGATGCCGAGCCCGAACAGCTGGATCGGCAGGAAAAGATAGGTGCACCAGCGGTAGTAGCGGTCCCCGGAGAGCAACTCGTAATCCTCTTCGCGCGGGTTGGCGCCGTCCTCGCCGACCACCCAGTCCAGCACCGGGATGACGATCAGCACGATGATCGGGCCGATCCACCAGAACACCGGCGCGCCGGTGTGCAGCACGAGCTGCGAGGGGAGCAGTGCACACATAGGCGCGATCAGGCCGAGCATCCACAGCGGGCGCTTGCGGTCCTGGCCTCGGGGCTGACGACGGTTGATCTGCTTGCTTCTTTCCATGAGATTCCGGCGCCGGGCAACCGTAATCTGTTGTGACTGCTGAATTATCCACTGTGTGTTTGTTGGTTGTGATAGCTGAGTCGCGCACACCGTGGATCTCGTTACCGGTGTGGAGCGAAAGCGTTCCGAATTGTGCCAGGTCGCTCCGCTCAGCTGGGCGAACGGGTCGTGCCAGACTGGGCCGCATGGCTGGAGGGCAAGCATCGATCTCGAATGTGTCGGACACCGCTCGCTGGGTGGCCGCGTACCGGGCGCGCGAGACCGCGCGCCCCGACGCGCTGTTCCAGGATCCGCTGGCCGATCGGCTGGCCGGCGAACACGGGCACACGATCGTCGACCGGGCGCCGCGCATCATGCGCAACGGCTGGTCCGTGGTCACTCGGACCGCACTCATCGACGACCTGATCGCCAAGTCGATCGCCGAGGGCTGCGACCGCGTGCTGAACCTGGCGGCCGGGCTGGACACCCGCCCGTACCGGCTCGCGCTGCCCGCCGGTTTCGTCTGGGTCGAGGCGGATCTGCCCGAGCTGCTGGCGGAGAAGGAGCGGGCGCTGGCAGGGGAGACCCCGCGCGGCGTATTGATCCGGCGCGCAGTCGATCTCGCCGACCCCTCGGCGCGGGACGCGTTCCTGGACGAGGCGCTCGGCCCGCTCGGACCGGCCGGTGTCCCCGCCACCAAGGCGCTGGTGCTCACCGAGGGCCTGCTGTTCTACCTCGACGAGGCGACCGTCTCCGGCCTGGCCCGCGCGCTGACCAGGCCGGAAATCGCCTGGTGGATGGCCGATCTCGCGTTCCGGATGGATCGCATGCGGACCAGTGCGATGTTCGAGAACGCGCCGATGAAGTTCGATCCGGCCGACGGCCTCGCCTTCTTCGGCAAGCTCGGCTGGCAGCCGGTCGACAGCGCGAACCTGCTCGTGCACGCGCGCAGACTGCGCCGAGCCCCCTGGTATCTGCGACCGTTCAGCTACCTCCCGCAGCCCGACCCGGGCAAGCCCCCGCGCAACCCGTGGTCGGCCGTGGTTCGCTTCCGGCCGGAATAGGTCGCCGGACCGGATCGCCGTCGCCGGTCGGGGTTGCTGTCTCTCGGCCGGAAGGCCCGCCGCGCCGGGCCCCGAGGCACCCGATTTCGCGGCCGCTGGGCGGCGAGTATGGGGCCTGAGCTGGACGTTCGATTTTCGTGGAGGCTTTTGTGCGGACACCCGAATGTCACCCCGATCGCCGGGGTGATGCCGCGGGTTCGCGAGGCACCCTTAGCGATGTACATCGTTGATTCCAAGGGTGCCGTTCATCGCAGATGCCATTGAAGGTCGAGGAGGGCAATGAGTACGTCCAGGGTTATCACGTCAACGCTGCGTCTCTCGCAATCCGCCAGCCGCCGGCTGGCCGCACGTGCCGCGCGCGAGGGGACAACATCTACCGCATTGCTCGACCGCCTCATCCGGGAGGGCGTCGATCAGCTCGATCATCCCGGCATCGTGTTCCGCGGGCCGATGAATGACCGGCGCGCCGCGCTGGTCGCGGGTCCGGACGTGTGGGAAGTCGTTGCCCGCCTACAAGAATTGGACGGCCCGGTCGAGCGCCGCATCGAGGTGCTCAGCGCGAAATCCAGCCTGCACTCCACCAAGATCAAGATCGCCATCGACTACGCGCGCGACCACGGCAGCGAGATCATCGAGCGGATCGGGCGCAATCGTGCAGCGGCCGAGGCGATTCGCCGTCCGGCGCCGATGCGCGCCTCGGTCGCCGAGCGCGACTACCTCACCCTGGTCACTCCGCTGCGCGAGTGATACCGCCGAATTGTCCGGTGCCGTAGCCGAATTGTCCGTTGTAGTGGCTGTTCACATCGATGGGGAGCAAATGTGGACACTTTCGCCGCCTGTGCACAAACCGCTCGGCCCGCGGACGAACACCCTCCCTGCAGCCCGGGGTGCCGTCCGCGGCCGGATCGGGGGATCTGGGCGCGACCGGTACGGTCGTGAAACTGTGGAAACCACCGCAATTTTCGCGAATCGGACTGGTAGCAGACCGTCGAATATGTGATCCACAGCACTGGGATAGATTGTGGATAACTCCCGTTCCTTGTGGATGAAGCATTTGCCACGCAAGGGGTTTCGGGTAAGCATGGGCCATGCCTATCGACTATGACTCCTCGTCAACCCATCCACGGCGCCGGGTGTCGGCACCGAATGTGACTGATGTGTGGCAACCAACGCCGACGGCTCATGGTATGGCCGGTGGTATGGTGAAGCGTATGGCGACACGGAAGATCACACTCACGGTCGATGAGGCGGTGCTCGCGGATTTGCAGCAGGGCGCCGCCGCCGCCGGGATGCAGCTGTCGCCCTATTTCGCCCGCTGCGCACACAGTTGGATGCTGTACCAAGACGCCATCCGCTCTGCGGCCCGCGACCGCACCCTCGGCATGCACGACCTCGAAGTGGCAGAGGCGGAGCTGGCCGGGCTACACGCGGCGGACGCCGACGCCGAGACGCGTCGTGGCCCGCGCGCATGAGGCGGGGTGAGGTCTACGAGTTCGAGCGTGACCGCCCTTCCCGCGAGAACGATCCGCGCACGCCGTACCGGGTGATCGTTTCGGCGGACTACCGCCTGCCCGACGAGCGTGTCCGGGTGCTGACCGCGCCGGTCGAATGCCTGGACCCGCAGTCGATGGTCGCGGTCGAGCTCGGCTGCGCCGACCCGGTGGCGGGGTGGGTCAGGGCCGACCTGATCACCAGCACCTATCGGCCGTGGTTGTCCGGGCCGCTCGGCGAGCTGAGTGCCGAGACCATGGAGAGCCTGTCCTCGAAGCTTCGAATCGAGCTCGATCTCTGAGTGTCGGCGGCGACTTCGGTGGTCGCCGACCTCGGCCGTTACCATCGCCGACATGGTGTTGCGGAGTGGTGTGCGGAATCGAATGGCGCTCGGGCTACCGGTGGCGGTGCTGCCCGCGCTGGTCGCGACGGGTTTGATGGCGCCGCAGGCGGCGGCCGCCGAGCAGGGTGTGGTGATCGATCAGCGGGAGGCGCTGGGGTCGGCGGCCGGGACCGAGGGGTTGGAGCCGGGGCTCGCGGTGGCGTACACGCTGGCCGAGACCGAGGCGCACGCGCAGGGCGTGCCGCTGTCGATCACCTCCGGGTATCGCACGCCCGGCGAACAGCAGCAGCTGTGGGACAACGGACTGGCCACCTACGGCAGCCCGGATGTGGCGCGCCGGTGGGTGCTGCCGCCCGAGGAATCCACCCACGTGTCGGGCAAGGCGGTCGACGTCGGCCCGCGCGAAGGGGCGCAGTGGCTGGAGGCCAACGGAACCCGCTGGGGCCTGTGCCGGATGTACGACAACGAGTGGTGGCACTTCGAGCTGAACACCACGCCCGGCGGGGTCTGCCCGCCGATGCGCCCGGACGCCAGCAGCCGCTAGCGAGACCTCATTCCCGGAGCAGGTCGATGATCTTGGTCTCGTTGAGTTCGCCGTAACCGCCGTCGACGAGCCGGCGGAAGACGTCGTGCGCGGCATGGCCCAGCGCGGCCGGTCCGTGCACGTCATCGGACAACTCGACGCCGATGCGGGTGTCCTTCAGGCGCAGCGTGCCGGTGAAGGCGATATCTCGGTCGTGCACGCCGTCGAGCATCAAGCGGCCGACGCGCGCCACGTTGGGGCTCCCGGAGATGCTGCCGGCGAGGGTGTCGACAACGGTCGCCAGGTCGAGTCCGGCCAGCTCCGCGACCCGCAGCGCCTCCGCCGTCGCCGCGATCTGGATGGAACCGAACAGGTTCTGCACCAGCTTGTACGCGGTGCCCGCGCCGACCGCGCCGAAGTGAATGATGTTGGTGCACAGCGGTTCCAGGAGCGGCCGGGCGGCGTCGAGATCGGCGGGCTCGGCGCCGACGAAGAGGGTCAACCTGCCTGCCGCCGCCGCCGACGGCAACCCGGTGACGGGGGAGTCGAGGAATCGAAGTCCCTGCGCGCCGGCCTGTTCGGCCAGCCGCAACACCCACGGCCGGGAGATCGTCGAGCATTCCACCGCGAACGCGCCCGGCGCGAGGTCCGCGGCCAGCGCGCCGTCCGCACCGAGCCACACCGCTCGTGATGCCTCGTCATCGGCCACCATCGAAATGACCGCGTCGGCCCCGTCCGCCGCCGCCCGCGGCGTCGCCGCGCCCACCGCCCCGGCCGAAATCAGTTCCGCCGCTTTGCCGGCCGACCGATTGAACACGGCCACCTCGTGCCCGGCGGCCAGCAGGCGCGCCGCCATCCCCGACCCCATCCGACCCACCCCGAGAAAGCCGATTTTCGCCATCCCGGCACCCTACCGAGCGCCGGCCGGCCGTTCGTGATCGTGGAACCGGGCTCGGGTCGCCGGCGCCTGGGCCGCCGGCTGTCAGACTGCGAAGATGAACGAATCGGTGCGGCGCCGCGGACGCCCGGCCAGGCTCTCGCAGGACGCGATCCTTCTGGTCGCGCAGGAAATCGTCGAGTCCGCCGGGATCGACGCGCTGACCATGCGGGCCGTCGCGGAGCGCCTGTCCAGCTCGCCGATGGCGATCTACCGGCACGTCCGGGACAAGGACGAGCTGCTGCTGTTGCTGCTCGACCGCGCCGCGGCCGCGCTCGAACGCCCGGAACTGCCCGCGGAGCCGCGACAGCGGTTGCGGTTGCTCTGGCGATTCCTGCACGACGAACTCGCCGCGCGTCCGTGGCTGGTCGGCGTGCTCGCCAGCGGTGACCTGGCCGGCCGATCGATTCTGTGGTTGCTCGAGGAGATCTTGCAGGCGTTCATGGCCGCCGGGCTCACCGTGGTTCAGGCGGGTGCCGCGTATCGAACCGTGTGGCAGTACACGGTCGGCGTGCTGACCATTCGCATCGCCACCGAGCGCACCACCGCGGCGCTGGATCGCCCGCGCTTCCAGTCCGAGATGATCGCCGCCGCCGACCCGGCGCGGACCCCGGCCGTCGCCGCGCTCGGGGATGCGTGGCCGCACGCCTTCGACACCTACGACTTCGGGCTGAACGCGCTGCTAGAGGGCTTGATTTCGCACTCTTGACAAGCTCCTCGCCTATTTTGTGTACTTATACGCAAATAGGCGAGGAGAGAGTCATGATCGAAGCGGACGTGGTGGTGATCGGCTCCGGCGCGGCCGGTTTGGCGGCGGCGCTGGCCGCGGCCGACGGAGGCGCCGAGGTGGTGGTGCTGGAGGCGTCGGCGCGCTGGGGTGGATCCACCGCGGTGTCCGGCGGACAGGTGTGGGCCCCGGCCAACCATCGGATGATCGAGGCGGGCTTCGCCGACTCGGCCGAGGAGGCGCTGACCTACTGCCGGACCGCGGCGCCCGGACGCGACGACACCCTGGTGGAGACGTTCGTGCGGACCGTGCCCGAGGTGGTGCGTTTCCTCGAGGAGCACTCGCCGATCCGGTTCACTCCGGTGCCGTCTTATCCGGACACCTTCGTCGAGCTGCCCGGCGGCAAGACCGCCCGGCACGTCGAGGTGGCGCCGCAGGACCTCGGTGATCTCGGCGAGCTGTCCGAACTGGTGTGGCCCGTACCGTTTTTCGCGCCGGTGCTGACCAATCAGGAGGCGATGGAAACCCACCTGTTCGCCGGCGGGCCGCCGCCGATGGAGCTGATCGCACAGCGCCTGTCCGCCGGGGTGGTGACGCTGGGCGCCGGCCTCATCGTCGGCCTGCTGCACGGCTGCCGGAAGGCGGGTGTTCACCTCATCCGGGACTGTCGAGCGACCGAGCTGGTCCGCGACGGCGGCGGGCGGGTCACCGGGGTGCGCACCGGCGACCCGCTGCGTTCCGTGCGCGCGGACCGCGGCGTCGTGCTCGCCTCCGGCGGTTTCGAACACGACCCGGTCCTGCGTGCGCAGCTGCTGTCCGGGCCGCTCACCCATCCGGTGACGCCGCCGGTCCAGCACGGCGACGGCCTGCGGATGGCCGGACGCGTCGGCGCGGCCCTGGCCTACACCGGCGAGTACTGGTCCTGGCCCGCCTATCAGGCGCCCGGCCGGGCCTGGCCGGATCCGGCAGGCACGGCGCAGCCGCAACTCGCCATCACGGAACGTTCGGTGCCGCATGTGTTGTGGGTGAACCAGGCCGGTCGCCGTTTCGTCAACGAGTCCAGCCACAACTGTGCGGCCGCCTTCGCCGAACTCGATCCCAACACCCATCGCCCGCGCAACCTGCCCGCCTGGGCGATCGGCGACGCGCGCTTCCGGGCCAAGTATTCGGTTGCGGGCATCCCCGCGGGCACGCCCGCCCCGGACTGGCTGATCACCGCCGACAGCGTCGCCGAGCTCGCCGGGGTCCTCGCTATCGACCCGAAAGCACTGGAGCACACCGTCACTCGGTTCAACACGATGGCCGAGGCCGGCCGCGACGACGACTTCCAGCGCGGCCGCACCCGCTACGAGCACGCCTTCGGCGACCCGTCCGCCGCGCACCCCAATCTCGGACCGGTCAGCGAGCCACCGTTTTTCGCCATTCCCGTCTACCCGAGCGCGGTCGGCACCAAGGGCGGCCCGCGTACCGACCACCGCGCCCGCGTCCTCGGCTGGTCCGGCGCGCCCGTCCCCGGCCTCTACGCCGCGGGCAACGCGGCCGCCGCCGTCTTCGGCCCCGGCACCTTCGCCGGCGGCCTGACCGTCGCCTCCGCCCTGACTTGGGGCTGGATCGCCGGCCGCGACCTGACCGCCCACTGACGCTGAGGTCCGCACGCTCACCCGAGGTCCGCACCTCAACTTGGGTCGCGTCTCCACTTGGGGGCCGCACTCCAACTCGGGATCTGCACTCGCTCTAGAACCCTGTTCTCGGTGCGTTTCCCGAGTGGGGGTGCGGATCTTCGGCGATGCGAGCGCGGGTTCGTGGTGCTGTTGTCGAGGGGGCCGTGGCTTGGCAGGGCTGCGTTTTCGGGATCGGGTGGTGGTCTGCGGGCGAGGGGTGCGGGTGGCGGCCGCCCATTGTGTCGTAGGCCACTAGGCGGTACTCTCGCTGGAATTCGAGACTGAATGGTTTCACTATCGGATTGCAGAGATCCGGCGATGCGGCCGGGTGGATGAGGGAGTCCTCAATGACGAGGTGTGCCGCGTGGATGCGCTCGGGGGTCGCGATAGTGGTTGCGGCGGTGGCGGTGCTGGCCGCGGCGCCTGCCGTCGGCGCCGATCCGCCGGCGGCGGTTCCCACCGCGCAGAGTGTGTTCAACAAGCCCGGTCCCTATCCCGTCGCGACACCGGTGCGGACGAATCCGTGCCAGGAGTCGGTGTTCGGGATGTTCGAGCACATCGCGGTGCACCTGTTCGGCAATCGCGACGACATGACCTGCACCCAGGCCTTTCCCAACGGCCTGGAGTCGCCGATCGGGGTGAACACCTACTATCCGGCGAACATCGCCGAACTGCCCGGCGCGCCGCTGCTGGTGTTCACCTCCGGGTTCGGCGCCAATCCGGGAATGTACGACGCGCTCGCGCGGCAGTGGGCCAGTAACGGTTTCGTCGTCGTGATCCCGTACGAGTTCTTCAACTCGCTCGCCTACGTGCCCGCCCTGGGCGTCGCCACCGCGCTCGTCGCGCAGCGGGACCCGAATTCCCCGCTGTACAACAAGATCGACCTGGGTCGCACCCTGTTCGCCGGTCATTCCGGCGGCGGGCAGGCGTCGCTGCAAGCGGGAACCGTGTTCCCCGGCGTCGCGGCGCTGATCGACCCGGCGCTGCGGGTACGCGGGGTACTGGCGATCGAGCCCGGTCCGCTGGCGGTCGGGGCGCTGGTGTCGGTGCCGACGCTGTTCCTCACCGGCTACAACGATTTCGTGGTGCCCGACTTCGCCTGGGTGCGCTGGTGGCAGTACAACCTGACCTTCCAGGCGCCCGCGTGGATCGCCAATGCGCGCGGGGTGAGCCACTTCTCGCCGGTCGACGGACTGGACAATTACCTGTCCGCGGGTACCGCGTTGGCCTGGCTGCGCTACCAGGCGTTCGGTGACGACGTCGCGAAGGACTACTTCGTCGGACCGGACTGGCGGCTGCCCGCCGACAAGACGTACTTCAGCGTCGAGCGCAACGCGCTCGCGGGCGCATTGAACTGAACAGACGGACAACGGAAATGGGTCGAGTATGAGATTCCGTCGGGCATGGGCGGGTGGGCTCGGCGCCACCGCGGTGATCACCTTCGCGCTGGTCTGCCCCGGCGCCACCGCAGATCCCGGTATCGCGTGTGCCGAACCTGCTGCGGGACAACCGGTTCAACGCGCCGATCCGGCGGCCGCCGGACTGGATCCGGCCGCGCTGACCGACGCGATCGACTTCGGCACGGCCAAGGGCGGGTACGCGATTCAGGTGTACCGGCACGGCTGCCTGGTCGGTGACCGCACCGGCACCGGCAATCTGCCCGCGCCGCTGGCCAGTTCGTCGAAGGGGGTCGCCTCGGTCGCGGTCGGCCGCGCCATCACCCTCGGCTACTTCGGCCTCGACGATCCGCTCGGCAAGTTCTTCCCGCGGGCCGACGCCGCGCATGCCGCGCTGACCGTGCGCCAGGTGCTGAATCAAACCACCGGCCTGCGCTTCACCTGGGCCGCCGATATCGCGGGCATCGCCACCGACGAGGTACTCCAGTCCCTGGAAACCCCGCCTGCCTTCGAACCGGGCACCACCTTCCAATACGCGCAGGCCGTGCTGGCGTTGCTGCCGAAGATCGTGGAGATCGCCACCGGGATGGACTTCCAGGACTTCGTCCAGCGGGAGGTCATGCAGCCGTTGGGCATTGCCCGGGACCAGTGGGTCTGGCTGCGCGACCGCAGCGGGAACACGGCGGTCAACGGCGGACTCGCCATGCGCGCCGACGACCTGGCCCGCCTCGGCCTGCTCCTGCTGCACGAAGGCCGTTGGGGCGCAGCGCAACTCATCGACCCCGACTACATCCGGCAGGCGCGGCAGCCGACCGACGCCAACGGCGGCTACGGATTCCTGTTCTGGCTCAACGCCGGCGATTCCTACAAGACCGCCACCGTGCCGACGGCCAAGGTGTTCGACCACCGGATGTTCCCCGGCGCACCGCGTGACCTGTACGCCTTCGTCGGCGCGCTCGGCCAGTTCAACGTGGTGATCCCCAGCCGCGACATGGTGATCGTCCGGCTCGGCGTCCCCGGCGGCATCGACCCCGGCAACGTGCAGACCTCCCTGGCCGCCGAATCCAACCCGGACAACAAGGAATTCGTGCGCCGCGTCGTCGCCGCGGTCACCGACGTCCCCGCCGAACCCGTCGACGACCCGTACCGCTACGGCGACACCTTCGGCCCCATCATCGGCGACCTCGACGACCTCGCCTTCTGGGTGGACCCGGAGCACACCGCCCAAATCCTGCTCGGCGTCGGCCCCTACGCCCCATCGAACTGCAACGTCGTCTGGTGCCACGGAAAACTCGTCCCGCAGGACATCTTCGCCGCCATGCTCGACTCCACCGGCCAGATCGTCGCCGCACTGCTCGGACTCGGACACGGACCGCGCTGAGCCTTGCTCCGGGTCAGTCCACGAAACCGAAGGTCACCAGATGGCGGCCCGCGGCCGGAGAGTCCGGCTCGGTCGCGCCGAGGAACGCGATGACGACCGACCCGAAGGCCGACCCGGCCGACTGGGCGACCACGTCGGAGAATTCACCGCGGACCGGATCGACTTCGCTGGTCGACGAGGGCGGAAGCACCATGGCCACCCCGTAGTCGTGCCACAGTGGGTTCAGCAGGCCGGGCAACGGCGAGTCGCGCAATGCGACGGTCTCCGAGTGGCTCAGCTCCACGCTGTACAGACCCGCTTCCGGCACGACGAACGGCGTGAGCGCAGCGGCCTCGCCCGCACCGGACGACCCGATGACGGTAACCAGTCCCGCCCCGATCCCGAGCATCGTCGCGACTGCACGAGTTTCCATGAAGAACCCAACTTTCCTACCCGCCAACAGAAATGGTGTTGGACCCCCAGTCGCGCCTGCACCGGACGCGACGTTTCACCATAGCGAGCCTGCCGCGCGACCGACAGCCCGCTTTCCGCGGTGCCGTCAGTCGAGGATCTTGCCCGGGTTCAGCAGGCCGAGCGGATCCAGCGCGCGTTTAACCGCGGTCATCAGCTCGACCGCGGCGCCGTGTTCGGCCTGGAGGTACTGCTTCTTGGCAAGGCCGATGCCGTGTTCGCCGGAGGCGGTGCCGCCGACCGAGAGTGCATGGCGGACTACCTGATCGGAGAAATCGCGGGCTCGCTCGGCGGTTTCGGTGGTGTAGGGGACGACCACGTGGACGTTGCCGTCGCCGATGTGGCCCGCGACGGCGATGTCGAGGTCGAGTAGCTCGCCGAGTTGTTCGGCCGTCGCCACCGCGTCGGCGATCCGCGAGTAGGGCACGGCGGTGTCGGTCACCAGGAAGCGGTGGCCGGGGTGGCGAGCCTTGAGCGCGAAGAACAGGTGGTGGCGATCCTCCCAGAGGCTGTGTTGTGCGGTATGGGTTTGCGCCGCAACGATTTCCAGGGCCTGATGGCCGGTGCACAGCGCACGGATCTCGGCTTCGTCGAGCGCGGCCGCCACCTCCGAGGTGGCGGTGAGGTCGAGGAACAGTGCGGGGGCGAGCGGATGCCGGGTGCCGCGATAGGCGTTGATGGCCGCCATACTGGCGGCGTCGACGAGTTCGGCGCGGGTCACCGGCAGCGCCTGGCCGAGCATGTCCACCGCCGCGGCCACCGCCTCGGCCACGCTGGGGAACGAGACGCGCAGCGCGCGTTGCCAAGCCGGGATGGGATGCAGCCGCACGGTGAGCTCGGTGATGATGCCGAGCGTGCCCGCCGACCCGATCAGCAGATCCTTGAGGTCGTAGCCGCTGCTGGACTTGCGCACCGCGCGCCCGAGCCGAGCCACCGTGCCGTCCGCGAAGACCGCTTGCAGCGCAAGGGTGTTCGCGTGCATCCCGCCGTACCGGACCGTGGTGGTGCCGCTGGCGTTCGTGGCGGCCATGCCGCCGAGGCTGGCGTCGGCGCCCGGATCGACGGTGAACTGCAACCCGTGCGCGGCGGCGGCCGCGTTGAGCCGGGTCCGGGTGACGCCGGGTTGCACGGTCGCGGTGAAGTCGGTCGGGGAGATGGACCGGATCGCGTCCAGCGCGGAGAGATCGAGCACCACCTCGTCCCCGCGGGCGAGCAGATGCCCCTCCAGGCTGGTGCCCGCGCCCCGGCAGATGATGGGAGTGCCGGTGTGCCTTGCCCATTCGACGGTGCCGAGCACGTCGTCGAGGTCGGCAGCCCGGACGATGCCGCGCGGGCGCCGTCCGGAACGTCCGGTCTCGTCGACGGTGTACTCGTCCAGCGCCGCCGCGCGGATATCGATCCGGTCGGCAACAGTCGTCACGACTCCACCTCGCTGGCGCTCGGCTCCGTCGTGCCGACAGGCTGGCTGTGTCTCTGGTTCGCTCGCTGGCGCTCGCTCACGATCGCTCCAGGATCGAGGTGACCAGCATGGTGTGATCGTCGAAGGTCCGGGCGATGGTCCAGCCGAGCTCCGCGAACGCCGCCTCGTACTCCTCCTTGGTCCACAGCCGCACACCGGTGATGGTGTGGTAGATCTCGTAGGTCGGGGAGAACCACGGCTGCCCGGACCACTGCGGCGCCTCCAGCAGGTAGCCGTCGCCGATCACGAGCCGGTGCAGGTTCGGAAACCAGCGCATCCATTCCTTCAGCACCGCGATGATGCCGCCGCCGTCGCTGGCCAGCTGGTGCAGCAGGAAGAACGACATCGCGGTGGTGACCTTGCTCCGGTCGATCGTCGCGAGCCATGCGGGATCGGTGGCTTCGGGCTGAACCGAGCCGGGCAGCAACGTGATTCGATCGGCGAAGCCGGTCCGGACCACGTCGGCCGACGCCGCGGCGATCACCTCCGCCTCGATGTCCACGCCGATGAACTGCTCCTGCGTGGCCAGCTGCGCGAGCGCCCGCACCCGGCCCGCGTCCGCGCAACCGAGGTCGACCGTGCATCCGGGACCCGTTGCGGCGATGGCCTTGCCGATGCCCTGCAGGATCTCCGGACGACGGCGCGCGATATCGGTACAGCCGCGCGCCACCGCACCCGCGTCGGTGGCCGCGGGGATGAACGCGCGGTCGGCGTGGCCGGCCAGCTGCCGGAACGTGGGTTCCCAGCCGCGGGTCACCATGCGGACGAAGCCGCGGTTCTTGGCGACGTCGTGACCGGTGTGGGTCAGCTGGAACCGGTGCCCGCGGCGGGTGAGGAACCCGGCCCGGATCAACCCCTCGGTGACGGTCTGCTGGATGCCGCTGGTCGGCGCGATCGGGTCGCCGCTCAACAGCGTTGTCCACCAACCCCAATCGTCGGCGGCCACCACCAGCTGTGCGGCGGTCTGGCCCTCGATGACGTCGCGGATGGTGAGTCCGGCGGGCGATGGATGATTGAACAGTGCGACGGTGGTGGTTGCGGCGGTCATGGCGGATCCTCCTGATGTGCGGGCTAATCGGCGAGCGCGATTACCTGGATTTCGATGAGCAGCCCCTCGATGGGCAGGGTGGTGACGGTGGTGGTGCGGGCCGGCGCGGTGGCGCCGAAGAACTCCGCGAACGCGGCGTTCCACGCCGGGAACCAGCGGCGGTCGGCGAGATAGCAGTCCAGCTTCAGCGTCTGCCCGCGTGAACTGCCCGCCTCGGTGAGCGCCTTGTCCAGCTGGTCGAGCACGGATTCGAGCTGTTCGGTGAAGCTGTCCGAGATCGGGGTCAGCGTGTCCGGGTCGATCGCGGCGAGCCCGGAGGTGAACACCAGGCCGGAGCCGCGGCGAGCCGACGGGAAGGCGGTCATGACTGCGCTCCGATCAGTCGGGTGGCGTCGATTCGGTCGATGGTGGCGGCGCCGGACAGGGTCATCAGCGTCCGCAGTTCGTCGGTGAGCAGCTCCAGGACCCGGCCGACGCCGGCCTCACCCGCGGCGGCCAGCCCGTAGATCGCGGCCCGGCCGATCACCACCGCGCTGGCCCCGAGGGCGAGTGCGAGGAAAACGTCGCTGCCGGTGCGGATTCCGCTGTCGAACAGGATCGGCAGCTCGGGACCGACCGCCGCCCGGATGCGCGGCAGCATGTCCAGGCTGGCGGGTGCCGGATCGAGCTGGCGGCCGCCATGGTTGGACACCACGATCGCGGAAGCCCCCGCGGCGAGCGACCTTTCCGCCGCGTCTGGGGTGAGTACCCCCTTGGCGATCCACGGCAGCCGGAACCGCGCGGCGGCCGCGCGCAGATCCGCCCAGTTCCAGGCGGCGGCACCGTGTTTGAGCAACTGCCCGAACACCTCCGCGACGCCGGGCGCGCCGTCGGTGCCGGTGAGGTTGCCGCCGAACCGGCGCATGTCCGGCGCGAACCGATTGGCCATGTTCCGCGTGCGGAAGCCGCCGATGGGGCAGTCGACGGTCACGCACAGCGCGGAATAGCCTGCGCGCTGGATCCGTTCGGCGACCGCAGGCGCGTGCGCGAACGGATGCAACTGCGCGATCCGGGCCGCGTCGGGTGCGACCGCGCGGATCTGTTCGTAGGAGTAGCTGCCCGCCTCCGGCACGATTGTCACCGTCCCGTGCCGCTGCACCGCCCGCGCCACCGCCAGATGGCCGTCGAGGTGGAACATCGCGTCACCGCCGAACGGTGCGGTGAGGATCGGGGTTTCGAGGGTCATGCCGAGCAGCGAGGTCCGGGTGGACGGATTCGCCACGCCGCTCATCGGGGTCGGCAGGATTCGCCAGCGGTCGAACGCGTCCCGATTGGCGCGCAACGTGATCTCCCGTCCCGCACCGCCCTCCACGAAGTCGAACACGTCCGCGGGCAGTGCGGCGCCCGCGGCCCGATGGATCTCGTCGAGGGTGCCGAAGTCGACCGTGGTCGGGTACATGCTGTCGAGCTGGGCGGTCATGCGGTTCCTTCCTGCGTCGCGACAAGGGAATGACGGCGGCCGTAGCCGAAGTAGACGGCCGCCCCCGCCGCGCTCCACACGGCGAAGCGCAACCAGGTGAGGCCCTCGAAAGTCGTTGCCAGCCAGACGCATCCCGCGATCGCGGCGAGCGGCACCGCGGGCATGAACGGCGTCCGGAACGGCCGGGGCCGCTCCGGTGCGCTGCGGCGCAGCAACAGCACGCCGAGCGCGACGACGAGGAAGGCGAACAGCGCGCCGATGTTGACCAGCTCGGCGACGGTCCCGATCGGCAGCAGCGCCGCGACCAGGGCGATGCCCGCGCCGAGCAGCAGGCTCAACCGCACCGGGGTGCCGCGGCGGCCGGTGTGACACAGCGCGCGCGGCAGCAGTCCGTCGCGGCTCATCGCGAAGATCAGCCGGGTCTGCCCGTAGCAGAGCATCAGCAGCCCCTTGGTCAGCGCGATGACCGAGGCGACCAGGATGACCTTGCCGATCCAGCCCGCGCCGATCGCGCTGAGCGCGGTGGCGACCGGGGCCGCGTTGTTCAAGCCGGGATAGGGCGCGACGCCGGTGAGCACCGCGCTGACGGCCACATACAGACCGGTGGCGATGACGACCGAACCGATGATGCCCCAGGGCAGATCGCGCGCCGGGTCGCGGGTCTCCTCGGCGGAGGTGGCGACGATATCGAAACCGAGGTAGGCGAAGAACGCGAGCGCCGCGCCCGCCGCTATGCCGTGCACGCCGAACGGCAGGAACGGCGTCCAATTCGCGGTGTCGAGATGCGGTGTGCCGATGGCGATCACGAGTATCAGGACGGCGATTGTCACCGCCACCAATGTTTTCACCACGGCCGCGGTGAGTTTCACGTCGAATATGAGGACGGCAATTATCGCGCCGGTGATGAGCAGGGCGGGCAGGTTGATGATTCCACCATCGGCGGGGCCTGCGGTTATTTCATGCGGAAGGGATACTCCGAAAAGGGAATTCAACATGGCGGTGAACAGTCCGGACCAGCCGATCGCGACCGCGGCGGCGGCCACCGCGTATTCCAGCAGCAGATTCCAGCCGACCAGGAACGCGGGCGATTCGCCGAGCGTCGCCCTGGTGTAGGTGTAGGCGCTTCCGGATAGCGGTGTCATCGAGGCGAGTTCGCTGTAGCACAGCGCGACCAGCACGCAGATCGCCCCGGCCAGCACGAACGACAGCACGATCGCCGGACCCGCCTTGGTCGCTGCGGCTACGCCGGTGGTGACGAAGATGCCCGCGCCGACGATGGTGCCGACGCCCATCGCGACCAGGTCGAACCGGCCGAGGGTGCGTTTGAGGGCGGGGGTCGGGTCGGCGCCGCGCGCTGCGGCGATCGGTTGGGTCGGTGCGGCCATGTCGGTCCCGTTCGCTGTTCGAAATATCAATGACGCCAGTGCTTCTCGCTGGAATGCAATTCAGTAAATCAGCGGCCGTTTGTGTTTTGATGAACTCAGGTAACGTGTCTGTTTCGCGGTGTGCGGGAATTCGATTGGTGATCGAATCGAAGGGCAACGCCGAAATGCGCAGCGGTGCGCTGCGCAAATAGGCCGACGTATTCGAGTTATGCGGTGGTGGTGGTCGTTTCGGTGGTTGCGGACGTATCGGCGTGCGGCACTGCACGTTTCCGGACGAGAACGGTGGCCGCCGCGACGACGAGCAGGACCAGCGCGGCCGCGACGACGGCGTCCTGCATGGTGCCGAGGGTGGCGACGGCGCCGAAGCCGAGGGTGGCCACGGCGGCGCAGAGGTAGGCGACGGCGGCGTAGCGCGAGGCCACCCGTGCGTGCTGGTCGGGCGGGGTCGCGGCGCTGACGATGCGCAACCCGGTGCGATAGGCGACGCCCTGCCCGCAGCCCGCGACCACCGCGCCGGTGAGCAGCACCGCGAGGCTCGGGGCGGCCGCCACGGTCGCGGCCAGGGCGACGCCGGCGATGATGGTCAGCTGACCGATGAGCGGTTCGGCGGGCAACCGGCCGGGCGGCACGGCGCGCTGCACGATCCACGCGCTCACCAGGTACAGCGTGACCGGCAGCGCCAGCAGCGGCAGGCTGGTCGTCGCCAGCAACTCCGCACCGTAGCTCGGCAGCAGCGCGACCACCAACCCGGCGGAGACCCACGCGGCGATTCCGTTGAGGTATCCCGCGATTCGCGGCTCGGTGGACGGCAGTGCCGGACGATGCGCGCCGGTCGCGACCTGGCCTCGCGGACGCCGATCCAGCAGCACGGCCGCCGCGACGACGCCGAGCAGCACCGCGTGCCCGAGATAGACCGTCACGCCGGGCGCGGGCAGATACTGGGCGACCCAGGCCGCCGCGATCGTGCCGAGCGCCGAGCCGAGCACGGTCGCGGTGGCCATCGCGGTCCGGCCCCCTTCGCCGGACCGCTCCAGGATCAGCCCGGCCAGCGAGCCGGTGACCAGTCCGACCGACAGCCCGGCCAGCACCCGCGCGACGCACGCGGGTCCGGCCGAATCGGCGAGGCTCATCGCGAGGTCCGCGCCGACGCCGCACGCGCTGCCCACCCCGATCCGCCACCACCAGGCCGTGCGCGACGGCGGCGTGCCGATGAACGAGAGCGTCGGGGTCAGCGCGAACAGGTACGCGGCGAAGATGACGGTGATGAGCAGCGGCGCCAGGTCCCAGGCATGGCGGTAGTACGGCATCATGCCGGTCGCCAGGTTGGGCTGGGCCATGATCAGCACGAGCAGCACGCCGGGAGCAGCTGAGCGCATCCGTCCTCCACGTGAGGAGATCTCCTCGATTGCTAGCGTAGCGAACTGAGAAGATCTTCTCTACTCGAGCGTGTCGATCCGGATCGACGGCGTCGCCGGTCCGCCGGCGGGCAGGATGGAGGAGTGCCAACGGTGAACACCCGCAGCGATGCCCAGCGCAGCCGGACCGTGCTGGTCGACGCCGTCGGCAGCCTGCTGGCCGAGGGCCGGATCGGCTTCTCGATCCCCGAGCTGGCCGGCGCGGCCGGTGTCGGGGTGGCCACCGCGTACCGGCACTTTCCGACGCCGCAGGACGCGATGCAGGCGTTCCACCGCCGGGCGATCGAGCAGTTGCTGGAAGCGTTCACCGCGCTCGAGCCGACCGCCGACGCGGTCGAGCGGTTCCACCGGTTCTGCCGCACCTGGGTGGCTCAGGCGCGGCAGTGGGGACCCGCGGTCCGGCACATCCGCAGCCACAAGGGTTTCATCGAACGGCTCGCCGCGGGCGACGCCTCGATCACCGCGATGCACGACATCCTCGCCGACGTGCTGGATGCCCTTGTCCAGCAGGGCAAGACGACGCTCGACGATCGCACGTTCGCGGTCCTGCTGTGGATCACCATCTTCGACGAACGCGTCGTCTACGACCTCAGCGTGCACCAGCGCTGGTCCGCCGAACAGGTCACCGACCGCCTCACCCGAGCCGCCGCCGGCGCACTAGGCATCCAGGTCTGACTTCCCGCACCACTCCTGATCTTTCGCACCGAAAATCGCATGCGATTCCAGGTGCGGGAAATCAGAAGTGGTGCGGGTCAGCTGACGGGGGTGAGCTCGATGGCGCCCTCGATGGTGGTGGGGACTCGGCGGCGGTTGGGGGAGCCGAGGGCGGCGGTGAGGTCGGTGCCGTCGTGTTCGGCGAGCAGGTCGCCGCTGTCCCAGACCAGAAGGGTGGCGCTGACCGTGTTCTCGGCGGCGGCGTGGGCGAGGTCGTAGTGCGCGCAGCCGGGGACGTGGGCGTAGGTGATCCACAGGTCGTAGCCGGTCATGAACAGGTCGAGGTCGAATTGCACGCTGAGGCCGAGCAATTCGCTGCGGCCGTTGTCGTCGACGCCGGCGAACGCCTCGTCCAGCGCGAGCAGGCGGGGGGCCTGCGGATCGGCCGAGTCGAGCATGACGTGCGCGGCGGCGAACAGCGGCAGGTGCAGCGAGACCGACTGCTCACCACCGGAGAGTGCGCTGTGCCTGGCCACGGTGAGCTTGTCCTCGCTGCCGTCCGCGGAGATCAGGGTGAACGAGAACACCCGCCAGGTGCGGTAATCCAGGGTGGCGGCCAGGATCTCCGGGTAGGAGCGCTCCGGGTGCGCGGCCCGGGCCGCGCGGATCTCGGACGCGAAATGCGCACGGATGGCAGCGAGTTCGTCCGCGCCGAGGGCCGAGGCGTCGCGGTCGAGCAGCTTGCACATGGCCCGCGCCGGATCGGACAACGTGTCGGCCAGCACCCAGTGCACGCCGATGGTGTTGCCCGAGGACATCCGGCGCTGCTTCATCTCCGCGCCCATCCTGGCGATGAGATCGCGGGCGTCGCTGGTGCGTTCGTAGATCTGCTGGGCCAGCCCGGTGAGCAGCGCGTCCTCCAGGATGCGCCGCTCGGCGTCGGTGAGCAGCAGTTCCTGATCCTTGCGCGCGCTGTCGATGCGGGCCGCGAAGTCGGCCAGCGCGGACATGCCGTCGTCGTCCTGCACCTGCACCACGGTCAGCCCGTCGGCGGCGTCCCACTGCAGCCGGTAGTCGCGACCGGATCCGGACAGCGCGGCGTCGAACTCCTGCAGCGCCGCCGTCACCGCGCTGCGCGTGGACTTGCGCGTCGCCTCGCTCGCCCGCACCGAAGAGGTTGCGGCGGTAAGGCTTTCGAAGAGTTCGGCGACCTCGTCCGGCAGCACCTGCGGCTCGGCCGCCGGACCGGCCTGGGAAATCCGGTAGAGCAACTGCTCCGGCGTGGACCAGGCGGCCTCGCTGCTCGGCCAGCGACCCTCGGACGCCGCGCCGAGCAACCGGAGCAGGTCCGGGCGGGCATACGGGGCAAGGGCTTTCACGTCGGCGAGCACTTCGGTCAGTGCGGTGCCCAGTGATTCGTGCGCGGTCCGGTAGGCCGCCTCGGCGTCGCCGATCGCCTCGATGGCCTCGTTGGCGGCCTTGCGCGCGGCCTTCTGCTCGGCCTTGGTCGCCTCGATCTTCGCGCGCGCCTTCTCCAGTTCCTGGTCGATGTCGGCGGCGCCCGCACCCAGTGCCTCGCGCAGGGTTTCGAGCTTGCGCAGCTGCTCCTGGTAGCCGGACTTGGCCGCCTCGGCCTCCTCGGCGAACGCCTCGGCCAGGTCCTTGGCCTCGTCGTGGCGGTCGGAGCCCTCGCGTTCGCGTTCGCGCTCCCGCTCGTGTTCGGTGCGCAGCCGCAGCAGGCCGGTGCCGGTGTTCTCGAAATGGCGGATGGCGGCGGCCAAGGCGTCGAGTTCGCGTGGCTCACGCGGGGTCCGGTGCTTGGCCGCGGCGGCGCGCAGCTTCTTCTCGACCGCGGTGGTGTCGGCCACGGCTTGATCGAGATCGCGCTCGGCCTGGGCGGCGGCCTCGGCACGGGAGCGCATCATGCCCGCGGTCTCGGAGACCGCGCGCAACGCGGCGGTGACCGCGTTGGCGCGCGGCAGTGCCTTGGCGGCGGCCGAGATTCGCGCCAGCTCGGCGGTGGCGTCGGCCTCCTGATCCAGGGCGCCGCGCTGCGCCTCGTTCGCCGCCTCCAGCGCGGCCGCGAGTTCGGTCAGCCGGTGCTCGCGGCGGCGCGCCCTGGCGGTGGCGCCGATGAACTCGGCATCGGCCTTGTGGTGCCTGCCGACCTGCACGCCCTGCCGGAAACCACCCGCGGCGCTGACCGCGAGACCGCCGGACGGATCGCCCTTGCCCGCGTGCAGGGCGATGGAGGCGAGCACGTCGGCGACGGCCTGCCGGGGCACCGTCAGCTCGGCCGAATCCTCCTCGACGACAAGCACATCGGCGAGGGTGCGCCCCTTCGGCCGGTCTTTCTCCGGGAGCGGCACCAGGAACTGATCCGAGTCGTACTTCGCGGGTGGCTCGGCGCAGATCCAGCCGTCGAGCAGATCGGCGGCGTGCAGCGCGGCCTCGATTCCGGCGGCCGTCCCTGGCTCGACGTCGTCGGCGAAACGAACCAGCCGCCACAGCGGGGCGCCAGGCCGGTCGCCGGCGGCGCGCGCTCGAGCGGCGAAAGCCGGTGGCGCGTCGTCGCTTTGCGCGGCGACCCGGTCGCGTTCGGCGGTCAGCTCCGCGATCTGCTCGCCCGTGGTCGCCGCGCGAGCGCGCGCCGCCTGACGGTCGTTGCGGATCTCGTCGATCAACGACTCGGTGCGCTCGGCCAGCACCTCGGCGACCGTCGCCGCTTCCGAACCCGCCTGGGCGAGCGCGGTATCCAGGTCCTCGAACAGTCCGTTGCCGAGCGGGGCGTAGACCTCCCGATGCTCCTCCCACCAGCCGCGCAGCGCGCTGCTCGCCTCGGTGCGGGCCAGCACGACCGCGGCCTCGGCGTGCGCGACCTCGGCGGCCGCCGCCTCGCTGAGCTCCCGTGCGCGTTCGGCGAGCCGTTCGGCCCTGGTGCGTTCGGCGGCCGCGGTTTCCATGACGCCCATGGCCTGCCGGACCGCGCGTACGTCGGCGTCGCGCTCCTCGGCGTGCGCGCGCACCGTCGCGGTGAGCTGTTCGGCGCGCGCGTGCTCCGACAGCGCGGTCCAGTCGATCCCGGCTTCCTCTGCGGCGCAGCGCAATTCGTCCTCGCCCCGGGCCAGCGCCGCAGCGGCCGTGCGGACCGCGGCGCGTGCGCGTTCGGCCTCCTGGGCCCGCTGGTCGAGCGTCTGCCGCGCCTTCAGCGCCTTGTCGCCGTGCACCCCCGCCGAGGTCTCCAGGCGGCGGACCGCGTCGGCCAGGTCGTCGAGCTGCTGTTTGCCCTCGTAGGCGCTGGAGCGCTGGATGTTCTCCCGGTCGCCGAGGGCCTGCTCGTAGGCGCGGTCGGCGTCCTCGGCACGGGCCTCGGCGGCGGCCCGCTCGCCCTCGCGGCGCTCGCGCAGCGCGGTCGCGGCGAACAGCGCGGTGCTCGCGTGGGTGACCGCGTCGAGCCGGGTGCGCAGCTGGTCGACGTCCGTCTTGGCCTGTACCGCAAGGTATTTCCGGTAGACGTCGACGAACGCCCTGGTGGCGCTGTCGGCGTGCACCAGGCCCTCGAGGGTGCGGCCGACCTCCTCCATATCGCTGAACGAGCGCGCCGCGTCGAGGATCAGCTGCTCGTCCAGCGGCCGCAGGCCGTCGGTGAGCGCCTGGGAAAGCCCGCGCGGGTCCAGGTTCTTCGCCAGCTGCGGGCGGCGCAGCGTGAGGATCAGGTTGATCAGCTGGTCGTAGCGCTGGGTGCCGAGCCCGAACATCCTGGCGTCGATGGCGTTGCGGTATTCGACCGGGCGATCGACGATCGCGTCGGTGCCGATCTGCTCGGCCAGCTGCTTGCGGGTGAACGGCCGGTCGTCGGGCCCGATCAGGGAGAAGTCGATGCCGACCCGCCCGTCGGCGACGAAGTACCAGCGCGTCACCTTGTCCGAGGATCGGGTGGCGCGCATGCCGATGCCGACGGTCACCGCCTCGGCGTCGTCCCAGTCGCCGCGGGCGAATTCCATCCAGACATAGGAGTAGGCCGATTCCTGCTTGCGGTACAACAGGTTCGACTTCATCGTGCGCTCTTCGCCGGCGAACGGGTTGAGCCTGCGCGGCTCGATCCGCCCGTCCAGCACGAACGGGAACAGCACCTCCAGGGCCTTGGTCTTGCCGGACCCGTTGGGGCCGCGCAGCACCAATCTGCCGTCGGCGAAGCAGAATTCCTGGTCGCGGTAGTCCCACAGGTTGACGATCCCGGCGCGGGTCGGGATGAACCGCACTCCGCCGTGAATGAGCGACATCGCCTCAGTTCCCTTCCGTGCCAGTGCCGTCGGATCCGTAGGTGTCGGCCGCGGTGACGAACAGTTCCTCGGTCCGCTTGGTGCGGACCGTGACCACGGCGCCGCGATAGCGGGCGAGCGCGGGCAGGACCAGCAGCCCGTCGTCCACCGCCTGCACCAGCCGCAGCCGCTCCAGCAAGGCCACCACCTCGGTGGTCAGGCCGGGCACATCGGCCTGCCACTGGGCGGCGAAGGTCGCGCCGTATCGATCGGCGAGCGCCTGCACGGTCTCGCGCACCCAGGCCGATTCGATCAGTGGGCAGGCCAGCTCGACCGGTTCCTCGGTCTGCACGTCGAACGTCGAATCCGGTTGGGTGCCAAGGTCGTCGAGCGCGCGCAGCTCGGCCAGCGGCGCGAAGACCGTCGACTCCGGGATCGCGCCGTCCAGCTGTGCCGCGAGCGCCTCGCCCGGGTCCGGCGCACCGGTGCGCCGCTCGAGCGGATTGTCGATATCGAGCACCCGGTCGGCGATCTCACCGGCCAGCAGCAACCCCACCTGTGCCAAGGTTCCGGTGCTCGGGAAGCGAATGTCGGACAGCCGGCCGGAGGTGTCGATCAGCGCGACCCCCTCGGCCCGTCGTTCGGCCTTCAGGCCGGTGAACATCTCGACATCGGCGACGATTCGATCCTGGCCGAGCACCGGTCGTTCCGCCGGCGTGAGGTCGTCGAGATACACCACCGGCCGCTCGACCAGCGTCCGCCGCACCCGGCGGGCCAGCTCCGCCGCGGTCGGCGCGTGCGTGGAACCGCTTGCGCCCGCGGCCTCTTCGGTGAGCAGCCCGCGCACGCTGTGCAGGTGTTGCAGCGCGCGCGGCGGCCGGAACAGCGCGAACACGACCGGCCGGTCGATGTCGTAGAGCGCCTCGCCGGCCTCGGGGTCGCTGGCCCAGCCGCCCGCGTCGCCGTCGGCCAGGGTGAGCGCGCCGCGGTGGGTCAGCCAGCCGACCGCGTCGACGAAGGCGTCGCGGTCCGCCGCGCGGTCGGTGGACAGCTCCAACCCCTCGACCCGGCCCGCGTAGGCGGCGACCTGATCGGCCAACTCCGACAGCGTGATCTGGTCACCGGCCCGGCCGAGCGCGGCGATGGACAGCGCGAGATAGGCGTAGCGGCGGCGATCGAAGAGCCGGTCGGCGGGCGTGCGCGCGGGCTTGCCCGCGTCCAGCCGGTCGATGACGGGGAACACGCGCGCGGTGGTCTCGGTGACCTCGAGGCGGTAGCCGAACAGCTCGGCCAGGTCCTCGCGCAGCTCGGTGGCCCAGCGCCGGATCAGCGGCAGCGCGATCCGATCGGGATAGGTCCTGGTCACCAGGTGATTGGCGAGGATGACCCGCGCGGCGCGCTGATAGTTGTCCAGCGCAAGGGAATCGATCTTGCGTCCGTGCATCATGCGCGCCCCCCGGTGCCGCGTGGCCGGGTCCTGGTGGTCTGGCGCACCTCCAGCCTCCGGTTGTTCAGGTGCAGCAACCCGTGCGCGGTCTGCACGACGGTGGACCCGTCGTGCTCGGACACGGTCAGGGTGACGCCGCTGTCGGAACCGGTGGTCCCGGCGACCCGCCCGCTCACCGGCACCCACGCGGTGGACGCGGCGTCGAGCAGCCGCAGCAGCACCTCGGTCTCCCGTTCGTCGAGCACCCGATCGTGCACGTCGGCGGCGGCCAGCGACTTGGCCGCGTCGGCCCTGGCCCGTTGCGCGTCCAGCTGCACCTCGCGCAATCGGCGAATGCTCGCGTCGTTGCGATGGATGCGGGCGGGCGCGCCGGCCGAGGGCGGGCGCCCGGTCTCGGCCAGGGTGCGCGAGATCTCCAACGGCGGTGCCTCCCACCAGGATCGCTGCGCCGGGATCAGGTCCGCGTCCGGATGTTCCATCGCCAGGTGGCGCGGCCGGCCGAGGCCGAACACCGCGTCGTAGAGCGCGTGCGCGCTGTCCACGGTGGGCGCGGCGGTGAACCAGCCGGCCAGATGCCGCAGCGCCGACTCCCGGCTCACCCCGCCGCGCCGGGTCTCGGTGACCCGGCGCAGCAGCGAGAGCACGGCGGCGATGGCGCTCATGGTCGCCTCGCGCAGGCGTTCCGCCTCGGTGGTTCCGGCGTGCTCGCCGGTGCCGGACGCGACGAACCAGGTGCGCAGCCCGTCCCAGCGCGCGTGCCAATCCGCCTGCCGCTCGGCGACACTCAGCAGCACCCGCTCGTCGCACCCGGCGGCGCGTTCGATCAGCTCGTCGACGCCGGTCTCCTCGATCTCGGCGATCGCGCCGGCCAGCCGCGGCACGAACCGGGCCAGGTCGAGGCTGAACTCGCGCATGTGCGCGAGCAGCGCGTCCTTGTGCGCCAGGAACGATTCGGGGGTGATCTCGGTGGTCCGCACCAGATCGCCGAGGGATAGGTAGAAGTGCGCGGCGCGCGCCGCCATGTCGGTGAGTGCCGCGTCGAGGCGGCGCAGCGTGCGATAGACCCGCTCGGCGTCGCCCTCGCGATTGGCCGCGGCGAGGGTGTGCAGATCGGCCAGCAACTCCGGCAGCACCAGCCGCGACAGCGAGGCCTCGTCCAGCCGCGCGTTGAGCACGCCCGCGACCGCGCGGTAGGCCTGGAACCCGGCCTGGGAGAACTGGTAGACGAAGTGCCGGTTGCGATATTCGGCCAAGGTGGCCGCGCGCGTTCCGTCGTAACTGCGTTCCAGCACGCCCCATTGGTGCAGTTGATCGAGGAGCGGTCCGATTTCGGCGGCGGTGAGCCTCGGCGCGTTCGGGCGGGCGCCACGCTCGCTGGACCAGGCCTGAGCGCTCGCGGGACCGTCGTCGACCGCAGATTTGTCTACAGACTGACTGGTCTGCTTGTCCTCTGTATGTTGCTGGGCCTCAACGTCAGGCGCGGGTACCGGCTCGCTGGAATCGGGCAGTTCCGGGGTCCGCAGGCTCTGCCCGTTGCGCTCGATCCACTCCGCCACGTCGTCGGCGTGCAGCAGCACCACATAGGCGGCCCGCGCGCTGTCGAAGGCGCGCAGCACCCACAGGTAGTCGGCGCGGCGCTCGGCGGTGGCGAAGGAGAACAGCCGCAGCCGGTCGTCCCACAGGACGGAGGCGCTCGCGGCGGCGTCGACGGAGTCGGTCACCGGGAACAGGGTAGTAGCGGGCCGGTCGCCGATGACGCGTACATACCCGGTTCGGCGCGCGCGTGTCCTGTTTGCCGGATGTTCGCCGATGAATCCGGCTGTGCCGGACCGGTACCGGTCACTCGCTGGAGAGCGAACGCAGCTGGTCGAGGTACGCCCGGGTGCGTGGATCGCCGGGGTAGCGGGCGATGATCTCGCGCGCGGTCTCGCCGGCGATCCACATCAGCGAGGGCAGCGAACGGCGCTTGCCCGCGAACGCGCGCAGGCCCTCGTCGACCGCGAGCTCCAGATCGCGGTTGCGCACCGCGACCACCGCGAGGGTCAGATGCGCCTCGGACACCCGCATCGGATTGCGCACCGTACCGTCCGCCCTGGTCGAGTTGCGGATGACCGCGTTCGCGTAGGTCTCGGCGAGCCGATCCTCGCCCGCGACGCGGCAGCAGTCCATCGCGTAGAAGTCGAACTTCTGCGGATCGACCACGAAATGGTTGTCCAGGTTGATCGGATGGTCCAGTCGCTGCAAAATTGCCCGGCCCTCGTCGAGGGCGGTTTCGACCTGTTGCCGGTCGCCAAGGCGCGCCCAGGCTTTGGCCCGCTGCGCGGCGAGTTGCACACCGACGCCGAGGTTCTGGCTGGTCTCCAGCGCCTGGTCGACCGCGTCGATCGCACCCCGGTAGTTACCCTGGGTGAGCGCGAACCAAGCGGCCATTTCCGCACTCCAGCCGGTGATTTCGGCGTTGTCCGCCTCCTGGCCGAGGGACAGCGCGGCGCGCCGGGTCGCCTCCGCGGCGGTGCGCCGGCCGAGGTCGTAGTCCACGCAACCCACCAGCAGCGCAACCCATCCCGCGAGCACCAGGATGTCGCGGTGCTGGGCCAAAGTCAGTCGGCCGTCCAGTAGTGAGGTAATTCGCCGCAACCATCCGGTGCCCTCGGCGTGCAGCTCGTGCGGATCGGCGTAGGAGTACTCGCAGCACAGGCGTTCCGCGGTGATCCGGATGGCGTCCAGGGTGGCGGGGGAGACGTCCGACATGCGCAGTCGCCCGATGAATTCCAGCGTGTCCATGCCGGTTGCCGAGAGCACCTCGTCGTCCCGATTCGGCCTGGCCTTGGGGAAGAACGCCGCCGTGACCGTGTCGAAGGCGGCGGAAATGATCGGGGCGTAAAAATCATCCGGCCGCGACTCGCCCGATTCCCAGCGGCGCCAGTTACGCAGCAGTGTACTGTCTGTCGGCAGGTTGTGGGATGACTTGGCGCGCATCACGCGGACGGCATCGGCTTGTGACCACCCCCGCGCATCGCGTTCGGAGCGCATCCGGACAGCCCAGACGGGTCGATCGTCTCCAGCGGCCACGTCAGTAGTATCGCACCAGTTAACGCCCGGTGGCCGAGATAGGGCATATAGATGTCAGTGGGTTGACATCTACATTCGCAAGTTGGCGTTGTACATGCTGGACATGAGAGCGGAAAGTTAGCCGGACACATCTCGTCTCGATCAGATGCAATTGCATCTGTCCTTGCAGGGCGCAGTACCCCACAATGGGGAGATCCACATAAGGACAGCGGTACCCAATCCAACGGAGGTTCGGGTGGAAGCGTTGATCTATGGATACTTGCGTGACGATTTGGCCGATGGCCACTGTGCAGAGCTAGAGGATGCGATGAGCACCCTCGCCCGCGAAGAAGGGCTCTGCTTCGCCGCAACGTTCCATGAATCGACTTCCGGTGACGGCGCGGCATTCGTCGAGCTGACCCAGGAACTCAAGCGGGCAGACGCCCATCACGTCGTGGTGCCGTCGCTCGATCACCTTGCCGGCCAGACGATCCCGCGGGATATTCTGCTAGCGAAACTGGCCCGCGAAGCGGCGGCCCAGGTCTGGACCATCGAAACCTGAGCGCCAGGACGGCGCCGAGCCCGGTTATCGGTCACCACCCGGCATCGAGGCGTTCCCGCAGCCGTCACATCTCCGTGCGCACCCTCGTCGCGGCCACCGGGCCGGCAGCGAGGCGAGCAACGCCGCAACATGGTGTTGCCCCACCACGGAACCCCCTGCCAGCGCAGGAGATAACCGAACAGCGAGCTGTCGGCCCTGGACCGCCGCAGCCGTGGCACGCGGGCAGGCGCCCCGGCCATGACCACTCGCTTCGGGTCCGGCGAATCGAAACAGCCGGGCGCCCAAGCCAACCGGACAACGCGCACAGGCAGCTGCCCACCGCCGCCGCCCCTCGGCGGCCGTCAGCCGATGGCGAACACCCACGTGCCCATCGGCGGGAGCGGCGCAGCTTCGTCCGCCGTCGCGCATCGCCCCGGAATCCCGTTGCGTAGCAGCATATTTGCCGGATTTCTCAGCGGTAGTGCAGCAACCTGACGGCTACCCGTGCGGCGATCGGCGCGGCGATCGCCGCGGCGGTGTCCGACGCATGCCGCAACCATCCGGCACACGGCGAATCAGAGTGGTTGGCGCTCAGGCGGTTCAGAGGCCGAAGCTGCCCGGACCGCGCCTGCGCAGGTACTTCTCGAACTCGGCCGCGATGGCGTCGCCGTCGATCTTGGCCATCGCCTCGTTCACATCGACCGCCGCGTCGCCGCGCTCCTCCAGCGAGCGCACGTACTCGCTCACCTCGTCGTCGCCCGCGGTCATCTCGTTGACCGCGGTCTCCCACTCCTCGGACTGCGCGGGCAACTCGCCGAGCGGCACCTCGATATCGAGCACGTCCTCGACCCGGTGCAGCAACGCGATGGTGGCCTTCGGGTTCGGCGGCTGCGAGACATAGTGCGGTACGGCGGCCCAGAACGACACCGCCGGGACACCGGCCTTGACGCACTGGTCTTGCAGCACGCCGGTGATGCCGGTCGGTCCCTCGTAGCGGGTCTGCTCCAGATTGAAGCGCTCGGCCGCCTCCTTGCTGTACGCGGAGCCGGTGACCGGAACGGGACGGGTGTGCGGGGTGTCGGCGAGCAGCGCGCCGAGGATGACCACGGTCTGCACGCCGAGCTGTTCGATGAACTCCAGCAGGTCCTCGCAGAAGCTGCGCCAGCGCATGTTGGGCTCGATGCCGCGCAGCAGCACGACGTCGCGATCGCTGCCCGGGGGCGAGCAGACCGACAGCATGGTCGAAGGCCACTGGATTTCCCTGGTCACGCCGTCTACCTGCCGAACGGTCGGCCGGTTGACCTGATAGTCGTAGTAGTCCTCGGAATCGAGTTCGGCTAGCGGCTCGGCGTCCCAGATCAATTCCAGATGCTCAACGGCGCCGCTTGCCGCGTCGCCCGCGTCGTTCCAGCCTTCGAAGGCCGCGACCAGCACCGGTTCCCGCAATGTCGGCAGTTCCGGATCGGGAGTTTCACTGGGGTTCACTCGGTCAGCCTAATGTGTGCGGGGAACTGGCGTGTCGTATGCCGTGGCCCGCTCGGCCGTGTCAGGTCCGGAGGCGACGGCGGGGCGCAACCACGCAGGCCCTGCGGCCGGGCGCCATCGGCACGGCCCCGGCGTGTTCGGCAGCGGCGGCGGCCAGGTGTGTCGCTGCCCACTCGACTCGGCGAGCTGCACTGTCGCACCCGACCATTACGCTTGATCTCATGTCTGCGTCCATCCCCGCCGCGTTCGACACCACGCTCCTCGACACGATGCGCCGCCGTGTCGTGATCGGCGACGGTGCGATGGGCACCATGTTGCAGGCGGCCGATCTGACCCTCGATGACTTCATCGGGTTGGAAGGCTGCAACGAGATCCTCAACGACACCCGCCCCGACGTACTGCGCACCATTCACCGCGCGTACTTCGAGGCAGGCGCCGACGCGGTCGAGACCAACACGTTCGGCTGCAACCTGCCGAACCTGGCCGACTACGACATCGCCGATCGCATCCGCGACCTGTCCGAGCGGGGCACCCGGCTGGCCCGCGAGGTGGCCGACGAAATGGGCCCGTCCGCCGACGGTACCCCGCGCTATGTGCTCGGCTCGATGGGCCCCGGCACGAAGCTGCCCACCCTCGGCCACGCTCCGTATACCGCGCTGCGCGACGCCTACACCGAATCCGCGCTGGGCATGCTCGAGGGCGGCGCCGACGCGATCCTCATCGAGACCTGCCAGGACCTGCTCCAGGTCAAGGCCGCGGTGAACGGCAGCCGGGAGGCCATGCGCCTGCTCGGCCGGCGCATTCCGATCATCACCCACGTCACCGTGGAGACCACCGGAACCATGCTGGTCGGCAGCGAGATCGGCGCGGCGCTCACCGCGCTGGAGCCGCTCGGCATCGACATGATCGGCCTCAACTGCGCGACCGGCCCGGCCGAGATGAGCGAGCACCTGCGGCATCTGTCCAGGCACGCGCAGGTGCCGGTGTCGGTGATGCCGAACGCCGGGCTCCCGGTGCTCGGCAAGCACGGCGCCGAATATCCGCTCACCCCGGAGGAACTGGCGGTCGCGCTGAGCGGCTTCGTCTCCGAGTTCGGCCTCGCGCTGGTCGGCGGCTGCTGCGGCACCACGCCCGAGCACATCCGGCAGGTCACCGAGGCGGTGCGCGAGCTCGAGCCGAAGCTGCCGCCGCTCGACGACCGGCGCAGCCCGGTGCACGAGCCCGCGGTGTCCAGTATGTACACCGCGGTGCCGTTCGAGCAGGAAGCGTCGGTCATGATGATCGGCGAGCGGACGAATGCCAACGGCTCCAAGGCTTTCCGCGACGCGATGCTGGCCGAGGACTGGCAGAAGTGCCTCGACATCGCCAAGGACCAGACCCGCGACGGCGCGCACATGCTCGACCTGTGCGTCGACTACGTCGGTCGTGACGGCGCCAAGGACATGGAGGCGCTGGCCTCGCGGCTGGCCACCTCCTCGACGCTGCCGATCATGCTCGACTCCACCGAAACTCCGGTACTGAAGGCCGGTTTGGAGCATCTCGGCGGCCGGTGCGCGGTGAACTCGGTGAACTACGAGGACGGCGACGGCCCGGAATCGCGGTTCCAGCAGACCATGCGGCTGGTCGCCGAGCACGGCGCCGCGGTGGTCGCGCTGACCATCGACGAGGAGGGCCAGGCGCGCACCGCCGCGAAGAAGGTGGCCATCGCCGAACGGCTCATCGCGGACATCACCGGCAACTGGGGGGTGCGGGAAAGCGACATCATCATCGACACGCTGACCTTCACCCTCGGCACCGGCCAGGAGGAGTCGCGCAAGGACGGCATCGAGACCATCGAAGCCATCCGGTTGCTGAAGCGCAAGCACCCGGACGTGCAGACCACGCTGGGCCTGTCGAACATCTCCTTCGGCCTGAATCCGGCGGCCCGGCAGGTGCTGAACTCGGTGTTCATGCACGAATGTGTCCAGGCCGGACTGGATTCCGCGATCGTGCACGCGTCGAAGATCCTGCCGATGGCCCGGATCCCGGAGGAACAGCGCGAGACCGCGCTGGATCTGGTCTACGACCGTCGCGGGGAGGACTACGACCCGCTGCAGAAGCTGATGAGCCTGTTCGAGGGCGTGTCGACGTCGTCGTCGCGGGCCTCGCGGGCCGAGGAGCTGGCCGCGCTGCCGCTGTTCGAGCGGCTGGCCCGGCGGATCGTGGACGGCGAGCGCAACGGCATGGAGGCCGACCTCGACGAGGCGATGCGGCAGGTGCCGCCGTTGCAGATCATCAACGAGACGCTGCTGTCCGGCATGAAGACGGTCGGTGAGCTGTTCGGCTCCGGCCAGATGCAGCTGCCGTTCGTGCTCCAGTCGGCCGAGGTGATGAAGGCCGCGGTCGCCTACCTGGAGCCGCACATGGAGGCCACCGACGACAGCGGCAAGGGCCGCATCGTGCTGGCCACGGTCAAGGGCGACGTGCACGACATCGGCAAGAACCTGGTCGACATCATCCTGTCCAACAACGGCTACGAGGTGGTCAACCTCGGCATCAAGCAGCCGATCGCGACCATTCTCGACGCCGCCGTGGACAAGAAGGCCGACGTCATCGGCATGTCCGGGCTGCTGGTGAAGTCGACCGTGATCATGAAGGAAAACCTCCAGGAGCTCAACACCAAGGGCGTGGCCGAGCAGTTCCCGGTGCTGCTCGGTGGCGCGGCGCTGACCCGCGGTTACGTCGAGAACGACCTGACCGAGGTGTACGAGGGCGACGTGCACTACGCCCGCGACGCGTTCGAGGGTCTGCGGTTGATGGACGACATCATGACCCGCAAGCGCGGCGGCGGCATCGACCCGGACAGCCCGGAGGCGATCGCCGAGCGGGAGAAGGCGGCCCAGCGCAAGGCGCGGCACGAGCGGTCCAAGCGGATCGCCGAGGAGCGCAAGGCGGCCGAGGTGCCGATCGAGGTGCCCGCCCGCTCCGATGTCGCCGCGGACGTGCCGGTGCCGACGCCGCCGTTCTGGGGCACCCGGGTGGTGAAAGGCCTGGCGCTGCACGAGTATTCGGGGCTGCTCGACGAGCGGGCGCTGTTCCTCGGCCAGTGGGGGCTGCGCGGCCAGCGCGGCGGCGAGGGGCCGAGCTACGAGGAGCTGGTGGAGACCGAGGGCAGGCCGCGGTTCCGCGCCTGGCTGGATCGGCTCAGCACCGAGGGCGTGTTGCAGCACGCGGCGGTCGTCTACGGGTACTTCCCCGCGGTGTCCGAGGGCGATGACGTGATCGTGCTCACCGAACCGAATCCCGGTGCGCCCGAACGCTATCGGTTCACCTTCCCGCGTCAGCAGCGCGATCGCTTCCTGTGCATCGCCGACTTCATCCGCTCGCGCGAACGGGCCGAGCAGACCGGTCAGGTGGACGTGCTGCCGTTCCAGCTGGTCACCATGGGCCAGCCGATCGCCGACTTCGCCAACGAGTTGTTCGCCGCGGACAACTACCGCGACTACCTCGAGGTGCACGGCATCGGCGTGCAGCTCACCGAGGCCCTGGCCGAGTACTGGCACCGCCGGGTGCGCGAGGAACTGACCCTGGACGGGCACGCGGTCGCCGACGACGACCCCAGCGACGTCCTGGAATACTTCAAACTCGGCTACCGCGGCGCGCGCTACTCGTTCGGCTACGGCGCCTGCCCGGACCTGGACGACCGTGCCAAACTGGTCGACCTGCTCGAGGCCGATCGGATCGGTGTCGTCCTGTCCGAGGAGCTCCAGCTGCATCCGGAGCAGTCCACCGACGCCTTCGTGCTGCTGCATCCCGAGGCGAAGTACTTCAACGCCTGAGGTTCTGCTCCGGGGGCAGTGCCGCCGCGCTTTCGTGTGGGTTAGCCGCACGCTCGCTACGGCGAGTGTGCGGCTGGTCGCGTGCCCGGGGTGGGTCCGATCGGTTATCGAACCGGTCGGTGCGTAGTGACCGTGGTCACCGTGTCGCGGAACACTGTTCGCATACCGCGAGGGCCTTGGCTACCTGCTCGTATGCCATGATTTGGGCAAATCCCGACGCGCCGAGCGGATTTCGTGCTTCGGCGTGGCGGGGCGCTGACCTGGGCGATCGCCGGAGAGCGTGCGGTGAGGTGGATGTGTGTCGGGTGGGTATGCCATTGTCGGAAGCGTTGCAACTGCATCCGGGGCAGTCGGCGGATGCGTCGCCATCGCTGCTTACGGGTGTAAAGGACTACGGCGCGTAGCAATTTCGGGGATTTCCCGGCGTTGCGGGCCGATGCAGTACCAGCTCGGCGCGTAAGCAGGAAGGCACAACAGCATGACGGCGGACCGATTGATCGCGGGACGGTATCGACTCACGGATCCGATCGGCACAGGCGCGATGGGCGTCGTCTGGCGAGGCACCGACGTCCGCCTGCGCCGCACGGTCGCGGTGAAGCAGCTCATCCTCGGGCCCGGACTCACCCGCACCGCCGCGCTGGAGGCGAAGCTGCGCGCCATGCGCGAGGGGCGCATCGCCGCACGCCTGCACCATCCGCACGCGATCACCGTCTTCGACGTCGCCGAGGAAGACGGCCAGCCGTGGCTGGTGATGGAGTACATGGACGCGCCGAGCCTGGCGGCCAAGCTCTCCGGCAAGCGCACACTGTCGCCGGTCGAGGTCGCCCGGATCGGCGCGCAGGCCGCAGGCGCGCTGGCCGCCGCGCACGACGCGGGCATCATGCACCGCGACGTGAAGCCGGCCAACCTGCTCGTCGGCGACGACGGCACGGTGAAGATCACCGACTTCGGCATCTCCCGCGCCGTCGGCGACGTCACCGTGACCGCCACCGGCTTTCTCGCGGGCACCCCGGCCTACCTCGCGCCCGAGGTGGCGCGCGGCGAGAACCCGGAACCCGCGTCCGACGTATTCGCCCTCGGCTCAACGCTTTACGCCGCCGTGGAGGGGCAGCCGCCGTTCGGCGAGGGGGACAACCCGCTGGCCGTGCTGCACGCCGTCGCGCGCGGCGAGGTGCCGACGCCCGAGCACGCCGGCGCGCTCGGCCCCGTCCTGCTGCGCCTGCTCGCCCCGACCATCGACGCGCGCCCCACCATGCGCGAGGCGCAGAAGGCGCTGGAAGCCGTTGCGGAGGGCCGGGTTCCGAGCCTGGGCGAGCCCGCGCTCACCAAGGCGCTGCCCGCGCCCGGCGCGGACAACGCGACCACCGTTCTGCCGCAACCGAGTTCGCCGCGCGCCGACGCGACGGGCGGTAACGCGAACGACAAGACCACCGTGGTGCCGACCGCCGCGCTGACCGATCCGCCGGTCGCCCAATCCGTTTCCGCTCAGCCGCCGGTCCCGCCGCGCAGCGGCGCGACGCTGCCGGGCGGCCCGGGCAGCGGGCCGTCGCGCAATCGTTCGCTCGCCATGGCGGGCGCCGCGTTCGTCGTCGTGCTCGCGGTGATCGGACTCGTCGCCTTCCTCACCAACGATCGCAAGGGCGGCGACACCGCGACGCCGCAGGCCAACACGATCGCGTCCACATCCGCGGAGGTCCCCGCGCAGCCGCCGAACGCGGCGGGGCCCGGCCAGCCGGAGGCGCAGGCGCCTGCCACCAACCCCGCGCCGTCGGAGCAGCCGAGCGGCACGCCGACGCCGTCCTCGGCCCCGCCCTCCGCGACGCCTCCGCCCTCGTCCGCGCCGGCGACCACGCCACCGCCGACGCTCAGCGCGACCCCGTTCGGTCCGCCGACGCCGGAGAAGGTCTCCCAGTTCGTGTCCGGCTACTACGGCATGCTTCCCGGCAATCCCAGTGCCGCGTGGTCGCAGCTCTCGCCCGCGTATCAGGGCGTGGCCGGCGGGTACAACGAGTACGTCCGCTGGTGGGGCACGATCCGCTCGATCACCGTTCGCTCGGTGACGCCGAACGGCGACAACCGCGCGGTCGCCTCGCTCACCTACGTGAAGAAGAGCGGTGAGACGGTGAACGAGACCCGCTGGTTCCAGGTCGCCACCGAGAACGGCCGCATGCTGATCACCGCGTCGGGAACGTAAGCGCAACCCTCCGGCGTGGTAGAGGCCACAACTACGCAACTGGCCACGGCGGTGGTGCGGTGGCGGCGGTTATCGTGGCTACGGCCGGATCGGTACTTCGAACGAGGAGATGTGTGAGCGCGCGACCACTCGCTGTTCTGTGGGATATGGACGGCACGCTCCTGGATTCGGAGAAGCTTTGGGATGTCGCGATGCGCGAGCTCGCCGGGCTGCACGGCCGGGAGCTGACCGCTGAGCTCCGGCACACGTTCATCGGTGCGTCCGGGCCGGACGCGCTGCGACTGCTGTTCACCGGCATCGGCGTCGAGCCGACACCCGAGGCGGTGCGCGAGGCGGGGGAGTTCATCGAGCACCGGGTGACCGAGCTGATGACCGGCCCCATCCCGTGGCGGCCGGGCGCGAAGGACGCGCTGGGACTCGTCCGGTCCGTGGGGCTGAAGTCCGCGCTCGTCACCAATACCAAGCGGTCGCTCGCCGAGTACGGGCTCGACACCCTGGGGCGCGACTTCTTCGACGTATCGGTCTGCGGCGACGAAGTGGCGCGCGGCAAGCCGGAACCGGACGTGTATCAGCGTGCCGCCGAATTGCTCGGCGTCGATCCGCGGCACTGCGTCGCCGTGGAGGATTCGCCGACCGGCACCCGTGCGGCGCACGCCGCGGGTTGCGCGGTGATCGTGATCCCGTGCGAGATTCCGGTGCCGGACGGACCCGGTCGCAGCTTCCGCGACACCCTGGTCGGTCTGACGGTCGAGGACCTCGAGCAAGCGCTCGAGCGGCGCGGCTGACCGGAGACCGTCCGACACTGCCGACCGCGCTTTTCCGAGAGTTACTGTGCCGCAACGGTAGTGCGCGCTGCTGGTAGGTGTGACCGCGATCACCGGCAATCTCGCCCAATCCCGGGCGTGTCGGCGGTCCGCTCTACCAGAATGTCGCCATGGCAGCGTTGGGTGTCCTCGACGAGATCGTCGATACCGCACGGTATCCCCTGGTGCGTGCCGCGGACCCCGGCCGCAGCGCCGCCGTGGCGCACGCGCGGGCCGAACTGGCCGCGAGCGGGTGCACCGTGCTGCGCGGCTTCATTCGCCCGGAACTGACCGAAACGTTGCGGGCACAGGGCGATGCGATGGCACCGCACGCCTACTACGAGGTCGAGCGGGTCAACGCGTACAACATCCCGCTGGATACCGAACTGCCGCAGGACCATCCGGGTGCCATCGTGCTGGAGCGCGGCAACGCCTTCGTGCCGCGCGACCGCATCCCCGGCGACGCGCTGATCCATCGGCTCTACACCGACAAGGGATTTCAGCGATTCGTCGCCGACTGCTTCGGCCTGGCCGAGCTGCACGAGTTCGCCGATCCGCTGGCGGGCCTGTGCCTCAACGTCGTCGCGCCCGGCATGTCGCATCCGTGGCACTTCGATACCAACGAATTCACCGTCAGCATGCTGACCCAGCCCGCCGAGTCAGGCGGAATCTTCGAGTACTGCCCCAACATTCGCACGCCGGAGGCGGAGCACCTGGACGACGTGCGCGCCGTGCTCACCGGCGCGGGCGAGGGCCTGATCCAGCGCCTCGACCTGCGCCCCGGCGACCTGCAACTGTTCCAGGGTCGCTTCTCGCTGCACCGGGTGTCGCCCGTCGCCGGTGCTACGCAACGGCATTCGGCGATCTTCGCCTACACCGACCGCCCCGGCGTGATCGGCACGGTGGAACGCACCCGGCAACTCTTCGGCCGTGTACTACCCGACCATCTGGCCGCCGCGGCCGACGTTGTCCGCGGCGACCGTTTGCTCGACTGAGCCGAACGGCCCGATCGAAAACTGTGATCGGGGACAACCGCTCGACCCGAGAGGAACGACTGTGGCAGTGCCGTTACACACGACCGGGAAAGCCTCCTTCGACGACATCTACGATCGTCCCGATCCACGCGACTACTACGCCCGCATGTCCGACCTCCACTATCGCATTCCGGAACTGGCGAAACCCGTGTTCCAGCAACAGATCCGGGAGTATCGCGCCTCGGCGCGGGTGAGTACCCCCACCGTGCTGGACATCGGCTGCTCCTACGGCGTCAACGCGGCGCTGCTGCGCCTCGACACCACCATGGCCGAACTCACCGAGCACTACCGCACCGCGAGCGGGGACCGCGCGGCGCTCATCGCCCGCGACCACGCCGCGCTCGGCGGCCGGGACGGCCTCACCGACGTCCGCTTCCTCGGCATGGACGCCTCCGCGCCCGCGCTCGCCTACGCGAAAGCGACCGGCCTGCTGCACGACACCGTGCATGCCGACCTGGAGTCCGGCGAGCCGACCGACGAGCAGCGCGAGCTGCTGGCCGGCGCGGACATCATCATCTCCACCGGGTGCATCGGCTACGTCACCGAGAAAACGCTGACCCGGCTCGCGACCGCGCATCCGCGTCGGCGACCATGGATGGCACACTTCGTGCTGCGCATGTTCGACTTCGCCCCGATCGCCGCGGACCTCGCCGCGCTCGGCTACCGGACCGAGCAGGCGCCGGGGCTCTACCAGCAGCGCAGGTTCGCCTCCGCGGCCGAGCAGACCCAGGTGCTGAACACCTTGTCCGCCAAGGGAATCGACACCACCGACCGGGAAACCGACGGCTGGCTCTATGCCGGCCTGTACCTATCGCGACCGTTGCCGAAGCACCACGCCGACACCGAGGACCAGCATTGACCGAACGCACGTTCGCCGCCGACGACACCCTGCCCCGGGTGCCACTGCCGACGCTGGAAGCCAGCTGCGCCAGATTTCTCGAGTGGTGCGCACCGTTGCTGACCGCCGACGAGCTCGCCACCACCGAGGCGGCGGTCACCGACCTGCTGCGCGCCGACGGGCCGGGCCGCACGCTGCACGCGGCCCTGGCCGAGTACGACGCCGCCCCCGGCACGGGCAGCTGGCTCGACCTGTTCTGGCCGTCGCGCTACCTGGGCCGGCGCGACCGGATCGCGCTGAACGCCAACTTCTTCTTCCTGTTCCGGGACGAGACCGTGCTCGCCGCCTCGACCGCCGCCACCCAGGTGGACCGGGCGGCCGGAATCATCGCCGCCGCGGTGGATTACAAGATCGCCCTGGACGCCGAGGCGATCCCGCCGGTGCGGCAACGCGGGCAGGCGCTGTCCATGTGGCAGAACAAGTACCTGTTCTCCGAGACCCGCATCCCCGGCGCGGAGCAGGACACCGTCCGGGTGCCCTACAGCGCGGAATGGCCCGGTCCGTCCACCGCCCGGCACATCGTGGTCTTCTTCCGCGGCAGCATCTTCCGGATGGACGCCATCGGCCCGGACGGCGTGCCGCACTCGCTGGACGACCTGGCCTGCGGGCTGCGCGAGGTGCTCAAGGCCGGTGCCCGCTCGACCCGAACCGATTCCGCGGTAGGCCATCTCACCACCAAGGCGCGGGCCGAATGGGCGGCGAGCAGGCAGGAATTGCTGGCCGAGCCGGCCAACGCCGCGGCGCTGGACGCGATCGAGACCGCGCTGTTCTGCGTCTGCCTGGAGGACTTCGCGCCGGCCGATGAGCAGCAGGCGTGTGACAGCCTGCTGCACGGCGACAGCGCGAACCGGTGGTTCGACAAGGCGGTGTCGTTCATCGTGTTCGCGGATGGCCAGGCGGGCATCAACATCGAGCACTGCGGACTCGACGGCACCACCGTGCTGTCCTTCGTCGACACCCTGCTGGAGACCTCGGCGCAGGACCACGCCGAGCGGTCCGGGGCGCAAGCGCAGGGCCTGCCCGTGGTCGAGCCGATCGAGTTCGTGCTGGATGCGGCGCAGCGCAACGACATTGCCGCCGCCGGTGCCGACTTCGCCCGCTACGCCGCCGAAAACGCCACGCAGACGGTGTCTTTCCCGGACTTCGGCACCACCCAGGCCAAGCAGCTCGGCATCTCCCCGGATGCGTTCGCGCAGTTGAGTTATCAGCTCGCGCATCGGCGCAGCAAGGGAATCACCGGCGCCACCTACGAATCCATCGCCACCCGGCAGTATCGCAACGGCCGCACCGAGGCCATGCGGGTGATCACCCCGGAGATGATCGCGTTCGTCGACGCGATGCAGGACGCCGGCGTCGATCGGGCGGCCAAGCTCGCCGCCGCGCGTACCGCGGCCGCCGCGCACGTGGCCAGGGCCAAGCAGTGCCAGGCCGGGGACGCGCCCGAACAGCACCTCTGGGAACTCCAGTGGATCCAGCGCCGCCGTGGCGCGGAACTCGGTGTCACCGAACCGATTCCGCTCTACGACAGCCCCGGCTGGCTGATCCTGCGCGACGACTACCTGAGCACCAGCTCGGCGCCGTCGGTCAACATCCGCTACTTCGGCTTCGGCTCGACCAGCCCGCGCTGCATCGGCGTCGCGTACGTCCTGCTGCCGGATCGCTGGAATCTGTATCTGGCCACGCCGACCACGGTCGCCGACGAGATGCACGCCTTCGCCGGCCACTTGCGTACCGCGGTGGCCGATTTGGCGGCCTTGCTCGGCTCGGAGTAGTCAGTCGCCGCGGACGCGCTGGGTGTCAGCGCGTCCGAAGGCGGCGTCCGCCTCGGCGATGATCCGGGTCAGGACGTCGGCGGCGTGGTCGATCGAGCCGATCAGATCGACCGCCTCGCCGGCCCAGACCGCCATCGCCGCCGGGTCGTCTCGATCGAGGGCGTCGAGGTAGCTCTGTCGCGCCGCGGCGTCTGCTTCCAGTTCGTCCTCGCGGTGCTGCCAGCTGTCGAAGAACGGGGTGCGCAGCATGCGCGCGGTGTACCGCGCCGGCCACGGTGACCTGCGCGCGATGTCGTACACCCGGTTGCGCGCGGTGTCGTCGCCGCGCGCGGCCACGATCGCCTTCGCCTCCTCGGGCGCGAGCAGCGCCTCGTGCGTCGCCTCGAACCGGGTGCCGATCAGCGCGCCGGCCGCACCGAGCGTCAGCGCTGCGGCCAGCCCGCGGCCGTCCGCGATGCCGCCCGCGGCGAGCACCGGCGTCGGCTGCACCAGATCGACCACCGCGGGAACGATCGTCAGGGTCGAACGCCCGCCGCCGTGGCCGCCCGCCTCGCCGCCCTGCGCGACGACGACATCCGCGCCGAGATCCCGGGCGCGCCGCGCCTCGTCCAGATCGGTGACCTGCACCAGCACCTTCGCACCGGCGTCGCGCACCGCCGCGACGAACGGGCTCGGATCGCCGAACGACAGCACCACCGCGCCCGGCCGGTATTCGTCGAGCACCCACCGCACGGTGTCCGGCTCGACCGCCCAGGACAGAAACCCCACACCCCACGGTGCCCGCGCCCGCTCCGCGACGATCGACAACTGCGGCGCCAGCCATTCCCGATCCCCGCCCCCGGCCCCGATCAACCCCATTCCACCCGCGTTCGACACCGCGGCGGCGAGTTCGCCGCCCGCCACCCCGCCCATCGGGGCCAGGGCGATCGGGTGACGCAGGGCGAACAACTCGGTCAGCGCGGTCCGGAACGGCATGGCACCATCATGCCCACCGCGGCGGTCCCCGAAAGCCGGGATGGGCCGGAGCAACGCCCCCGCGCACCGGTCTGAAACAATGGCTCATCGTGAAGAACTTCGAAACCCTGTTCGCCGAGCTGCAGGAACGTGCGGTCACCCGCCCCGAGGGGTCCGGAACCGTGGCCGCGCTGGACGCGGGCGTGCATAGCCAGGGTAAGAAGGTGCTCGAGGAGGCAGGCGAGGTCTGGCTGGCCGCCGAGCACGAGAGCGACGAGTCGCTCGCCGAGGAGATCTCGCAGCTGCTGTACTGGGTGCAGGTGCTGATGGTGGGTCGTGGACTGAAGCTCGAAGACGTGTACCGACATCTGTGACGGCCGCGTCTTACTCCGTAGTTTCACTTCCCGAAAGGACCCCAGCCCATGCTGCGCGTCGCAGTCCCCAATAAAGGCGCCCTGTCCGAAGCCGCCACCGCCATTCTGGTCGAGGCCGGCTACCGCAAGCGGACCGATTCCCGCGACCTGACCGTGCTGGACCCGGCCAACCAGGTCGAGTTCTTCTTCCTGCGGCCCAAGGACATCGCCATCTACGTCGGGTCCGGCGAACTCGACCTCGGCATCACCGGCCGCGATCTCGCGCTCGACTCCGGCGCGCCGGTCAGCGAACGGCTCGCCCTCGGCTTCGGCCGCTCCTCCTTCCGCTACGCCGCACCGGACGGGCGGGCCTGGCAGGTCGAGGACCTCTACGACAAGCGGATCGCCACCTCCTACCCGAACCTCGTGCTCAGCGATCTGCAACGCCGGGGCATCGAGGCCGAGGTGATCCGCCTCGACGGCGCGGTGGAGATCTCCATTCAGCTCGGCGTCGCCGACGCGATCGCGGACGTGGTCGGCTCGGGCCGCACGCTACGCCAGCACAACCTGGTCGCGTTCGGTGAGTCGCTGTGTGACTCGGAGGGCGTGCTGATCGAGCGCACCGGCTCCGATCAGCAGGAACGGGCACGCAACCAGCTCATCGCCCGCGTGCAGGGCGTGGTCTTCGGCCAGCAGTACATCATGCTGGACTACGACTGCCCGAAGGAACTGCTGGAGGCGGCGGTCAAGATCACGCCGGGTCTGGAGTCGCCGACGGTCTCGCCGCTGGCCGACGCGGACTGGGTCGCGATCCGGGCGATGGTGCCGCGCAAGCAGGGCAACGAGGTGATGGACCAGCTCGCCGAGCTCGGCGCCAAGGCCATCCTCGCCTTCGACATCCGCTCCTGCCGCGCGTTCTGAGCGGATTATCGCCGTCTGAATTGTCGGGTATGCGTGAATAATTCACGCTGAACGCAACCGGTGTGCCGGGTGACCGGGCGTTGCTACCGTGCGGCCTCTCGATGAGGAACGCAAGGAGCACGCCCGTGTCACAGACATCGCCCGAGGAACGCTCGGGAAGCATATTCGCCTGGAGTGAGGACTGGCTGGCGGCGATCGTCGGACTGGCGCTGATCGCGTTGGTCCTGGTCGGCGCGATTCCGGATTGGCTGGTGCCGTGATGTCGGATACGCCAGCGCGCGAAGGTGATCCGGCCGCCGATGGGAGTGTCGTCACCGCGTCGGCCGAAACCGGCGCGCAGACCCGGGCTTCCGACCCGGTGAAGTCGGAAACGGCGGCGTTGCAAGCGGTCTCACGGCCCACCGTCGGTGCGATCGTGGCGGGTCTGGCGGTGGTCATCGTATTGGGTGCGCTCACCCGCTACTTCGATACCCACGTCCCGCGGTGGGCGGCGGACACCCCGGTCAAGCGGGTGGCCAAGTCGATCGAGTTCCCGGTTTACGCCATCGCGATCGGACTGCTCGGCAATGTCATCCTGTCCAAACTCGCCCTGCGCGAACGGCTTTCGGCCGGTTTCCGGACCGAGTTCTTCATCAAGACCGGCGTGGTGCTGCTCGGCGCCTCGATCAACCTGAAGATCCTGGTGACCGCCGCGGGGCCGTCGATCGTGCAGGCGTTGCTGCTGATCACCGTGGTGTTCGGGTTCACCTGGTGGCTCGGCGGGCGGCTCGGGCTCGACGACAAGCTGCGCGCGCTGCTGTCCTCGGCCGTGTCCATCTGCGGCGTCAGCGCGGCCATCGCGGCGGCGGGCGCGGTGCAGGCCAAGCGCGAGCAGATCGCCTACGCGGCCTCGCTGGTGATCATCTTCGCGCTGCCGTCGATCTTCGTATTGCCTTGGCTGGCCGATGTTCTCGGGCTGTCCGACGCGGTCGCCGGCGCGTGGATCGGCGGCAACATCGACACCACGGCGGCGGTCGCGGCCTCGGGCGCGATCGCGGGGGAGAAGGCGCTGCAGATCGCCACCATCGTCAAGACCACGCAGAACGCGCTGATCGGCATCGTGGCGATCGCGTTGACCGCGTACTTCACCCTGAAGGTGGAACGCATCGCAGGCGCGGTGCGGCCCTCGCTGCGGCAGTTCTGGGAGCGGTTCCCCAAGTTCGTGCTCGGCTTCGTCGCCGCGTCCGTCATCGGCACGCTCTACCTGCAAGCCGCGGACAAGAAATCCGGCGCCGCGCACATCGCCATCGTCAACGATCTGCGCACCTGGTTCCTGATCTTCGCGTTCGTGTCCATCGGGCTGGAGTTCTCGCTGCGTGGGCTGCGGGAGGCGGGCTGGCGGCCGGTCGTGGTGTTCGGCTCCGCGGTCGTGGTCAACCTGGCGGTCGGACTGGGCCTTTCCGTGCTGCTGTTCCACAACTTCACCCTCTGAATCGATCCGGCGAAGTAGTGGCCCGGCCGCCGCGCGCGTTGTAATCTGCCCAGTTGTGCGCGCGGCGGTGGGAGCCCGGCGGCTTGTTCCGCGAGCCTTCACGAAAACTTCATGGGGTGTCGGTGACACTGTGCGATGTGTCGGGCGAAATCACCCAGAGAGAACGTCGGGGCGCTGCTGTGCGCCCCTTGCACAGAGGTACGGAGGGACGTCGATGACGACGGAAACCGAAACAGTCGACAAATGGCCCCGCATCCGGAACGTGCTGATCCTGGCCGGTGACGTGGTGGGCGTCGTGGTGTTGATCGTTGCGGTGGCGATCATCGGATCACATGGCACGTCACTGGATTTCATCCTGGGGTCGGGCCGCTAGCGCTCGCTCATTCGGCCACCGCGTCGGCCAGGGTCTCGTCCGGCGACTCGCCGGTGCCCCCGGCCGGCCAGCCGGGGTAGGGCGGGGGCGTGCCGCCGAATTCGGGGCACAGCGGCTTGTAGTCGCAATACGCGCAGAGCCAACTGGTGTTCGGCGGGAAGTCGCCGGTGCGGCCCGCCGCCAGGATGGCCTCCCACAGCGCGGCGAGCGTGCGTTCGAAACGGCGAAGTTCCTCCTCGTCGGGGGCGTAGGTGAGGATCTGCTCGTCGGACAGGTAGATCAGGCGTAGCTGGGCCGGCAGGATGCCGCGGGTGCGCAGCACGACCAGCGCGTAGAACTTCAGCTGGAACAGCGCCCTGGTCTCCTGGTTGGGTCCGGGCGCGCGGCCGGTCTTGTAGTCGACCACCCGCAGCTGTCCGGTCGGCGCGACATCGATCCGATCGACGAAGCCGCGCAACAGAACTCCGTCGTCGAGCTCCACCTCGACCCGCGCCTCCCGGGACTCCGGATCGAAGCGGGTCGGATCTTCCAGGCGGTAGTACGCCTGGACCAGCGAGCGCACCTCGCCGAGGAAGCCGTCGAGCTCGTCGTCGGTGATCAGCTCGGTCACCGCGGGCCATTCGGCCGCCACCCGCGCCCACGCGGGCACGACCAGGCCGTCGGCGCATTGCGGCTGCCGCTGCGCCGCAGGCAGCCCGTACAGGTCCTCCAGCACCGCGTGCACCACCGTGCCGCGCAGCGCGTTGCGATTCGGCGGCTCCGGGATCCGGTCGATCGCCCGGAATCGGTACTTCAGCGGGCACTGCTTGAAATCCATTGCCCGCGAAGGCGACAGCGCCGGGCGCGACCGGCTCGCCGCCTCACCGGGATCGGACGCCGGGGCGCCGTCGGTAGGGGGCGTGGACACGGGCGAGCTCATACCTGGCAGGCTATCCGGCGGCACCGACATAGAGCGCTTGCGAGCGCGAATGCGCGAGGCCGCACGTCGGTGCAAGCCTATTCATCCGCACTAGTTCTTCCAGCGAACGGAGATTCATGACGGCCAGACGGACCGGGCCATTCACCCTCGGTGACCGGGTACAGCTGACCGATGCCAAAGGCCGCCTGTACACGGTGGTTTTGGAGGAGGGCAAGGAGTTCCACACCCATCGCGGTGGGATCAAGCACGACAGCTTGATCGGCGCCGACGAGGGCTCGGTGGTCACCTCCACCAACGGCACCCCGTATCTGGCCTTGCGCCCGTTGCTGGTCGACTACGTGCTGTCCATGCCGCGCGGCGCCGCGGTCATCTACCCGAAGGACGCCGCCCAGATCGTGCACGAGGGCGACATGTTCCCCGGCGCGCGGGTGCTGGAGGCCGGCGCGGGGTCCGGCGCGCTGACCTGTTCGCTGTTGCGTGCCGTCGGGCCGCAGGGGGAGGTCATCTCCTACGAAATCCGCCAGGATCATGCCGATCACGCCATCCGCAACGTCGAAACGTTCTATGGCGAACGACCGGCTAACTGGTCGCTGACGGTCGGCGACGTCGCCGACTTCGATGGCGAACCGGTCGACCGCGCGGTTCTGGACATGCTCGCGCCCTGGGACGCGCTGCCCGCGGTGGCCAAGGCGCTGGTGCCCGGCGGGGTGCTGATCGTCTACGTGGCCACGGTGACCCAGCTGTCCAGGGTCGTGGAGGCGCTGCGCGAACAGGAATGCTGGACCGAACCGCGGTCCTGGGAATCGATCGTGCGCGGCTGGCACGTGGTCGGCCTCGCGGTGCGCCCCGAGCACCGCATGCAGGGCCACACGGCCTTCCTGGTGAGCGCGCGCAAGCTCGCCGAGGGCACGGTGACCCCCAAGCCGCAGCGCAGGCCGTCGAAGGGCTGACGCGCCGGCTGAACCGGCCGAGGGCGTCCGCACGCCGCCCTCGGCCGTCGTCGTTGGTCAGGCCGGAACGCAGGGTGCCTGCGCGAAGCCGAGCAGCAGGCAGCCGCTCTGGTCCGAGAGCTTCCAGGTGCCGCCGACGTTCTCCCAGGTGATGGGCATCGCGGGTGCGGCGCCGTGCGGGGAGTTGATGGTCACCTGCGCGGTCGCGGCGTTGCCCTGGACTGTGACATCGGCCACTGTGTAGGTCAACGTGTACCCGGCCAGTCCCTTGTTCATCTGATCGATGTTCGCCGTGCGCTTTTCGCCGTTGACGATCAGCTTGGCCTTGTCGGCCGTGGGTACCGCCGGATCGGACAGCTTGACCAGCACCGCCTGCAACGTCTCCGGCGTCGGCGCGCTCGCGGGCGCGGCGCTGCTGGACGCACTGGCGGCCACGACGCTGGAGGAAGAGACTGTGGCATCGGATTTGTTGTCATCGGAACTACAGCCGACGAGCCCGGCGGTAACGGCGAGGGCGGCGGCAGCGGTAGCAAGAGAAACGCGGAGGGTTCTGGCAGGAAGGAGCATCTTCAGCAACCTTTCGGCTCGGTCGGCGAGCGGGCTCACCGAGTGCGGGTTAGGGCAGGCTAACATGGTTATCCGGCGGTCGATCGCAGCCCAGATGTGATCACGACGAAACCATGTCGGAAAGCGAGAACGGTTCGCGCCCGGTAGCGTTGATAGACCGGGACTGGGAGGAGCAGCACATGAGCCCCATCGAGAATTCGGATTCGGCGGCCTGGAGAGAGCTCGAGGCGGTACGCGCCGAAGCGGCTGCACTCCGCAGGCAACTCGCCGATTCGCCGGATCGTGCACGGGAATTGGAAGCCCGCATCGATTCGCTGACGATTCGCAACACCAAGCTGATGGACACCCTCAAGGAAGCGCGGCAGCAACTGATCGCGCTGCGCGAGGAAGTCGACCGGCTCGGTCAACCGCCGAGCGGATACGGCATTCTGATCGGCGTCTACGACGATCAGACGGTCGACGTGTTCACCTCCGGCCGCAAGATGCGGCTCACGTGTTCACCGAACATCGAGACCTCGACCCTGGAATACGGGCAGACCGTGCGCCTCAACGAGGCACTCACGGTCGTCGAGGCGGGCGTGTTCGACGCGATCGGCGAGATCGGCACCCTGCGGGAGATCCTCGATGACGGCCGTCGGGCCCTCGTTGTCGGTCATGCCGACGAGGAACGCGTGGTCTGGCTGTCGGGTCCGCTGGCCAAGGTCGCCGAGTACGACGACGTGGACGACCCGGACTCCCCGATCCGCAAGCTGCGCCCCGGTGATTCGCTCCTGGTGGATACCAAGGCGGGCTTCGCGTTCGAGCGCATTCCCAAGGCCGAGGTCGAAGACCTTGTGCTGGAAGAGGTTCCGGACGTCGACTACACCGATATCGGCGGTCTCGGCCGGCAGATCGAGCAGATCCGCGATGCCGTGGAGCTGCCCTTCCTGCACAAGGACCTGTTCCGCGAGTACGCGCTGCGCCCGCCCAAGGGCGTGCTGCTCTACGGTCCGCCCGGTTGCGGTAAGACGCTCATCGCCAAGGCGGTGGCCAACTCGCTGGCCAAGAAGATCGCCGAGGCGCGCGGTGAGGATGCCAAGGAAGCCAAGTCGTTCTTCCTGAACATCAAGGGCCCCGAGCTGCTGAACAAGTTCGTGGGCGAGACCGAGCGCCACATCCGGATCATCTTCCAGCGGGCGCGCGAGAAGGCGTCCGAGGGCACCCCGGTGATCGTGTTCTTCGACGAGATGGATTCCATCTTCCGCACCCGCGGTTCGGGCGTGTCCTCCGATGTGGAGACCACGGTTGTGCCGCAGCTGCTTTCGGAGATCGACGGCGTCGAGGGCCTGGAGAACGTCATCGTGATCGGCGCCTCCAACCGCGAGGACATGATCGACCCCGCGATCCTGCGGCCCGGCCGCCTGGACGTGAAGATCAAGATCGAGCGGCCGGACGCCGAATCGGCACAGGACATCTTCTCCAAGTACCTCACGGAGACGCTGCCCCTGCACGCCGACGATCTCGCCGAGTTCGGCGGCGACAAGCTGGCGTGCGTGCAGGCGATGATCGAACGGGTCGTCGACCGGATGTACGCCGAGAGCGAGGACAACCGCTTCCTGGAGGTCACCTACGCCAACGGTGACAAGGAGGTCCTGTACTTCAAGGACTTCAACTCCGGCGCCATGATCCAGAACATCGTGGACCGGTCCAAGAAGTACGCGATCAAGTCCGTCCTCGACACCGGCAACCCCGGCCTGCGTCTCCAGCATCTCTACGATTCGATCCAGGACGAGTTCTCCGAGAACGAGGACCTGCCCAACACCACGAATCCCGATGACTGGGCCCGCATCTCGGGCAAGAAGGGCGAGCGGATCGTCTACATCCGCACCCTGGTCACCGGCAAGAACGCCAGCGCGAGCCGGGCGATCGATACCGAGTCCAGCACGGGTCAGTACCTGTAGATTTCAGTACGAAGGGCCGCGTCTCCATTGGGGGCGCGGCTTTTTCGTGTGTGCGCCCGGCGGATCGGTCGGCGAGTTCGTGCACGAACCCAACCCGGGCCGGTGGTTCGGTGGGTGGGGGCGGGGCAGACTCGGACGTATGACCAGTGAGATCAATGGGGCGGGTGTTGTCGAGACGACCGCGGGGGCCGTGCGTGGTGTTGTCGACGGGGCGGTGACGGCCTTTCGGGGTATTCCCTATGCGCAGGCCGCGCGATTCGGTGAGCCGGTGCCGGGGGCGCCGTGGACCGGCGTCCGGGAGGCTGTCGAATTCGGTCCGGCGGCACCGCAATTGGCTTCGCGCCTGGCGCGGGTGATGGGGGACTTCGAGATTCGGCAGGGTGAGGATTGCCTGTCGCTGAACGTGTGGGCGCCGCCGGGGGCGGGGCATCCGGTGCTGGTGTTTCTGCACGGCGGCGGGTTCTCCAGTGGCGCAGGGAGTCTCGGGTGGTACGACGGGGCGGAGTTCGCGGCGCTGGGGGACGTCGTGGTGGTGACGGTGAACTATCGGCTCGGCGTGTTCGGGTATCTGCGGCTGCCTGGGGTGAGCGACGGAAACCTGGGGCTGCTCGATCAGATCGCCGCGCTCACCTGGGTGCGCGAGAACATCGCGGCCTTCGGCGGTGATCCCGGCCGGGTGACCGCCGCCGGGCAGTCGGCGGGTGCGATATCGCTGGTGGCGATGCTGTCCGGCGCGCAGGGGAGCGGGCTGTTCCAGCAGGCCGTGTTGCAGAGCGCGCCGCTCGGCATGCTGCCCGCCACGCCGGACGAGGCGGCGCGGACCGGTGAAAAGCTGTTGCGGGAGTTGGGTGTCGAGGCCGAACAGCTCGCCGCGGTACCGGTTGCCGAGTTGCTGGCCGCGCAGGCCGCGGTCGCGAGCCGAGCCCCGTCGCGGATCGTTCCGCCGTTCCAGCTGACCGGGGACGGAGTGCTGGTCGATGCCGACCCGGCGGACGCGGTGGGCCGGCGCGCCACGATGCCGATCCTGCTCGGTACGACCAGGGACGAGGCGGCGGCGTTCTTCGCCGACGACTGGAACGCCATGGCACAGGCCACCGAGCAGGGATTCGGCGGACCGACGCGGCGGCTGGGCGCGGCGCTCGGCGAACGCGGCGTCGCGCCGTGGCTGTACCGGTTCGATTGGCAGCCGGACGGCAGTCCGTTCGGTGCGTGCCACTGCCTCGAGCTGCCGTTCCTGCTCGGTGACGCGCAGGCGTGGCAGCACGCACCGATGCTGCGCGGCGAGCGACCGGGGCAACTGGTCGACGAGATGCGCCGCAGCTGGATCGGTTTCGTCCGGGACGGCGATCCGGGGTGGGAGCGCGGCAGCACCCGGCACTTCACTGGCTGATCGTGCTAATATCTGGCCGTGCGGTCAGAAAATAGTCCAGACGGTCGACAAAGGTCGTTCATCGAGGAGGCGCGGCGGCGGCAGATCATCGCCGCCGCGGTGGAGGTGATCTCCGAGGTCGGGTACGGCAATGCGTCGCTGGCCCGAATCGCGAAGCATGCCGGGATCTCCAAGGGGGTCATCTCCTATCACTTCGCCGGGAAAGACGATCTGATGACGCAGCTGGTGATCCAGCTGTACGTATCGGGCGCGGAGCACATCGCGCCGCAGGTCGCCGAGGCGGTCGGGTCGCGAAACATGTTGCTGGCCTACATCGAATCGAATCTCGCCTTCATCGCCGCGAACGTGAACTACGTCGCGGCGCTCACCGATGTGGTGCTGAATCTGCGCGACGCGGAGGGCAGGCCGAGGTTCGCCTCGGCCGACGGCGAGCAGGAGATCATCGTGCCGCTGGTCGACATCATGCGCGAGGGCCAGCGCGCCGGGGACTTCGGCGAATTCGATCCGCTGCTGATGGCGAAGTCCATCCGGGACGCGATCGATGGCGCGGCCGGGCGGGCGATCCGGGAGCCGGACTTCGCGATGGACCAGTACGCGGCACACATGTGCCGGTTGTTCGATGTGGCTACGCGAAAAGTGGGGGAAGATGACTGACATTGCGACAACCCAAGTGCGGCAACCCGATACGGACGAGGGGCAGCCGCCGTTCGCCGTCGTCGGAGTCGGCGCGATCGCGATCGTGGCGGCGATCGCGCTGCTGGCCTCGGCGGGCCGCTACGGATTCTTCGGCGACGAGCTGTATTTCATCTCCGCCGGGCGCAGGCTCGCCGTCAGCTACGCCGATCAGGGCCCGCTGCTGCCGGCCATCGCCCGGCTGATGGACCTGATCGCGCCGGAATCGCTGGTGGCGCAGCGCATTCCGGCGATGCTGGTGACCGTCGCCGCGGTGCTGATCAGCGCCCAGATCGCCAGGGAGTTCGGTGGAGCGCGCAACGCCCAGTTGCTCACCGCGACCGCCTACGCGACCTCGCCTTTCCTGCTGGTGCAGGGAACCCAGCTGGCCACCAACACCGTCGACACCGCGCTGTGGGTGTTGATCAGCTGGCTGCTGATCCGCTGGGTGCGCACCAGGCACGACTCGCTGCTGCTGTCGGCGTCCCTGGCCACCGCGCTGGACATGCAGGTCAAATGGTTGATTCCGTTCTTCTGGATCGCGGTCGCGATCGGCGTGGCGATCTACGGTCCGCGCAATCTGTTCCGCCGCCCCGCACTGTGGTTGGGCGCGGTGCTGGTCTTCTGTGTGACGCTGCCGAGCCTGATCTGGCAGTCCGCCCACGACTGGCCGCAGCTGCGGCTCGGCGCGGTGGTCGCCGCGGAACAGGCCACCGTCGGCGGTCGCTACACCTGGCTGCCGCTGGCCTTGGCGTCCGCCGGGCTGCTCGGCGGCGTGCTGCTGATCTACGGCATCGTGACCCTGTTCCGCTGGGAACCGTTGCGCGGGTATCGATTCCTCGCCCCGCTCCCGATACTGCTCGCCGTCGCCTTCATCGCCACCGACGGCCGGGCCTACTACGCGGCGGGCTGCTACGCCGCGCTGTTCGCCGCCGGCGCGGTGCGCTGGACCGACCAGACCGGCCGCCTGCGGACGATCATCACCGGCACGATGATCGTCGTATCCGTTGTGCTGGCGGCATTTACGCTGCCCTGGCAACCCGAGTCCAGGATCGAGCCCGCGAGCAGCGCGGCCGACGCGGGCCTGTCGATCGGCGTCTACGGCAAATTCGGCTGGCCCGAACTCGCCGCGGCCACCGCAGCCGCCTACCGATCGCTGCCCGAAGCCGATCGCGCGAACGTCGTGGTGATCACCGACTCCTATTGGCAGGCAAGCGCTCTCGACGTCCTCGGCACCGACCTTCCGGCCGTCTACAGCCCCAACCGCGGCTTCGGCTACTTCGGCACTCCGCCCGACACCGCCACCACCGTCCTCTGGGTGGGCAACGACGAATCCGACATCCGCCCCCTCTTCGGCTCGATTACCCCCATCGGGCGGGCCGACGCCCGCCTCGGCTTCCCCGGCTCGACCCGCGACGTCACCATCTGGCGCTGCGACCAACCCCGCGCTCCCTGGTCGGAGGCCTGGCCTGGACTACTGAAGCTGTAGGCACTGACTTCCGCGGGGCCTACCGTTCGGTCCGACCATCCGCCCAACGATCTTGCGGGACCACGCACCGATCTCCGCTGGAATCCGGCGTGTGCGTGGCTGAGCCGGAAATCGGGTGGCGGTGGGGCGGCGGGTTTGGCAGCCTTCGAGGATGGTTGAGCGGGCGTTCGGTGCGGCACGGTTGGCTGCGGTGTATGACCGGTTCAATCCGTGGGCGGGGCGGGGGGACTTCGCGTTCTATCTGCCGTTGGTGATGGGTGCGCGGTCTGTGCTCGATGTCGGTTGCGGGACCGGGGAGCTGTTGCGGCGGGCTCGGCGGGACGGGCACGATGGGCGGCTGTGTGGGCTGGATCCGGCGGCGGCGATGTTGGAAGTCGCACGGGCGCAGGGGGATATCGAGTGGGTGCTCGGGGATGCGGCGGCGGTGCGGGGGTGGGGGCGGCAGTTCGACTTGGTGGTGATGACCGGGCACGCGTTTCAGCAACTGGTCGGTGATGCCGAGTTGCGGTCGATGTTGGCGGTGATCGCGTCGGTGCTGACCGAGGACGGCCGGTTCGCGTTCGAGACGCGCAATCCGCTTGTGCGGGAATGGGAGACGTGGGATCAGCGGTACTCCGGCGCGGTGTCGGATGCGGAGGGTGCGGTGGTGCGTTGCGTGTGTCAGGTGCGGGAACCGGTTGTGGGCGACCTGGTTTCGTTCACGCACACCTTCACCTGCGATCGCTGGGAGCAGGCCGAGGTGAGCCACAGCACGCTGCGTTTTCTCGATCGGGACGGGCTGGCGGGGTTCTTGTCCGAGGCGGGACTGGTGGTCGCGGAGCAGTTCGGGGATTGGGATCGCGGCCCGCTGACGGCGAGCAGCCCGGAGATCATCACCCTCGCCCAGCGGGCCGGTTGAACCGGTGACGCGCCGGTGTCCGATTCGTTCAAGACCAATCGCCACCGCGCGGGTTGACTGGATGCACACCACGTCCACTCGAGCGGAGGAGCGCGAGCATGAAGGTCCGTATCCATGCGATCACCCTGGGTGTGCGCGAGCTCGAGCGCTCACTGCGCTTCTATCGAGACGGACTCGGACTCTCCACACCGGGCATCATCGGCACCGAGTATGTCGCGAATGGTGACACTCCGGGCGGCGCGGCGGCCATGTTCACCCTCGGCAACGGCCTGATTCTGTCGCTGTACTCGCGCACCGACCTGGCCGCGGACGCGGCGCTACCGGTCGAGCGGGTGGCCGGTTCGCCGATGAGTCTCGGCTTCTTCGTCGACGCCCGCGACGACGTCGATCGCATCCTCGACCGGGCCGAGCAGGCCGGCGGCACCGTCGTCCGCGCGCCGCTCGAACGTCCATGGGGCATCTATTCGGGTTACTTCACCGACCCCGACGACCATCTGTGGGAAGCGGTCTACTTCCTGAACGGACAGCCCTCCAACGCCCCTGGATACGACAATGGCGGCGTCCAGGGACGCCGCCATTGTCTCGAGGGGAGAAACTAGATCTTGGTGGTTTCGACCTTGTTCAGGACGACGTCGTCGCGCGGCATGCCGTCCGGGCTGCCGTCGCGGGTGCCGGCCGCGGCAACGCCCTGGAGGACGTCGAGGCCGGCGGTGATGCGCCCGAACGGGGTGTAGCTCGGGGGCAGCGGGCTGTCCTGGTAGACCAGGAAGAACTGGCTGCCATTGGTATTCGGTCCCGCGTTCGCCATCGCGACGGTGCCCGCCGGGTAGGTGGCGCCGGCCAGGTTCTCGTCCGGGATCTGGTAGCCCGGGCCGCCGTTGCCCTCGGCGGTCGGATCGCCGCACTGCAGGACGTAGATGCCCTTGGTGGTGATCCGGTGGCACTTGGTGTGGTTGAAGTACTTTTCGTTGGACAGGAACGCGAACGAGTTGACCGTTTGCGGCGCCCGCGGGTCGAGCGCGATCTGGATTGCGCCACAGGTGGTGTCGAGCGTCGCCGAGTAGGTGGCGCCGGGTTCGGTGGCGGGGCCGGGGGCCAGGTAGGTGCGCGAGGTCGCCACGCCTTCCGCCGGCGCGGCGCATTGCCCTGGCTGTTGCTGGGTGCGCACGGTCCACGTGTTCGCCGAAACACCTCCGGACGCGAATGCCGCGAGCGCCGCCGCGACGGCCGCGACGCCGACGACGCGCAGCACCCCGCGCGGCACGCCGAACCGCCGTCCACGTTTGCTGTTGCCGAACTGCCGCCCCTGCACTTCGCTGCTCACCGCTAGGAATCTCCTTCATTCGGATTGCGCACCCGCTGATGCCGAGCCGAATCATCCCATCTCGCCGCCGTTTGCGTGCGGGGACGGTCTCGATCTGCGCGAAATCGAACACCAGGTTGCCGGGTCGATAACTGACGGGTTCCTCGGGTCGTCGATAGATGTCCGTGGGCTATGGAATCCGACGCAACGGTGCCGCCGACCAGACGACAGATGTCTCTGAGCTATGTGTGGATGCTGAAACGACTGTGCGAGAACGGCTCAGGTGCGCCGGATGCGGCGGTAGGTGGGGACGGCGGTGGTCGCGGCGGCCAGTTCGGTGGCGAGCCAGTCGAGCTCGGCGTCGGCGAGCGGGGAGATGGTGATGCGCAGATGATCGGTGGGCGGCGGGTCGCCGACGATGAACGGGCCGCCCGGCGCGGCCTTGATGCCCGCGGCGGCGAGCGAGATCATGGCGGCGTTCTCGTCCGCCACCGGAAGCCAGAGGTTGATGCCGTCGCCGCGGGCGACGGTGACCCCGCGGCGAGCCAGCGCGCGGCGGAGTTCGGCTGAGCGCCTGCGGTATTCGGCCCGCGCGGTGGTGACGGTGTGCTCGGCGGTCTCGTCGTCGAGCATGCTCAGCAGCACCCGTTGCAGCAGCCTGCTGGTCCAGCCCGCGCCGAGCATGCGGCGTTCGACGACCGGATCGAGGAGGTCGGCCGGGCCGCCGACCACGGCCAGGCGCAGGTCCGCGCCGTGCGATTTGGAGTAGGAGCGGATGTGGACGGTGCGGCGGGGGAGCCGCCCGCCCAGGGAACGCAGTGGGGCGGCGGCGATTCCGGCCGAGTGGTCGTCTTCGATGACGAGCGTGTTTGTGTCGAGGAGGAGGTCGGACAGCTCGCGAATGCGCCGGGCCGTGATCGAGACCCCGGTGGGGTTCTGGCCGCGGGGTTGCAGGATGAGCGCGGTGGCGCCGTGGTCGGTGACCGCGCGGGCGAGTTCGGCGGGCAGCAGGCCGGATTCGTCCATCCGGACCGGGACCGGCCGCGCGCCGAGCCCGGCGAGCAGGTCGAGAAACGGTGGGAAGCAGGGATCTTCGACCGCCACCGCGTCACCGAGCCGGATGTGCGTGGTCAGGAGGCGATCGACGGCGTCGAGCGCGCCGTCGAGGACCGCGATTCGTTCGGCCCGAAAGGGCCAGTCGGCCCGGACTTTCGCGGCCAGCTCCGGCAGGACCGCCTCGCCGAGGTAGTCGGCGGCGAGGTCGCCGGCCCCGTCGCGGGTCAGATCCCGCAGCGCCGCACCGAGATCGGGCAGCAGCTCGGGGTCGGGGGTGCCGCGGGAGAGATCGATCCGAAACGCACTGCTGGACGGCGGGTGCAACCGTTGATATCGGCCGACCGCGTTGCCCGCCCCCGGGGTGGCCGGTGCGCCGACGAAGGTGCCCGCGCGTCCCCGCGCGACGATCACACCCGCCGCGGCGAGCGCCCGCCACGCCTGGTTCACCGTCGCGGGCGATACCTTCAACTCACGCGCGACCTCGCGTACGGTGGGCAGCCGGGCCCCCGCCGTCAATACCCCTGAACGAATCTGCCTGCTGACCGCCGCCGCGATTCCGGCCGGCGTCCGATCCGCCAACTCCGCAATGAACCACCCCGCCCCATCCCACGCCACCGGCTCCGTCGTCACCGTGCCCCCCGAGGTCTACCTGCAGGCTTCCCGCACGCTTCTCGATTTCCCGCACCGAAAATCGCATGCGATTCCAGGTGCGGGAAATCGAGAAGCGTGCGGCGCATCGAAAGGTGTGCGTTTGCGTACCGCATGTCGGCAGCGGTCGACCGTGTCCCGCCCGGATCGTCTGCTGACTCTCGGATTGCCTCGGTCACACGGTCATTCTGCGTCGGGCGCGGCACGGTAACCATGACCCCGCCGGAAGGTTTACGGCTACGAAACTGTTTCCGCAATCTTGTAACACAACCGAATTGGTTCGGAGTGAAGTATAACAAAGCATGGGAATCGTTCGAGCCGCGCTCGTCCAGACGAACTGGACCGGCGACAAAGAGTCCATGATCAAAGCGCACGAGGATTACGCGCGTCAGGCGGCCGCGCAGGGCGCGAAGGTGATCTGCTTCCAGGAGCTGTTCTACGGCCCCTACTTCTGCCAGTTGCAGGACACGAAGTTCTACGAGTACGCCGAGTCGGTGCCCGGCCCCACCACGGACCGATTCGCCGCGCTGGCAAAGGAATTGGGCATGGTGATGGTCCTGCCGGTGTACGAGCAGGAGCAACCCGGGCTGCTCTACAACACCGCCGCGGTGATCGACGCCGACGGCAGTTACCTGGGCAAGTACCGTAAACACCATATTCCGCACGTCAACGGCTTCTGGGAGAAGTTCTACTTCCGGCCGGGCAATCTCGGCTGGCCGGTTTTCGATACCGCGGTGGGCAAGGTCGGCGTCTATATCTGTTACGACCGGCATTTCCCGGAGGGCTGGCGCGCGCTCGGCCTGGCCGGCGCGGAAATCGTGTTCAACCCGTCCGCGACCTCGCGCGGCCTGTCCGGCTACCTGTGGAAGCTGGAGCAGCCGGCCTCCGCGGTGGCCAACGAGTACTACATCGGCGCGATCAACCGGGTCGGCATCGAGGAGTACGGCGACGACGACTTCTACGGCACCAGCTACTTCGTCGACCCGGAGGGCAAGTTCGTCGGCGAGGTCGCCTCGGACACCGATCCCGAGCTGGTGATCCGCGACCTGGATCTGGACCTGATCAAGACCGTGCGCGACCGGTGGGCCTTCTATCGCGATCGCCGGCCGGATGCCTACGGTCCGCTGGTGGCTCCCTAGATCGGCGACGACATGACTCTGACCTTCATCCACGGCGGCACGGTGGTCTCGGCCACCGGATCGCAACCGCTCGACGTGCTGGTGGACGGCGAAACCATCGTCGCCGTAGTGCAACCCGGTTCCACGGCCCTCGGCGCGGACCTCGCCGCGACCGCCGAGGTGGCCATCGACGCGACCGGGAAGTACGTGATTCCCGGTGGCGTGGACGGGCATACGCACATGCAGATGCCGTTCGGCGGCACCGAGGCGTCCGACACCTTCGAGACCGGCACCCGCGCCGCCGCGTGGGGCGGCACGACGACGATCGTCGACTTCGTCGTGCAGACGCCGGGGGAGCGGTTGCAGGATACGCTCGGCGCCTGGCATCAGAAGGCCGCGGGCAAGTGCGCGATCGACTACGGCTTCCACCAGATCATCGGTGAGGTCAACGACGAATCCCTCAAGGGCATGAGCGAATTGGTGTCCGAGGGCGTCACCAGCTTCAAGCTGTTCATGGCCTACCCCGGCGTCTTCTACTCCACCGACGGCCAGATCCTGCGCGCCATGCAGTCGGCCGGCGATCTGGGCGCGCTGCTGATGATGCACGCGGAGAACGGGATCGCCATCGACGTGCTGGTCGAGCAGGCCATCGCGCGCGGCGACACCGCCCCCTACTTCCACGGGACCAGCCGGCCGTGGCAGATGGAGGAGGAGGCCACCCATCGCGCGATCATGCTGGCGCAGTTGACCGGTGCGCCGCTGTACGTGGTGCACGTGTCGGCGAAGCAGGCGCTGGAACAGATCGCCACCGCACGGGGCAACGGCCAGAACGTGTTCGGCGAGACCTGCCCGCAGTACCTGTACCTTTCGCTCGAAGAGCAGCTGGGCGCACCGGGTTTCGAGGGCGCCAAGTGGGTCTGCTCGACGCCGCTGCGCTCGCGCGCCGAGGGGCATCAGGACGAGCTGTGGCGTTACCTGCGCACCGGCGACGTGACCACGGTCAGCACCGACCACTGCCCGTTCTGCATGAAGGACCAGAAGGAAATGGGCATCGGCGATTTCAGCAAGATCCCGAACGGGATCGGCGGCGTCGAGCACCGGATGGACCTGATGTTCCAGGGCGTCAAGAGCGGGCAGATCTCGCTCGAGCGCTGGGTGGAGGTCTGCTGCACGACACCGGCGCGAATGTTCGGCATGTATCCGCGCAAGGGCGTGATCAGTCCGGGCGCCGACGCCGACATCGTGATCTACGACCCGAACGGGCACACCAGCATCGGTCTCGGCAAGACCCACCACATGAACATGGACTACTCGGCCTACGAGGGCTTCGAGATCGACGGCCACGTCGACACCGTGCTTTCCCGCGGCCGCGTGGTCATCGACGACGGCACCTACCTCGGCAGCGCCGGGCACGGCCGGTTCGTCAAACGCGAACTGTCGCAGAACCTGATCTGACAGCCGAGCTGTCGTCGACCTCGAAACGGAGAGTGCCGCATGGACATCGGTGTGGTGCTGCAATGCACACCCCCCGCCTCCAGGGTGGTCGAACTGGCCAGACAGGCCGAGACCCACGGGTTCTCGCACGTGTGGACCTTCGACTCGCACCTGCTGTGGCAGGAGCCCTACGTCATCTACAGCCAGATCCTGGCCGCGACCAGGAAGGTCGTCGTCGGTCCGATGGTGACCAACCCGGCCACCAGGGACTGGACGGTGACCGCGTCGACCTTCGCCACGCTGAACGACATGTTCGGCAACCGCACCGTGTGTGGCATCGGCCGCGGCGACTCGGCGGTGCGCACGCTCGGCGGCAAGCCGACCACCCTCGCTACGCTGCGCGAGTCCATCGAGGTGATCCGGGAGCTCGGCAACGGCCGCAGCGCCAGGGTCGGCGATACCATCGTGCGGTTTCCGTGGGCCGGGGCGTCCCGGCTCGAGGTCTGGATGGCCGGATATGGACCGCGCGCACTGGATCTCACCGGCGAGGTCGCCGACGGGTTCATCCTGCAACTGGCCGACCCGGACATCACCGCGTGGACCATCGCGCGGGTCCGGTCGGCCGCCGAGCGCGCGGGGCGTGACCCCGGCTCGGTCAAGATCTGTGTCGCCGCACCGGCTTACGTCACCGACGGTTCGGCGGCCGCGCTGGCGCACGCCCGTGAACAGTGCCGCTGGTTCGGCGGCATGGTGGGCAACCACGTGGCCGACATCGTGGCGAAATACGGTGCGGGCAGCGATGTTCCGGCCGCGCTCACCGAATACATCGCGGGTAGGCAGGGCTACGACTACAACCAGCACGGACGCGCGGGCAATACGCACGCGGACTTCGTGCCCGACACCATCGTGGACCGGTTCTGCCTGATCGGCACGCCCGACGACCAGCTGACCCGGCTGCGGGAGCTGGAGAAGCTCGGAGTCGACCAGTTCGCGGTCTACCTGCAACACGACGCCAAAACCGCGACGCTCGAGGCGTACGGCGAATCGGTACTGCCCCGGCTGGCGCACCCGGTCACCGCGACGGAGGGCGCGTGATGACGGCGCTGATTCTGGGCGTCCTCTCGGCGACGGCCCTGGCGCTGATCGAGTTCGGCCCGCACCGGGCCGCTACCCGCCGGCCGGCGCGGGTGAATCGGGTGGCTGTGGACGGGATCGGTGGCGGTTCCGTGCGCGGCGCGCGGCGGGCGCTACCGGTGCGCCTGGAGGACAGATGAGGGTGCGGACGGCCCGTGTGGTCTATGCGGTGACCGTGCTGGTGCTGGTGCTCGCCCTCTGGGAGGTGGTGAAACTCGTTGTCCCGGAACGCGGTGTGAGCATCGGCGACCAGCGGATCCTGCCCCGCACCGGCGACGGCGCGCTGCCGCACGTGTGGTCGGTGGTGACGGTGCTCGGCGAGCGGGACAATTCCGGCACGGTCGGCGAAACCTTGCTCCGGACAGCGGGATTCACCTTCGGACTGGCATTGCTCGCGCTGCTCATCGGCACCGTGGTCGGCGTCGCGCTGGCGATCCTCATGCAACGCTTCGGCTGGGTCGAACGCGGTCTGCTGCCGTACATCATCGTGTCGCAAACGGTTCCGCTGATCGCGCTGGCCCCGCTGGTGGCCGGGTGGGGCGGCAAGATCGTGATCGCGGGCGAGCCGTGGCGGCCGTGGATGAGCATCGCGGTGATCGCGTCCTACCTCGCGTTCTTCCCGGTGGCGGTCGGCATGCTGCGCGGGTTGCAGGCGCCGTCGAAGGCGTCGGTCGAACTGCTGCACAGCTATTCGGCGAGCTGGTGGGAAACGTTGGTGCACTTGCGGTTTCCCACCGCCGTCCCACACTTCCTGCCCGCCCTGCGGTTGGCCGCCGCGGCCTCGGTGATCGGCGCGGTGGTCGCGGAGATCTCCACCGGCACCGCGGGTGGAATCGGCAGGCAGATCATCGTTTTCGCGCAACAGGCCACCGGCGACGCGTCGCGGCTCTACGCCGCCGTCCTCGCCGCCGCCCTGCTCGGCGTCGCGGTCACCGCCGTCGTCGGCCTAGCCGAATCGGCGTTGCGTCGCTACAGCCGCCCCGCGGGCGTATCGCGCGCACCGGGCGGAACCTCATGAACCACCGATCCGAGACGGCCGGCCCCGGCTCGGCCCAGCGCGATCACCTTTCGTCCCGCCCGGGGTTCGCGCGGCGGCTGAGCGACGACCGAGTGCGCTGGGACTCAGCTGTGCTCGCCGGGAGACCGGCATCGGCAGTGCCGATCCCGGAAACACGATTCGTCGCCGCCGACACGACTGCCGTGTCGCCCGGGTCGGCGGCGGTCCGATGATCCTGAACGCCCTGGTCATCGAATCCGTACACCGCTACTACCGTCCGCCCGGGTGGGCGGGCAGCTTTTCAGGAGGTATCCGTTGACCGCCAAAGCACAACCGGCCGTCGCCACGGCGACAGCAGAGCCGGATCCGGCGGCCGAGCAGTCGGGTGCCGACCTCGCCGAGCCGGCCGCCGAGCGCATCGCCGCGGTGGAGCTCGCGGACGTGGGCAAGATCTACGCCGCCGGGTCGGTCACCGCGCTGGCGGAGGTCTCGCTGACCGTCGCCGCGGGCGAATTCGTCTCGCTGATCGGCCCTTCCGGCTGCGGCAAGTCGACACTGCTGCGCATCATCGCCGACCTCGAGCAGCCGACCGGCGGCACCGTCACGGTGCACGGCAAGACCGCGCGCCGCGCCCGGATCGACCAGGACTACGGCATCGCCTTCCAGCAGTCCGGACTGCTGGACTGGCGCACGGTGCAGGCGAATGTCGAACTGCCCCTGGAACTGCACAGGGTGCCGAAGAGCGAACGCCGCGCGCGCAGCGCGGAACTGCTCGACATGGCCGGGCTGACCGACTTCGCCAAGCGCTATCCCGCCGAACTGTCCGGTGGCATGCAGCAGCGGGTCGCGATCGTGCGCGCGCTGGCGCCGAAGCCCTCGCTGCTGCTGATGGACGAACCGTTCGGCGCGCTCGACGAGATGACCCGCGAACGCATGCAGGGCGAGCTGCTGCGCATCGCGGGGGAGACCGGGGCCGCCGTGGTCTTCGTGACGCACTCGATTCCGGAGGCGGTGTTCCTGTCCGACCGGGTGGTCGTCATGTCGCCGCGACCGGGGCGGATCACCGCGATCGTGCCGACCGGCGGCTGGGGCAGGCGCGACGCCGCCGAGGCGGGCGACGACGTGCGGTCCAGCCCGGAGTTCTTCGAGGCGGTGGCCGCCGTCCGCGAGGCGTTGCGCGGCGGTCCCGGCGATCCGCTCGCCGGCCGGGAGGTGTGATGTCCGGGAAATCGGCGCTGCCGTGGCGAACGGTGTTGCCGCCGTTGCTGTTCGGCGTCGGCGCGCTGACCATGTGGCAGGTGCTCACCGTCGTCGCCGGGCTGCCCTCGTTCCTGCTCCCCGCGCCCACCGCGATCGCGCGCGAGTTCGCCGCGAACTTCGGCCGGATCGCCGATGCCGCGACCGCCACCGGAACCAATGCGCTGATCGGGCTGCTGGTCGGCGCGGTGCTCGGCATCGGCGCGGCGATGCTGGCCGTGCGGTTCCGTCTGGTCGAGGGATTGCTGACCCCGCTGTCGGCCGCCGCGGCCGCGGTGCCGATCGTCGCTCTTGCGCCGCTGCTGAATTCGATGTACTCGACCACCACGGATACGCCGCGCCGGATGGTCGTGACCATCGTCGTGTTCTTTCCGATGTTCGTCAGCACCGCCAGGGGCCTGCGCCAGGTCCCGCAGGTGCACACGGACCTGATGACGTCGTACGCGGCGGGCGGCTGGCAGGTCACCCGCACCGTCCGGCTGCCCGCGGCGCTGCCGTACCTGTTCACCGGCCTGCGCATTGCCGCGCCGGGCGCGGTGATCGCCGCTATTATCGCCGAATATTTCGGCGGGTTGCAGAACGGTCTGGGCAGCCGCATCACCTCCGCCGCCGCCAACACCGCCTACCCGAGGGCATGGGCCTACGTGGCCGGCGCCGTGCTCGTCGGCCTGCTGTTCCTCGCCGCCGTCCTACTCCTCGAACAACTCACCCGCAGACCCCGCACCACCCTCTGGAGAGCTAGATGATGAAGTCCCCCAAGCGATTCCGTGCCGGCCTCGCGCTCGCCGCACTGGTCGCGGCCGCGCTGACCGGTTGCAGCACCACCGACGGCGGGTCCACCACCACCGCGGACGGGCTCACCAAGGTCAAGTTACAGCTGCAATGGTTCAAACAGGGGCAGTTCGCGGGCTACCTGGCCGCGGCCGATCAGGGTTTCTACAAGGAACAGGGACTGTCCGTCGAGATCCTCGACGGCGGAACCGATATCGTCCCGCAGACCGTGCTCGCGCAGGGGCAGGCCGACTACGCCATCGCCTGGGTGCCGAAGGCGCTGGCCTCCCGCGAGGCGGGGGCGGGCATCACCGATGTGGCGCAGATCTTCCAGCGCTCCGGCACCAAGCAGGTGTCGTTCAAGTCGGACAACATTGCCGACGCGGCCGCGCTGCGCGGCAAGACCGTCGGAAACTGGGGCTACGGCAACGAATTCGAGCTGTTCGCCGGCATGACCAAGGCGGGCATCGATCCGGCCAAGGACGTCAAGCTGGTGCAGCAGCAGTTCGACATGAACGCCTTCCTCGGCAAGGACATCGCCGCCGCGCAGGCCATGTCCTACAACGAGTACGCGCAGCTGCTGGAGACGAAGAACCCGGCCACCGGAAAGCTCTACACCGCAGATGATTTCGCGACCATCGACTGGAACGCCGAGGGTGTCGCGATGCTCCAGGACGCGATCTGGGCCAACACCGAGAAGCTGAAGGACGCCAAATACCAAGAGCAGACGGTGAAGTTCATCGCCGCCTCGCTCAAGGGCTGGATCTTCTGCCGGGACAACGTGGACAAGTGCCGCGACATCACCGTCGCTGCGGGCAGCACGCTCGGCGCCTCCCACCAGCAGTGGCAGATCAACGAGGTGAACAAGCTGATCTGGCCGTCGCCGGCCGGCATCGGCATGGTCGACAGCACGGCCTGGGACCGGACCGTGAAGATCGCCAAGGACACCAAGAACCAAGAGGGCGCGACGGTGTTGACGAAGAACCCGGACGCGAGCGCCTACAGCAGCGACTACGTGATGAAGGCGCTGGAGCAGCTGATGGCCGCCGGCGTCGATGTGACCGGAGCCGGCTACGCGCCGAAGCAGGTCACGCTGGCCGAGGGGGGTAAGTGAGTTCGACCGATCACGTCTTCTATCCGTGGGCCGCGCAGGCCGAGCTGAACCCGGCGACCATCGTCGGCTCGTCCGGCTCCTACTTCTGGGACGACAACGGCCACCGCTATCTCGACTTCTCCTCGCAGCTGGTGAATGTCAATATCGGCCACCAGCATCCGGACATGATCGCGGCGATCATCGCGCAGGCCCAGTCGCTCACCACCATCTCGCCGACCGTCGGCAACCAGGCGCGCAGCGAGCTGGCCAGGTTGATCGTCGAACGCGCGCCGGGCGAGCTGAACCGGGTCCTGTTCACCACCGGCGGCGCGGAGGCGGTGGAACACGCGGTGCGGCTGGCCCGTAGCTTCACCGGCCGGACCAAGATGCTCGCCGCGTACCGCTCCTATCACGGCGGCACCGGCGTGGCGATCGGGCTGACCGGGGAACCGCGCCGGTGGGGCGCCGAGCCGACCAATGTCGACGTGGTGCGGTTCTTCGGGCCGTACCCGTATCGATCGCCTTGGGGGACAAGCACTCCCGAGCAGGAGACAGCGGCCGCGCTGACCCATCTGCGGCAGGTGATCGAGCTGGAAGGCCCGCAGAACATCGCCGGGCTGATCCTGGAGACGGTCGTCGGGACCAACGGTGTGCTGATTCCGCCGCCGGGTTATCTGGCCGGAGTGCGAGCGCTCTGCGACGAATTCGGCATCGTCTACATCGCCGACGAGGTGATGGTCGGCTTCGGCCGGGTCGGGGAGTGGTTCGCGGTGCAGGCGTTCGATGTCGCGCCGGATCTCATCGCCTTCGCGAAAGGCGTCAACTCGGGCTATGTGCCGCTCGGCGGCGTGCTGATCGCCGAGCGGATCGCGCAGCGCTACGACCACACGGTCTATCCCGGCGGCCTCACCTACGCGGGGCACCCGCTGGCGTGTGCGGCGGGCGTCGCGTCGATCGGCATCTTCGAGCGGGACGGGATCCTCGCGCACGTGCGTTCGGTGGGCGCGGATGTGCTCGGAAAAGGCCTGCACGAGTTGGCAACCCGGCATCCGAGCGTCGGCGAGGTGCGCGGGCTCGGCTTCTTCTGGGCCCTGGACATGGTGCGTGACCCGCGGACCAGGGAACCGCTGATCCCGTTCGCCGCCGCCGGTGCGGCGGCCGAGCCGATGGCCAGGCTGACCGCCGCCGCGAAGGCCCGCGGGCTGTGGCCGTTCAGCGCGGGCAACCGTTTTCAGATCGCGCCGCCGCTCACCACGTCGGCCGACGACTTGCGGATCGGTCTGGAGATCGTCGACGAGGTGCTGGAGGTCGCCGACGAGTACGTCGCCTGACCGGCTGCGAGGAGGCCCCGCGATCGATCGTCTCGCGGGGCCTCAGCGCGAAGTGAGCACGATGACCACGCCGCCTTGCTGCCACGTCTGATACAGGTCGGCCCGGTTCGGCGAACCGTCTGCGGCGAACCCGATTCCGTTGAACTTCGCGTTGGCCTTGTTGTCCCGCGCGATGATCTCGTACAGCCGCATGACGTCCTGCTCACCGGTGTGTACCACCGGAACGAAGGTGCGCGGCTTGCCGCCCAGCGATGCCTCGACCGGGTCGCCCGCGCGCAGGTTCTGCACCCACGGGCGCAGGGCCGTACCGATCAGCAGGGTGCCGTCGTGGGTGGTGTAGGCCACCGGCACGTCGTAGACGTTGCCTGACTTGCGGCCGACGACGTGCAACGTCAGCAGGCGTTTGCCGACGAAGCCGGAGATCACCGGCAGGCGCAGCAGTGCCCGCACCACGCGGTTGACCGTGCCCTGGTACGACCGCAGCGGTTCCGGGCCGGTGGTGGACGGTGTGCCGTAAGGGTTTTCGGGTGGTCGATCAGTCATGACCTCAGTATGGTCGCCGAGGTCACTCCGCGTCGGCGTCGAGTGCGCGGAACACGGCCAGCGCGGCGGGTTGGCTGGCGAAGGCCAATCGTTTGGCCGTGTGGTTGACCTCGCCGTCGGTGGCCAGCGAGACCGGTGCGCCGTCGACCCGGACGTCCAGGCGTCCGACGCGCCGGTGCACGTAGGTGTCGGATCGGTTCAGCGTGCCGGTGAAGGTGGCGAAGATCAGCCGGAGGCGGGAGAAGCGAAGGTCCGCACGGAGATAGCGGACGTCGAGGGTGCCATCGTGCATGCGCGGGCGCGACATCGGGATCTGGTCGGCCGGGTGGTACGCGCCGTTGCCGAGGAACAGCATCCAGAGGGCGCTGTGCTTGCCGTCGAGCGTGGCGTGCAGGGGTTGTGCGCGAAACAGCACGCACAGCATGGCGATTCCGGCCGCGGGCCACTTACCGATCCGGCGTTCCCAGCGCTCGCGCAGGCGGACGAAGTCGGGGTAGCCGCCGAGGCTGGCGGTGTTGATGAAGGTGCGTTCCTCGGCCTCGTCCAATCGCACCCTGGCGGTGTCGATCAGCACCAGTTGGCCCGATTCGAGGGCGGCCAGGGTCGTCGCCGGATCCTCCACGCCGATGTCGCGGGCGAAGTGGTTGAGCGTTCCGCCGGCGAACACCGCCAGCGGAAGGTTGTGGCGCACAGCGGCTTCCGCCACGGTCGACACCGTTCCGTCGCCGCCGAGCACGCCGAGCGCCGCGACATCGCCGCGGCGCACCCGTGCGTCGATCTCGGCGGCGAGATCGACCTCGCCCGCGAGCTCGAGCAGCTGCGCCTCGGGCAAGCGTTCGCGCAACAGGTCGGCCAGTTCGCCGCCGTCGTCGGTGCCGGAGGACGGATTGACCACGAACAGCAGCCCGCGCCCCCCGGGCAGCGGTTCGGTGCGCTTCGCCGGACCGAGCGTGGCGGGTTCGTCGTCCCGCACCGCCCACCACCGCCTGGTCGCCAGCGCGACCCCGGAACCGAGCGCGGCCCCGGCCACCACGTCGGAGGGCCAGTGCACGCCGATGTGCACCCGCGAGTAGGCCACCGCGACCGCGAGCGGCGCGATCACCGCTGCGGTACCGGGCGACTCCAGCGCCACCGCCGTGGTGAACGCCGCCGCCGAGGCCGCGTGGCCGGACGGGAACGACGACGACACCGGCGGTTTGACCAGCCGCCGTAGCAGCGGCACCGCCTCCACCGGCGGGCGCCTGCGCGGGAACAGCGGCTTGGCGACCCCGTTCGCGACGCCGCTGGCCAGGCCCACCGCCGCCAGGCCGCGCACCGCGCCGCGCCGCTGGGCCCGGCCGCCCGCCACGAACAGGACGGCGGCGATGCCCATCCAGAGGCGACTGTGGTTGGCGCTCATGCTGAGTGAGCGCAGCAGCTGGTCGGCGGGGGTCGGCCGCAGGCGGGCGGTGCGCTGCACCAGGCGGCGGTCGACGGCATTGATCGTACGGAGTCGTTTACGCATCGAATCGAGCTTATCCAGCCGGCGGACAATCAAACGGTGTCGCGGCCGCTTTGTCGGCCGTGCCGCGAATACCGCTCGGTACGCTGCGCACATGACATCTGGTCCGACCGAGATCTGGCACAACCCGCAGTGCTCGAAGAGCCGCACCGCCACCAAATTCCTGGACGAGGCCGGCCTGGCGTACTCGGTGCGGCGCTATCTGGACGCGCCGCCGACCGCCGACGAACTGCGGGATGTGCTGCGGCGGCTCGACGCCGAGCCGTGGGACATCACCCGCACCGGCGAGCAGATCGCCAAGGACCTGGGGATCGCCGGCTGGGGCCGCACGCCCGCCGATCGGGACCGGTGGATCGAGGCGCTGGCGGAGCACCCGCGGCTGATCCAGCGGCCCATCGTGCTGACCGCGGACGGCGGCGCGGTCGTGGCGCGCGACGACGCCGCGTTGCGGTCGCTCGGCTGACCGGTTCATACCCCCGATAGTGGTGTCCCTGCCGCCGCGAATCAGGCGGTAGGGTCGGCTTTCATGAAGGTACAACTGCGCCACAACCCGGCGTCCACCATCGCGCGATGCTTCCTCGCCGCGGGCGAGCCGATGCGGGTCGAAAGTGGCGCCATGGTCGCCCATTCGGCGGGAGTCACGTTGGCGGCCAAGGCCGAAGGCGGCATCCTGGCCGGGCTGAAGCGCTCGGTGCTGGCCGGCGAATCGTTCTTCGTCTCCACGTTCAGCGCGCCGCAGCAGGGCGGCTGGGTGGACGTCGCGCCCGCGCTGCCCGGCGACATGCTGAACTTGCAGATCACCCAGGACCGCCCGTTCTTCATCAGCCGCGGCGGCTGGATCGCGAATTCCCATGGCGTGCAGGTGGAAAGCAAGTGGGGCGGGTTCGCGAACCTGTTCGGCGGCGAGGGCGGGTTCGGCCTGCGCGCGCACGGCGAGGGCGAGATCGTCGTCGGTGTGTTCGGCGCGATCGACGTCATCGATCTGCAGCCGGGGGAGCCGATCACCATCGACACCGGGCACGTGGTGGCCTACGACCTGGCGATGAACTTCACCATCCGGCGCGCGGTGGTCGGGCGGTCCATCCAGTCGCTGAAGTCCGGTGAGGGTTTCGTTTTCGACTTCGTCGGGCCGGGGCGGGTGCTGCTGCAGACGAGAAATCCTGGCGCTTTCGCCGCGTGGGCGAGTTCGGTAGCCTCCTCCGGGTAATCGCCCCATCGATAGACCCGAGTTACGGAGAACCATGGAATTGCTCGAAGTTTTCGCCAACATCGCCACCACCCTGCTGTCCCTGGGGAGCGGCAGCGCGGCCTGACCGCGTAGTTGAGTACGACGAGCGTCCGGGGGTAGCGCTCAGGTGAGAAGATCGCCGACGAGTACCCGGGTGTCCGGCACGAACGGCCAATCCGGGTCTGCCAGGTGGGCACGCAATTCCGCGTCCGTCCACCACCAGCCGTCGGCGATCTCCTCGGCCTGGTGGCGGATCGGTCCGTCGTAGCGCAGTTCGTAAGCGAAGAGGTGGCAGCGCATGGGGCGGCCCTGCCACTGTCCATCCCAGGCCGCGGTTGCCGCGGGTTGTAGCGCATCGGCGCCGGTCAGCGTGATGCCGAGTTCTTCGGCCAATTCCCGGACCGCGGTTTCCCGCGGTGATTCGCCCGGGTCGACCACCCCGCCGGCCAGGCAGTCGTGCATACCGGCGAAGACCATCTTGGTGTCGGTGCGGCGATGCACGTAGATCCGCTCGCCGTCGCCGGATCGCAGCAGCACACCGGCACTGGCGTGCCACATTCCGTCGCGGTAGACGGCCGCCCGATCGGCGGCGCCGACCGCCTGACCGGCCGCGTCGTAGACGGCGATCGTCTCGGACTTCTGCTGCACTGGTTCCGGCTGCGCTGACACCGGTCGAGAGTAGCGTTAGGTGCGCTCGCAGACTCGAGAGAGGACCGCGCCGATGGTGCTTCCCCGCGCACTGGCGAAATTCAACCGGCATGCCACCAATCGTGCGGCGGGCCTGCTCGCCGGCCGCGCCCCCGGCTTCGCCCTCGTGCAGCACCGGGGTCGAAAGTCCGGCCGCGAGTACCGAACTCCGGTCGCGGTATTCCACCGCGACGGCGTCTACCGCATCGCCCTGACCTACGGACGCGACGTCGACTGGGTCAAAAACATCAGCGCGGCAGGCGATTTCACCCTGCACACGCGCGGCAGAGCCATCCACCTCACGAACCCCACTGTCCGGCAAGACCCTTCGGCCCAATGGGCCCCCGCCCCGGTCCGCCCCTGGCTGAAGGCACTGTCCGCCGAGTACTACGTCGAAGCGCGTCCCGCGGCCGGATAGCGAATCGCCACCGAACTCGCCGGCCGTGATCTCGGCTCCTGCCGCCTATCAGCAAGGTTGACAGGTAGGAAAAATCCTACCTATAGTCGGTGGTATGACGATCAATCAGATCAACACCATTACGGCTTTTGTGTCTGACCAGGACAGAGCCAAGGAGTTCTATGGGTCGGTGCTCGGGTTTGCCGTGCGGGCCGATCGGGTGGTGGGGGACAATCGGTGGCTCGAGGTGGCGCCGGGGGCGGCGGGGACGTCGATCGTGTTGCACAGGCCGTTTCCGGGGGCGAGTGCGGGTGGGCTGGCCGGGGTGATTCTGGGTAGCGACGATGTGGATGGTGCCGTTGCCCGGCTGCGGGCTGCGGGGGCGGAGGTCGACGGGCCGAACGAGTTGCCGTGGGGGCGGCAGGCCACGTTCACCGATCCGGACGGCAATTCCTTTGTGCTGCAAGCGCCTCCGGCGCAGGACTGGCAGCAGTAGCCCCGTGGTCGCGGCCGCGGCGGGGCGCCTCGGTATTGTCGGCGGTGCCGCGCCGGCCGCGTGTGTCCTGTTCCGCCGGTGCTGATCGATATTCGGAAAGCGAACATGCCGCAGCGAACCAAAGCCGGCGCGATCGACCTGTTGTTCGGCGCGCTGGCCAACCCGACCCGCCGGGACATCCTGGACGGACTGCTCGACGGCGAGCAGACCGTGCAGGCCATCGCCGAACGCTTCGACATGGCCCGGCCCAGCGTGTCCGAGCATCTGAAGGTGCTGCGCGACTGCGGGCTGGTCACCGAGGAGCGGCAGGGGCGGTTCCGCTACTACCGGCTCGCGGCGGACCCGCTGCTCGCGCTGCGCGACTGGCTCAACCCGTATGAGCGGTACTGGCGCGACAGCTTGACCGAGCTCGGCAAGGTACTCGACGAGATGGACGACGGGACATGACCATGAGCGACGACCTGACCGCGGTCGAGGTCGACCAGTTCTACCCGCATCCGCCGGCGAAGGTGTGGCGGGCGCTGACCACCCCCGAGCTGATGAGCCGCTGGCTGATGGAGCCGGAGGGCTTCGAGCCGGTGCTCGGCTGTCGATTCAGCATGCGCGCCAAGCCGATTCCCGCGGTGAACTTCTCCGGCGAGGTCGCCTGCGAGGTGCTGGAGGTGATCGAGGCCGAGCGCTTGCAGATCAGTTGGGCGGACGCCACCGCGGCGAACCCCGCCGACTGGCGGATCACCTGGAGTCTGCGTCCGGAGGGGCGCGGCACCCGAGTATTACTGCGGCACAGCGGATTCGATCCGGACGATCCGATGCAGCAGCTGTCCCGCCGGATGATGGGCGGCGGCTGGCCGACCGTCGCGCGCAACCTGGGCAAGGCGCTCGACGCGCTGTGACCGGGTCGGCGCGGGAGAAACGGGAGGGAATCATGGTGAAGAAAGCTGCGGCAATGGGTTTCGTGATGCTCGCGGCGAGCGGCCTCGCCACGCTGAGCGCGGCGGGTCCGGCGACGGCCGCCGCGCCGCAGACCCAGGTGTACCCCGGGCTGTCGATGAGCGAATGCCTGAAGCTCACCGAGGACGCGCGCCGCACGGGCGCGGTCACGGCCCAGTGCCTGCCGGACGGTTCGAACAAGAAGGCCGTCATCGCCTACCGGTAGCCGATGGCCGGGGCGGGACCGCGTCGTCGGTCCCGCCCCGAGCGCGGCTCAGTGCCTCATCGACGCCGGGCCGGCTTGGCGCCGGGCTTCGGCGCGGACCTCGCGTGCGCCGACTTCGCCCTGGACTTCGGTGTCGACCGGGTGCGATCGGGGGTCGGCACCGACTCCGCGTGCACCACCTCGGCGCCGGGTTTCGGCACCGATTGCGCGTGCACCACCTTGGCGCCGGGCTTCGGCGCGGACTGTGCACGGACCGGTTTGGCGCCGGGCTTGGGCGTCGATGGCGCTCGGTTGGGTTTGGCTCCCGGCTTGGGCGCCGACTCGGCTCGGGCCGCCGCGATCCGCGTCGCCTCGGCCGCGGCCTCGGCGTCGAGGCGGTGGTACACGACGTGCTGTTGGGCCAGTGTCCACGCGTTGTTCGTCACGAAGTAAAGCAGGATCGCCACCGGCACCAGCGCGCCGCCGATCAGCGCGAACGCGGGGAAGGCCCACAGGCTCAGCGGGCGCATCAGCGGAATCTGGGTGGTTTCCTGCCGGTTCAGCGACGCCCGCGCGGTGAAATGCGTTGCGACAGCGGCGATCAGCATCAACGGGACGGCCACGACGGCCACCGTTGCCAGGAGATCGCCCGCTCCGCCGAGGATGGCCGAGAGCGGGGCGCCGAACAGCTTCGCGTGCAGGAACGACTGCACGTCGGCGGCGCTGAACACGTAGTTGGGCGTCGCGGCGTTCTGCTCCGGCGTCATCGGGGTCGAGGTGGCCTGGAACGGCAGGTGGCTGAGGCCCGCGGTGCGATCGAACGAGCGCAACACATGGAACAACCCGATGAATACGAAAACCTGACCGATCATCGGAATCAGTGTCGCGAAGCTATTGATGCCGTTCTCTTTGTACAGCTTCTGCATTTCTTTCGCTTGTAGCGCGCGATCATTCTTGTATTTTTGTTTCAGTCTAGAAACATCGGGTTGCAATTTTTTGACAATTGCTTGGGTGCGCGCTTGTTTCAGGAAAGGTACAAAAAGGACGGCGCGGAGGGTGAGTACCAGAAATATCACCGCGAGCACCCAGGCGAGACCGCTGGCGGGTCCGAAGGCGGCGGCGAAGAGGTAGTGCCAGACCCAGAGAATGGCGGACACCGGGTAATAGACGAAGTCGAGCATGGACAAGCACCTGACTGTGGGCGTGCGTGCGCGCACGAGAACGGACGGGGTCGACGACAACGCCGACGACGCCCCGCGGTGCGGGGGCGGTCGTCAGGCGGTCGCGAACCCTGGTGCTCGTGGGCGCGGACGCCCCGGGGTGTCCGGATTGCTCTGGCGCAGGAACGAGCCACGCCGGCGCCGCTGCGCGGACGGTGGCGGCCCGGAACCGACCTGGACCAGCGGCAGCGCCGCGGCGGTGTGCAGGGTGGCCAGCGCGACGAACAGCGACGCCGCGACCACACCGACCACGGCCACCGAGCCGGGCTCACCCGCCGGTATCGCGAAGAGAACGAGCGCGGGCAGCACGAATGCGACAACCGCATACGCCATCAGCCGAGCCCGCGAGATCATCTCCCGAGCATACTGGCTCCACGCACGACAGTGCCCCGCCATCCCGGCGAATACCGGGACGACGGGGCAGTCGAGGAGTCAGCTCAGAGGCTGATGTCCCAGTCCACGTCGCGGCTCATCATCGACGGCGGCAACCCGAACGTGCGCCGGCACGTCCTGGTCAGATGCGAGCTGTCCGCGAAACCGGCCGAGTCGGACGCGGTGTCGACGTCGTCACCGGCCATGACGCCGTTCATCGCGATGTAGAGCCGCAGCCAGAGGATGTAGCGGCGCAACGGAATCCCGACCTGTTCGGTGAACAGATGGGTCAGCCGGGTCGCCGAGATCCCCAGCTGCCGCGCCACATCCGAGCCGCGGACCGACCCGTCCTTGACCATGTCGGGCAGCAGCTGCAAGGCCGCGGTCACCACGCCGTGCCGGTCGTCGAGGCCGATGGTCGCGTTGTCCCGCAGCAGATCCGAGAGCACGTCGGCCACGTGCCCGGCCAGCCTGCCGTGCGCGGGATCGACGTTCAGCCCCTGCACCCAGCCGTGCAGGTGTGCCCGCCGGTCGGCGGCCGCACCGGCGATGGTCTCCGGGTCCAGGTAGATCGCGACGCCGTGCCTGGCCCCGGCGCAGACCCGGTGTGGCGCGTCGGTGGGGATGAGGATGTGCGTGCCCTGCTGCCGCACCCCGCTGCCGTCCACCACGGAGATGGGGGTACAGGCGGCCATGATCTGCACGGCGTGATGGGCGTGTAGTTCCGTCGGTAGGATTTCGCCCTCGAACGCCAGAATGCCGGGCCGTAGTAGCGCAGTGCCCCGCCACTGTCCCGGTTCGGTGGCTTCGGCGTCCGATGACGTCGAGAAGTCGTTGCTGACCAGAGCCTTCATCATCGGACGCTCCCGGCTTTCACGAGGGAGTCCCTCGCTGGATCCTGTGCTGAGACTATCGGGTTCGGCTCCCCGGCCGTCGTAGTTTGTCGATCGCCGGAGCTCGAACGGGTCGTTCGTTCCGCGACCCGGCACCCACGTCGTCGCGGGTGCCGGGCCGACGAGTCGAGCCGGGTTGACGCTGGGCGAGTACCTGGCCGTCATACCCGGACCGAGATCGCGGCGGACAGGGTCGCGGCGACCTTGTCGAGGAACTCACCGATCAGCCGCCCGGAGGTGGCGGTGGCGGGAAAACGGGTGCGCAGCGCGAGCCCGTCGTCGGTGCGGGTGAACCACAACTGCACGTCGTCGAGCGGGGCGCTGCGACTGAGCTGGGCCGGATTCCGGGGCACCGTGCGGGTCGTGTCGCTGCGCGATCCGCCGGGTAGCCGCCGGTAGTCGGTGTAGGAGACGCTGAACAGATCCTGCCTGGTCCGGCGCAGGTCGCTGCCCATCGCGGCGAGTACGCGGCTGGCCGGGACCTGCGCCAGCCGCTGCCCAGACCGGACCGCGTCGTCGGCCGACTGCGCGGTCGCGCAGAAGTCGTGCGCCACCGGCACATGCGCAGGCGCGTTCGACACCAGCCAGCCGAAGGTGTTGTGGTGCCGCGGTTCCCGCCTGGTGTGGACCGGGAACACCAGGTCGATCCCGGTGCGCCCGCCGAGCTCGGCCGCGGCCATCGCGACCGCGGCCAGCAGCGCCGCGAACATCGAGTACCCGTCGGCCCGCGACTTGCGATGCAGCGCGTCGGTGGCCATCGCGCCGAGCAGCAGCCGCACATCGCTGCCGAACGGCGCCAGCGTCCCGGCCGGGACGCCGAGATCGAGCGGGAAGTGCGGCAGGTCGTTGCCCGCGGCGTGCAGGAAGTCCCGCCACGAACGGATCAGCGGGCCGGTGGCCGCCGCCGGAATAGCGGCCTCCCTGGTCGAATAGGACAGGAAGCTGCCCGGCTCGGGCAGCCGGCCCGCGGCCGCGACGGCAGCGTCGTGACCGTCCTCGCAGGCCGCCCGGTAGAGCTCGTCCAGTTCCGCCACCGCGATGGTGATCGACCAGGCGTCACACACCGCGTGATCGAATCCGCAGACCACGGTGGAGGTTTCCGGCCTGCTGATCGCGCCGAGGAAGTACGGCGCGAAGCTGAACGGCGAGCACGCCTGATCGAGCCTGCCGCCGAGGACGGTGCGCAGGTCCTCGGTGGTCGCGGTCTCGACGGCGGCCTGCGGGACCAGCCGGATATCGCTGTCCACCACCACGTGCACCGACGCCGGCTTGCCGTCGGCCGGCGGCTCGAAGCTGCAGTGCAGCGCGTCGTGGCGGGGCAGCCACACCGAAAAGGCCGTCTGCAAGGCGGATTCGTCGATCGGGCCGGCCACGTCGAAGGTCGCGGCGAGCCAGGTGGTCGGCCCGCCCGAGGACAGATGGATCGCCTGGTTGGAGGACGGGGGTGTGGCATCGGGCGTCGGTCCCGGCTCCGCGACCGCGGCCCATTCGAGCAGGGTGCCCGGTGGTGCATTCAGTTGGTCGAGAAAAAGCAACTGCATCATGACCTCGCGAGAGCTGGTGCGGTGACCGCGAAATCACCGGTTTCGGCGATGGCGCGCAAGACGGTGCGGATCTGTCCGAGATAGTCGGCGGCCGACTTGTGCGCGACCGGCGTGTCCGGGTACATCATCGTGACGTGCAGCCGCTCCAGCTCGCGGTTGAACCAGATGGGCGAGGTCTGCCCGATCTTGCTGCGCGAGCCGAGGCCGTTGATCCCGGAGACGCCGGGCATGGCCGCCTCCAGGGCCGGGCCGGACACCGCGCGCATGTCCAGGTAGGACACCCACGGCCAGTCCGTCGTGACCGGCAGCGGCGATCCGGTGAGCGCGGCCGCCCGGTCGAGCGCGGCGTGGATCGGCACGTTCGCCAGCGGCTTGGTCCAGTCCAGGGCCACACCGGCGCGGCCGATCAGCTCGGTGAACCGGTGCGCCCCGTCGAGCTCGAACGCGATCGGCATCAGGTTGATGAACCAGCCCTGGGCGAGCTGATACTGCGGCTCGCTTCGGGTGCCGACCACATTCATGCCCAGGTAGCTGGTCCGGCCCGCGAATTCGAGCTCAGCGAGGGCCACCGCGGCGTACAACCCCGCGGAGAACGATCCGCCCGCGTTCTTGCAGGCCGCGGCGAACGCGTCGATCTCGGCCGCGTCCAGCATGTCCACCTTGGTGCCGTAGCTGTCGGCGACCGCGCCGGGTTCGAGGCCGAGTTCGATCGGCAGCGGACGAACCTGATGCCCCTTCTCGGCGAGCAGTCCGGCCAGCTGCTCAAGCTCGGGCGGCTGGGCGGCGACCGCGGCCCGCTCGGTCCTGGCGAACTCGACGTAGCTGCCGACCGGCGGCAGCACCGGCTCCTGGCCGGTGCTGAACGCCGTGTAGAGCGCGTGGAATTCGTAGGTGGAGGTGAGCACCGACATGCCGTCGGTGAACGCGTGGTCCGCGCTGTAGACGATGGTGAATCCGTCCGCGCCGTGGTCGATCGCGCAGCAGACGATCGCGGGCCAGCGCGTCGGATTCGCGTTGGCCTTGAACTTCGCGACCAAGGTGTCGCGCAGCTCGCCGCTGTCGGTGAAGGTGGCGAGGGTGTGCGTTTCCAGGTCCACCGCCGCCGGGTCGAGCAGGTACCTGGTCAGCGCGAACCCGCCGTCGGACTCGTCGATCCGGAACCACGAGCGCAGCGTCTCGTGGCGCTGCAGGAACGCGATGTAGGTCCGGCGCAGCGCCTCCGGGTCGAGCGGTCGCGCGACGGTGAAGCAGAACGACAGCTCGGAGGCGAGCGGGTCGTTGGTCTGCCTGCGCGCCGACCAGCGGCGGATGTGCGACTCCTGCAGATAGGTCGCGGGAATGTCGGAGGGCGCGGTGGTCTCGGTGGCCGCCTGGCTCGCCGCGGTGGTGGTGAACTCGAGTAGCACGCCGGGTTTCGGCTGCCAGTGCTCGGTGAGGGTCATCTCTACCATGACAGCGGCGCTCCTTCGATCGGACGGATTCGGGCATCGCCGTAGCGGGTCAGCTCGGCGAGCAGGTCGCGCATGCGCAGCACATGGCGGTGGACATCGCGGGTCGCCTTGGTGGTGCCCGGATAACGCATGTTCAGGGTCACGCCCAAGGGGGTGCGGGCGATCCAGAAGTAGAACTCGTTGGTCGAGACGTTGCTGCTGCGCAGGCAGCAGGTGCCGGTCTCGGTCCAGGTCGCCGCGCAGGGTGCGGAGCGGATATCCATGTAGGACACCATGAACGAGATGCTCGGCTGGGCGCCGAGCAGTTCGCACACCCTGGCGAACGGCACCGTCGCCGCGCCGTTGGTGCGGCGCAGTTCCTCGCCCGCCGGGCGGATCAGCTCGGCGAGCGTGCGCGCCGCGCCGCAGTCGAGCTGGAACGGGGCGAGCCCGACGAACCAGCCGAGGGTCTCGGCCCACTGCGGGTCGGACCGGGTGTGCAGCGGGATCACGGTGCGGAAATCGCGGCCCGCGCCGAGTTCGGTGGTGGTCACCGCGAACGCGGCGAGCAACAGGGCGAACAGTCCCTGACCGTGCTCGCGCGCGATCCGGGCGGCGGCGTCGGCGGCGTCGGCGTCGAGCACCTCGACGGACAGGGTGCGTTGCGGCGCCCGGCGGGGCGTCTCGGCGGTGTCGACCAGGTCGATCGGCGCCGCCGCGACCCGGCTGAGGGTGCCGGCCGGACGGTCGCTGTAGGTGTCTTCCAGGAAGAACGTCCGCCAGGTGTCGACGGCGGGATGATCGGCGGTGGTCGCCGCGGCGCGGATGCGTTCGTCCTGGCTGAAGTCGACGTAACTGCCGGTGTCGCGCAGCTGCGCGGGTTCACCGGAGCGGGCGGCGTTGTACAGCGCCAGCAGCTCACCGCTGGTGGAGACGCTGGAGTAGCCGTCCATGATCGAGTGATCGGCGGCGAAGATGACGGTGACGCCGGCCCGGCCCGCGATGGTCACACAGACGTAGGACGGCCACCGCAGCGGTGACGTTCCGTCGTCCAGCAGGCTGTTGACCAGGCGATAGGTCGCCATCGTCGAGGTCGGCGCGCCCGCGTCGACCGGTTGTACCCGGATCTCACCGGGCGGCAGGGTGTATCTGGCCGGCTGGCCGCCCTCGATGGCGACATGCGAGCGCAGTCCCTCGTGCCGGTCGATCCAGGCGTCCAGTGCGGTCCGCCAGGCTTGCGGGTCGAGCGGTCCGTCGATCCGGAACGCGTGACCGAGCCAGTAGTGGCGGCGGTCCCGTATTCGACTGTGTTCCACCGCATCTCGAAGATGATGCTCGTGATTATAGGAAACGGCGCGAGTATCTCGCGGCCAGTCGGCCCAGTGCGAAGTGGCAGTCGGGAGCCACTCGATCACTCGGCCGCTCGGCAGCGGATAATCGGCCAGTTCGATGAATTCCATGACACACCTTCAGCTGCCCATCGGCGATCCCCCGAGCGGTAAGGGAATTGCCGATCCGAATAGTGACAAGAATTTCGGCCTGCATCCGAGAACTTTGTCCGAACGGTCCCGGGACGTCATCGTCGGACCGGAACGAGACAAACTGTAGAAGAAATTCTCGATGAATGTGACGGTGAGCCTGATCACCGGTATTTGCCCCGCAATCGCGGACAACGGCGTTGCGAACGGCGCAATGGGCGGTCCCGACGCCACTGCCAGCGAGGATGTGAAACGCTTAATGTTCAGGTAGCTGATAGATTGCTGGACAATGTGTCTCAATGCACCTGGAATTCATCCCAGGTTTCCATAATCTTTACAGCTCCCGCACCTGAAGGGGGGCTAAACGTGACCTGGGACGCATCCGGGCCGGGCGGTTCCGGCCTCGGGCGCGTCCGGTGTCTCAGCCGCCGAACGCCGAGGCCGGCGCGAGCGGGACGATCAGGCTGGACGGCCGGGCCGCGTCCCGGTGCAACTGCTGGGACGAACCGAGCAAACGCGGCAAATCGGTCGGAATGGGCATAGTGGATGGGAAGGTGCCGCTGGTGATCCGCAGGCGCAGCGCGTGTCCGGGCTCCAGGCGGTAGAAGGTCGGGCGGATCTTGATGGCCAGCTCGGTCACCTCGCCGGGGGTGAGCAGCCGCTCGGCGTCCTCGCGGATCACGTGCTCCGGCGCGTAGATCGTGCCATCCGTTGTGCGCCAAGTCTTTTCGTCATTCAACGTGCGCTGGCTGGCCAGCTGCGACCCGCCGGTGATGTTGACCGCCGAACCGTCCGGCGCGACGTCGTCGAGCCACACCTGGAAGGCGGCATCGTTGCTGGTCGAGGACGCATACAGGGTGACGCTGCCCGGCCCGGCCAGCACCGTCGGCTCGGTGACCGGGTCCATCGTGTAGCGCAGGCCCGCGATCGGTTCCCGCACCCACTCCGTGCACGGGTTGTACGCGTTGAACAGGCGGAACAGGAAATCGAACAGCCCCGCGCTGTACTGGCCGAGGCTCTGCCGGTTACAGATGGTGTCGATCCCGGTGTAGTCCAGGCGATCCGACGCGTCCGCGACCGTCGGCGGCCGCGCGACCAGCCGATCGCCGTCGAAGTATCGCTGCTGCACCGCGGCCTGTTCGAACGGGTAGCGCGCGGTGGCGACCGCCATGTTGTTCGGGTCGATCACGTGCAGCGGGGTGTCGGTCCGGTCGATGCCGTTCGGAATGTCCTTGAGCCAGCGGTCGAACCAGGCCAGCGTGATCATGTCGGTGTCCATCCGCGACCCGGGCCCGAAGCCCAGCCCGACGTGATACCACGGACCCATCAGCAGCTGGAACCGTCCGTCGGTGGCCTGCCCCGGCGCCATCGGGGCGAACTGGTCCTTGCCCGCCGCGAGGTTCTGCAACTGGGAGTAGTTGCGCCACGGGCCTTCCTGATACAGATCCCACAGGCCGCCGACCTGGTACATGGCGATGCCGTTGTCGACCACCCGGTTCAGGTCGGTCTCGAACCGGCGGTCCTGCCAGAACTTGCCGTCGTAGGCCAGCGGTCCGCCGCCATACGCCTCGATCAGTAACTTGATCGTGCTGTCTGAGGAGACAGCCGCCTGCAGATGGTCGACCAAGGTCTTGATGAACATCTGGGGCGAGACCACCGCGCTGATGAACGGGCCGATCAGGCTCAGGTACGGCACCAGCACCGAGATGGCGGTGAGCAGGATCGGGCTCATCATGCCGTCGTGGCCGAGCACCTCGTTGAAGATGTTGTTCGGCATGGCCATCGGCACGATCGCCTTCAGCGGCGAACCGGGGGATACGGATTCGGCCGTGCGCAGCGCGGACAGCGCGGGGAACGAGTACCCGTACATGCCGACCTTGCCGTTGGCGCCGGGCAGCTTCGCCGCCCATTCGACCAGCTGGGCGCCGTCCAGGCCGTCCTGTTGAGACGCGGGATTCCACGCGCCGGTCGACCCGCCGGTGCCGCGCACGTCCGCGATCACCTCGATGTAGCCGCGCCGCACCAGCATGTCCTGAGCGCTGGTGGCCTGGTTGATGATGCGGCGCGCGTCCTTCAGCTGATCCGGCAGCGCGATGTGCAGCGTATCGATCACGCTGGTCACCGCGGCGGCGAGCGCGCTCGACACCGCGCCGTAGGTGGTGAAGTTGACGACGACCGGGAACTCGCCCGCGGCGCGTTGTCCGGTGGCGGGGTCGGTCGGGTAGCGCACCTCGGTCTGCAACTGGGTGCCGTCGGAGAGCGGAACGATATGTCCCAGTTCGTAAGCGATGCCGTAGCGCTCGGGCGTCGGCTGGTAGCCGGCGGGCAGGCCGAAGTTGGCCGGTGCGTTGGGAACTGGGCCAGCGGTAGGTACCGCGTTTGCCGCGGCGGCGAGCTGAAGGATCAGACCGACGGCGGTGACGGCGGCGGCAACCGGCAGAGCGCGGCGGAATGTCCGCGCCCGGAACGCAATTCTCAACTACCTGAACCTTTGCTGGGCAGACTTCATCGTCGCTACACAGCACAACGCATAAGCGTGGTGCCGCAACACCGGCAATTCCGAAGGGGATTCGCCGTGTCTTTGGAAAAGTGCCTAAAAGTTGTGTCGCCGCAGCGGATTACGGCGCGAACGCGGCGGATTCGAGCCGCCTGGCCAGCCGCGCGGCGGACAGGGTCATCGCGTCCGCCGGGCGATGCGGGTCGAGTCCGGTCAGCTCGTGTACCCGAGAAAGGCGGTAGGTCACCGTATTCCGGTGCACATTGAGCTGTCGCGCCGTCGCCAGCTGATTGAAACCGCTGTCGACGAACACCTCCAGGGTCTCCGCCAGCATCGGCTGCGCATCGAGCGGGGCGAGCACCGACGCGAGTCCAGGCCGGGCCGCGTCGCTCACCGCGACCGTGTATTCGAACTGCAAATCCTTTCGGCGGCACAGGATTTCCCGCCGGGAGAGGCAGCGACCCAGTTCGGCGAGCACGCGCGCCTCGGCGTACATGGCCGGGATCGCGTCCTTGCTGCGCGCCGCGCCGACACCCACCCAGTACGGCGGCGGTTCGGCCGGTTCCTGCGCGGGCAGCCGGGAGGTGAGCGCGGACAACGTGGCCGCACCGTCGTCGCCGGCCTGCAGCGGGATCAGTGCGGTCCAGCCGCCCGCGTCGAGCCGCAGGAACACCCCGGGGATCGCCTCCACCCGGTGCCGCAGCGCCGACGCGGGCCCGCCCCTGGTGCCGCACAGGCGGAACACCGCGACCAGGAAGGCGTCGGCCACCGGGATCACCGGATCGTTGGCCCACTCCACCGGGTCGCGGCCGGTGAGCAGCGCGTCGGCGATGCCGCGCCTGCGTTCCAGGAGTTCCCAGCGCGGGTCGTGCACGCGCTGGGTGGCCGCGGTGGCGATCCGCGAGGTGATCAGCGTGACGTACTTGAGCAGCATGAGCGAGGCGTCGAAGAGCAGCTCGCGCTCGGCCGGGGTGGCCGAGGCGCGCAGCCGCTCCCAGATGAACGCCGCGCCGAATCGGTAGCGCTCCAGCACCTCCGGCAGCGGGGTGCCGTCGCGCAACCGGTCCATCGCCAGCTCGACGAGTTCCCTGGTGTCCTCCTCCGCGGGTTCCTCGCCCCGGACGAGGTAGTCGAAGAACAGGTCGACGTTGAGCTTGGTGCCCCGGGCGAAGTCGGTCTCCACCATCGACTGCGGCAGCCGCTGGTACGGCGGCAGCGCGGCGTAGAACGCTTCGAGCATCGACGCGGTCCGCCGATGGAGATCGTCGAACACCCGAGTCCGCGATGGCATCATGCTGTTCTTCTTCCCGGACCTAAGTCGAATACAAGGCTTCGATGGTATCTGTGTAGCCGCTGGAGATGGGCTTTCGCTTGAGTTTGCCAGTAGCGGTCAGGTAGTCGCTGCCGTTCTCCCAGACCTCGGGAAGCACGATGTACTTCCTGATCTGCTCGACCCTGGACAGTTTGCTGTTCGCGGCGGCGATGCCCTGCTCGACGGCGGTCAAGATGTCCGGATCCTTGGCCAGCTCGGCGACGGTCTTGCCCGGCAGGTTGTGCCGCTGCGCGTAGGCGGCGGCCAGGTCCGGATCGAGCACCAGCAGCGCGGTGTTGAACGGGCGCTGCTCGCCGATGACCACCACCGTGCCGATCAGCGAGCAGTTGTCGGTGACCGTGTTCTCGATGTTGGCCGGCGACATGTTCTTGCCCGACGCGTTGATGATCAGCTCTTTCTTGCGATCGACGATCGAGAGGTAGCCGTCGCTGTCGATGCTGCCGATGTCGCCGGTGTGCAGCCAGCCGTCGCCGTCGATCGTCTCGGCGGTCTTGGCCGGGTCGTCGCGGTAGCCGCGCATCACCATCTTGCCCCGGATCAGCACCTCGCCGTCGTCGGCGAGCTTGATCTCGGCGCCGGGGATCGGGGTGCCGACCGTGCCGATCTTCACCCGCTCCGGCGGGTTGAGCGTGGCGCCCGCCGTGCACTCGCTCATGCCGTAGCCCTCGCACAGCGGAATGCCGAGGCCGAGGAAGAATTCGTGCACCTCCGGCGGGATCGCGTTCGAGCCGGTGACCGCGACGCGGACCCGATCGAGGCCGAGACCGCTGCGAATCGAGGCGAGCACCAGCCGGTCGGCGAGCGCGTACTGGATCCGGTCGAGCGCGCCGAGGGCGTGGCCGTCGGAGGTGGCGCGGGCCTTCTTCCGGCCGACGCCGATCGCCCAGTCGATCAGGCGGCGTTTGACCGGCGACTCGGTGGCGAAGCGTTCCTCCAGTGCGCCTTTGACTTTCACCCACACCCGGGGGACGCCGAGGAACACGGTCGGGTGCACCTCGGCCAAAGCCGTTGCGACCTGCTTGAAGTCGGGCACCGTGGTGATCTGGCAACCCTCGAGGATGGTCAGGTAGTGCGCGAACCAGCGGTTGGCCGCGTGCGCGTCGGGCAGGTAGGAGATCACCCGGTCGTCCGGGCCGCCGCCGCCGAATGTGTCCAGCACGCGGGCATTTTCGATGAAGTTGGTGTGGGTGAGCTCCACCCCCTTGGGTGGGCCGGTGGTGCCGGAGGTGTAGACGATGGTGAGCAGATCGTCGGGCTGCACCTTGCGCCAGGTGGCGTCGAAATCGAAGCCGCCCGCGGTGGCCCGTTCGACGTCGGACAGGGCGATGGCGCCCTCGGGGGCCTCGTCCACGCAGATCACGTGCTCGACCACGATGCCCTGCTCCGCGGCCTTGGCGACGGCCTCCAGGATCTTCGGCGCGAACTGCTTCTCGCAGACGACCGCCTTGTTGCGCGCGTTGCCGAACTGATAGACCAGCAGGTCGACCGGGTTGGTGTTGTACACCGAGAACGGCGTCGCGCCCGCGTGCAGGATCGCGGTATCGCAGAGGTGGAACTCCGGGCGGTTGGTCAGCATGATCGCGACCGTGTCGCCGGATTCGATGCCGAGCGCGGCCAGCCCCGTCGCGATGGCCCGCACCCGCTCGCCGTACTCACGCCAGGTGATCGAGACGGCCCCGCCGAGCGTGCGCAGCGCGACCGCGTCCGGGTACTTCGCGACGTTTGACTGGAACGCCGCACATAGCGTGTCCGGGCGGGCGGCCGCCGGGACTGTCGATGAAACCAAGAACCTAACCTCTGCTAGCGAAGGGCCGAGGTCATGCCCGCTCGTGTGGGGACGGGGATGACCTCATCGTCATCTATCAGCAGAACGCATGAGAGAGTGTGTGCGCTAGCGACAAACGCGCAGAGTGTGGCGCACGGCATTGTGCATTTGACCAAACTTGCGCCTGATCGCAGGCTGGCGAACCCGCGTAGATCAGCCTGCCTCGCGCGCATCGGTGGCGCGCGGGCAGTTCTGGTCAGCGAGCTGACATTCTCAGCCGCATGTCGGCCAGGAGCCGGGGTGGTCGAGCGGCAGGGCCGGGGCGGCCATGGCGGCGGCGACGGTGGGCGCGAAGCAGTTGTTGCCGGCGCTGGCCAGGCGGCCGTTGCCGAAGTCGAGTACCGAGCCGGGGCCGAGGGTGCTGTCGCTCTGGCCCAGGGTGATGGGACCGGTGAAGCGGGAGCGTTCGATTTTGCCGGTGAGCTGGGCCAGGTCGCCGACGGCGCGGACGTGCAGGGCGGCGACGGTGGTGTCGGCGACGGTGGTGTCGGAGATGTCGAACCGCATGGTCGCCGTGGCCGGGGCCGGACCGGCGGGGGAGTAGGCGTAGACGCCGATGCCGTCGGCGCTGCACCGGCTCAGCTGTGCGTTGCGCAGGGTGAGGGCGGTGGTGTTGTCGCGGCCGAAGCCGGCGGAGAACAGGCAGCTGCCGAGATTGCCCGGCACCAGCGGGTTGAGCGCCGCGCCGGGGAAGCTGGAGCCCGACGCGGTGAGGCCGTCGATGGTCATGACATGCCGGGCGCCCTCCGCGCTGAGATTCAGGTTCTGCACGATATCGCCTGGGACATCGAGGAATTCGCTGTCGGTGAGGGTCACCTCGCTGTCCGGGGTGCCGTTGCTGGTGACGAATTCGATGCCGTTGGCGGAGAGGTGACCGCCGCCGTGCCGATAGCTGTTGCGGTCGATGGTGATTCGCATGCGGGCGCGGTCGGCGGCGTTGACGAAGATGCCCTCGCTGTCCGCGGCGGCGTTGAGCGGATCGTTCGCCGGGAGCGCGATGCCGCGCTGGGTGTTCCCGCGCAATGTGGCCGTGAGCGAGGAGGTTCCGGTGCTCTGCAAACCCAGGGCCAGGACCGACAGCTTGGCGATGCCCTCGTTGATGTTCTGGGTCAGGTTGTCGGTGATGGTGGCCTCGACCCGAGCCGAGCCGGTGGTGCGCACGTCGATGCCGTCGCCACACGCGGTGTCGCGCACAGTGTTTCGGTCGAGGGTGAGGGTGCTGGAGCCGGTATCCGAGTCGATCATGATGCCCGCCCAGCCGTTGTTCAGTGCGACCACGTTCGGGGTGGCCGGGAGCGACATGCCGAACGGGACGCCGATCATCGGCGGGAACGGCTGCACCAGGAATCCGTCGTGGCAGGCGCGGTTGGTGGCGGCGACCGTGTTGCCGCTCAGGACCGCGCTGCCGACGTTGCGGCCGTAGATGCCGCCGCGCTGGGCGCTGGTGACGGTGAGGTCGCGGACCTCCGTGTCCGGGGCGAGCCGGATCGCGTCACCGTCGTTGGCGGCGGTCGTATTGGCTACGGCCGCAACGCTTCCGGGCGCTTCGCGGCCGAGTAGGCGCTGGCCGGGTTTGAGTGCGAGGCCGCCGTCGAGCGGGGGCGTGCCGACCGGCGCGGGCAGGACGACGATGGTGTCACCGGCACTCGAGGCCTGCTGCACCGCGTGCAAGGAATTGAAAGGCGTTGCTTCCGCGCCGTTTCCGGCGGCCGCGGCGGTCGCGCTCACGTACCAGGTCTGGCCGGGATCGGCGTTCGCGTGCGGCGGAGCGGCACCGGCGGCGAGCGCGCAGCACAGCACGCTGGCCGCGGCGAACCGCGGTGACGACAGTGTCATGGGGGCCTTCCGGAGTCCTCGGCGATGCCGCGCACCGCCGTGCACTCCAGCCCACCCGATGTGCGGACAGCGTGGTATCGGCAGATCGCCGAACCTGCCGCCGATTCTTTGTGTGATCGCCAAGTCTGCCTAGGACGCTGCCGTGCGCTCGACTCCCGGCCGTCCACCTGCCGACCAAGGCCATCCGCAGACGCACACTTCCTGATTTCCCGCATACGGAATGGCATGCGATTCCATATGCCTGAAATCCGGAGGTGTGCGTCTGCCGGTCAGGCGACGTCTACGCCCCGCCAGAAGGCGACGTAGTTCTTGATCTGGGCGGCTTCGGGTTTGGGGTCGGGGTAGTACCAGGCGGCGTCGGGGTTGGTTTCGCCGTCGACGACGACGGTGTAGTAGCTCGCGGTGCCCTTCCACGGGCAGAACGTGTTGGTCTCGGATGGCTTGAAGAACTCGGTGTGCACGGAGTCGGGTGGGAAGTAGTGGTTGCCTTCGACGATGACCGTGTCGTCGCTGCTCGCGAGGACGCGGCCCTGCCAGGTTGCCGTTGCCATGACATCGATTCTGCCTGAGCGCCGGGAGTGGCCCACCGATCAACGCACCTCGGCGGGTTCCAGGGGGTACGGCGGGTCGCCGATGCCGACGATGCGCACGTTGCCCCACGGGTCGCGCTCCTGGAGGCGGCCGGGGGTGGGGAAACGGCCGGGGAGGGTGAGGAAGACCTCGGCGCGGCCGGGGTCGGGCAGATCGTCGCCGGTGATCCGGCCGTACCAGTGGTACCGGCCGTCGATCGGGTCGGCGTGGCCGCTGAGCGAGACCGTCACCGAGCGCAGCGACCCGGGCGAGTCGAGCGTGGCCGGACCCGAATACTCGTGTGCCGGTTCACGATCGGCCGCCACGGTGAGGTCGTAGTGTCCCGGATCGGGTCGGCGCATGGTGCGCCAGTAGGAGACGCTGGACCCGGGCCAGGCGGCGCGGTTGACGCCGTGCTCGTCCAGGTACCAGCTGTCGCAGCCGCCCGAATTCCACACGGTGCCCGCCAGTTTCCGCTGGGTGCGGCGATTGAACTCGTGCTGGGTCGCCGCGCGCACCTCCATCCGGGTGCTCGACGTCCGGCGCAACAACTCGACGCACTGGCGGATATACCGGGCCTGCGCCTCGATCATGAAGACGATCGACTGATGACCGCCACCGGAGTTCGGGCCGACGATGAGGAACATGTTCGGGAACCCGTGCACCGCGACGCCGAGGAAACCCTCGACGCCGTTGCGCCAGGCCGTTTGCAGCGCCAAGCCGTCGGCGCCGACGATGTGCTGATCGGCGAACCGGTCGGAAATCTTGAACCCGGTGCCGTAGACGATCGCGTCGAAGTCGGTCTCGACGCCGTCGACGGTGGCGACGCCGGATTCGGTGAGGCCAGCGATGGGTGTGGTCTCCAGCCGCACATTCTCCCGCTGCAACGCGGGATAGTAGTTGTTGGACACCAGGATTCGCTTGCATCCGAGCCGGTAGTCGGGAGTCAGCCGGTGCCGCAGCTCGGGGTCGTGCACCTGGCGGCGCAGATGACCGCGGGCGACCTTCTCCACCTGACGCATCAGTTCCGGATTCATGAACGCGGGGATCACCGACTCGTAGCCCCAGTAGATGGCCCACCGGTAAAGCCGTTGCGCGCCGGGCAGATACCGGAACATCCCGTGCTCCACCGCGGACAGCGGCCGGTCCGGTTTCGGAATGATCCAGTGCGGGGTGCGCTGGAACACCGTCACCTGGGCGGCGTCCTTGGCGATCTGCGGCACGAATTGCACCGCGCTGGCGCCGGTTCCGATGACCGCGATCCGCTTGCCGCGCACGTCGAAGTCGTGGTCCCACCGCGCCGAATGGAAACTCTTGCCGCGGAACGTGTCCCGGCCGGGGAAGGCCGGCACCGAGGGTTCGTGCAGCGGTCCCGGCGCCAGCACGACCAAGCGTGGGCGGAGAATCCGCCCGTCGGCGAGGCCGACGTCCCAGCGGTCGGCGGCATCGTCGAAGTCGAGGGTCACCACCTCGGAATGGCACCGGATGTGCCCGCGCAGGTCGTATTTGTCCACGGTGCGGCGCAGGTAGTCCAGGATCTCCGGCTGCCGGGCGAACATCCGCGACCATCGCCGGTTCGGCTCGAACGAGTACGAATACATCAGCGACATCACGTCGCAGCCCGCGCCGGGATAGGTGTTCTCCCGCCAGGTGCCGCCGATCTCGCCGGCCTTCTCCAGTACGACGAAGTCGTCGATGCCCGCCCTGCGCAACTCGATCGCCATGCCGAGGCCGCCGAAACCGGCGCCGACAATGACGATTTCGGGGTCCGCACTCATGCGAGCAGCCCCCGCCGCCGCCAGATCCACTCGCCGACCGGCCCGATCAGGCCCTGCTTCTGCAGGAACACACCGAGATTCGCGGCGCCGATGCCGAGCGCGCGCTTGGCGTCCGGATTGTTGACCGCCATCCGCCGGGCCGCACGCCCGTCCAGGCCCGCGCGGGTGTACATGTGCCGGTTGGTCAGCAGATAGACGAACAGCGGCGCCGCGACCGCGACACACAGTCGGGTGTAGGCGAGTTCGGCCCGCGACATGGTCGGCACCATCCTGGCCAGCGCGTCCCTGGCGAAGCCGATGTGCCGCGCCTCCTCGGTGACGTGGATGCGCATCGCCCGGGAAACCAAGGGCTGCAACTCCGGATCGTCCAGGGTGCGCCGCTGGATCGCGTCGAAGATCTCCTCGCCGACCAGCGCGCCGACCCAGGTCATGGAGCCGCGCAAGAAGATCGGCAGCACGCCGATGGCCAGCCTGCCGGCGCGCCGCGGCCAGTACGGGCGGGCCTCGATGCGATCGATCAGCTTGCCGAACATCATCATGTGCCTGCACTCGTCGCCCATCTCGACCAGCGTGTAGTGCGAGTGGCGGGTGGTCGGATCGTCGGCGAGCAACTCGCGCAACAGGAGCCGGTTGAGCAGGTTCTCGAACCAGATGCCGACGGAGAGCACGTTCGCCAACTCCTGGCGGGACAGTTCGCGCTGTTGCTGCGGCGTCATCGACTCCCACAGCTCGGTGCCGTACAGCGACACGACCTCCGCGGGGAGGAAGAGTTTGTCCGGATCCAGCGGCGCGTCCCAGTCCATGTCGACCACCGGGTCGTAGGACTTCTTGACCGATCCGGTCAGTAGGCGCTGCGCGAAGGACTCTTGCGGGATCAGTGCGGCCTCGTTGCCCATGACTGCTCTCCAACATGTCGACTAACCGATACAAGCTGTCACATTTAGATTAGTGAGACGGTCTGTCGCAGTCAACCTACTTGCGGGTATCGTGATTCTGTGACCTCGACCAGCGGAAACCCCGAGCCTCCCGTCACCGACGGTCGCGCCACCCGCTGGAACGGGCACAAAGCCCAGCGCCGCGCCGACGTGATCGACGCCGCGATCACGGTCATCGAGGAGCACGGCGTCGAGGTGTCGGTGCAGCAGATCGCCGACCGGCTCAAGCTGCCGCGTCCGGTGGTCTATCGCCACTTCGACGGCCGCACTGATCTGGACGAGCAGATCCGCAGGCAGATCCTGGATTCGCTGCTGGCACAGATCATGCCGAAGCTCGACCCGGAGGGTACGGTGCGCGACGCCGTGCGCGGCGCGGTCGGCACCTATGTCCGCTGGGTCGAACGCCATCCCAACCTGCACCGGTTCATCGGTGGCGCGGCGCCACAGGGGGATTCGTCGCTGGCCGGCGCGCGCGACCGGATCGGCGGACGGCTGGCCGACCTGTTCGCGATCTGGTTGTCCCGCTTCGGCATCGATCCCGGCCGGGCCCGTCCGATGGCGTTCGGCATCATCGGCTTCGTCGACGGCGTGGTGAACAGCTGGCGCGCCGACCCGGCCACCACCCTCTCCTCGGATCAGGTCGAAGGCATTCTCACCGAGTCGGTGCTTGCCCTGTTCGAGGGCAACGCGCGCAGCCTCGGTGTTCCGCTGGAGCGCGACGTGGTCGTCGGCGATCTGCTGATCCGGCCGGAAGTCTTGCGCGCTCGGTAATCCCGTCCGGTCAGGTCGTCAGGGTCGGTGCAATTCGATTGCCAGAGCGATCAATTCGGCCAAATGCTCACCGTCGGAGCGGGCCAGGCGCATGGCCTCGGCGAACGGAAACGTGCGGACTTCCAGTATTTGCTCGGCGTCGTCCGGATTGGTCGGCGCGGAATCCAGCACGACGTCGGCGGCGCACCAGAGCCACGCCTTGTGCGGATGCGGCTGCCAATCGCGAAACGGCGCAGCCTGATTGCTGGTGGCATAGTGCGCGCCGATCCAGCGGACCGGGCCGGTAGGGTGGGCGCCTGCTTCTTCGCGGAGTTCGCGGCTGACGCATTCGTCGATGGATTCGTCCCGCTCGCGGGTGCCGCCGGGCAGCAGCCAGATGTCGCGGTCGTCGCGGCACAGCACGATAGTGTCGCCGACGAAGCAGACGAGGTGAATGTTGGTGACCAGCTCGTCGGGTGGTGCTTCGGCGGCGAACTGGACATCCATATCACCCCACGCCCAGTGGGCAGGGGCGTGCAACAACGGATAACGGTCGGCCAAGGTCACCCCATGAAACTAGTGGGATCGGGCGTTACATACGAGGGGGAGTGCGTTGACTACGCTCATGCCGGTGTCCGAACCTGTGCCCTTGACGAGGCTGCTCGACGACGCGGGGTTGCTGTCGCTCGAGCACCGGCTACACGTCGAAGAACTGCTGGGCCCGCACCGGTGGCAGGCGGATATGGAGGGGGGCAGGCTCGAATTCGTCGGCGACGAGCAGACATTCGAGTGCACCGACTTTCACCTGCTCGGCACGGCCGATGCGGAGACCTGGCTATGGGCCTGGGCGAATCCGTGGGGATTCCCCAAGCCGCTGATCGCGGTGGCCCGGATGGTGCGCGAGTTCGGTTTCCGGTATGGCGTCGCCGAATTGTGCGCCGCGGAAATGCCGGTCGCGCTCGGCCGGGCGGCGCCGCAACCGCACCAGGTGGCCGAGCTGCTCGCGGACGCCGCGAAAGTGATTTCCGGGCATTGGAGTTCGTACTGCGGGGTCACCGACGGCACCTGTGTGGCGTTTCTCGTCGAACATCCGGCGTTCGAACTGCCACCGCCCACCGCGTCCGGTATCGCGCGGGTATTGGCGCACGGAATAGGCGCGTTACCGCTGGTCGACTATCGGCGCGCCACCCAGAGTTACCTGAGCAGACGGGGATTGGTGACCGAGTTCGTGGCGAATCAGCGGTTGCTCGAATTCAGCGGCTCCGGCATGGCGGGCAGCATCGAATTCGACCACGACGGGCTCGTCGCGAACCTCGACGTCGGGGTCGTCATGGATCGCATCGAGCTGCCGTCGGGGTCGAAAGCGCACTCGGCCAACTCGCGTTGAGCGGGCTCAGGCCTTGCCGCCGGTCAACGCCTGGAAGCTGCGGTTCCACGCCCACTCGACCGGCCCACGCTGGAAGCGCCGCAGCCAGAAGTGCGCTCCGGTCCCGATGATCAGCGAAACCACCAGGTAGATGCCCGCGGTGAACGGCACCCGCAGATCGGGGGAGACGCGGGCGGCGAGTCCGAAACCCCAGCCGTAGCACAGGATCGACGCCACCAGGTTCTGCAGGATGTAGCAGCTCAGCGCGGTGCGCCCGACCTCGGTCATCCGCCGGCCGAGGAACCCGACCTCGGTGCGCCGCAGGTAGAAGTGCGCGACCAGGGCCAGGATGCCCAGGGAGACAACGGGTGCGGTGCCGTAGCGGGTGACGATGAAGTAGTCGCCGTTGCCCGCGATACCGGCGATCAGATCGATCGGCGCCGCCACCCCGAACCCGGCGATCATCAGCCACTTGCGCAGCCGCGCGCCCTCCGGCCGGAACACCCCGGCGCGGAACAACCGGGCGCCGAGCAGGAACAGCGCCACCGACATGGCGAACACGAACACCGTCTCCGACCGGAACTCGCCCGCATTGTGCAGCCGGAACACCACGAGATCCCAGAACGACCCGTCCGCGTAGGGATTCGGGTCCAGCGGCTCGTGCGGCGCCGGCTCCGCGCGCGGCGCGAACGCCATCGCCACCCCGATCGCGGTGAGCATCGCCAGGTGGACGCCCGCCGACGCGATCAACCAACGCCGTTGCGCCCGTTCACCTGTCGCAAGCACGAAGGCGACCACCAACCCGGTCACCGCGTACCCCATCAGGACGTCGAACTCCGCGACGAACACGAAGTTCAGCAGGCCGTCCAGCAGCAACAGCCCGGACCGGATCGGATACCTGCCCGGCCAGCGCCGCCCGCCCCGCTGTGCCGAGGCCTGCTGGATGGCCAGCCCGATGCCGAACATGATGGTCAGCAACCCGAGGAACTTGCCCTGCGCCAACTGCTGCAATACCCGCTCGGCCCACAGCCAGCCGGTCGCGGGTTCCTTCAACTCGGCGATATAGCCGACCAGCCCCTCCCGGTTGGTCATGATCCAGATATTGGTGCCGAGCGTGCCGAGGATCGCGATGCCGCGCAGCACGTCGAGCGCGACCAAGCGCGCGTGCCCGGCTCCGGCGGGGGTGTCCGGCGCGCGGTGTCGCGCCGCGGTGCCGACCTGCGGATCGGCGAGAGATTCGGTCATACCAAGACTGTCCCGCCGACCGGCGCTCGCGCGGGTCCTCCGGAAGTACCACCCGCGGTATGAGATTGGGCTCCACCGGTGCCGACGGCGCCGACACCCGGCCCGGCGCGGGCAGCCCTCGGACTTCGCCCGGCGATGCCCGTTAGGCTCGACCCATGCAGCGCATCATCGGAATCGAGGTCGAGTACGGCATTTCGACCCCAACCGAGCCGTCGGCCAACCCGATCCTCACCTCAACCCAGGCGGTGCTCGCCTACGCCGCCGCCGAGGGTGTGCCGCGCGCGAAACGCACCCGCTGGGACTACGAGGTGGAGTCGCCGCTGCGCGACGCGCGCGGCTTCGACCTGAGCCGGATGAACGGGCCCGCGCCGGTGATCGACGCCGACGAGGTCGGCGCGGCGAACATGATCCTCACCAACGGCGCCCGGCTCTACGTCGACCACGCCCACCCCGAATACTCCGCGCCCGAGGTGACCGACCCCCTGGACGCGGTCATCTGGGACAAAGCGGGCGAGCGCGTGATGGAGGCCGCCGCGCGGCACGCGTCCAGCGTGCCCGGCGCCCCGCGCCTGCAGCTGTACAAGAACAACGTCGACGGCAAGGGCGCCTCCTACGGCACCCACGAGAACTACCTGATGAGCCGCGACACCCCGTTCAACCAGATCATCCTCGGTCTCACCCCGTTCTTCGTCTCGCGTCAGGTGATCACCGGCTCCGGCCGGGTCGGCATCGGGCAGTCCGGCGACCACGCCGGCTTCCAGCTGTCCCAGCGCGCCGACTACATCGAGGTCGAGGTCGGCCTGGAGACCACGCTCAAGCGCGGCATCATCAACACCCGCGACGAGCCGCACGCCGACGCGGACAAGTACCGCAGGCTGCACGTCATCATCGGCGACGCGAACCTGGCCGAGATGTCCACCTACCTCAAGGTCGGCACCACCGCGCTGGTGCTCGACCTGATCGAGGCCGGCGAGGACCTGTCCGAATTCCAGCTGGCCCGGCCGGTCACCGCCGTGCACACGATCAGCCACGACCCGACGCTGCGCGCCACCGTCGCGCTCACCGACGGCCGCGAGCTGACCGGTCTCGCGCTGCAGCGGATGTACCTGGACCGGGTGATCAAGTTCGTCGACCGCACCGGCAACGACGACAAGCGCGTGCAGGACATCATCGAGAACTGGGCCATGGTGCTCGATCTGCTCGAGCGTGACCCGATGGAATGCGCGAGCCTGCTCGACTGGCCGGCCAAGCTGCGCCTGCTCGAGGGCATGCGCCAGCGCGAGGGCCTCGGCTGGGCCGCGCCGAAGCTGCACCTGATGGACCTGCAGTACTCCGATGTGCGCCTGGACAAGGGCCTCTACAACCGCCTGGTGGCCCGAGGATCGATGAAACGGCTCGTCACCGAGCAGCAGGTGCTGGACGCGATGACCAACCCGCCCACCGACACCAGGGCCTACTTCCGCGGCGAATGCCTACGCCGGTTCGGCGCCGACATCGCCGCGGCGAGCTGGGATTCGGTGATCTTCGACCTTGGCGGCGATTCGCTGGTCCGCATCCCCACCCTGGAACCGCGGCGCGGGACAAAGGCGCACGTAGGCAAGCTGCTGGACGGCGTGACCTCGGCCGCTGATCTTGTGGAACAGCTCACAACCTGATCACGAGACCGCTACCGACTCGGCCCACATCGGCACGGAATACGACACTGCGTCGGTCGGGCTGGGTAGTGTTGAAGAACGAGCACGGACATTGCTCATGACCGGGGCCGTGCTCAGAATTGAGCTCCGGTCATGATGAGGACAGAGGAGGTCGGCTGCCATGGCACAAGAGCAGACCAAGCGCGCCGGGGGCGGCGACGAGGATGATGGTCCGGAGGGTGCGGACGCCGCCGGTCAGGAGCGCCGCGAAAAGCTGGCGGAGGACACCGACGACCTGCTCGACGAGATCGATGATGTGCTCGAGGAGAACGCCGAAGACTTCGTCCGTGCGTACGTTCAGAAAGGCGGCCAGTGACAGTAGGTGACCCCTCGCGTCTCCACCTGGGGTACGCCCTCTCGTCCTTCTCCGAATACCTTCGCATGCACGCTCCGGAAATGTTGCCCGGCAACAAGTTCGGACCGATCGATGGCGCGGCACACAGCGCCGCCGATGCGAGGGACATCGCGCCGCATGGCACCACCATCGTCGCGATCAGCTACCGCGGTGGCGTGCTCATCGCCGGTGACCGGCGGGCCACCCAGGGAAACCTGTTGGCCAGCAGGGACATCGAGAAGGTCTACATCACCGACAGCTACTCCGCGGCGGGCATCGCCGGCACCGCGGGCATGGCCGTCGAGATGGTGCGGATCTTCGCGGTGGAGCTGGAGCACTACGAGAAGCTCGAGGGCGTGTCCCTGACCTTCGACGGCAAGTCCAACAAGCTGTCGAAGATGGTGCGCGAGAACTTGCCCGCCGCCCTGCAGGGGCTGGCGGTGGTTCCGATGTTGGTCGGTTACGACGTGAATGCCACCGATCCGGACAAGGTCGGTCGCATCGTGTCCTATGACGTGGTGGGTGGACGCAGCGAGGAGCGGTTCGGTTACGCCGCGGTGGGATCGGGTTCGGTCTTCGCCAAGGGGTCGCTGAAGAAGCTGTACGCCAAGGGAATTGATCAGGAGCGCGCGTTGCGCATCGCCGTGGAGGCGCTGTTCGACGCGGCCGACGACGACACCGCGACGGGCGGTCCCGATCTGATGCGCGGGATCTATCCGACGGCGATCGTGATCGACGAGGAAGGTGCGGTCGAGGTGACCGAGGACCGCCTCGAGGTGATCGCGCGCGCCATCGTCGCCGATCGTGCGGCGGCGGAAGAGGGGAGTGCTCGCGCATGACACTGCCGTATTACGCGTCCGCCGAGCAGATCATGCGGGACAAGACCGAGCTCGCCCGCAAGGGGATCGGTCGGGGTCGCAGCGTCGTGGTCCTGGTGTACGACAAGGGTGTGCTGTTCGTCGCGGAGAACCCGTCCGCGACGCTGCACAAGGTGAGTGAGCTCTACGACCGGGTCGGTTTCGCCGCGGTCGGCAAGTACAACGAGTTCGAGAATCTGCGCCGCAGCGGAATCCTGCAGGCCGATATTCGCGGTTACCAGTACGACCGCCGCGATGTGACCGGCCGCGCGCTGGCCAACGCCTACGCCCAGGTGCTCGGCTCGATCTTCACCGATCAGCTCAAGCCCTACGAGGTGGAGATCTGTGTGGCGGAGGTGGGTTATCCGGAGCAGCAGCCGACCTCGGTGCTGTATCGGATCACCTTCGACGGGTCGATCGTGGACGAGCGCGAATACGTGGTGATGGGCGGCACGACCGAGCCGATCCTCACGGCGTTGAAGGCGTCCTACAAGCCGGGTCTCGACCTGGCCGGCGCGATCAAGGTCGCGGTCGGGGCGTTGCAGGCGGGCGTGCCCGAGGGCGCGGAGAAGGAAAAGCGGGTGCTCGACGTGAACTCGCTCGAGGTCGCGGCGCTGGAGCAGGCGCGGCCGCGGCGGGCGTTCCGCCGGGTCACCAACTCCGCGCTGGAGCAGTTGCTGAGTCCGGCGAAGAAGGCCACCAAGGCCAAGGCGGCCGAACCGGCGGCGGAGGAGACTCCCGAAGCGGAGTAACCACCGAGCAGAAGTCAGGGCCCGTGCACCGGTGCGACGTACCGGTGCACGGGCCCGAACTGTGTCCGCCGCGGGGGCGGATCGGGGGTGATACTGCCCACTCGCCCCGGTAGGCCGAGCCGAATCGTTGTGAAGACGTATGCGTTCGTGTTGTCCGCAGCCCCACGCGAGCGCATGACATGGCTGTAATGTCGATAGTGTGCAGCGACGAATCATGGGGATCGAGACCGAGTTCGGTGTGACATGCACCTTCCACGGTCACCGTCGGCTGTCCCCCGACGAGGTAGCCCGGTACCTTTTCCGCCGGGTGGTGTCCTGGGGCCGCAGCTCGAACGTGTTCCTCCGCAACGGTGCTCGACTCTATCTCGATGTCGGGTCCCATCCGGAGTACGCGACTGCCGAATGCGACAGCCTGCACCAATTGGTGACCCACGACCGAGCGGGCGAGCGGGTCCTCGAAGAGTTGTTGATCGACGCCGAGCAGCGGCTCGCCGAAGAAGGCATCGGCGGCGACATCTACCTGTTCAAGAACAACACCGACTCCGCGGGCAACTCCTACGGCTGCCACGAGAACTTCCTCGTGGTGCGCGCCGGTGAGTTCTCCCGGATCTCCGACGTGCTGTTGCCGTTCCTGGTCACGCGTCAGCTGATCTGTGGCGCGGGCAAGATCCTGCAGACGCCGAAGGCGGCCACGTTCTGCCTGTCCCAGCGGGCCGAGCACATCTGGGAGGGTGTCTCGTCCGCGACCACGCGCTCGCGGCCGATCATCAACACCCGCGACGAGCCGCACGCGGACGCGGAGAAGTACCGCCGCCTGCACGTGATCGTCGGCGATTCGAACATGGCCGAGCCGACCACCATGCTCAAGGTCGGCACCGCGGCGCTGGTGCTGGAGATGATCGAGGCAGGCGTCTCGTTCCGGGACTTCGCCCTGGACAACCCGATTCGCGCCATTCGCGAGGTAAGTCACGATCTGACCGGTCGCCGTCCGGTGCGGCTGGCCGGCGGTCGGCAGGCCAGTGCCCTGGACATCCAGCGCGAGTACTACGCCCGCGCGGTCGAGCACCTGCGCAACCGGGATCGCGATCCGCAGATCGACCAGGTCGTGGATCTGTGGGGCCGCACCCTGGACGCGGTCGAGGCGCAGGACTTCGCCAAGGTCGACACCGAGATCGACTGGGTGATCAAGCGCAAGCTGTTCCAGCGCTACCAGGACCGCTACAGCATGGAGCTGTCCGATCCGAAGATCGCCCAGCTCGACCTCGCGTACCACGACATCAAGCGCGGTCGCGGCGTCTTCGACCTGCTCCAGCGCAAGGGCCTGGCCAAGCGCATCACCGAGGACGAGGCGGTGGACGCCGCCGTCGACACCCCGCCCCAGACCACCAGGGCAAAACTCCGCGGCGACTTCATCACCGCCGCCCAGGAAGCGGGCCGCGACTTCACCGTCGACTGGGTCCACCTCAAGCTCAACGACCAAGCCCAGCGCACGGTCCTCTGCAAGGACCCGTTCCGCTCGGTAGACGAACGCGTGGACCGCCTCATCGCGTCGATGTAGGTCCACTCGCATCCAGGTGGATCCACCGGGGCGACCGACACCTTCGGGTGCCGGTCGCCGTCGGCTATATCGGGTCGGGTCGCCGCGTACGGCCCTCGGTCGCGTCCGGCTGGACTAGCCCTCGGCGAGGTAGCGCTCGACGGTCTCCACCTTCGAGGTCATGCCGTTGGTGACGCCGGGGCGGATGTCGGCCTTGAGCACGAGGCTGCAGCGGGGCGCGGCGGCCAGGACGGCGTCGGTGGCTTGTTTGACGACGCCCATCACCTCGTCCCATTCGCCCTCGATGGTGGTGAACATGGCGTCGGTGTGGTTGGGCAGACCGCTGGCGCGGACCACCCGGACGGCCTCGGCGACGGCGCGGCCGACATCGACGCCGGTGCCGAGTGGGGTCACGGAGAAGGCGATGATCATGGGTCAATACTGCCCGCCCAGAGCCGTCGTCATCGCAGACCGGGGCACATGTGATCGAGGGAATCGCGCGCCGACGCGCACGCGCGCAGCCGGGCCGATTACCCTCTATCGGGTGGCGATATCCAAGGTCGAGCGGCTGATGAATCTGGTCATCGCGCTGCTGTCGACCCGGCAGTTCCTGACCGCGGAGCGGATTCGGGACAGCGTCGCGGGATACGAGGACTCGGCCAGCGACGAGGCGTTCAGCCGAATGTTCGAACGCGACAAGAACGAGCTGCGTGACCTGGGCATACCCCTGGAGATCGGGCCGGTCGGCCGGTACTCCTCGGTGGAGGGTTACCGCATCAACCGCGACGCCTACGAGCTGCCCGAGATCGACCTGAGCGACGAGGAGGCCGCCGCCGTCGCGGTGGCCGTGCAGATGTGGGAATCGCCGGAACTGGCCGCCGCCGCGGACGGCGCCCTGCTCAAACTGCGCGCCGCCGGAATCCACGTGGAGACCGACGCCGCCGTCGCCTCGGTGCCCGCCGTTCCCGCGCGAACCCGCGGCTCGGAACCGGTGCTCGGCAAGCTGCTCGCCGCGATCGACGCGGGCCAGGCGGTCCGATTCGAGCACCGCGGCGCGATCAACGCCCCATATCTGATGCGCGATGTCGAGCCGTGGGGCGTGGTGACCCGGCACGGCCGCTGGTACCTCGTCGGGCACGACCGCGCCAGGGACGCGGTCCGCAGCTTCCGCCTGTCCCGGATCGGCGACGACGTCACCGCCTACGGCCCGGAGAACGCGGTCCGCAAACCGGACGGTATTGATCTGCGCAAGATCGTCGACCAGGTCACCCGCTCGGCCCCGGTCAGCGGCACCGCCACGGTCTGGGTGGCCGACGGCCGCGGCCGCGAACTGCGCCGCATCGGCCAGATCACCGGCGAGCGCACCATCGGCGGCCGGCCCGGCGCGGTGGTCGAACTGCCGGTTCGCTCGCGCGACTGGATCGCCCGCCTGATCACCGGCCTCGGCCCGGACGCGGTGGTGCTCGCCCCGGAGGAGCTGCGCACCGATGTCGTCGCCCGGCTGCGCTCGGTCTTCGACCGCACGGAGGTCACGGCGTGAATTCCCGGCTCTCCGTTCGGCTTTCGCGCCTGCTGAACATGATCCCGTACTTCATCGCACACCCGGGGATCAGCGCCGCCGAGGCCGCCGCCGACCTCGGCGTGACCAGCAAACAGCTGATGAGCGACCTCAATCAGCTGTGGATGTGCGGCCTGCCCGGCTACGGCCCCGGCGACCTGATCGACCTGTCGTTCTCCGAGGAGAGCATCGAGGTCACCTTCTCCGCGGGCATCGACCGGCCCCTGCGCCTCACCTCCACCGAGGCGACCGCCCTGCTGGTGGCGCTGCGCTCGATCGTGGACATGCCGGGCATGGTCGACCCGACCGCCGCGCACGCCGCCATCGCGAAGATCGAATCGGCCATCGTCGGCGGTTCCGCCGCCGAACCCGGCCACACCCGCATCCCGCCGCCGGAGGCCCCGGCCGTCGCCACGGTGCGTGCGGCCCTGGCCAGGCAGCGCGCGTTGCGCCTGGTCTACTACTCGGCCAGCCGCGACGTCGTCACCGAACGCGTGGTCGATCCGATCCGCATCGTCCTGGTGGACAACATGAGCTATCTGCAGGCCTGGTGCAGACAGGCCGAGGGTGTGCGGCTGTTCCGGTTCGACCGGATCGAGGCCGCCACCGAACTCGACGAACCGGCCAGGCCGCCGAGCCACGCCACCGAGGAATCCGCCGCCCTCGACCTGTTCCAGGACGATCCCGCGGTTCCGTTGGCGCGCTTGCGCATTCACGGCGACTACGCTTGGGTTCTGGACCAGTATCCGATGCACCGGGTCGCGGTGAACGCCGACGGCAGCCTGGAGGCGACCATGCGGTTCGCCACCCTGGACTGGATGGCTCGCCTGCTGCTCGGTTTCGGCGCGGGCGTCACCGTGCTCGGCCCGCCGGAGCTGGTCGCCGCGGTGCGCGAACGCTCGAACGCCGCACTGGCCGCCTACGCGGCGGCCGGATTCGAGGAGGCCGGGTGAAGAGTCGGGTGATGGTGGTCGGCGCGGGCAGCATCGGCCTGTTCGTCGGCGGCAAACTGGCCGTCGCGGGCGCCGACGTGACTTTCGTCGGCCGGCCGCGGATGCTCGACGAGATCTCCGCGTCCGGGCTCCGGCTCACCGACCTCGACGGCGGCGACGACTCGCTGCCCACCGACCGCTTCCACGTCGCCACCGAACCCAACGATGTCGGCTCGGCCGACCTGGTGCTGGTCGCGGTGAAATCGGCGGCGACCGCGGACGCGGTGCGCGAGCTCACCGGCAAGATCCGGCCGGGCACGGTGGTGCTGAGCCTGCAGAACGGCATCGGCAACGACACCGTCATCCGGGAGATCCTGCCCAACTGCGTGGTGCTGGCCGGCATGGTCATGTTCAACGTCGTGCATCACCCGGGCGGCCGATTCCATCGCGGCACCCAGGGCGTGCTCGCCGTGCAGGACGATCCGGGCCTCACCCCGTTCCTCGGCATCTTCGAGCAGGCCGGCCTGGGGCTGCGCCGCTACCCCGACCTGCGGCCCGTGCAGTGGGCAAAGCTGCTGCTGAACCTGAACAACCCGATCAACGCGCTGTCCGGGCGTCCGCTGCGCGAGGAACTCGCCGACCGCAACTATCGCCGCTGCCTGGCGCTGACCCAGCGGGAAGCGCTCGCGGTGATGCGCAAAGCGCGCATCACCCCCGCCCGCCTGACCCCGGTGCCGCCCGCCGCGATGGCCTGGCTGCTGACCGTGCCGGACGGCATGTTCCGGCGCGTCTTCGGCCGCGTGCTGGCCGTCGACCCGATGGCCCGCTCGTCCATGGCCGACGACCTCGAACTCGGCCGCAAGACCGAAATATCCTGGCTCTGTGGGGAAATCATCGGTCTGGGGACGATGGTCGGCCTGCCCACCCCGGTGAATCAACGGCTGATCGAACTGATCGTCGCGGCCGAGCAGGGCGACCGGCGGACCTGGACCGGAGCCGAACTGTACGAACAACTGCGGGCCGCGCACGCGAGCGCCCGTTGAGAGAGTCGTCACCACGTGGCTGAACGCCGGGCCGACCCGGCCGGAGGGTGCGTTCGCGCACGTCACCCTCCGGTAGCATCAGAACCATCACCAGTCTTGGGAGGTAATAATCATGGGCAGTCTGAGCATCTGGCACTGGCTGATCATTGCGGTCGTTTTCGTGATGTTCTTCGGTGCCAAGCGGATGCCCGACGCGGCCCGCAGCCTGGGTCGGTCGCTGCGCATCTTCAAGAGCGAAGTCAGTCAGATGCAGAACGAGGGCAAGGAGTCCGACCACGCGCCGGCCGCTCCGGTGCAGCAGCCCGCGCAGCAACTGCCTGCCGCGCAGCCGGTGACCCCGTCGGTCACCCAGCAGCCCCAGCCGCAGGCCGAGCCGAAGACGCTCTGAGCGCGATGCTCGTCCCGGGGTGAGTAGGTTCTCACTCCGGTAGTAGTGCGGTCGCCTTGTGCGGTCGCCAGCGCGTTCAGTTGCCGAGCTTCCGACCCAGGGGCAATCACCAGCCATGCGAATCCCGTTCGATCCCCGGCAGAGCAAGCGCCGGACCAATCCCGACGGCACCATGTCGTTGGTCGAGCATCTACAGGAACTGCGCTACCGGTTGCTGGTCTCGATCGCGGCGGTCATCGTCACCACCGTGCTGGGGTTCATCTGGTACGAGTACGGGTTTCTCGGCATCGAGAGCCTCGGCGACATCCTGCGCGGGCCCTACTGTTCGCTGCCCGATTCCGCGCGCGCCGCGATCAGCCCGGACGGGACCTGCAAGCTGCTGGCCACCGCGCCGTTCGAGCAGTTCACCCTGCGTTTGAAGGTCGGCATGACCGCGGGCATCGTGCTCGCCGCGCCGATCTGGCTCTACCAGCTGTGGGCGTTCATCACCCCCGGCCTGTACGCGAAAGAGCGCAAGTACGCGATCGGCTTCGTCTCCACCGGCACCGTGTTGTTCGCCACCGGCGCCGCGCTCGCGTATGTGGTTGTCGCCCATGCCCTGAGCTTCCTGCTCTCGATCGGCAACAACGTCCAGATCACCGCGCTGAGCGGTTCGCAATACTTCGGCTTCATCATCCAGCTGCTGGTCATCTTCGGCGTCAGCTTCGAAACCCCGCTGCTGATCATCGGGTTGAACCTCATCGGCGTGCTCACCTACAAGCGGCTCAAGGCGTGGCGGCGCGGAATCACCTTCGGCCTGTTCGTATTCGCGGCCATCGTGACCCCGCAGGACCCGTTCTCCATGCTGGCGCTGGCGCTCGCGCTGACGGTGCTGTTCGAGGTCGCGATCCAGTTCTCCCGGATCAACGACATCCGCCGGGCGCGGAAGGAAGCCGAAGACCTGGCCGCGCTGTCCGACGAAGAGGCGTCCTCGATCAGCGGCCCCGACCCGATCGACCCCGCCGACTCGCTGGTGACGCCCCCGGATAAAACCGGGCGCTCGATGTCGGACTACTCCGATACCCTCTGACGGTGACACATCACCGGTCGCATACGGGCGAGCTTGCGAAGTTTTCCACCGAGCTGAAGTTCAGCATGGATCCCTTCCAGCGCACCGCCTGTACGGCACTCGAAGAGGGACACAGCGTCCTGGTCTGCGCGCCGACCGGAGCCGGTAAAACCGTCGTCGGCGAGTTCGCCGTGCACCTGGCGCTGGCCGCGGGCGGAAAATGCTTCTACACCACGCCGATCAAGGCGTTGTCGAACCAGAAGTTCGCCGACCTGACCGAGCGCTACGGGCGCGACAGCGTCGGCCTGCTCACCGGCGACCAGTCGATCAACCCCAATGCGCCGGTGGTCGTGATGACCACCGAGGTGCTGCGCAACATGCTGTACGCGTCCTCGGACGCGTTGCGCGGGCTGTCGTTCGTGGTGATGGACGAGGTGCACTACCTCGCCGACCGGTTCCGCGGCGCGGTGTGGGAGGAAGTGATCCTGCACCTGCCGCCGGACGTGAAGCTGGTCAGCCTGTCGGCCACGGTCAGCAACGCCGAGGAGTTCGGCGCCTGGATGGAGACCGTGCGCGGCGACACCGCCGTGGTGGTGGACGAGACCCGGCCGGTGCCGCTGTGGCAGCACGTGATGGTCGGGCGGCGGATGTTCGACCTGTTCGACACCGATTCCACCGACCAGAAGGTGCTGGTCGACGAGGACCTCGTGCGGTTCATCCGGCAGCGGGAGGCGGCCGACCGGGCGAACAGCTGGGACCGGCCGCGGCACCAGCGCGGCGGACCGCGGCGCGACTTCCGGCCGCTGCCCCGGCCCGAGGTGCTGGCCAAGCTGGACGACGAGGGGCTGCTGCCCGCGATCACGTTCATCTTCAGTCGCGCGGGGTGCGATGCGGCGCTGGCCCAGTGCCTGCGCGCGCGGCTGGATCTGAGCGGGCCGGACGACCGGGAAGAGATCGACGCGATCATCGAGAAGCACACCGGTGACCTGCCGAAGGCGGATCTGGAGGTGCTCGGCTTCTGGGAGTGGCGCGAGGCGGTGCATCGCGGACTGGCCGCGCACCACGCGGGGATGCTGCCCGCGTTCCGGCACACGGTCGAGGAACTGTTCGTCAAGGGGCTGGTGCGGGCCGTGTTCGCCACGGAGACACTGGCTCTCGGCATCAACATGCCCGCGCGGACCGTCGTGCTGGAGCGGCTGGTCAAATACAACGGCGAGTCACACGCCGAACTCACCCCCGGCGAGTACACGCAGCTGACCGGCCGGGCCGGGCGGCGCGGCATCGACGTCGAGGGCCACGCGGTGGTGCTGTGGCAGCCCGAGGTCGACACCAGCGCGGTCGCCGGCCTGGCCTCCACCCGGACCTATCCGCTGCGCAGTTCGTTCAAGCCGGGCTACAACATGTCGATCAACCTGATCGACCGGATGGGTGCGAGCGAGTCGCGGGCGCTGCTGGAGCGTTCGTTCGCGCAGTTCCAGGCCGATCGCTCGGTGGTCGGGCTGGTGCGCGGCATCGAACGCAACGAGGCCCAGCTGCGCAAGCTGCGCAGTCAGCTCGGCGGCGCCGAAGGTGGCTTCCTGGAATACATTTCGCTGCGCGAGCGGATCAAGCAGCGGGAACGGCAGATCGAACAGCAGGGCCGCTCGGATCGGCGCGGGGTGGCGGTCGCCGCGCTGACCGCGTTGCGCCGCGGCGACGTGGTGGCGATCCCGTCCGGGCGGCGCGCCGGGCTCGCGGTCATCCTGGAACCCGATGCGACGCCCGGGGATCCGCGGCCGCTGGTGCTCACCGAGGACAAGTGGGCCGGGCGGGTTTCGGTGGCGGACTTCCCGGTGCCCGCGGAGACGTTGGGGCACATGCGGTTGCCCCGCCGAGTCGACCACCGGACCGCCCAGGCCCGTCGCGATCTGGCTTCGGCCTTGCGCAGCACCGGAATTTCCGCGCCCGGCCGCCCGCGCCGGGGCAAGCGGGCGTCCGCGGCCGACGACCGGGAACTGTCCACCCTGCGGCGCAGCCTGCGCTCGCATCCGGCGCACACCCGCCCGGATCGGGAGCAGATGTCGCGCATCGGCGAGCGCTACAACCGGCTGGAGCGGGAAACCGAGACCATGCGCCAGAAGGTTGCCGCGACCACGAACTCGCTGGCCCGCACCTTCGATCGGATCGTCGGGCTGCTGGAGGAGCGCGGGTTCGTGCACGAGTCCGAGGTGACCGCCGACGGACGCAGGCTCGCCCGGATCTACTCCGAGAGCGACCTGCTGGTCGCCGAGTGCTTGCGCCAGGGACTGTGGCGGGGGCTCGGTCCGGCCGAATTGGCCGGCGTCGTCTCCATTCTCGTGTTCGAATCCCGCCAGGACGGTGGATATCTCGGCGTCACCGGTCCGACCGAGCCGATCCGGCGGGCCATCGGCGAGACCATCCGGGCGTGGAGCGAACTGCGCGCCGACGAGTCGCGGCACAAGCTGCCGCCGACCAGGGAACCGGACCTCGGCTTCGTCACCGGCGTGCACAAGTGGGCGCGCGGCGACGGGTTGGCCGAGTCGTTGCTCGCCAGCGGCGACCAGGCCGCGCCGCTGTCCGCGGGCGATTTCGTGCGCTGGTGCAGGCAGGTGATCGACCTGCTCGATCAGATCCACGGAAGTGCCGACGATCCGGAGGTCGCATCGACCGCCGCGAAGGCGGTGCGCGCGATCCGGCGGGGTGTCGTCGCGGTGGACGCCGCGTAGCGGATTCGATTGTGATTTGATTTCTTTCGCGTACCGACCGTGGCGGAGGAATCGAGTTATCGGACCGTTCCCACGCGGGGGGCTACCGTGTGTACAACGATGCGAGTGGAGGCAACCAGATGAGCGGCCCGTTTGGACCCAGCGAACCCGGGGAGGGACGCAACGATCCCACCCAGCAGTGGGGTGGACAGCAGGCGCCCGGCGGGACGCCGCAGTGGAGCGGTCAACCGCAGACCCCGGCGTCGGCGCAGCCGACCCAGCAGTGGGGTGGTGAGCAGCAGCCGCCGCAGCAGCCGTGGGGTGGTCAGCCGCAGCAGCCGGCCCAGCCGCAGTGGGGGCAGCAGCCCGCGCCGCAGTGGGGCCAGCAGCCCAGCCAGCCGAGCCAGCCGCAGTGGGGTCAGGCCCAGCAGCCGCAGGATTGGCAGCAGGGACAGCAGCCGCAGTGGGGTCAGCAGCCGCAGTGGGGCGGCCAGCAGCAACCGCTGCAGCAGGGCGGTGGCAAAGGAAAGGGCCTGCTCATCGGCCTGGCCGTGCTCGGCCTCGTGGTCATCGGCGCCATCCTCGCCCTCGTGCTTCTGCTGACCTCCAAGGACAAGCTGGACCAGTCGGCCGTCCAGGACGGCGTCAAGAAGGTCCTCACCGACTCCTACGGCATCCAGGACGTCAGCGACGTCTCCTGCCCGTCCGGCCAGGAGGTCAAGGTCGACGCCACCTTCGACTGCAACCTCAAGGTCAGCGGCGAAGCCAAGAAGGTGACCATCAAGATCACCCGAGACGACGGCACCTACGAGGTCGGCCGCCCCAACTAGCCCCCGCCCTCCCTCGACCCACGGTCGGCCCACCCCGGTGGGCCGCCGTCGCCATCCCAGACCACCCTCACGATCCACATCGCGACCCAGGATTCGCGCTCAGCACCTGCACCTTTGCGATCCGCACCCGGACTCGGGATCTGCACCGGCTTTGGGGTCCTATTGCGAGTGCGAGTCCCGAGAGGGTGTGCGGCTGTGGTGCAGAGCGCACGCGCGCTGCCGGGCACGCGTACTGGTGGGCGCGAGTTGTGTTGCTGGGCCTGGCGGTTCGTGCTCGCGTTTGGACTGCGCCCGGCTTTGGGGTTCGCGTTCGGGCTTGGATCCGCACTCGATCTCGGGATTCGCGCTGGAGTTTGCGATCCGCTCTCGAGCTGGTGGTTCGCGCCCTGACTTGGGATCTGCACTGGAGCTTGGGATGTGCGCCGGCTCTTGGGTCCTATTGTGAGTGCGGGTCCCGAGAGGGAGTGCGGCTGTGGTGTGGAGAGCACACGCGCGCTGCCGGGTACGCGCGCTGCTGAGTACGCGTACTGGTGGGCGCGAGTTGTGTTGCCAGGGATGGGGATGCTGGCAGCTTCGAAACGTGCGGGGCTAGGGGGTGCGGGTGGCGAGGGCCTTGATCAGGCGGGTGATCGGGCTTTCCGCGTTGTAGGTGGTGGCTAGTTCGCGGAGGCGGGCTTCGTCTGCGGGGGTGGTGGGGAGGGTGTCGGGGCGGGAGAGGTTTACGTCGGCGTCGCAGACTACGCGGACGACGGGGGCGGCGGCTTTCAAATACTCTTCTGCCGCACGGAGTTTGGCGCGGATGCCCTGGGCGAGGTCGGCGTCGGGGTCTTCGACGGCGGCGACCAGTGCCTCCAGTGAACCGAATCGGGTGATCAGCAGCGACGCGGACTTCTCGCCGATGCCGGCGACGCCGGGCAGGCCGTCCGAGGCGTCGCCGCGAAGAGTGGCCAGGTCGGCGTAGGCGCGGCCCGCATTCTCCAGGGGCACACCATATTTGGCGGACACCTCGGCCGGGCCGAACAGCTCGGCCTTGGCCAGTCCGCGTCCGGCGTAGAGCACCCGCACCGGCGGGCCGGGCGTGTCCCGGACGAGTTGCAGCAGGTCGCGGTCGCCGCTGACGACCACCACCTCGTCGGTGGTCTCGCGGGTGGCGAGCGTGCCGAGCACGTCGTCGGCCTCCAGCCCGTCGGCGCCGCCGGTCGCGATCCCGGCCGCCTCCAGCACCTCGAGGATCATGTCGACCTGCGGGGTCAGCGTGTCCGGCACCGTCTCGGCGCCCGGCCCGGCGTCGGGGGAGGTGTCGAGCCGATGCGCCTTGTACGAGGGCACCAGTTCGACCCGGAAATCCGGCCGCCAGTTCAGGTCGAGGCAGACGACCAGCCGGCTCGGCGAGTGCTTGGCGATCAGCGACGCGACCATGTCGGTGAACCCGCGCAGCGCGTTGACCGAACGCCCGTCCGGCGCGGTGATCTTCTCGGGGATCGCGTGAAAGGCACGGAACCACAGGCTCGCCCCGTCGAGGAGCAACAGCGGTCCACCGGAAGTCGCAGCAGAAGTCACGCGCTGAGGCTACCTCCCGCCCCCGACAAACCCTGGATGATCTGCTCACGAGCGGGCGAAGACGGCGCGGATCCGCGAAGCGAAGTGGGGGCACTCGGGTTCGTCCGAGCGGTGCGGACAGGTAACGTCGGACGAATGAGCTCGCATACGGATTCCAGGTTCGCGGCGGACATTTACGGGGAGCGGTTGGAACGGGCGGTGCAGCTGATGCGGGCCGCCCACCTGGACGCCCTGTTGATCACTCCGGGCCCGGATCTGCGCTATCTGATCGGGTCCGCCGCCGAGTCCTTCGAGCGGCTGACCTGCCTGGTTATCCCCGCCGACGGCGCGACGCCGTCGGTCGTCATCCCGAAGCTGGAACTGGCCTCGCTGGCGGGTTCCGCGGCCGGTGAACTCGGCTTGCAGGTCTTGGACTGGGTCGACGGCGTCGACCCGTACGGTGTGGTGAAATCCGCGCTGCATGTCGGTTCGCGGGTGGCCGTCGCCGATGCGATGCCCGCCCTGCACCTGATCCCGCTGGCCGAGTCGTTCACCGGCCTGCCCGCCTCCGCCACCCCCGTGCTGCGGGAGCTGCGCATGATCAAGGACGCCGCCGAGATCGACGCGCTGCGCCGGGCCGGCGCCGCCATCGACCGGGTGCACGCGCGGATGGGCGAGTTCCTCCAGGTCGGCCGGACCGAGGCCGAGGTCGGCGCGGACATCGCCGCAGCCATCGTCGAGGAGGGCCACACCGAGGCCGCTTTCGTCATCGTCGGCAGCGGCCCGCACGGCGCCGACCCGCACCACCACGACTCCGAGCGGCGGATCGAGTCCGGCGATATCGTCGTCATCGACATCGGCGGCCCGGTCAACCCCGGCTACTACTCCGACTCGACCCGCACCTACGCCCTCGGCGAGCCCGACCCGAAGCGGGCCGCCCGCTTCGCCGTGCTGGAGCAGGCCCAGGCCGCGTCGGTGGCCGCCGTCCGCCCCGGCGTCACCGCCGAGTCCGTCGACGCCGCCGCCCGAAATGTGTTGAAGGACGCCGGTTTAGGCGAGGCATTCGTGCACCGCACCGGGCACGGCATCGGCCTGTCGGTGCACGAGGAGCCCTACATCGTCGAAGGCAACGACCTCGTCCTGCAGCAGGGCATGGCGTTCAGCATCGAACCCGGAATCTACTTCCGCGGTGACTGGGGCGCCCGCATCGAAGACATCGTCGTGGTCACCGAGGACGGATGTGAATCCATGAACCAGCGCCCGCACGGGCTGACCGTGCTGTAGTCGAACCTGGAACGCGCTCGCTCGAGTCCGAGCGGGCGCGTTTCTGTCTACTGGGTTTGAGCTGCGTTGTCGGCCGACGGCGCGACCAGCGTGGAGCTGGACAGGATGCGCCGAACCTGGATGGCGATGACTACCCGAGTGGGATTCTCGCGGGGTACCCGATAGCGCCCGGCGTACCGCTGGACCGCCTCGGCGACCGATTCCGGATCGTCGAGCACCGTCGCGGGCCCCTCCAGCGTGAGCCACCGCCGCCCCTCGACCTGACTGACCGCGGCATAACCACCCCGCCGCACATTACGCACCTTGGTCGATCCCCCATCGGTGATCACCCGGGCGATCCCAGCCTCCGGATCCCAGGTGAACCCCACCGCGACAACATGCGGTGTTCCATTGCCCCGCAACGTAGTCAACGTCGCAAGGTGTCGTTCGGTCACGAACTCGAGCGCTGCCGGAGAAAGCTCCACAATCTGGGTCGCCATCCCCCGACCGTAGCCGCCACCCCCGGCCCACCCTCCGCAGGGACACCCGCGAGCGCTGCGCCGGATCGGGAAACCAGCAGTGGACTCGACCGCAATGCCTACTACTTTCCCGCCGGACGATTTCGAGCTGTGAGTTCGTGTCGTCCGGGTGTGGGCTCGTGACCCCTCGCGGTGTCACCTGTCGAGTCGGGAATGAGTAGGACGCCATGGGGGCAACGAGTGCCAATCCCGCCATGGTGTCCCACTCGTCGAATCGCGGTGTGGTCATCGGGACCTGACGGTGGTCGTACTCGGAGAATGGCTCGGTGACGTCCCGCTCGGCGGGTCGTGGCGTGGCCAACGGGACTTTGCGGGGGTTGCGCTGGGGAGATGGCTGGGTGGTGTCCTGTTGGCGGGGGCGGTAGTGGGACTCGGCCGCGATGCCTACTGCTATTTCCAGCCGGACGATTCGAGCTGTGAACTCGTGCCTGGGCCAGTGACCCCCGCAAGGTGTCACCTGTCGAGTCGGGAATGAACGGGACACCATGGCGGCAAACGAGTGCCAGTCCCGCGATGGTGTCCCACTTGCTGAATCGCGGTGTGGTCATCGGGACCTCACGGTGGTCGTACTCGGCGATTGGCTCGGTGAGGTCCCGCTTGGCAGGGGCGGTTCGAACTTGACCGCACTACTTGCTGCTGGACGATTCGAGCTGTGAGTTCGTGCCGTTCGGGCGTGTACGGATTACCCCTCGCGATGTCACCTGTCGAGTCGGGAAAGAGATGTCACCTGTCGAGTCGGGAATGAACGGGACACCGTGGTGGCAGACGAGTGTCAGTCCCGCGATGGTGTCCCACTGGCTGAATCGTGGTGTGGTCATCGGGACCTTACGGTGGGCCGTACTCGGGGAATAGCTTGGTGACGTCCCGCTCGGCGGGTCGTGGCGTGGCCAACGGGACTTTGCGGGGGTTGCACTTGGGAGATGGTTGGGTGGTGTCCTGTTGGCAGGGGCGGTAGTTGGACTCGGCCGCGATGCCTACTGCTACTTGCAGCCGGACGATTCGAGCTGTGAACTCGTGCCTGGGCCAGTGATCCC
>NZ_JBHTUR010000011.1:0-316123 GCF_042793755.1 Nocardia sp. NPDC056564
GAGCAGGCCCGGCGTCCGGCATTTTCCGGCATCGACACTGATCGGCGCGGTCAGTAAACTTCGCCACCATGAGCGACGGGGGTACGCCGGTAACACCCGGCCAGCAGGTTTCGGTCGTTCCCGAGCAGGTTCGTGACGTCGGGAAGTACGTCTACGAGCTGGCCGAGGCCCTGCGTTCGGCCTTGGATTCCGCCGCGAAAGACGTCGACGCGCTGATCGACGGAAGCTGGACCGGCGACTCGGCCACCGAGTTCGCCAACGGGTGGACCGACGTCCACGACGGCGGCGTGCAGATCATGTCCGCCCTCACCGGCATGGCGGAGAAACTCGGCGTCACCGCCGACACGTACCGAACCCGCGATGCCGACAATGCCGCGGCGTTGAGCACCTCCACCCTGGATCTGCCATGAGCTCGGAATTCTCGGTCGACCTGGCACATCTCGACCAGATCGTCGCCCGCCTTTCCGGATTGGCCGGCTTCGTCGCCGATCACCTCGACGAAATCGACGACCGAGTCGCCGCCCTGCACAACACCGGCTGGGAAAGCATTGCCGCCCAGGCCTACGCCGACGCCCACCGCCAATGGGCCACTGGTGCACGCGAATTCGTGGAGGGCGTGCGCGAGATGAGCGACGCCGCGAAACAGGCGCACGGACGCTACACCCGAGCGATCGACCTCAACAGCAAGATGCTGCAAGGAGGTTGAGCCGTGCGCATCGACTGGCAGATCTACTACGAGGCCGCCAAGAAATGCCACGACCTCGCCGCCGATCTCCGTCGCGCGGACAAACCGGTGCACGACGCCGTCAAAGGTGAATGCGCGGGCATGGCCGGGGACGCGCCCGGTTGCAAGGAGTGGGGCGAAAAGTACGACACCGCCGCGCGCGACACGATGCAGTCGTGCACAGACCTGGCGGACGCCCTCACCAATTTCGGTTATGTGCTTTACGCAGCCGGATACAACTACGGCAAGAGCAACAAGAGCAATCCACTGCCTGATCTGCCCGTTGTGCACGAGGTGTCGAAATACCAGGTCACCATTCCGACCTCGGTGCGTAACAACGGGATCGGCATCGAACACCACGGCGGTGTTCAGGAACTGTTCGACGTGCTGATCGCCAAAATCATCGAGCAGTTCGGCAAGTTGCCCAATGGCGATATCGCAAAGCTCGCCAAAGCATCGTCCACCTGGACCACTTTCGCCAACCACGAAGCGGTCACCGGAGCGGCCTCCCAGCTCACCACCATCATCGGCCTGTTCGACACCATCGATGACAAAACGAATCTGCCGCCCCTCCTCAGCCACCTCGAAACTCTGCGCAACGGCGCGACCCAGGTCGCCGCCGCGGCCCAGAACCTGGCCGGCCCCGTCGCTGAATACCACACCGGCACCGTAGATGTGCGCGCCAACTTCGAATCCTCGATCACCAAGGCCGAATGGGCAATCGGCCTCACCGTGGTCGCCGCCGCAGCCGCCGCCTTCTTCACCTTCGGCGGCAGCGCGGCCGCCGGAGCAGGCGGCGTCGGCGTCATCGCCACCAACACCGTCAACACAATCCGCACCGTCTACCAGGGCAGCAACCTCCTCAAAGCAGTCGGCCTGGCCACCGCCGCCGCCGGAGCCGTAGGCCTGGTCAAATCCTTCGACAAAGTCCCCGACCTGACCACCACCCTCACCTCCCTAGCCACCATCATCGCCATGCGCGTGCTGATCGATAACGATGCAGACCCAAGCGGTGATTCGGGCGAGGATGCGGAAGAAGACCGCAGTCACGAGCTTCCGAATGTTCGAGATCCCAAGGGATTCGATCCACAAACGCTCGCAGGGAAAAGCCAGGAGGAAGTCGCCCAGGGGATCCCGCACAAGTGGGTGGAGTCGCCGAGCAAGAGCGGTGACGGAACTGTGTATCGCGATCCCGAAAACTTCGGCAGACAGATACGAATTATGCCCGGCTACACCGAGGGAAACCGACCAGATCCACTGACTCATGGCCCGTATGCGGAAGTGTCCCAGAACGGCAAGACGACTAAGATTCCGCTGCAAGGCAACCCGACGCTGGAAGGAAAATAGTGGACGACTCAGCGGCTGCACGGTGGTTACTTCAAGAAGCTGAAGATCATCTGGCCCAAGACAACCTCGGGATCTATGAGCTCCTATGGCTGCTGCGGGGTTCCGAGTTCGACGTGAACGATGACGACGCCAAGCGGCTGGCCCGGCAGATAACCGCCCACTTGATCGATACGGGCGCAGCATCGCTGGTCAAGATGAAGTGGCCGTCGAATGAAATCGTATCCACTGGCGTATCCGACATCGCATTGTACGACGACAGGGTTTTCGATCCAGGTCAAGAGGGTTCATACCTCGCGTTGGCCACGAAAGCGATGGCCTGACCTGGGGCACGGTTGAGCTACGCAGGCGAGATTCAACGACGGGCGGGGTGGATGAATCGAGAGATCATCGAATACGAGGATCGGTGGCTGCTGTGGCCGTTGCTGAGCAGTCGGGGTGCGCGTATCGATTGGGGCGCGGATGAATTCGAGCTCTCGATGGATTCGGGGTTTCGGATCGTTGCCGGGTACGGGACAGAGTTGTCGCCGCGTTTTTACCGGGGCTTTCCCGACCGGCATGTGATCCTTTGCGGTCTACTCCGGCGAGGATCTGCTGTGGCGTCGGCCGGGCCTGGTCGAGCAGACGAAACATCCTGTTATCCAGGTTGATCCGTGGACGGGCACTCGAATTACGGCACCGCCGTGGCCGTCTCGCCCGGATGATCTGAACATTGATTACGATTCGGGTGATATCAACGATTGAGTGAGGTTGGCGGCGACCTCGGGTCGTCGGGTGGGGTTGGACGAAAGTTCTTGCGGTAGGGCGCTACACGGGGCACCTGCTCGCCTCGATATGAAATCCTCACTTCTGTGTCTACATGGTGACATCACCAGATGGAAGCAACCATTGGCGGCGTCGGAAGCCCCCGAGAAGTGGGGGCATTTCGGTGAATCAATGTGGCGCTCGTCACATTAGTTCTGGTTCAGGCGGATCGTCGGATATGAATATCCCTGTCGATCAATATCAACGCTTCGATTCGTCTGGGGGACAAGGCGTTCCAAAGCGATCGGGGGCGGGAGAGAAAGCCTAAATGTTCCAAAAGACTGTCATGCGCGCGGGCCGCAACATCCTCACGGTCGTTCTGCCCTTCGCGGTAGTGGCAACCCTCGCCAACGCGGGCACCGCGTCGGCGACCGAACTCGCGGACCAGCAGGCCCGGTGGGCCGACAGCCTGGTGGCCTCGGGTGCCGAGCAGGGCGTCGAATACAAGACCACCACGTCGCCGGACCTGAAGTCCGTCTCCACCGTGCTGAACAGCGGCAAGTTCACCCTGACCGCGGATTCGTCGGCGGTCCAGGTGGAATCCGCCACCGGTGCGAAGGTCACCGAGTTCCCGATGTCGATGAAGTCGGCCGCGGGCAACACGATCGCGCTGGCCCCGCAGATTTCCCAGGACGGGAAGACCCTGGTCGTCACCCCGCAGGTGACCCCGGAAATCGCCGGTGAACTGAAGAACGTCGCCGCCGGCGAACTGAAGCCCATCGCGACCAACCCGGACGCACAGAACCATGACCCGGTGGCCAACGGCCTCGCGGCCGGTGCCATGACGGGCCTCGGCGTCGCCGCCGTCCTGTGCATCCCCGCCATCCTGGTCTTCATCGTCGGCTACTTCGCCTGCATCATCGCCAGCGGCATCAGCTACGTCGTGTTCGCCGCGGTGATCGGCGCGATCCTGGGCGCGGTCGCCCCGCAGATCATCCCGCAGGTTCTGCCCTGATAACCACCTGACCGGGGCAATTCACCGGTCAGCAAGAGCCCGTCCGCATCGAAAACCGATGCGGGCGGGCTTTTTTCGTCAGGTGAAAATGGCATGACCGGGTGCGGCCGAGGAGCGGATACTCGGGGAATGCAGGGCTTTCAGACCAATCCTTTCCGCGACCGGCCGCCTGCCATAACCGCCGCGTTCCCGACCGCGGACCCGAAACCCTCAGCCGCGCAAAGCCTCCGCCAACGCGGGACTGAGGGCGAGCGCCGGTAGCGATTCGACGATCAACTCGACGAGCTGCTCCCGGGGAATGGGCTTTTCGCTCATCCAGGTGAGAATCGTTTCCTCCACGAAGGCGATCCACCCGCGAACAGCGAGCGAGAGTCGAGGGCGATCGGGGTCGTCCGGCGGGATCGGCACCTCGGTGAGCACGAGTTCGGCTATGGCACTGCGTGATTCGTTGACATAGGTGACCATGCCGGGGTTGTAGCTGGACGGTCCGCGCAAAATAGCGTGATAAGCCGCGCGATTGTCCTCGACGTAGTCGACGTAGCGCTCGACCGAGTCGCGCAGCATGTCGAACAGTCCGAGGCTGCGATCCGGCGCGGTCGCGGCGAGGAACTCGGCGCTGACGTGCCGCGCGATCGCCTCGTGGAACTCGCCGACCGAGGCGAAGTAGTGGAACAGCAGCCCGCGGGAGATGCCCGCCTCCCTGGCGATGTCCTCGACGGAGATGTCCTGCAGCGCCCGCTCGGCGAGCATCTCGGCCCCGAGGGTGATCAGTTGCAGGCGGCGTTCGTCCGGGCTGAGCCGGACACGCTTGGACTCTCCCGGACCGGAACGACGGATACTCACACCGACATCCTACTGAACGTGATTCAATACTGTTGACTGATGCTCAATAAGCCTCTACGCTCGGATACATGAGTCGCAAGGTTACAGACAAAGCTGTCGGCGACCGGCCAGTCCGCCGCGTCAAGACGATCATCATCGGCAGCGGGTTCTCCGGCCTCGGTCTAGCCATCCGGCTCAGCCAGCAGGGTCGCGACGACTTCCTGGTGCTCGAGCGCGGCGGCGATGTCGGCGGCACCTGGCGTGACAACACCTACCCCGGCGCGGCCTGCGACGTCCCCTCGCACCTGTACTCGTATTCGTTCGCGCTCAACCCGGACTGGTCGCGCTCGTTCTCCCGGCAGGGCGAGATCCAGAAGTACATCCAGGGCGTGGCGAAGAAATACCAGGTCTACGACAAGCACATCTTCGACTGCGACGTGACCGGCGCCCGCTGGAACAACGACACCTCCCGCTGGGAGGTCGAGTCGACCCAGGGCAGCTTCGTCGCCGAGACCGTGGTCTCCGCGGTCGGCGCGCTGTGCGAGCCCGCGCTGCCGGATATCAAGGGCATCAACGACTTCCAGGGCGAGACCTTCCACTCCGCGCGCTGGAACCACGACGCGGACCTGACCGGCAAGCGGGTCGCGATCATCGGCACCGGCGCCTCGTCCATCCAGATCGTGCCCGCGATCGCGGACAAGGTCGCCCACCTCGACGTCTACCAGCGCACCGCACCCTGGCTGCTCCCCCGCCTGGATCGCCCGTACACCAAGCTCGAACGGCTCGCGTTCAAGCACGTGCCCGGCTTCCAGCGCCTATCCCGCGCGGCCATCTACGCCGCGCGCGAGACCCAGGTGGTCGGCCTGGCCAAGGTCCCGGCGCTGATGGGCGCGTTCGAGCTGATCGCCAAGGCGAAGCTGCGCGCCGAGGTGCGCGATCCCGAGCTGCGCGCCAAGGTCACGCCGAACTTCCGCATCGGCTGCAAGCGCATGCTGATCTCGAACAACTACTACCCCGCGATCAGCAGGGACAACGTGGACGTGGTCACCGACGGCATCGCCGAGGTACGGGCGAACTCGATCGTCACCCAGGACGGCACCGAACGCGAGATCGACGCGCTCATCGTGGCGACCGGCTTCCACGTCACCGACTCGCCGACCTACGAGACCATCGCCGGTCGCGACGGCCGCACGCTGAGCGAGGTCTTCGACGAGATCGGTCAGCAGGCCTACAAAGGCGCGACCATCGCCAACTTCCCCAACATGTTCTTCCTGCTCGGCCCGAATGTCGGCCTCGGCCACACCTCGATGGTGTACATGATCGAATCGCAGCTGAACTACGTCGCCGACGCGCTCGCCGCGGTCGACAAGCTCGGCCTGCAAACGGTCGAGGTGCGCCGCGACGTGCAGGACGAGTTCAACAAGGACCTGCAGCGCAAGCTGAGCAAGAGCGTCTGGCTCAACGGCGGCTGCGCCAGCTGGTACCTGGACAAGCACGGCAACAACACCACGCTGTGGCCCGATTTCACCTTCGAATTCCGTAGGCTCACCCGGTCGTTCGACGTGGACGCCTACCAGACCACCATCCAGTCCGAGGCCGACCTGAAAGTAGGGGCACCCCAGTGAGCAAAGACGCTTACTTCGAAAACAAAGTCTGTGTGATCACGGGAGCCGGTTCCGGCATCGGTCGCGCGCTCGCGGAGAACCTGGCCAAGCGCGGCGCGAAGCTCGCGCTGTCCGATATCGACACCGAGGGCCTGGCCGAGACCGTGCGCCGCTGCGAAGCGCTCGGCGCCGAGGTCAAATCCGATCGGATCAATGTCGCCGAGCGCGAGGCCGTGCTGCTCTACGCGGACGCGGTGAAGGCCCATTTCGGCAAGGTGCACCAGATCTACAACAACGCGGGCATCGCCTACCACGGTGACGTGATCAAGTCCGAGTTCAAGGACATCGAGCGGATCATGGACGTCGACTTCTGGGGCGTGGTCAACGGCACCAAGGCGTTCCTGCCGTTCCTGATCGAGTCCGGCGACGGGCACGTGGTCAACGTGTCCAGCCTGTTCGGCCTGATCGCGGTCCCCGGCCAAAGTGCTTACAACGCGGCCAAATTCGCGGTGCGCGGGTTCACCGAGTCGCTGCGCCAGGAGATGCTGGTCGGCAAGCACAAGGTCAAGGTCACCTGTGTGCATCCCGGCGGCATCAAGACCGCGGTCGCCCGCAACGCCACCTGGGCCGAGGGCATCGACGGCGCGAAGGCGGCCTCGATGTTCGACGCGAAGCTGGCCATGCACACCCCGGAGATGGCCGCGCAGACCATCACCGAGGGCGTGCGCAAGGGCCACGGCCGGGTGCTGATCGGCTGGGAGGCCAAGCTGCTCGACGTGTTCGTCCGCGTCACCGCCTCCGGCTACCAGCGCATCGCCGCCGTCGTCAACCGCCCGTTCCTACCCTGATTCGAGTTCGAAAGACTATGCGGGACATCAATCTTCCGCTGCCCGTCGCACGAGCGGTGCTGCGTCCGATCTTCCGCGCCACGCTGAACCAGCGGGCGCCGTGGCGGATGCAGCGCCTGCTGCTCGAAGTCGGCTCGGCAGCGCAACTGGTGCCCGCGGGCACCACCATCGATCGGATCCGGCTCGGCGGCAGGCCCGCCGAGAAGGTCACCGCCACCGCGGCGCCCAGCGGCGCGGTGCTCTATCTGCACGGCGGCGGTTACGCGGTCGGCTCGCCGGCCACGCACCGGTCGCTGGCCGCGCGGCTGGCGCACCAGACCGGTTCGACCGTCTACGTTCTCGACTACCGGCTGGCCCCGGAGCACCCGTTCCCGGCCGCGCTCGACGACGCCGAGGCGGCGTTCCTCGAGCTGGTGCAAGACTCGGGCTACCTGCCGGGCCGGATCGCCCTGTCCGGCGATTCCGCGGGCGGCGGGCTTTCGCTGGCTACCGCGCAGCGGCTGATCGCCCGGCACGGGTACACGCCCGCCGCGCTCGGCCTGATCGCGCCGTGGGCCGACCCGAACCAGATTCCCGAGCGCGACAGCGACCTGGTGATCAACCGCCGGTGGTCGCGCGCCTGCGCCGCCGCCTACCTCGGCGGCGGGGATTCCAGTGATCCTGGTTACGCGCCGCTCACCGGCGAATTGGTCGGCCTGCCGCCGACCTATGTGCAGGTCGATGTGGACGAGCTGCTGCACGGGCAGTGCGGCGATCTGGTCGCGGCGCTGCGCAATGCGGGCGTGCCGGTCCGGTTCACCGAGAGCAAGGGCCTGTGGCACGTCGCGCAACTGCAAGCCGCGCTGGTCGCCCCGGCCGCGGCGGCGCTGAGCGAACTGGCGGCGTTCCTGCGGGAAGCGATTCAGCCGGCCGAATTGCGGGACTTAGGATAACTACGACACGGGTCCGTACTCGGCGGTTACGCACGGATCCGGTTCTGGTGGTCGACCTCACGGCCCTGACCAAGGTGTCGTAGATTACTGGCGAGTAAACCCACGTGGAAGGGCACTGATGCGAGAGTTCGAAGTCCCGGCTTCCTACACCATTCCGGAAGACGCGAACAATTCCGACAACGTCTTCCGGCATGCCGAACAGTCGCCGGACGCGGTGCTGTTCAACGTGCCCAACGGCAGCGGCGGCTGGCAGGACGTGACGGCCGCGCAGTTCGCGAAGACCGTCACCGGCGTGGCCAAGGGACTGATCGCCTCGGGCATCGAACTGGGCGACCGGGTCGCCATCATGGCCCCCACCCGATACGAGTGGGCCGTGCTCGACTTCGCCATCTGGGCGGTCGGCGGCTGCACCGTCGCCATCTACGACAGCTCGGCCGCCGAGCAGGCCAAGTGGATCCTCCAGGACTCGGCGACCAAGCTGCTGTTCGTCGACAGCGACAAGCACCGCGCGATCATCGATGAGATCGAACCCACGGCGCTGACCGAGCTGAAGGAGACGCTGCAGATCGACAAGGGCGTGGTCGACGAGCTGACCGCCCGCGGCAAGGACCTGGACGACCAGGCCGTGCACGATCGGCGCAAGCAGGTCAACGCGGCCTCGCCCGCCACCCTGATCTACACCTCCGGCACCACCGGGCGGCCCAAGGGCGTCATGCTCTCGCACGCCAACCTGTACGCCGAGTCCCGCTCGGACGGGATCGCGCTCGGCACGTTCATCCGGCCGGGAAAGAAGACGCTGATGTTCCTGCCGCTGGCGCACGTGTTCGCCCGCGCGGTCGCGCTGGTCGCGTTCGACGCCAAGGTGACCGTCGCGCACACCTCCGACTGGTCCACCCTGGTCGACCAGTTCGGCAGCTACAAGCCGCACTTCATCCTCTCGGTGCCGCGGGTGTTCGAGAAGGTGTTCAACAGCGCGAAGCAGAAGGCGCACGACGGCGGCAAGGGCAAGATCTTCGACGCGGCCGCGGAAACCGCCATCGCGTGGAGCGAGTCGCTGGACAACGGCGGGCCCGGGCTGGTGCTCAAGCTCAAGCACGCGCTGTTCGACAAGCTGGTCTACAGCAAGCTGCGCACCGCGCTCGGCGGCCAGTGCGAGGCCGCGGTCTCCGGCGGCGGACCGCTCGGCGCGCGCCTCGGCCATTTCTTCCGCGGTGTCGGCGTCACCATCTTCGAGGGCTACGGGCTCACCGAGACCACCGCGGCGATCACCGTGAACACCCCGGAGAACATCCGGGTCGGTTCGGTGGGCAAGCCGATCGAGGGCCACGGCGCGAAGATCGCCGAGGACGGCGAACTGCTGCTGCGCGGGTCGGTGGTGTTCGACGGCTACTGGGGCAACGAGGAAGCCACCAAGGAGGCCTTCCAGGACGGCTGGTTCAAGACCGGTGACCTCGGTGCCATCGACGCGGACGGGTTCATCACCATCACCGGCCGCAAGAAGGAACTGATCGTCACCGCGGGCGGCAAGAACGTGTCCCCCGCGCTGCTGGAGGACTCGCTGCGGGCCAACCCGCTGATCAGCCAGGTGATGGTGGTCGGTGACGGGCAGCCGTTCGTCGCCGCGCTGATCACCCTGGATCCGGAGGCGCTGCCGGGCTGGAAGAAGAACCACAACCTGCCCGAGGACACCCCGATCGAGAAGCTGATCGAGAACCCGGAGCTGATCGCGGATGTCGATGCCGCGGTCGCCGAGACCAACAAGAAGGTCTCGCACGCCGAGGGCATCAAGAAGGTGCGCATCCTGCCGATAGACTGGACGCAGGAGACCGGGGAGCTCACCCCGAAGCTGTCGCTCAAGCGCGCTGTGGTGATGAAGCAGCACGCCGACGATGTGGCCAAGATCTACAACTGAGTTCGCCCCCGATCCGCGCTGTCTGCGAGACCTCCTCGCAGACAGCGCTTTTCGGCTTTCACGGACATAACGCCGCGCTTCGCGCTTCAATGGGATGACACCGTCGAAGATCGGGAGCGTGCTGAGATGACTGACGGCGCAAAGAAATTGCTCGATGAGATCCAGGCGGAGCTGGCGCCGCGCGAGGCGGACAACCGGCTCGTTCCACTGATCGCCACGGGTAAGGCGGCGCGGGCGGTGTTCGCCGCGATCGCCACCGAGGAGTGGCGGATCACCGGGAGCGACTGGCGCAGTTTCCACGAGATGGCGGCGCGGGCGGCGGACGCGCAGGCCCGCGCGTTCTTCGGCATGCTCGCGCCGGGTGAGCAGCAGGCGCAGGGGATGCTGGACGCGCTCTTCGCCGCGGCGGGCGCGGATCCGGGAACCGAACTGCCGCGGGCCGGATGTCAGGCGTACCCGGCGTATGTGGCGTGGCTGGCGGTGAACGGCGAGTCGTCCTCGGTCGCCGCCGGGATCTACGCGAACTTCGCCACCTTCGGCGGGTACTGCCGCGACGTGGCCGCGGGCATGCGCGAGCACTACGGATTCGACGACGCGGCCTGCGCGTTCTTCGACTTCTACGCCACCGACGTGCCCGAGATCGCGCAGCAGGCGGTGCGCGCCATCCAGGCCGGCCTCGACTCCGGCCGGCTCAAACGCGACGAGGCCCACCTCTACGCCCGCCTCTTCCAAAGCTACGAACTCATGTTCTGGAACACCCTTGCCGACGAGTTCGCCGCCTGACGCAGTCGACAAGATCATGGGGAACTGATGTAGGCATCGCGCGAGCGGCCACCTGCACCAGTTCCCCATGCTCTTGAACAGCGCCCGATCAGTGCCGTCATCGAATGGTCACATTCCTGGGCCTTGTCCCGCAGTACGCTCGGATTCATGGCCGATCTGCGATCGCGGGTGGCGGCCGGGATCGTCTCGGCAGCTGTGACGCTCGGCGTCGCGGAGCTGCTCGCGGCGTTCTTCGGCCCCGACAGCGCACCCCTCAATGCCCTCGGCGCGACCGTGGTGGACCACACGCCGGACGGGGTGCGCGAATGGGCGATCACCACGTTCGGGACGAGCGACAAGACCGTGCTGTACATCTGCATGGCGGTGGTCGCGGTGGTGGTCGCCGGGCTCGCCGGGGCGCTCGAACGTACGTCGCGCACAGCGGGTTCGACGATTCTCGCGATCTTCGGCGTGGTCGCGACGATCGTCGCGGTCGGGCGGACCGGTCTGTCCGGAGCGCTGCCGACGATCGTCGGTGTGGCCGTTGGCATCTATGCGCTGCGCGTGCTGACCCGCCGGATCGACGCGGTTGTCGAGACGACCGACCGTGCCGAGGAACAGCACTCTGCGACTGCCATCCCCCCGGCGGGTGAAACCGAAAGCGCTACACCGGAATCGGCGGCAGCGCCGGACACGCGCTCGACAACCACCGACAGTCCGGTCGAGTCGACCGTGCCAGCAGATAGCGCCGCGCACGCAGGAGCCGCCACTACCTCAGGCGGCATCGCCGACTCGGCAATCGCTACCTCAGACTCCGCCAGCGCTGGGCGAGAGGTGGCGGCACCCGAACGGCGGCGAGTGCTGCAAGGTCTGGCGATAGTGAGCGGTCTGGCCGTCGTCACCGGTGTCGGTGGCAAGGTGCTGGGGCTGCGGCGGCGGGACGTGTCGGGCGAGCGGGCGGCGGTCGAATTGCCGCAGCCGGTCGCGCCCGAGGTACCGATCGCGCCGGGCGCGGACCTTCGAGTGCCGGGGCTGACGCCCTACCTCACCTCGAACGCCGACTTCTATCGCATCGACACCGCGCTGATCGTCCCGCAGCTGTCCAAGGACGACTGGTCGCTGCGCATTCACGGCCTGGTGGATCGCGAAATCCGGCTCAGCTGGGCGGATTTGGCCAACCGTCCGGTGCTGGAGCGGCTGGTGACCCTGGCCTGCGTGTCGAACCCGGTCGGCGGCGAGCTGATCGGCAATGCCCGCTGGCTCGGCTATCGCCTGGACGAACTGCTGGCCGAGGCGGGTCCGCACCCCGACGCGGACATGGTGCTCTCGCGCAGCATCGACGGCTTCACCGCGGGCAGCCCGCTGTCCGTGCTCACCGACGGCCGCGACGCCATGCTCGCGGTCGGCATGAACGGCGAGCCGCTGCCCGTCGCGCACGGCTACCCCGCCCGGCTCGTGGTCCCCGGCCTCTACGGTTACGTCTCCGCCACCAAGTGGGTGACCGAACTGGAGGTCACCCGCTTCGACCGCGCCACCGCCTATTGGACCCGCCGCGGCTGGTCCGCCCTCGGCCCGATCAAGACCGGCACCCGCATCGACACCCCGCGCGGCCGCGGCCGAATCAAGCCGGGCCGCACCACCATCGCCGGCGTCGCCTGGGCCCAGCACCGCGGTATCCGCGCCGTCGAGGTCCAGATCGACAACGGCAACTGGCAACCCGCCCGCCTCGCCGACGAACAATCCGTCGACACCTGGCGCCAATGGACCTTCGACTGGGACGCCACCCCCGGCCCGCACACCCTCCGCGCCCGCAGCACCGACGGCCCCGGCGACGTCCAAACCGCCGACCGCGCCGACGTAGTCCCCGACGGCGCCACCGGCTACCCCTCCGTCACCATCCAGGTCGGCTGAATCGCTCATCGAAACCACGAAAGCTGTCGCATATATCGACCGGATAGGGTCGGCGGGAATCCGTCACCCGCCCGGAGGAGCGCTGCATGTCTGCCGTATTCGATTGGGCCAAGGAAGAAAACCTGCAACCAGCGCCGATCCGAGTAAGCACTGCGCCCCACGGACGAAGGTTCGTGGGGCGCAGTGGTTTTCGCTGATCAGACGGTCAGGGATTCCGCCTTGGTGAGCTTGTCCTTCGGTCCGGGGGCGGCGGGCTTGCCGTGGCGGATGAAGAGGGCGGAGGCGAGGACGCCGATGAGCAGGATGCCCGCGGGGAGCAGGGTGGACTGGCCCAGGGCGGTGCTGAAGGCGTCCTTGACGAACTCCGGGATGGGGCCTTGGCCCGCACCGCCTTCGGCGACCTTGCCGCCGCCGAGGCCGTTGGCCGACATGCGGGACGCGATGAGGGCGCTGATCGCCGCACTGCCGAGCACCGAACCGACCTGACGGGTGGTGTTGTAGACACCCGCACCGGCGCCGGCCTGCTGCACCGGCAGGTTGTGCGTGGCGGTGGTGGCGAGCGGCCCCCAGATGCAGGAGTTCGCGAAGCCGGCCAGCGCGGCCGCCAGCAGGAACCACACGAGGGACGAGTCCGGCGACATCAGCGCGGAGAAGCAGAAGATCGACGCCGAGAACAACGCGAAACCGATGGTCGGCAGCAGCCGCGGGTGCAGGCGGTCGGAGATCTTGCCGATGAACGGCGCGACGAGGAAGGTGACGATGGCCATCGGCGCGAACACCAGGGCAGACTTCGTCGGCGACAGCTCACGCACCGCCTGCAGGTAGAAGTACGACGGCACCATGAACGCGGTGACCGTGGCCCCCATCGCGGCGATGGCCACGTTGGACAGCGCGAAGTTGCGCTCCTTGAACAGCTGCAACGGCAGCAGCGGTTCCCCGGTGTTGCGCGCCTGGTTCACCAGGAACGCGGCGAGCACGAGCACACCCGCGCCGATGATCAACCAGATCCGCAGCGACCAGTCGTAGCTGTTGCCCTCCTGGATGCCGAACACCAGCAGGAACATGCCGACCCCGCTGAGCAGCACGCCGGGGATGTCGAACCGGTGCCGGTTGGTCGGCAGCGCGGGCACCAGCCAGACGGCCAGCGCGAAGGCGACGATGCCGACCGGGACGTTGACGAAGAAGATCCACTTCCAGCTCAGTCCGTCGACCAGCACACCGCCGAGGATCGGGCCGACCAGCGTGGCCAGCCCGGCTACCGCACCCCACAGGCCCATGGCCGCGCCGCGCTTGTCCGGCGGGAAGGTGCGGGTGATCACGGCCATGGTCTGCGGGGTCATCAGCGCGGCGCCGATGCCCTGGGCGGCGCGCGCGGCGATCAGCATGCCGATGGTGCCGGACAGGCCGCACCACAGCGACACGCCGGTGAACACGGCCAGGCCGATGAGGTAGATGTTCTTGGGGCCGAAGCGATCTCCGAGCCGGCCGGTGACCAGCAGCGGCACCGCGTAGGCGAGCAGATAGGCGCTGGTCACCCAGATCACCTTGGAGATGTCGGCGTGCAGGTCGGTCATGATGGCCGGGTTGGCCACCGCGACAATGGTCATGTCCAGCAGGATCATGAAGAAGCCGACGACCAGCGCGGTGAGCGCCAGCCACGGATTGCGTTGAGTGGTCATGGGTTCGGAGTTCCTATCTCGGATGTGCCCGAGGGCGGGGGAAGTACGGCGGGCGCGGCGCGGCCGGCGGCGTCGGGCTGGTGGCGCGTCAGCCGCCGGGCGTACGGCGTCGGTGGTGGCTCGCTGTGTGTCTCGACGGTCCACGGGTGGTGGTGATGATGTTTGGCGGCCCTGGTGCCGGTGACCTGGTCGAAGTCCTCCCACTTCAGGCCGTCGTGCTCGAGCTCGCCGAGAAAGCCGGTGACCCAGGCGATCTCGGCGCCGATCATGGCGTGCAGATACGGGAGCACGATGGTGTAGCGGCGCGGCACCTTCCGCTCGCCCGCCCAGTCGATCAGCATCGCGACCTCGTCGTGTTCGGCTTCGAGGTGCCCGATCCGCTCACGCAGCAGTGCGAGCACGTCTTCCTTGGGCAGGTTGTGCGCCTCGGCCAGCGCGACCGGGAAGATCGGGTACTCCGGCACGGGCGCGCGCAGGATCTCGGTGATCCTGCCGCGCAGCGCCGCACGGCCGTGCTCGGTGATCCGGTAGGTGGTGCGCTCGGGGCGGTTACCCTCGCGGTTGACCCCCTCGGATCGCACCAATTCCTGCTCGGCCAGCCGCGCCACCGTGTGATACAGCGAGCCGGGGCGCACCTTGATCAGCACGTCCTCGCGGCGCGCGATCAGCAGTTGATACATCTCGTACGGATGCATGGGCTGCTCCTCGAGCAGCGCGAGCACAGCGATCGCCAGTGGCGTCACCACCGGACGCGCCTGCTGCGCCATTTCCGTCACCTCCCGCAGATCGCGCTCGCGCGGTCGTCGCACGAGCCGGAACATCGACCCGCGGGGCGAACACTAGCCCCGTCCTCCGACATGCTCCACGCTTAATATTCCACACGGAATGTACGGCGCGGAACAATGCGCTCGCAAGGCCGTTCGGTCGGGCAGAAAGGTGACTGTGCGCACAGCGAACCGGCCCCGACATCAGCCGGGGCCGGGCTGGATTCGGGCTATTTCAGCAGGTCGGTCCGCCTACGGCACGCTGAGGTCGGGAGCGATCGGCAACGCGTCGGTCCGCCGGAGCCGCCCGGTGCCTGGCGTGCTGACCCAGACCGCGAAGGCGAGCAGGCCGTCGAGCACCATGGCCAGCACGGCGACCAGCAGCGCGCCGACCAAGACGCGGTCGTACTTGTAGAGGCTGATACCGTCGAAGATGTAGCGGCCCAGCCCACCGAGGTTGACGTAGGCCGCGATGGTCGCGGTGGCGACCACCTGGAGGGTGGCCCCGCGCAGACCGGTGAGCAGGATGGGCAGCGCGTTGGGCACCTCGACCCGGAACAGGATCTGGGTCTCGGTCATGCCCATGGCGCGCGAGGCGTCGACGACATCGGCCGGGACATTGGCGATTCCGGCGTAGGCCCCGGCCAGCAGCGGCGGAACGCCGACCGTCACCAGCGCGAGCAGCGGCGGGATCAGGCCGAGCCCGAGGCCGAGCACCAGGAAGGTGAGCAGGCCGAGCGTCGGCAGCGCGCGCATGGCGTTGGCGAAGCCGACGAGCACCGCGGCGCCGCGCCTGGTGTGTCCGATCACCAGGCCGAGCGGCAGCGCGACCGCGGCGGAGATGACGATGGTGAGGAAGCTGTACCAGAGGTGTTCGGCGAGCCGATGTTCGATGCCGGCCGGCCCGCTCCAGTTCGCGCCGTCGGTGAGGTAGTGCCAGGCGTCGAGGAAAAGGTTCATGCGGCAACGCCTTTCGCCCGTGCGGCCCTGGCGTCGGCCCGCGCCCACGGGGTCGACCAGCGGCCGAGCGCGTAGACCAGGCGGTCGAAAATCAAAGCGAGCGCGAGGATCACGATGATGCCGGCGATGATCTCGTCCGGGTAGTCACGCTGATAGCCCTGGGTGAACAGCTTGCCGACGCCGCCGACCCCGATCAGCGCGCCGACCGAGACCATGGCGATGTTGGTCACCACCACCACCCGCAGGCTGGACACGAAAACCGGTATGGCCAGGGGCATGTCGACGGTGAGCGTGCGCCGTAGCGGGCTGAACCCGACCGCGTCGGCGGCGTCGATCACCTCGGCCGACACCGAATCCAGGGCCGCGGGCACCGCGATCACCAGCAGCGCGGTCGAATACAGCGTCAGCGCGATGATGACGTTCAACGGGTCGATCGTCGAAATCCCCACCAGCGGCGGGATGATCACGAACAGCGCCAGCGACGGAATGGTGTAGGCCAGGCTCGCCGTGGTCACGGTCACCCGACGCAGCCAGGACACCCGGCGCACCAGCGCGCCCACCGGGATCGCGATGATCAACCCGAGCGCCAAGGGCACCAGCGCTAGATACAGATGGGTTTTGGTGAATCCCATGATCTCGGCGAAGTTGTCGATCAGATACCTCACGTCGGTCCCCCGCCGCTCACTTCCTGTTCGAAGAAGTGCCGGTTGCGTTCGGCGTCCTCGACGGATCGCTGGTCGGCGAGCTGTTGCAGGATCTCGGTGGCCAGCACCCCGCCCCGGACCGCGCCCGCGTCATCCACGGCCACCCCGACTCCGGAGGGCGAGGAGATCGCGGCGTCGAGCGCCTGGCGCAGGTCGCCGGCCGGGGTGAACAGCGAGCCGCCCGCGGAGGTGCTGTCCGGCAGCGAACGTCCGCCGCGGACCGCTTCGACGCCGGTCACGTCGATCCAGCCGGATGGCTTGTGCTCCGCGTCGACGATCAGCACCCAGTCGCCCCGATCCAGCCGCAGCGCCGGGATCTGCGCCGCGGTCGCGGTTCGGATCTCGTGCAGCGGAACATCTTTGGCCGATCGGAAGGACAGTCCGCGGTAGCCGCGATCGCGGCCGACGAAATCGGCGACGAAGTCGGTGGCCGGTTGGGACAGCACATGATCCGGTGCGTCGTACTGCTGCAACACCCCACCGCGCCCGAACACCGCGACCCGATCGCCGAGCGTGATCGCCTCATCGATGTCGTGCGTGACGAACACGATGGTCTTCTGCAGTTCGGCTTGCAGCCTTTGCATTTCGCTCTGCAGCTCGGCCCGCACCACCGGGTCGACGGCGCTGAACGGCTCGTCCATCAGCAGCACCGGCGGGTCCGCGGCCAGCGCCCTGGCCACGCCGACGCGCTGCTGCTGCCCGCCGGACAGCTGCGCCGGATACCGGCCGGCCAGCGCCCGGTCCAGGCCCACCCGATCGAGTACCTCCAGCGCCGCCGCCCGGGCGGCCTTGCGCGAATCGCCGCGCAGCACCGGCACGGTCGCCACATTGTCGACGACCGTGCGGTGCGGCAGCAGTCCCCCGCTCTGGATCACGTATCCGATACCGAGCCGCAGCTTTACCGGGTCGACCGTCGAAATGTCCTGTCCGGCAATGGTGATCGTGCCGGAGCTGGGCGTGATCATGCGGTTGATCATCCGCATCGAGGTCGTCTTACCACAGCCGGACGGGCCGACGAACACGGTGAACGAGCCGGATTCGATGCGCAGATCGAGGTCGGTGACGGCCGTCGTGCCGTCCGGGTAGGTCTTACTGATACCGCGGAATTCGATATCGGACAACGGTTTTCCCCTAGCCGGTCGGTGTGTTCAGTCCCTGCGCGGCCACCCAGGCGACGGCCGCGGCCTTGGGCTCGGTCTTGCTGGAACCGGACACGGCCTCGTTCAGCTTGATCAGCTCCGCGGTGGTCAGCTTGGCCGAGGCGGCGTTCAGCACGGCCAGTGCCTTGTCCGTCTTCTTGGCCGCGTTGAGCAGCGGCACCACGTTCTGCGCCGGGAAGTTGTGCTTCGGATCCTCCAGCACCACAAGGTTGTTCTGCGTGATGGCGGGCGAGGTGGTGAAGATGTCGGCCGCGGTGACCTGGCCTTCGACCAGCGCGCGCACGGTGGCGGGGCCGCCGCCGTCGGCGATCGGCACGAAATTGTTCGCGGCGATGTCGAGGTTGTAGTTCTTCTTCAGGCCGGGCAGGCCGCCCGGGCGCTCCTGGAATTCGGCCGGCGCACCGAATTTCACCTCGGCGGCGTGTGCGGCCAGGTCGGCGATGGTGCGCAGGTTCCAGCGCTCGGCGGTGGCCTTGGTGACCACGACCGCGTCGGAATCCTCGCCGGGGGCCGGGGTGCCGATGGCGAGATCCGAGCCGAGCGCGGTGGCGAGCGCACTGTTCACATCGGCCGCGCTGGTGGCGGTCGCGTTCTTGTCCAGGTACTGGAGCAGGTTGCCGTTGTACTCGGGGATGACCGAGATCGCGCACTGCCGCACGGCCGGGACGTAGGCCTCCCGGCTACCGATGTTCAGCTTGGTGTCGACCTTGAATCCGTTGACGCGCAGCACTTCCGCGTACACTTCGGCTACCGTCTCGGATTCCGGGAAGTTCGCCGAACCGACGGTGAGCCCGTCGCCCGCACAGCTGCCCTTGCTGGCCAGTGGGTCGGAGTTGCCGCCACACGCGGACAGGATCATGGCGACGGCCAACGCCGCGGCCGCGACGATGAACCGGGTGGCGCGCAGCGTGAGCCGCAGCGCCGACCGGCCATGCCGCGCCGCATGGGGGGTGATCGAGGTTTTCACTGGAGTCCTTCCGGCCTGACGGGCAGTGCGAGGTCCCGGGGCAACACAGCCACCGGTACATTCTGGGTGTCCATACTGCCCGCTTCAGGGTGTTCGTGTTGGCTCTGTCGGTCTCTCGGAGAGTTGGTGTCGCCGGATGGTGTTGCCCGCGTCGCTGCGGATGCTGGCTCGAGTACTGGTCGTCGCGACCGCGACACTGGCCGTGTCCTGCGGTAACAGTGATCAGGGCGCGCGGATCACGGTGGGTGCCGGTGATTCGGTCGAGTCGAGTGTGCTCGCCGAAATATATGCGGGCGCGCTGGCTCGCGTCGGCGCGCGCACGTCGGTCGCACCCCATCTCGGTAGTCGCAGCGACTATCTCGCCGCCTTGGACGCGGGCCGGATCGATCTGATCGGTGAACACAACGGCGCGCTGCTGTCTTTCTTCGACCCCGCTGCCACCGATCGCGCGCCCGACCTCGGGCAGGTGCCGAGCGCACTGAGCAAGTCGCTGCCGGAGGGGCTGGTGGTCAGCGATGCCGCCGACGGCACCGACCTGCGACCGCGGGTCGTGCTGAGCGCCGAGGCCGCGACCCGCGACAACCTGCGCACCCTCGGCGATCTCACACCACGCTGCGCGACGCTCACGGTCGGTGTGGCACCCATCCCCGATCTGATCACCCTGCCGCCCGCGGCCGAGCAGGTGGCGGGCTGTCAGTTCGCCGCGACCGTGCCGTTCCCCGACGCGGGCGCGTTGCGAAAGGCCCTGCTGGAGGGTCAGGTTCACGCCGGTCTGCTGACCGGTCCGCCCGCCGTCGTCCCCGGCTCGACCGAGGGCCTGACGGTCCTGTCCGACACCGGCTACGCCGTGCGCACCGAGAACGTGCTCCCCCTGTTCCGCAAGGGCGTACTCGACGACCGCCAGATCAAGAAGCTCAATTACGTTGCGGGCGAACTCACCACCGACGACCTGGCCAAGCTGATCCGCGAGGTCCGCGACGCCGGCGCGAAGCCCGCCGACGTCGCGCGCACCTGGCTCGACGACCACTCGCTGTAAACACCGCACGTTCGGCGCCGGACCTGGCTAACGTCTGACCGGTGAGTATCAGGTTCATCGCCGGCTATGTGGCACTCGTAGCGCTATTGCTGTTCGCCTGGACGACCTACTCGGACAAGAATCCCCTGTTCGCGGCGGCGCTGATCTTCGCGCTGTGCGCGATGATCGCCATGAACATCTGGATCCATCTGTCCCTGCGCAAGCACACGCCCAAGCGAAAGGCGCCCGGCCCCGAGCGGGACAAGGCGCCTTCCAGCAGATGAACTGACTTACTAGGCAACGCCTTCGGCGCGCGCGGCGGCCGCGACGGCCTCGGCGACCGCCGGGGCGACCCGCGGGTCCAGCGGGCTCGGCACGATCTTCTCCGGGCCGAGTTCGTCGGCGACCACGCTGAGAATCGCGTCGGCGGCGGCGATCTTCATGCCCTCGGTGATGCGGCGGGCGCCGGCGTCGAGCGCGCCCTTGAACACGCCGGGGAAGGCGAGCACGTTGTTGATCTGGTTCGGGAAGTCGCTGCGGCCGGTGGCGACGATCGCGGCGTACTTGCGCGCGACCTCGGGGTGGATCTCCGGGTCCGGGTTGGACATGGCGAACACGATCGACTCCGGCGCCATCGAGGCGATGAGCTCCTCGGCGATCAGGCCGGCCGACAGACCGAGGAAGACATCGGCGCCGTTGAGCGCCTCGGCGGCGCCACCGGTCAGCCCGCGCGGGTTGGTGCGGGTGGCCAGCTCGGCCTTCACCTCGTTGAGGTCGCTGCGGTCACGGCCGATGATGCCCTTCGAGTCGAGCACAGTGACGTCCCGAACACCCGCGGCCAGCAGGATATTCGTGCACGCGACGCCGGCCGCGCCGGCACCGGACACGACGACCTTCATGCCGTCGATCGAGCGACCCTGCACCTTGGCGGCGCCGTTCAGGGCGGCGAGCACCACGATGGCGGTGCCGTGCTGGTCGTCGTGCATGACCGGGCAGTCGAGCGCCTCGATGAGTCGCTTCTCCACCTCGAAGCAGCGCGGCGCCGAGATGTCCTCCAGGTTGACCGCGCCGAAGCTCGGGCGCAGCCGGACGATCGTCTCGACGATCTCGTCGACGTCCTTGGTGTCCAACACGATCGGGATCGAGTTGAGCCCGGCGAACTTCTTGAACAGCGCGGCCTTGCCCTCCATCACGGGCAGCGAGGCGCGCGGACCGATGTCGCCGAGGCCGAGCACGGCGGTGCCGTCGCTGACCACGACGACGAGGCGGTCGGTCCAGGTGTAGCGCTTGCAGAGCTCGACTTCTTGCGCGATCGCCCGGCTGACCTGAGCGACGCCCGGGGTGTAGGCGATCGACAGGTCGCGCTGGGTCTCCAGCGGCGAGCTGAGTTCTACCGAGAGCTTGCCTCCGAGATGCCCCGCGAAAATTTCGTCGTGGGTGATTTCGGAAAGACTTGCAGTGGCATTCGGTGCGTCAGTCACAGGTGACACGATTTCACTCCTGCTCGGGCCGGACAAACCGGGGGACGGTTACCGCCGGGTATATAGGTATTAGTGTCTATGGTCGCTCCGCAGGCTCCGCTCCTGCGGTTTTCATTACGCTCATCGAGTGCGCTGACCGGTACGTTTCGCTGTTACGGCGGGTCACGAAAAAACCTGTAGCCGATTTCGCTGACGTGGCGCGGCACTGATCCGCGGAGCGGGAGCCGGACGGGTGGGTCCGGACAGAACATGCGGCGTGATCCTCGGGTCGCGACGGTGCGTCGCGAGGCGGAGATCTCCGTAACTCCAGTACCCGGCGGTGGCTTAGGTAAAGGAATCCGACACATTCTGCCAGCACGGTCCGCGACTTGCCAAACCGGTCGGGTTCCCGCCGTGTCGCGCGCCGGTCTCCAGCCTAGAGCGGCGGAATTACCCGGCGGTAAGGGAAAACTCGCGCCGGGCCGCGGCCGGGCGGTGAGTTGTCACATCGCGATCGGGTCGGCCGGTGTGAGGTGCTGGGCGGTGCCGTCCTCGTCCTCGGGCAGGATCGCCGGGGCATCCGGGACCGCCGCGGACCGCGCGCTCAGCACGCCCGGCTCGCGCAGGTGCGAAACGGCGGGGCCACGCGCGTCGAGCACCAGGGTCTGGCGCCGGCCGCGCGGGAACGGCTCACGGACCGGTGCCACGGAGTTCTCCGTCGCGCCGACCACGCCCGCGTCCAATGCCGCGATTTCCCGCGCGTCCGGGCGCACCCAGACGTTGTCCAGGCCCCCTGACATCAGCCGCACCCGCCAGTCCGCCTCGGGCCCGGGATGATCGGTGCGCCGATGCATGCCGCGGCTCTCGGTGCGGGCCAGCGCGCTGTACTTGGTCCACCGCGCGACCGCCAGCAGGGCGGCGGCCTGCCTGGCCCGCAGGCGGTCCGATCCGGTACCGCCGAGGTCGAATTCGGCGCCGGGCCACATCGCGTCGAGCTCGCCGATGCTGTCGACCAGGCTGCCCGCGCTGCGCCAGTAGCTGCGCCGCAGCGGCAGCGTGTGTTCCTGCACGAGGCCGACCACGGCGCGCGGATCGATCCGCGCCACCGCGTTGAGCCCGGCGCCGGCCACCTCGCGGGTGGGGCAGCGCCGGTCGGCGGTGCGCGCGTGCTCGGCCGCACCCGCGCCCGCCCACACACCGGAGGCGATGGCCCACGCGCCGCCCTGGCCGCCGAAACCGCTGACCGCGCCGGTGATCGGTTCCCTGGTGGTCACGTCGCCCGCGCCGAAGAGCCCGCGGACCGTGGTCGCGCAATCCGGGCCGGCCAGGCGCAGGCCGCCGGTGCCGCGCACGGTGCCCTCCAGCACGGCGCGCAGCGGCACCCGCCCGGTGCGGTCGACCAGTCCCTGCTCGATCAGCCACCGGCGCATCGTGGCGGGCATGTCGTCGAGCGCGGCGAACACCCGGCGGCCGTCGGCGATCGCGGCGAAGGCGGCCGCGCGGTGGCCCTCCAGGACCGTGCCGGACTCGTCGTAAAAGGTGGCGAAATGCAATCCGAGGCCCGACGCGGAATGCAGCGGCAGGGCCGGGCGCGGCACCGTCACGGCCGGCGTCAGGCCGTACGCGCTGGAGAATTCCATGCCCGACAGCTGCGCCCCGGCCTCCGCGGCGAACAGCAGTCCGTCGCCGGTGTCCACGTCGGTGCCCGCGCCGCCGGACAGGAACGCGCAGCCACCGGTGGCCACCACCACCGCGCCGGCCCGAACGGTCCACGCCCGGTACTGATTGTGCTGCTGCACGCCGGTCGCCCCCGCTACCTTGCCGTCGCGATCGATGAGCAGTTGCAACGCGGGATGATGGTCGAGAATGCGCACGCCCGCGTTCAGCACGCTGCGACGCATCCGGCGCAGGTAACTCGCGCCGTCGAGGTACACCCGCAGCGAGGAGCCGGGGCCCGCGCCGGGAAACCGATAGCCCCAGCGGGCCAGCTGTTCGACGCGCAGGTGGGTCTCCTCCAGCACCCGGTGCATCCAGGCCGGGTCGCCGAGTCCGCCGCCGTTGGCGTAGCCGCGGTGCACTGCCTCGTCCCTGGCCGGGCCGGGTGGGATGTTCCACAACGAGGTGGTGCCGTGTGCGGTGGGGCCGCTGGTGCCGCATCTGGCCTTGTCGGCGAGCACGACCCGGGCGCCGGTGGCGGCGGCGGATACGGCAGCCCAGGTTCCGGCGGGCCCGCCGCCCAAAACCAGTACGTCCGTCTCGAGTTCCGCCACAAAGAGAAATGTTCGGCCACAATTCACGGAACCGCAACCATTAACAGAATATTTAGCGCTCTCGTATTCGATCTGTTGCCGGCGGAGCGCTGCCGATCAGCTCCACCACTGGGTCCAGAGCAATAAACCGGCGGCAATAAAAACAACCGCAGATCCAGAAAATGCGGCTAAACCCCGACGCTTGTCCGAATAAACCTGTGCCCCAACGGCAATCACCGCGGCCACCACGTGCCACGCCACCGATTCGGCGCCCGGTCCGGGGAACTCCCGCCTGGCCGCGACGACCGCGGTGCCGATGACGACGAGCGCCAGCGCCAGCGTGCCCGCGGCGACGACGCCGCTGAAGCCGCGCAGCAACTTCACGAGCCGATCACCGGCACGCCGGTCGCCTTGCCGGTCAGCACCTCGAATTGCGCGGGGTCGGTGGTGAACTGGCCGAGTTGGATGGTCTTGTTCGAGCCGTGGTAGTCCGACGAGCCGGTGGTGATCAGGCCGAGCTCGGCGGCCAGCTCGGCGAGCACGGCGCGATCGGTCGCCGAGTGGTCCGGATGGTCGAGCTCGAGCCCGCCCAGGCCGAGCGCGGCCAGCTCCCGGATGTCGTCCAGCGCGAGCAGCCGGCCGCGCTTGCGGGCTCGCGCGTGCGCGACCACGCTGACCCCGCCCGCGGTGGCGATCATCTCGACCGCACGACGCAGCGGCGTGTCGGCCTTCTCCGCGTAGTACGGCCCGTGCGGCGCGAGCAATTCCTCGAACGCGGCATCGACACTCGGCACCACGCCGGCCGCGACGAGCGCCCTGGCCAGGTGCGGACGCCCCGCGGACGGACCGGCCGAGGCCAGCACCGCGTCGGGATCGATCGGCAGGCCGTCGGCCACCATCCGATCGGCCATGGCGCGCACCCGCTGGATCCGTTCGGCGCGCAGCCGCTCGCGTTCCTCGGCGAAGCTGCGGTCGGTCGGGTCGAACAGATAGGCCAGCAGGTGCACCGGCACCGGCCAGCCGTCCTCGCCCATGCCGATGCAGGACATCTCCATGCCCCGGACCAGCGTCAACCCCTTCGGCAGCGCGTCGACCGCCTCGGTCCAGCCGGACGTGGTGTCGTGATCGGTGATCGCGACGACGTCCAGGCCTGCCGCGGCCGCGTTCCGGACCAGTTCGGCCGGACTGTCGGTGCCGTCGGACGCGGTGGAGTGGGTATGCAAGTCGATGCGCACGCCCTCAGTCTTACAGTGTCGGCGCGGCGAACCGCACGCGCAGGCGACGTAGCATCACCGTGTGCCATCCATACCGCCGCTGCCGTCGTTCCGTGGTTCCGGCCGCGGACCGCGACAGCTGCCGCGGATTCCGATCCCGACCGCGCGGGCGATCGTCGACTGCGGCGTGTACGTCGAAGGTCGGCGGCTCCCTGGCAGATTCACGCATCGGGACGCGCTCGCGGAGGTGCGCAACCGGGGCGCCGGCTTCGTCTGGGTCGGCCTGCACGACCCGGACGAGACCCAGATGGCCGATATCGCCGAGACGTTCGGGCTGCACGCGCTCGCGGCCGAGGACGCGGTCAAGGCGCATCAGCGCCCGAAGCTGGAACGCTATGACGACACCTTGATTCTGGTGATGCGCACGGTCGCCTACGTCGAGCACGAGATGCACAGCATCAGCGAGATCGTGGAGACCGGCGAGATCATGGTGTTCACCGCGCCGGACTTCGTGGTGTCCGTGCGGCACGGCGAGCATTCCGAATTGGCCTCGCTGCGTAAGGAACTGGAGGCCGACCCGGCGCAGCTGATGCTCGGCACCGGCGCGGTGCTGCACGCGATCGCCGACCACGTGGTGGATTCGTATATCGAAGTGACGCAGTCGATCGAGCTCGACATCGACGCGATGGAGGAAGAGGTGTTCACCCCGCGCAGCCGGGTCACCATCGAGTCGATCTATCAGCTCAAGCGCGAGGTGGTGGAGCTGCGGCGCGCGGTGAACCCGCTCGCGGTGCCGCTACAGGTGCTCGGGCACAAGCCGGATGTCCCGCTGCCCAAGGAGATTCGGCGCTACATGCGCGACGTGGCCGACCATCACGCCGGGGTCGCCGAGCGGGTCACCGACTTCGACGAGGCGCTGAGCGCGCTGATCAGCGCCGCGCTGGCCAAGGTCGGCGTGCAGCAGAACACCGACATGCGCAAGATCTCGGCGTGGGTCGCGATCGCCGCCGTGCCGACCATGATCGCGGGCATCTACGGCATGAACTTCACCCACATGCCGGGACTGGAAGCGAGCTGGGGTTTCTGGCTGGTGATCGTGATCACCCTGGCCATCTGCGTCGGCCTGTACGCGAACTTCCACCGCAACGATTGGTTGTAGCCCGAATTACAGGCTGGCCGCGCCTCGTTCGGGGTCACGCACGTCGATTCCCGCCTCGGCCCAGGCATCTCGCAACGCCTGTGCCCCGCGCACCCGCACCCAGGCCGCCTCGGTGGCGGTCACCGGCGTCACCGCGAAGTAGCGCACCGGATCGGCCGGGGCGGGCAACACGACCTCGGGAATCCCGCTCGCGCCCAACAGCACCGCGGTGAACGGCGCGCCGTGCCACATCTGCTCGCCCAGGTCCATCAGCGCATCGGCTTGCAGCACAACGCCTTCCACCGCGGGCGCGGCGGCGAGCACACCGAGCGACTTGGCCAGCCCCGAGCTCGCGCCCGCCGAGCCGCGCAGGGTGAGCACCAGTTCCGCGCGCGGACCCTGCACCGGATCGGCAAGCAGCGCGGTGGGATCGCCCATCGGATGCCGGGAACCGCCCACCGTCGCGTAGTGCACCAGGTCGCCGTCGACGATCCGCAGGATCTCGATCGGCTCCACCCCGAGGAACGTCACCGACGCCGAATCGACACCGGTCGCAGGCACACCGAAATGGTCGAGCACACCGGTGCGGACCGTCGACAACACCTCCATGCGTCAGATGGCCAGCCGGGCGAGCATGTCCCGCGCCTGTTCCGCGGACTTCGGGTCGCACAGCACGTCGTAACGCCCGGCCACCAACTGCATGGTGGAGGCGAAGTCGCGCTGTCCCTTGGTCGCCGCGTACGGGATCGAGGTGGAGATGACGCCGAAGATGACGCCGCCGACCAGGCCGACCAGCAGCGGGCCGAGCGCGCCGCTGGTGGTGAACAGGCTCAGCAGCAGACCGAGGAACAGGCCCAGCCAGGCGCCGCTCACCACGCCGCCGCCGATGACCTTGCCCCAGGTGAGCCGGTAGAGGACCCGTTCGACCTGCATGAGGTCGACGCCGACGATGGTCACGTCCTGTACCGGGAACTCCCCGTCGGCCAGGTAGTCGACGGCCTTCTGCGCCTCGGCATAGGTGGGATAGGAGCCGACCGGCCAGCCGGACGGCGGCGTCGGCAGGGCCTGCCGTGCGCGATTCGAGTTCCCTAAGGGATTCGTCATGTCTCTATTCTGCTATTTCTACCGGTTTTCCGGGGGCGTGAAACGCGTGGTGCGCGTCATTGCCGCCGCCCGGCCCTTTTCCGCGATCACCTGAGCCATTTTCGCACTCGCCTCATCGATCATTTCGTCACCGAGCATCACCGCGCCGCGGGCACCGCCCTCGGCCGAGGTGTGGAAGGCGTACGCGTCCAGGATCAGCTCGGCCCGGTCGTAGTCGGACTGCCGCGGGCTGAAGATCTCGTTGGCCGCCTCGATCTGGCCGGGGTGCAGCACCCACTTGCCGTCGAAACCGAGCGCGGCGGTGCGTCCCGCGGCCCGCCGGAAGCCGTCGACATCCCGGATCTGCAAGTACGGGCCGTCGATCGCCTGCAGGCCGTGCGCGCGGGCGGTGAGCAGGATGGTCATCAGGATGTGGTGGTAGGCGTCGCCGGTGTCATAACCCTCCGGCTGTTCGCCGACCACCAGGGTGCGCATGTTGATGCTGGCCATGAAGTCGGCCGGGCCGAACACCAGCGCCTGCACCCGCGGGCTCGCGGTGGCGATCTCGTCGATGTTGCGCAGCCCCAACGCGTTCTCGATCTGCGGCTCGATGCCGATGCGGCCGACCTCGAGTCCGGTCGCCTTCTCCAACTGGGTGAGCAGCAGATCCAGCGCGCGCACCTGCCCCGCGTCGGTCACCTTCGGCAGCAGGACGGCGTCCAGCGCGGTGCCCGCGCCCTCGACGATGGTGATCACGTCGGTGTAGGTCCACTGGGTGGTCCAGTCGTTCACCCGGACCACGCGCAACTGGGATCCCCAGTCGGAGTCGTTGAGTGCCGCCACGATATTCGCCCGCGCCTCCGCCTTGGCCTGCGGCGCGACCGCGTCCTCCAGATCGAGGAACACCTCGTCGACGGGTAGGCCCTTGGCCTTTTCGATCATCTTCTTGCTGCTGCCCGGACAGGCGAGCACCGAACGACGCGGCTTCAAGATCACTCCCATCGATCGTGGCGTGGTGCTTACACCCGGCCGCGAACCTCTAGCCTGGCAAGCATGGCAGCTACCAGGGTGTACGTCGCCAGGCTGGCCGGCCTGGTGGTGCTAGGACCGGACGGCGAGTCTATCGGCCGGGTCCGCGACGTTGTGGTGGCCATCCGGTATGACCGCCAGCAGCCCCGTATCCACGGCCTCGTCGTCGAATTGCCCACCAGGCGGCGGATTTTCGTGCCGATCCTGCGGGTCACCGCGATCGAACCCGGCGTTGTGACATTGAACACCGGGACGGTGAGTCTGCGCCGGTTCAACCAGCGGCCCGGCGAGATGCTGGCGCTGGCGCAGATCGTGGATTCCTCGGTGCGCGTGGAGGATCCGGATCTGCCCGACCTGGCGGGCGTGGACGTCATCGTGGTCGATCTCGGCATGGAGCAAACCAGGACCAGGGATTGGCGGGTGGCCAAGGTGGCCGTGCGCGGGCACCGCAGGATCGGGCGCAGGCGCACCGTGCACGTGGTGGATTGGCTTCATGTCTCGGGACTGACGCCGAACGAGATCGACCGTCCCGGACAGGAGGTCACCCAGCTGCTCGAGCAGTTCGAGGGATTGCGCGCCGCCGACGTCGCGCACCTCCTGCGTGAGCTGCCGGAGAAACGCCGCATCGAAGTGGCCGTCGCGCTCGACGACGAGCGACTGGCCGACGTGGTGCAGGAACTGCCCGACGAAGGACAGGTCGAGCTGCTCAGTCATCTCGAGGTGCGCCGCGCCGCCGACGTGCTCGAGGCGATGGACCCCGACGACGCCGCCGACCTGCTCGGCGAGCTGCCGGTCAACGAGGCCGAATCGCTGCTCGCCCTGATGGACCCGGAGGAGTCCGAACCGGTTCGCCGGCTGCTCGAGCATTCCCCGTACAGCGCGGGCGGCCTGATGACGCCGAAGCCGGTGATCCTCACCCCGGCTACCACGGTCGCCGAGGCGCTGGCCCGGGTGCGCAATCCCGATCTGACACCGGCGCTGGCCTCCATGGTGTTCGTCGTCCGGCCGCCGACCGCCACCCCCACCGGCCGGTATCTCGGGTCGGTGCATATCCAGCGGCTGCTGCGCGAGCCGCCGGCGCATCTGGTCGGCGGCATTCTCGACGCGGGTCTGGCGCCGTTGCGTCCCGACGTCCCGCTGGGCGCGGTGACCCGCTATTTCGCGACCTACAACCTGGTCTGCGGACCGGTCGTCGACGACGAGAACCATCTGCTGGGTGCGGTCACCGTGGACGACGTGCTCGACCATTTGCTGCCCGATGACTGGCGCGATCAGGAAGAGCTGCACGAAGGGATTGCCGGACATGACTGACAAGGTCGGCGGGGCGCGGCAGCGGCTGGAAACGCCGGTCGAGTCCCGCTTCCGCATCGATTGGGACGCCGATGCCCTCGCGCGCAGCAGCGAACGCGTCGCCCGGTTCCTCGGTACCGGCCGCTACCTGGCCATTCAGACGATCGTCGTGGTCGTCTGGATCGCGTTGAACGTGTTCGTCATCGCCTTGCGCTGGGACCCATATCCGTTCATCCTGTTGAATCTGGCGTTCTCCACCCAGGCGGCCTACGCCGCGCCGTTGATCCTGCTCGCGCAGAACCGGCAGGACAACCGCGACCGGGTCTCGCTGGAGGAGGACCGGATGCGGGCCGCCCAGACCAAGGCGGACACCGAGTTCCTCGCCCGCGAACTCGCAGCGCTGCGAATCGCGGTCGGCGAAGTCGCGACGCGCGACTATTTGCGCAGGGAATTGGAGGAGATGAAGGAGATACTCGATCGGATCGAGGGTGCAGGCCCGGCCAAACCGCGACGCAAGAAGAGTTCCGGCCAAAAGCAGTCCCCAGCCCCGGTTTCACCGGCTGTTGCTGACGATTGACCGGAAATACCGAACAACTACCTGACTGGTGGGTAACCTGGACAGCGTTGTCCCGAGCGGCGCTGGGAGGGGATGTCCCAGAAAGCCGCTCACACGACGTAGAGGATTGGTGTGGCTGAATGCGTATATCTGCTCCGATAACCGTCTCGGCCCTGGTCGTAGCCGGTCTGGTCGCCTCCGGCTCAGCCTCCGATCCCACCACTCCCGCCGGCGCGCCCACCGCACCTGAGGCGTTGCTGGCCGCAGCCACGAATCCCGCCGGTTCGGCGGACAGCTCGGCCAAGTCGAGCGAGACCGGACTGTCTAAGACAGTTGGTTTACTACCGGTGACCCAGGAATCGCCCCGCAAACTCCGGGCAATGACCCCGTCCGACGGCGCTCCGCCGTTTGCCGGTCGGGTGCCGCTCCAGGAGATCTCGTTGCCGCTGATCGGCGGCGCGCTCGGCATCCCGGAGGTCGTGCTCGCCGCGTATCGCAACGCCGAACTCGCGCTGGAGTCCTCCACGCCCGGCTGCGGGTTGTCCTGGAGCCTGCTGGCCGGCATCGGCCGCATCGAGTCCGGGCACGCGGGCGGCGGGCGCACCGACGCCGCGGGCACCACGGTCTCCCCCATCTACGGCCCCGCGCTGGACGGCACGCTGCCCGGCAACGAGGTGATCAAGGCGGCCAGCGGCGGTTACGTGCGCGCGGTCGGGCCGATGCAGTTCCTGCCCAGCACCTGGGACCACTACGCGGCCGACGGAAACGGCGACGGCGTCGCCGATCCGAACAATGTCTTCGACGCCGCGCTCGCCGCGGGCAAGTACCTCTGCTCGGGCGGGCTGAACCTGCGCGATCAGGCGCAGGAACTGCAGGCCGTGCTGCGCTACAACAACTCCACGGCGTACGCGGCCAACGTGCTGAGCTGGGCCGCGGCCTACCGCACCGGCGGCGCGCCGACCCAGGTGACCATCTCGCCCGAGCTGATCCCGCCGGGCAGCGGCACCGGCGCGCCCGCGCAGCTGCCGGACATGACGGCGGTGACCTACACCAACAACACGCCGACCACGACGGCCCCCGCGGCGCCGCAGACCACCACCACGACGCCGACGCCGACCGAGGTGATGATCACCATCCCCGGCCTGCCGCCGATCCCGTGCGGCATCTTCTGCCCGCCGCCGCCGAAGCCGCTCAATCCCTGTGCGCCCGCGGTCATTCCGGCCCCCATGCCGCAGCCCGGCGAGCCCGCGGAACCCGCCGTGGTGCCCGGCGCGCCCGCCCAGACCTTCGGCGCGGGCGTGGCGCCGAAGGATCCCGCGGCCGGCGCGAAGGATCCCGCGCAGCCGGACCAGCCGACCGTCGCACCGGTCTGCACGCCGCCGGACGCCGCCCAGCAGCAGGCGCAGCCGCCGCAGCCGCCCGCGCCCGGCCAGCAGGCCGTACAGACGCCGGAAGCGACCCCGGAGGCCCCGCCGACGGTCACGGCCGAGCCGACCCCGTCCGCGGAGGCCGCGCCGACCCAGCAGCCGGGCATCACGTTGCCGTTCGGCATCGTGATTCCGCTGCCGCCCGCCCCCCAGGGCTGACGCCACACTCGAAGTAGGTCACGAAGCAGTAACAAAAAGGTCTCGGGTGCGGTAGTCTCCTCTTCGTCAGATCACGAAGGGCTCATCGAGCCGTTGGAGGGTCACCGCACAGTGGGGCGTCACCGAAAGCAACCAGCTGTCACCGTTAAACGCAGCTCGGTTATCGCATTGACCGGATTGGTTCCCGCTGGACTGATGGCATGTACTGCCGCGTCCAACGTGGGACACGGGACCACCGCGAACGCGGTGGAACAGCATCTGCCCGCCGACGATCAGGGCGAACTGGGCGCCAAGCCCGCGGCCCTGATGACCGATCCGGGCGCGACGACGGAGTTCGTCGCCAACAAGATGGCCAAGCCGAGCGGACCGCCGGTGGTGAAAAGCGTTGCGCTGGCCGACAATCGGCAGCTCGCCGCGCTGCCCGCCGGGCCGATGGGCGTGCCGGGCATCGCGGTCGCGGCGTACGAGAACGCCGAGCGCGTGCTCGCCGAGGAAAACCCCACCTGCCACATGCCGTGGTCGATGCTCGCCGGAATCGGCCGCGTCGAATCCACCCACGCGTACGGCAAGGCCGACGCCGACGGCAACCCGATCAACGCGGTCTACGGCCCGGTCCTGGACGGAAGCCTCTACGGCAACAACATCGTTCGCGATACCGACGGCGGCGAGCTGGACGGCCTGGCCGGATACGACCGGGCGATCGGCCCGATGCAGTTCCTGCCGCAGACCTGGAAGCGCTACGCCGCAGACGGCAACGGCGACGGCATCGCCGATCCGCAGAACCTGTACGACGCGGCGCTGACCGCCGGAAAGTACCTGTGCGACGGCGGTTTGAACATGCGCGACCTGGCTCAGCAGTCCAAGGCGATCCTGCGCTACAACAACTCGATGGCCTACGTCGCGAACGTCATGGCCTGGGAGACCTCCTACAGCAGCGGCGTCGCACCACGGGCCGGGGACCTGCCCAGAATTTGACACGCCTAAAATTCCTGCCATGCCAGTAGTTACGGAATCGGATGTGCGGGGCGCGCTCGCGAAGGTCGACGATCCGGAGATCCGCAAGCCGATCACCGAACTGGGCATGGTGAAGAGCATTGCGATCGCCCCGGACAGCAACGTCCACATCGAGATCTACCTGACCACCGCGGGTTGCCCGCTGCGCACCGAGATCATTCAGCGGGTCACCAAGGCGGTCGCGGACGTGTCCGGCGTCGGCGCGGTCACCGTCGATCTCGACGTGATGAACGACGAGCAGCGCACCAACCTGCGCAAGCAGCTGCGCGGCGACTCGGCCGACCCGGTCATCCCGTTCGCCCAGCCCGGCTCGCTGACCCGGGTGTACGCCGTCGCGTCCGGCAAGGGCGGCGTCGGGAAGTCCAGCGTCACGGTCAATCTCGCCGCCGCCCTGGCCGCGCGCGGACTCTCGGTCGGCATCCTGGACGCCGACATCTACGGCCACTCGATCCCGCGCATGCTCGGCACCGACGCCCGGCCGACCCAGGTCGAGAAGATGATCATGCCGCCGCAGGCGCACGGCGTGAAGATGATCTCCATCGCGCAGTTCACCCAGGGCAATACCCCGGTGGTGTGGCGCGGCCCGATGCTGCACCGGGCGCTGCAACAGTTCCTCGCCGACGTGTTCTGGGGCGACCTGGACGTGCTGCTGCTCGACCTGCCGCCCGGCACCGGCGACATCGCCATCTCGATCGCCCAGCTGATCCCCGGCGCGGAGATCCTGGTCGTCACCACCCCGCAGATCGCCGCCGCCGAGGTGGCCGAGCGCGCGGGCGCCATCGCGTTGCAGACCCGGCAGCGGATCGCCGGCGTCGTGGAGAACATGTCCTGGCTCGACCTGCCCGACGGCAGCCGAATGGAGCTCTACGGTTCCGGCGGCGGACAGGTGGTCGCCGATCGCCTCACCCGCGCGGTCGGCGCCGACGTGCCGCTGCTCGGGCAGGTGCCGATCGAACAGGCCGTGCGCGAGGCGGGCGACGACGGCACGCCGATCGTGCTGAGCGCCCCGGACTCCGCCGCGGGCAAGGCGCTGCTCGACATCGCCGACAAGCTGGCCGTCCGCCGGCGCGGACTGGCCGGCATGTCGTTGAACATCGACACCACGCGCCACGGGTAACCGACCTCGACGACCGATTTCCGCGCGGACGTTGTTCGCTCGGTGTCGGTGGGTGGCAATAAGCTCGGGGACATGCTCACGTTGCTGCTGTACGTGCTGATCGTCGGTCTGGTCGCCGCGGTGCTGTTCCTGCTCGCCAGCGCGGTATTCGGCCGGGCCGAGGAGCTGGGCCCGCTGCCGGAGGGGACCACGGCGACCGTGCTGCCCGCCGAGGGGATCTCCGGCGCCGATGTCCGGGCGCTGCGGTTCCAGCAGGTGGTGCGCGGTTACAAGGCGTCCGAGGTGGACTGGACGCTGGCCCGCCTCGCCGCCAGGATCGACGAGCTACAGCATCAGCTGTCCGAGGCGCAGGCCGCGCGCTGGCAGACCTCCGTCGCGCCGGAATCGAAGTGAGCCCGGCCGCGCTGGCCGTCGCCGAGGACGACGGCCGGATTCGCTGCCCCTGGCCGCTGGAGACCCAGTTGTACCGGGACTACCACGACTTCGAGTGGGGAAAACCGGTGCACGGCGACGACGCGCTCTTCGAACGGCTGTGCCTGGAGGCGTTTCAGTCGGGCCTGTCCTGGATCACCATCCTGCGCAAGCGGCCCGCCTTCCGGGCCGCGTTTGCCGGATTCTCGATCGAACGGGTGGCCGAGTTCGGCGACGCCGACGTGGCGCGGCTGCTCGCCGACCAGGGCATCGTGCGGAACCGGCTGAAAATCGATGCCGCCATCGGCAACGCCCGGGTTGCCCGCGATCTCGATATCAGCCTGGACGAGCTGCTCTGGTCGTTCGCGCCGGCCCCGCGGCCGCGCCCGGAAACCGGTGCCGACGTACCCGCCAGCACACCCGAATCCGTAGCTCTGGCAAAAGAATTGAAGCGGCGTGGGTTCCGTTTCGTCGGACCGACCACGGCCTACGCCATGATGCAGGCGACCGGGATGGTAGACGATCACCTGGCCGATTGCTGGGTCGGTAGTGACGTGTCCGACACAGTCCGACCGGTCACTTTTTGAACTCAGGTATCCGTCCACATCCGCGATAGGGAAGAATGGGACAGGTGTAGCTCGCCAAATGCCGGCGAGCTCGCTGGTTGGTGACAACTGGAGTTCCAAGAAAGTGCGCAGCATATCGCGCAGATCTGGAGGGAGCAGAGGATGGCGGCCATGAAGCCCCGTACCGGGGACGGTCCCCTCGAGGCAACCAAGGAAGGGCGTGGAATCGTCATGCGGGTTCCACTCGAGGGTGGCGGGCGTTTGGTCGTCGAACTCACGCCGGACGAGGCCGCGGCGCTCGGCGACGAACTGAAGAGTGTCACCAGCTGATACCTCGGCGCTGGCCGCTGTGGCCGGTCTGCTGGCTTGCCCGGAATGCGCGCTCGCACTCGAGCCGCATGATCGGGTACTGCGCTGTGGACACGGGCACAGTTTCGACATCGCCAAGCAGGGCTATGTCAGCCTGCTGACCGGCGCGTCGACCAAAATGACCGGTGACACCGCGACCATGCTGGACGCGCGTGCCACCTTTCAAGGTGAAGGACATTTCGCACCGATCGCCACCGCGGTGGCTGCGGCGGTCGGGCCGGACGAGCATGCGTCCGGCACCGTGCTGGAGGTGGGCGCGGGCACCGGCTATTACCTGGCCGGTGCGCTCGACGCCGCGCCTTCGACCTCGGGCATCGCCCTGGACGTGGCCAAACCGGCCGCCAGGCGCTGTGCCCGCGCTCATTCACGGGCGGCCTCGGTCCTGGCCGACGCCTGGCGTGGGCTGCCCGTTCGCGACGGCACCCTGCGCGCCGTGCTGTCGGTGTTCGCGCCGCGCAACCCGGGCGAGGTCGCGCGCGTGCTCGCCGACGACGGCCGATTCGTCGTCGCCACCCCCACCGAACATCACCTGCGCGAGTTGATCGGCCCGTTGGGCATGGTCACCGTCGACCCGAACAAGAATCGCCGCCTCGACGCGGCCATGTCCGGCCACTTCACCGCGGTCGATCAGGTACTGGTCGAGTATCCGATGAAACTCACCCGCCCCGACGTGGCCAATGTCGTCGGCATGGGCCCCACCGCCCACCACACCTCCGCCGACACCACCGCCCTACCCGCCACCATTCAGGTCACCGCCTCGGTGCTGGTCACCACCTACCGCCCGACCTGACCGACCCGAACACCGGACCTGCCGGAGCTCGCTCGGCCGGGTCAGGACTTGCGGACCTGCCGGTAGACGTCGACGGTCTGCTCGGCGATCTTGGACCAATCGAATTCGGCGATCGCTCGCGCGCGGCCCGCCGCACCGAACTCGGCGGCCAGCGCGGGATCGCCGGCGACCTCGTTGATCGCCACCGCCAGTGCGCGCTCGTATTCCTCGGTCGCGGCCGGGTCGTAGTGCACCAGCCGGCCGGTGCCGCCGTCGACGACCACCTCGGGGATGCCCCCGACATCCGAGGCGACCACCGCGGTCGCACACGCCATCGCCTCGAGATTCACGATGCCGAGCGGCTCGTACACCGATGGGCAGACGAATACCGTCGCGGCGGCCAGGATCTGCCGGATCTGCTCGGTCGGCAGCATCTCCCGCACCCAGAACACATTGCCCCGGCTGCGTTGCAGCTCCTCCACCGCGGCGGCCGTCTCGGCTTCCAGTTCCTTGGTGTCCGGCGCGCCCGCGCACAGCACCAATTGGATATCCGGATCGAAATCGCGGGCCGCGGCGAGCAGATGCCCGACCCCCTTCTGCCGGGTGATCCGCCCGACGAACGCCACCATGGGCCGGTCCGTGCGCACCCCGAGCACGGCCAGCACCGGCCGCGCGCCCGCCGCCACCGGTCCGGGATACCAGACGCCCGCGTCGATGCCGTTGTGCACGACGTGCACCCGGTCCGGGTCGACCGCGGGATAGGCGTCGAGCACGTCGTGGCGCATGCCCTCGCTCACCGCGATGATCGCGTCCGCGTGCTCGACCGCGTTGCGTTCCGACCACGAGGACAGCCGATACCCGCCGCCGAGCTGTTCGGCCTTCCACGGCCGGCGCGGCTCCAGCGAATGCGCGGTGAGTACGTGCGGGATGCCGTAGAGCGTGGCGGCGAGGTGCCCGGCCAGGCCGGTGTACCAGGTATGGGAATGCACGACGTCCACCTGCCCGGCGGCGTCGGCCATGCGCAGCTGCGCGGACATCATCTGCAACGCGGCGTTGGCGGCGTAGAGCTGCGGATCGGGTTGGTGCACTACGGCATCGGTGCGTGCGACACCCATGCAGTGCACGGTGACCTCACACAGTCGGCGCAGCTGGGCGGTCAATTGCGTCACATGTACCCCGGCCCCGCCGTATACCTCGGGTGGGTACTCGCGGGTCAGCATCGCGACCCGAAGCCGGTCCTGCGCGCCGGAATCCGCCGTCGAGCGCCCGGTGTCCGTGCCGAAACTCACCAGGTTCAAAGTAGACGTTCACCTCCGCTGGGGCCACTCGCGCGCCGGTTACCCGGTAGTTTGGCAGGTGTGAGGAGCCAGCCGCACGTACTCGGGATCGTGCTCGCCGGTGGCGAGGGCAAGCGACTCTTTCCACTCACGGCGGACCGTGCCAAACCAGCGGTGCCATTCGGCGGCGCGTACCGACTGATCGATTTCGTGCTCAGCAACCTGGTCAACGCGGGTTTCCTGCGCTTGTGCGTGCTCACGCAGTACAAGTCGCACTCGCTGGACCGGCATATCTCGCAGACCTGGCGGCTGTCCGGTTTCGGGGGCGAATACATCACCCCGGTGCCCGCGCAGCAGCGTCTCGGTCCGCGCTGGTACACCGGCAGCGCCGACGCGATCATGCAGTCGCTGAACCTGATCTATGACGAGGACCCCGACTACATCGTGGTTTTCGGCGCCGATCACGTGTACCGGATGGACCCGGAGCAGATGGTCAACCATCACATCGAGTCCGGCGCGGGCGTCACCGTCGCGGGGATCCGGGTGCCGCGCAGCGAGGCCAGTGCGTTCGGTTGCATCGACTCCGACGAGTCCGGCCTGATCACTCAGTTCCTGGAGAAGCCCGCGCATCCGCCCGGCACGCCCGATGATCCCAATGTCACTTTTGCGTCAATGGGCAACTACGTCTTCACCACCAAGGTGCTGGTGGATTCGATCAAGGCGGATGCGGACAACTCCGACTCCGATCACGACATGGGCGGCGACATCATCCCGTCGCTGGTGTCCGCCGGCCAGGCCGGCGTCTACGACTTCGCCGACAACGAGGTGCCCGGCGCGACCGAACGCGACCGCGGCTACTGGCGCGACGTCGGCACCATCGACGCCTTCTACGACGCGCACATGGATCTGGTGTCGGTGCACCCGGTGTTCAACCTCTACAACCGGCACTGGCCGATCCGCGGCGCGGCGGAGAACCTGCCGCCCGCCAAGTTCGCCCAGGGCGGGCTGGCGCAGGAGTGCATCGTCGGCGCGGGCAGCATCCTGTCCGCCGCCACGGTCCGCAATTCGGTGCTCAGCTCGAACGTGGTGATCGACGACGGCGCGACGGTCGAGGGCAGCGTGCTGATGCCCGGCGTGCGGATCGGCCGGGGCGCGGTGGTGCGCCGGGCGATCCTGGACAAGAACGTGGTGGTCGGCGAGGGCGAGATCATCGGGGTCGACCTGGAGCGCGATCGCGAGCGGTTCGCGGTCAGCAATGGCGGTGTGGTCACCGTCGGCAAGGGCGTCTGGGTGTAGCGAAACATTGGACAGCACGAGCATGCGGGCCGCAAGATTGGTCCTATGATCAGGCGCGCACAGTCCGATCCCGCGCTGAAACAGGTTCGCGCACTTGTCGCGTCACTCGATATTCCACGGCCGTGGCGCCTGGCGACATTCGTCGATCATGTGGCGACGCGCCTCGGCAAGCCGATCGAACTGCTGCCCCAGCCCGAGCTGACGGCGAAGGGCTTTCCCTGCGGGGTGGTCATCGAACGCCCGGACAGCTTCGCCGTCGCCTACGACGCGGCGAGCTCCGGCTATCACACCGACCACATCGTGCTGCACGAACTCGCGCACCTGCTGCTCGATCACGCGGGCTACGTCTCCCCGTCCGCGCACCTGCGCATGGTGCGCCAGTTGTTCACCGAGCTGGACACCGAGATCGTGCTGCGCGTGCTGGCCCGCACCGACTACGACGACATCCTGGAGAGCCAGGCGGAACTGTTCGCCTCGCTGGTGATGTCCGAAACCGACGCGCCCCGTTCGGGTTCCGTGCTCGGTCGCGCGATCTTCCACCGGTAGCGGGCCGATGCTGCCGAGCGCCGTCACGCTGCCGATCACGCTGGCCGCCTGGTTCCTGCTGATCGTGCGCCTGCTCCGGTTCCGCACGTCGCTGGTGGAACGCCGCTTCAATATGCTGCTGGCGCTGCTGACCGTCATTCTCACCACGCACGAACCGACGCTGCGCCATCAGCTCAGCACCCACACCGGCGGCCGCCTGAGCGAAGGATTGATCTACCAGTTCGGCGCGCTCGGGTTCCTGTTCACCACCGCGGCGAGCCTGTTGCTCGCGGGCGCGATGCTCGGCCGCACGCCCTCGGCCTGCGTCGTCTACGCGCTCGCCGGCGGGTCCTGTGCGATAGCGCTGCTCTGTAGCGGACCGGCTCAGGGACCGAGCCCGCAGACGATGTACGAGCAGCCCGGGTGGGGGCAGTTCGGCTTCTGGCTGGCGCTGGCGCCGATGTCCTACTGGATGGTCTTCTATTTCGGCGGCGTCTGCCTGGCCGAGCTGCGCAAGCAGCACGAGCGCGACGAACGCACGCTGCACGCCATGGTGCTCGGCGTCAGTGGCACGGTCTTCCTGATGTTCAGCCTGACCCTGGTCAGCACCTGGCTGCGGTCGTTCGGTCACGAAAGCCCGCTGACCAGGGCACAGGTCGTCATCGACAACAACGCCGTGTTCCTCCAGGCGCTGCCGTTCGTCGGCATCGGCGCGGTGCCGGTGCTGGCCCGGCTCATCGACGCGACCGAGCTCGACGCCTGGTCGCGTCGCCGAAAGCGACTGCTGCCGTTGTGGTTCGATCTCACCGCGGCCTGTCCGGAAATCGTGCATCGCACCGCGACCCCGGTGGGCCCGCACCGCAACCGATACATCCTGCACCGCACCGTCATCGAGATCCGGGACAGTGTGCTCATCCTGGCCAGGCACGCCACACCCACCCCGGCGGACCTGAGCGCGGAGATCGCCGTCGCGGGCCCGCAGCGGGAAGCACTGGACCTGGCGGTGCGCCTGGTGCTCGCCTGCGCCGCCAAGACCCGCGGCGACGCGCCGACCGGCACCGGCTCGTTGCAGCACTGCGCCGGTGACAATCTGGCCCAGGAGGCGGCCGAGCTGGCCGCCATCGCCGCCCAGTGGCCGCGGGCGCGCGCCCTGGTGGACGCCGCGGCGATCAGAGCCGCGGCGCGGGCGTAGCCGGGCAGAACGGTGCGCAGGGGCCGGGGGTGCGCGGCACCGTGGATTTCGCCGGTTGCCCGAAGTCGGCCGTGCTGACCAGATAGACCACCAGCACGGCGGCGACCAGAACCAGGGCGAACGCGACCATCGCCCCGCCCCAGTGAATCTGCGGGCGGCCGTCGTCATCGTTGTTGCTGTTGTTCAGGATGTAGTAGAGCACTCGGCTCGCACCTCTTCCGCATGCCCGTCGCCGGGCATCACCGCTCTGGTATCGGATGTGCTCTGAGCAGCATGCGCCTCGAATCGCCGCGATGTAGCTGTTTGATCCACCCGGCGGAACAGCGCTGGCGACCGGCCCACCCCTCCCGGGTCGGTCACCAGCGATCCGGCCGGCCTTCGTGCGCGTCCGTCATCGGCCTCCCCGCCGCGGACGCGACCTCTCGAAGGCGAACCGGCCATCGTACATCCGTTGCGGGACTTCGTATTCCGTGACGCGTCCCACACCGGGGCGAGCTACCGGCCCGGCACCGGCGGGGCGGGCGAGGCGGTACAGAACGGTTCGCACGATCCGTGCGTCGGCGTGACTTTCGCTGGGCCGGTACCGAAATCGGCGTTACTCACCACCAGCATCGCGATCACCGCGGCGAGAATGATCACCGCGAAGAAGATCAGCGCGGGCCGCAGCCAACTCGATCGAGTTTCGAAGACGGTGTGGCCGATGTGGCCGATTTCGAACAGTTCGTGCCCACGCATTGCGGTACCTCCGCCAGCGGAATACCCAGCGCGAACCCGGAAAACCGCGATGTCGGTACGGGTTAACCGCGCGAAGCGCAGAGCAATCCGTCGCCGACCGGAATCAGCACGCTGGTGAGTTCCGGATCCTCGGCGATCGCGCGGGTGGCCGCCCGCACCGCCTGGGTGGCCGGATCCCGTTGTGCCGCATCGGGTACCCGCCCGCCGAGCAGCGCGTTGTGCAGCAGGATCGCGCCACCGGCCCGCAGCAGTCGCACCGCCTGGGTGACGTACTGCGGGTGCTCGAGCGGCGCGGCATCGATGAACACCAGGTCGTAGGCGCCGTCGGCGAGGCGGGGTAACACGTCGAGCGCGCGGCCGTTGATCAGCCGGGTGCGCGCGGGCGGAATCTCGGCGGCGCGGAACGCCTCCTTGGCCGCGCGCTGGTGCTCCGGCTCGGAATCGATGGTGGTCAGCGTGCCGTCCTCGCGCATGCCGTCGAGCAGCCACAACCCGCTGATCCCCGCGCCGGTCCCCACCTCGACCACGGCCTTGGCGTCCAGCAGCTGCGCGTACATGCTCAGCAGCGCCCCCACCGACGGTGGCACCGGCACCGCACCGAGTTCGGTGGACCGTTCGCGCGCGCTGACGAGGATCTCGTCTTCCACGACGGATTCCTCCACGTAGGCGAGATTTCGCTCCAAATTCGATGCCACGCCTATGAGGTTAATGCTGGGTGCCTGGTATGGGCGTTCCGAACTACTCGCCCCGCCGAGCAATCTCCGCGCAGTTTTCTCAGGTGTCCCTCAGCATCTCCATATCCAGGCCATATCCGGACAGGAAAGAGTATGGGCAACGCAAGACCAACAGACCGGCTCGACACGGGACGCGGGAACAACGACGGACATCTTGTCGGTTGTATCCGAACGTAACGGTTTCCGGCCCGAAAGAGATTTCGGATCGGAGCCTGGTTCCGAGTTTACGGTCCTTAGTAGGAGGTAGCCCCATCCACATGGTCGATGCGGCGCGTGAGCACGCCACCCTGCCAGAGCAGATTCTGCCGATCGAATCCGACGCCGCCGAGGAGGCCGTCGATCTGACCGGTACCGCTGCTTTCGATGCCACCGGTGACCGGGCGGCCATGCCGTCCTGGGACGACCTGGTCCGCGAACACGCCGACCGTGTCTACCGTCTTGCCTACCGACTTTCCGGCGACGCCCAAGACGCCGAGGATCTCACCCAGGACACCTTCATCCGGGTGTTCCGCTCGCTGTCCAGCTACCAGCCGGGAACCTTCGAGGGCTGGTTGCACCGCATCACCACGAACCTGTTCCTGGACATGGTCCGGCGCCGCAACCGGATCCGGATGGAGGCGCTGCCCGAGGACTACGACCGGGTCCCGTCCGAGGGTCCCGACCCGGAGCAGGCCTATCACGATGCCCGCCTCGACCCGGATCTGCAGCGCGCGCTCGATTCGCTCGCGCCGGAATTCCGCGCCGCGGTGGTGCTGTGTGACATCGAAGGACTCTCCTACGAGGAAATCGGCGCTACGCTCGGCGTGAAACTCGGCACCGTGCGCAGCCGGATTCATCGCGGGCGACAGGCACTGCGCGACCACCTTGCGCATAATGGAAGTGAGCAGCGGTTCGCCGCTGATGCAGCAAGTATCGGGTGAGCTGGACGAAAGCCGGCATCACCCCACGGTTCGGATGATGTCGGTTGGAAGGGTGAGCACCGAATGAGTGGCGACTCCAGCACGCCCGGTCGTCGTCCGCCTCGTTTTCGTCCCACCGAGCATCTGGCCAGCGAGGCGATCGCGGCCTATGTGGACGGCGAGTTGCGGATGAATGCCTATCTGCGTGCCGCCCAGCATCTTTCTCAGTGCCCGGAATGCGCGGCCGAGGTCGACGCACAGCAGCAGGCGCGTATCGCGCTGCGCCAGTCGGGCCCCATCTCGATTCCGCACGACCTGCACGACAGCCTGACCCGAATTCCGCTCGCCGATCTTCCCGGCGCCGCGTCGAGTCAAACCTCGGGCAGCACCGGGACTCCGCGCAACGAGGCAGTTTTCGGCTTTCTCACCGATTCGTTCGCCGCGACTCGGTGGACAACGTGGTGGCGCAAGTAGAGTTTGCCGGGTGACGACGGAATCGACGAATACCGGATCGGCCGAGACCCCGGATCGCGTCCAGGGCAGGTCCACGGATTCGGCGGGCGACAGGGGAAACCTGAGGCCGCCGGATGCGCCCGTATTGGGTCCCCGACCGGTGTATCGACCCCATGTCGACAACCACACCGCGCACGCTTTCCGCAGGCCGGCGGGCCAGCGCGGGTCGTTCGCCGAGCCGCTGCCGCGCGGCGCGCAGCCGGTCTCGGGACCGGACGTGCAGAACCGGCCGCCGGATGCCGTGCTCGCCGAGGCTTTCGGCCGTCCCGAGGGCTCCACCGAACTGCTGCAACGCGATCCCGACGCGGCCGACGGCGCCGCTCCGGTCGCGGGTCCGGTCGATCCGTGGCGTGATCCGGATTCCGCCGCCCGCCTCGGCGCCCCCGCGGTGCCGACGCCGAAAGCCCAGCCGCTGCCGCAGGCGCAACGCCTCAGCGCGCGCGAGGTCCTCTTCGGCGCCAAGGTCGCGCCCAAGTCCCTTGCCTTGCTCGCGTTGGTCGCCCTCGCCGTCGGCGTGCTCGGCGGGCTGGTCGGCAGGCTGACGGCCGAACAGGCATCCACCCTCACCTCGCGCAGCGCGACGCTCGAGCAGAGCTCCGACACCACACAGCCGCACAGCCAGATCGCCAAGGTCGCCAACGCCGTGCTGCCCGCCGTCGTGTCCATCCGGGTCACCGTCGGCGACAACGGCGCGACCGGTTCCGGCGTGGTGATCGACGGCCTCGGCTACATCGCGACGAACAATCACGTGGTCTCGATGGCCGCTCAGGACAAGACGAACCGGGCCGTCATCCAGGTCCAGTTCTCCGACGGCACCCGGGTGCCCGCGCACATCGTCGGCCGCGACCCCAAGTCCGACCTGGCCGTGCTCAAGGTCGATGTGAAGAACCTCACCGTGGCCAGGCTGGGCAAGTCCGACGACGTCCAGGTCGGCGACGAGGTGCTGGCCATCGGCTCCCCGCTCGGCCTGAGCAAGACGGTCACCTCCGGCATCGTCAGCGCACAGCACCGCCCGGTGAAACTCCAGGGCGAGGGCAGCGACACCAACGCGGTGATCGACGCGGTGCAGACCGACGCCTCGATCAACCCAGGCAACTCCGGTGGCGCGCTGGTGGACATGGAAGGCCGGGTCATCGGCATCAACACCGCGATCCGCAGCGAGACCGGCGGCTCGGTCGGCCTCGGCTTCGCCATCCCCGTCGACCGGGTGACCCAGGTCGCGCAGATCCTGATCAAGGACGGCCAGGTGCACCACGCGACACTCGGGGTGTCCAGTCGCAACAAGACGGTCAGCAACGAGGTTTTCGCCGGTGCCCAGGTGGCGGATGTGGTGACCGGCGGGCCGGCCGACCGGGCCGGGATCGTGGAGAACGACGTGATCGTCAAGGTCGGCGACCGCGAGGTCACCAGCGCCGAGGAGCTGACGGTCGCCGAGCAGTTGAACGAGATCGGCAAGACCGTCACCGTGCAACTGATCCGGGACGGCCGCCTCGTCGACGTCTCGGCGACGCTCGGCTCCGATTGATCGCGCGGGCGGTCGTCGATAAGGCGACTGCCTGCGGTTCGTTCGATATCCGGGACGACAGAACCGCCGGCTCCCCGCCCTCGGCTCCCCAGACCACTCGATGCGAGATCGCCTCCTCGAACCGGTAGCCTGATTAGGTGTTCAGCAATATCGGCTGGAGCGAGATGATGATCTTGCTCGTCGCCGCCCTCGTGATCCTCGGACCGGAGCGACTGCCCGGCGCGGTTCGCTGGACCACGCGCAGCCTGCGGCAGGTGCGCGATTACGCCAGCGGCGCGACCTCGCAACTACGCGAGGAGCTGGGCCCGGAATTCGAGGACCTGCGCAAGCCGCTGGCCGACCTGAACGAACTGCGCGGCATGACTCCGCGCGGCATGGTCACCAAACACCTGCTGAACGGCGACGATTCGATCTTCCGCAACATGGAGGACGCGTTGCCGGACAAGAAGGACTTCCTCGGCGCCAACAGCGGCATGCCGGACTACCCGATGCCGAAACTGGAAAAACCGTTGGAGCGCAACGAACGTCCTCCGATCGACACCGACGCCACCTGAGCTGGCCTCACTGCGTCACGAAAAGGGTGCAGTGTCAAGAGTTCTAGACACTTTGCCCTGTCCAGCTGTCTAGACTTCCCACATGTCGGCCGATGACGTGGCGCGCGTTTTCGCAATCGAAGACAAGGTCGAACGACTGAAAGCGGCCACCGATGGTGTGGCTGCGGCCCAGCAGACCATCAACGAGCTAACCAGGATCCGTCGTGCGGTCATCCGGGAGCTACACGCCGAGGGCTGGACCTTCGCCAGAATCGGTGCGGCAGCCGGACTTTCCCGTGCGCGCATCCATCAGGTGAGCACGCAGGGTCCGGCGCCCGAGGGTCTGTTCTTCGGGCACGGGACGCTCACCGTGCTGGTACCGGAGGTGCGCGCGGGCCGGGTGATCGGCGCGCCGGATCCCGCGGCGGCGCACCGGCTCGTGGAATTGCTCCGTGAGCTCGGCTTCACCGCTTCGGTCGAGCACTTCCTACCGGGGCGACCGGTGGACCTGAACCGGGACGGCCTGATCGTGCTCGGCGGGCCGGAGCTCTCGCCGAGCGTGCGGCAGCTGATCGCCGCCGACCCGCGGCTGCGGCGCGCGGTGGCCAGAGCCGGCGACGCCCGGCGGGGCATCGAGGATCGGGCCGCGCGCCGGGTCTATCGACCGGGTGGTCCCGATCCGCACGACATCGCCTACCTGGCCCGGCTACCGCGTCCGGACGGGCGCGGCACGGTGCTGATGATCGACGGCATGCACCCGCCGGGCTCGCTCGGTGCCATCCGGTTGCTCGCCACCCGGCTGGCCACCCTGCACGAGCGCGCGGGCACCCACCTGTTCTCCGTGCTGGTGGCCTGCCGGTTCGATCGGGCGACCGGTGAACCCCTGGAAGCCGAGCTGCTCACGCCGGTCTATCGGCACGACCCCGAAAACCGTTTGCCCGCACCGGGTATCCGTCGCTGACAAACACCGGGCGGGTGACGCGTGGCAGACGGCTGCCGATGCTCATCGTGACCGAATTGTGTCGCGGGTCACTCGCCTCTTCCGTTCGGGAAATGTTGGTGCAATGCTTGAATAGCTAGAAGGTAACTATGCGTGATAGGTGAGCTCGATGAGTGGTGAACTTTCGACGGCGGCCAGTTCCGCACCCACGATCCGGACGGTGCGGCCGAAGCCGACACAGTCCGGCGCTGTCGACGCGGCCGACCCGATCGTCACCACCCACCGGGTCACCTACAGCGACCGCCTGAAGCTGTTCATCGGCGCGGGCGAGACCATCGACAACTTCCTGCGCCCGCTGCGCAGGCTGGACGGCTACCACCGCTTCTCGGTCCAGCTGTCCCGGCTGCCCGCGCCCATGCGCTCCGCCGATATCACCCCCGCGATCAGCTCCGCCCCCGGGCAGAACTATCTCCAGTGCACCGGCTCGGCGGACGCGCTGGTCATCGAGTTGCGCACCGTCCTCGACGGTGTGGTGCGCCGTGGTGTCGTCGGTCGCGGCACCGGTCACGACGGCGAACCCGGCATCTGCGTGCAGGTTCCGGAGAGCATGCCCGCGCCGTGGATCTATCCGGACGAGGTATTCACGGCCGAGGACGCGGCCGAGATCTTCGCCGTCTACTTCCGCACCGGCACGGTCCCACCCGGCCTCGCACTCCGCGAGACGTCGGATTGATGCGTGACCAGAGGAGGCAGTGATGAATCTGCTCGTCACAGTCGGCGGCGCCGTCCTGGTGCTCGGCCTGCTCATCCTGGTCGTCACCGTGCTGAGACGGCCGGCCAAGTCACCGGGGCAGCTCACCGTCGCCGCCCTGCAGGCGCGACTCGCCGAAGAGGGCACCCCGGTGTCGACCGAGGCCGAGGAACGCCTCGCCGACCACGTGTCGGCAGGCTCGAATCAGCCGCACACGTCCTGATTTCCCGCACACGCGATCGTCGGCGACTCGGTGTGCGCGAAATCATCAGCAGGTGTGCGGTGCGTCGCTGCCGCACGGCCCAATAGCTTTCGGGTAGCTAGGCTGGGGGGAGCCGGTGTACTCCGGTGTGCTCGCTCGGGAGAGGAGACGTGCTGATGCGCGCAGTGCTCGAGCAATTGATAACCCTGGCGGGGCGGGGGCCGGTGGCGTTGGCACGGGTGGTGGATACCACCGGGCCGGGGCCGCGGGAGCCGGGGGCGGCGATGATCGTGACCGAGTCCGGCGAGGTGTTCGGGTCGCTGTCGGGTGGGTGTGTGGAGGGCGCGGTCGTGGAGTCGGCGCGCCAGGTGCTGGCCACCGGGCATGCGGTGACCGATCGGTTCGGATACGCCGACGGCGACGGCATCGCGGTGGGATTGACCTGCGGCGGGGAGATCGAGGTCTTCGTCGAACGGCTGGGGCCGGAGCGGGTTCCGGTGCTGTCCGCGTTGCGCGAGCGGATCGCCAGCGGGCTGCCGGTCGCGCTGGCGACCACACTGGATACCACCGCGGAGTGGAAACTGCTGGCCGCCGGTTCGACCGAGACCTGGCACGACGTCGACCGCGACGCGCTCGCGCTGCTCGCCGCCGGGCGCAGCGGCGTGGTCGGTGCCGACGAATGCGAGGCCGACGCCTCCCCTCGTCCGCGCGTCTTCGTGCAGGTCTTCGGCATTCCCGCGCGGATGATCCTGGCCGGGGCCAATGATTTCGTGCGCGCGCTCAGCCGCACCGGGCGTCAGCTCGGGTACCGGGTGACCGTGGTCGATGCCCGCGAAACCTTCGCCACCGCGGCGCGTTTCCCGTCCGCGCACGAGGTCGTCGTGGATTGGCCGCACCGGTATCTGCGCACGGAGCACGAGGCGGGGCGCATCGATGGACGCACCGTGGTCTGTGTACTCACCCACGACACCAAGTTCGATGTGCCGACGATCGCGGTGGCCCTGGACATCGACGACATCGCCTTCGTCGGCGCCCTCGGTTCCCGCCGCACGCACGCCGAGCGCACCGACCGCCTGCGCGCCGCAGGCGTCACCGAAAGCAAGCTCGCACGGCTGAAAAGCCCACTCGGCCTGGACCTCAACGCCCGCACCCCGGACGAAACCGCGATCTCCATCGCCGCCCAGATCCTCGCCGACCGGACCAACGCCTCCGCCCGCCCGCTCGACCGCCGCACCGGCCCCATCCACCGCTGAGCCGCACCACTCTGGATTTCCCGCACCGAGATTCGCCTGCGATTGTCGGTGCGGGAAATCGGGAGTGGTGCGGGAAGTCAGAGCAGGTGTTCCATGCGCAGGGGGATGTCGCGGAAGCGGCGGCCGGTGGCGTGGTGGACGGCGTTGACGATGGCGGCGGCGGCGCCGATCATGCCCAGTTCGCCGATTCCCTTGACGCCCAACGGGTTCACCACCGGGTCGTCGACCTCGACGAAGGAGATGTCGACCTCGGGGGCGTCGGCGTTGACCGGCAGCAGGTACTCCAGCAGGGACGCGTTGGCCCAGCGGCCGTCCCGGGTGTCGGGCAGCGAGCCCTCCATGAGCGCCTGGGACAGGCCCCAATTCATGCCACCGAGCACCTGGCTGCGGGCGAGCTTGGTATTGAGCACCCGGCCCGGCGCGAACGCACCGACCATGCGGCGCACTCGGATCAAGCCCAGCTCCGGATCGACCGCGACCTCCGCGAACTGGGCACCGAAGCTCATCTTCCCGTACGGCGCGGCGGGCGCGGCCGGGCGCCAGCTGCCGGTCGTCTCGATGTCCGAAAGCTGGTTGCGCTCCAGCACATCCGCGTAGGCATCGGTCACCGACGGATCATCGACCAGCCGCAGCACGCCCGCCACGCCCTCGATCTCCTCGGGCGTGCGACCGCGTAACGGCGAGTCGATATCGGCGACCGCGATCTCGATCAGCTGGGCGAGCAGCCGCGTGCACGTCGTGTGCACCGCGGAGCTGACCGCACTCGCACCGATCGAGCCGACGGTAGCCGCGATGTTCGGATAGTCGGTATTGCCGATCTCGAAGCGGATGCGATCGAACGGCATTCCCATGGCGTCGCACGCGACCTGCGACATGGCGGTGGCGACACCGGTGCCGAACTCCTGCGTGCCGGCCTGGACGACCAGCGAGCCGTCCGACCGCAGCCGGGCATGGGCGCGCTGCGGCTGTCCCGGCTCGTACACCGGGTAGCCGGCGGTGCCGACGCCCCAGCCGAGCAGCCAGCGGCCGTCGGTGTGCGATCCGGGCGTCCGGCTCCGGCCGTCCCAGCCGAACCGCTCGGCGGCGAGCTGGAGGCATTCGACGTAACCATCGGAGCTCCACGGGTTTCCGCTCTCCGGATCGACGGCCGCGTGGTTGCGCATCCGGAGTTCCACCGGGTCCGCGCCGAGCTGTTCGGCCAGCTCGTCGATGGCGCATTCCAGCGCGATCATGCCGGACGCCTCGCCCGGTCCGCGCATGAAGGTCGGCGTCATCGTATTGCCCTTGATCAGCCGATACTGCCCCTCCCAGTGCGGAATTCCGTACGCCTTGCTCGCCACCTCCAGCGACGGCTCGGCCCAGTCGTCGAAATGCGAAGTGACGGAGAGCTTGTGGTGCCGAAGCCCGGTGAACCGCCCGTCGGCGTCGCTGACCAGGGTGACGCGCTGTTCCTGCTCTTCGCGTAAACCGGTGCCGTAGAACATCTGCTCGCGATTCAGGATCACCCGCAGCGGCCGGCCCAGCTCCCGCGCGATCAGCGGGGCGAGCGTAACGTGCGGCCACATCATGGCTTTCGCGCCGAACCCGCCGCCGACGTAGTCGGTGACCACCCGCACCTTGCTCGGCGAGATGCCCAGGTGCGCCGCGATGGTCAGCTGGCTGGCCACGATACCCTGGGTGGCGTCGTAGACGGTGACCGAATCGCCGTTCCACATCGCGGCGGTCACCGAGCATTCGATCGGATTGTGATGATTGGCGGCGAACCGGAACGTCGCGTCGACGGTGTGCGCGGCGTCCGCGCTCGCGCCGGCGAAGTCGCCGCGCGACTGGGCGGCGGGGATTTGACCGGCGAAGATGCTGTCCGGCAGGTACTGCTCGTCCCGGCCGTCGTCCAGGCGCACCAGCGGGGGCCGCGCGTCATAGGTGGCCTCGACCAGGCGGGCGGCCTGCTGGGCGATCTCGAAGGTATCCGCGACGACGACCGCGATCGGCTGACCGAAGTAGTGAATCGTGGTGTCCTGCATGGGAAAGAAGGTCTGCCCGGGTGCGGGCTGACCGAACATCGACGGCAGCAACGGCACCGAGGGAACCTTCGGCAGGTTCTCGTGGGTGAGCACGGCAACCGCGCCGGCCCGCAGCGCCTCGCGCACGTCGATGGATGTCAGTGTGCCGTTGCCGATCTCGGCGCCGACGAGCACGCCGTACGCGGCGTTGGGCATCGGGATCTCGGCGGTGTAGCGGGCGGCGCCGGTGACCTTGGCGTGCCCATCGATCCGGTCGAGTCCCTGACCGACCAGGCGGGGAACGGCGGGTGCGCTCATTTCCGGCCTCCCAGCCGCTCGGTGACGATCTCCAGGGTGCGCACCATGGTGCGTTGTGCCAGTTCGATTTTGAACCGATTCATCGCGTGGCTGTCGTCGGCCGCGGCCAGCTCGGTGGCGGCGGCCGCGGCGAAGTTCTCCTTCGTCGCGGGCTTGCCCACCAGCAGCGCCTCGGCCATCCTGGCCCGCCACGGCTTGGTCGCCACCCCGCCGAGGCCGATGCGGACATCGCGCACCTGCCCGTCCACCAGATCCAGCGCGACCGCCGCGGAAGCCGCGGCGAACTCATAGGATTCGCGGTCGCGCACCTTCAGATAGTGCGAGTTCACCGCGAACGGCAACGGTGGCACATCGATGCGGACGATCAGCTCGTCGGCGGTGATCGGATGTTCGAGATGCGGTGTGTCGCCGGGCAACAGGAAGAAATCGTCGAAGGCGATGGCGCGGGCGCCGCGCGGTCCCTGCACGTGCACCACGGCATCGAGCGCGGTCAACGGAATCGCCATGTCGGACGGGTGCATGGCGAAACAGTGTTCGCTGGTACCCAATACGGCGTTGCCTCGGTGCAGTCCCCCATGCGCGCCGCAGCCGCTGCCCGGCGCGCGCTTGTTGCAGTCGAACGCGATGTCCCGGAACTGCGGACAGCGCACCCGCTGCATCAGGTTGCCGCCCATCGACGCCATATTGCGGATCTGCGCGGACGCGCCCTTCCACAGAGCGATGGACAGGAACGGAAACCGTTCCACCACACCGGGATCGGCGGCCACCTCGCCCATCCGGACCAGCGCGCCGATGCGCAGGCCACCATCCGGCCGGTGCTCGAGCTCGGTGAGCGGCAATCGGTTGATGTCGACGACGTTGTCCGGCTCCATCGCGCCGATCCGCAGCATGTCCACCAAAGTGGTGCCGCCCGCGAGGAATACGGTATTCGGCCGGGCGGCCACCGCGGCGAGCGCCTGGTCCACCGTCTCGGCGCGGGCGAACGCGATGGGCTTCATCGGTTCTCCCTCATCTCGTCACGCGCGCTCTTTATCGCGTCCCGGATGTTCTGATACGCCGCGCAGCGGCAGATATTGCCGCTCATCCATTCGGCGATCTCCTCGTCGTCGCCGGCGTGGCCCTCTTCGATGCATTTGATCGCCGACATGATCTGTCCCGGCGTGCAATACCCGCACTGGAAGCCGTCGCAGCTGATGAACGCGCGCTGCACCGGATGCAGCTCCTCCCCCTCCGCGACCCCCTCGATGGTGGTGATCTCGCGCCCCTCCACGCTCAACGCCAAGGTGAGGCAGGACAATTCGCGTTTCCCGTCGACCCAGACCGTGCACGCGCCGCAGGCGCCCTGGTCACACCCCTTCTTGGTGCCGGTGAGCCGCAGGTACTCGCGCAGGGCGTCGAGCAGGCTGACCCGGGGTTCCAATGCCACCGGGAAAACGTGGCCGTTCACGCGCAGTGTCGCCAGCGTGTAGTCGGGACCGGCAAACTCTGGTTGCCGTGTGTCCTGCTTGGGTAGCTCCCCAATAGTCATAAACGTATCTCCTGCTCATGAGCGCGCGATGGACGGCGTCTTGAAGTACAGAATGCGAACGTAAGACCAGAACAACACTCTAGCGTCCAGTCAGCAACCATGCTCGTTAACTACCGAACGAGCAGATCGCATCCTTTGCCTGCCCATGTCTTTGGGCAGAACGCGACGAACCCGGGTACCGCAGGCACCCGGGTTCGCGCGTCGAGATATCGGTCAGGCAGCCGCCCACTCGGGGCGCAGCGTCTTCATCGGCGGCCGATCGGCCAGGGACACCTCGGTGCTCTGCGCGGTGAAGGCGTCGCCGACCAGCGGGAACTGGGTCAGCGCGGCGCCGGAGTCCTGCACCCCGCTGCGGCCGAGCACGGTGCCGAGGATCTGCCTACTCATCACGCCGAGATCGGCCAGCGGGCGGTTGCGGTGCGTGCGCACGCCCAGGTTCACCTGCCCGATCGCGGACAGCCCGAGCTGGTCGTAGGTATCGAGCAGCAACCCGATCTCCACGCCGTAGCCCGGCGCGAACGGGACCGCGGTGAGCAGCTCGCGGGTGCCCGCGTATTCGCCGCCGAGCGGTTGCAGCACCTGCGATAGCTCCGGACGCAGCGCGGCGAGCAGCGGGCGGGCGACGAGCTCGGTGACCCGGCCGCCGCCGTGCGCGTCCACCGCGCCGCCCTGGTGCAGCGGCCTGCGGTAGTACGCCTTGACCAGGTGCATGGCATCGACGGTGAGCAGCGGTCCGAGCAGTCTCGGCACGAATTCCGGATCCGGGTCGATCAGGTCGGAGTCGACGAAGGCGATCAGATCGCCACTGGTCACGGCCAGCGAGCGCCACAGCACCTCGCCCTTGCCCGGCACCGGATCCAGCTCCGGCACCGCCTGCTCGCGGGTGATCACCTCGGCGCCCGCGGCCATGGCCCGTTCGGCGGTGGCGTCGGTCGAGCCCGAGTCGAGCACGATCAGCTCGTCGACCAGGGTGCCGAGCAGCGGCATGATGCTGCCCACCACGTCGGCGACGGTGTTCTCTTCGTTCAGCGCGGGCAGCACCACCGAAACGGTGCGGCCGTCTTTGGCCGCGACGAGTTCGTCGACCGACCAGTGGGGGCTGTCCCAGGTGTTTGTCGTCGCCCACGGGGGGCGGTCTTCGCGGCCGTGTGGGTGGTGGAATTTCATACCAAACCTCGCAGGGTGCGTGCTGGGGGCCGGATGCCTTGGATCGCGGCGATCATGTCCACCACCCGCCGGGTCGCGGCGACTTCGTGGACTCGGAAGACTCGGGCGCCGGCGGCTGCCGACCAAGCTGTTGCTGCCAATGTGCCCTCCAACCGTTCGGAAAGATCGACACCTAGAGTCTCCCCGATGAAATCCTTGTTGCTCAGTGCCATCAAGACTGGCCACCCGGTATTTACAAGAACGTCCACTCCACGCAACAAGTCGAGCCCGTGATAAGTGTTCTTGCCGAAATCATGGGTCGGATCGATCACAATCGAATCCGCGCGCACCCCCGCCGCGACCGCGTTTTCCGCCGCGCGCACCAGGGTATCGGTCACCTCGGCCACGATGTCGGCGTAGCGGACGCGATGCGGCCGGGTGCGCGGGATCGCCCCGCCGGTGTGGCTGCACACGATGCCGACGCCCTGTTCGGCGGCCACCGACACCAGGTCGGGATCGGCACCGGACCAGGTGTCGTTGATCAGGTCCGCCCCCGCCCGGACCGCGGCCAGCGCCACATCGGCCCGCCAGGTGTCGATGCTGATCAATAACTCCGGGTACTTCGCCCGAATGGCCGCGACGAACGGGACCACCCGCCGCTTTTCCTCGACCGCGTCGACCAGCGATCCGGGACCGGCCTTGACCCCGCCGATATCGACTAGATCCGCGCCCTCGTCGACCGCCCTGGCGACGGCCGCCATGGCCGCCTCGTCGGTGAACGTGGCTCCTTTGTCATAGAACGAATCGGGAGTGCGATTCACGATCGCCATCACCAGCGCCCGATCGGTCGCCACCGGCTTGCCGCACAAGGTAGGAAGCGGCGTTGCGGTGGTACTGAACATCCTCTGACTGTACCGACCGGTGTGCTACCGGTCTTTCCACCCGGCGGCGTCGGCGGCGCACTCCCCGCTAGTTCTTCGGAGCGCGCCCCGCGGCGACGTCGGCGGCGTAGTCGTCATACGCGGGAACGTAACCGTCGGAGCGGCCGGCGAGAACGTACAGGCTGCCGTCGCCGTCGGCGGCGTACCCCTGCTTGCGCAGCTCGACCTTGCGGCTCTTGAAGGTGGAGGTCTGCTCCAGCTCCTTGACCACGCGGATGAACAGTGGGACGGCGTAGCCGGGCAGCTGTCGATAGACGTCGTCGGCGATCGCTTTGCCGTCGAACTCGACATCCGGGGTCAGCGTCACCGCCGCCATGCCCGCCTTGCCGTCGGCGCCCGGCACATCTACGCCGTAGACGACCGCCTGGGAGAGCGCGTGCGAGCGGGTCAGCGCGCCCTCGACCTCGGTGGTCGCCACGTTCTCGCCCTTCCAGCGGAAGGTGTCGCCGAGCCGGTCCACGAACGCGATGTGATGCCAGCCCTGGTCGCGCACCAGGTCACCGGTGTCGAACCAGACGTCGCCCTGGGCGAATCCGTCGCGGACCAGCTTCGCCTCGGAGGCGTCCTGGTCGGTATATCCGTCGAACGGCGAGCGATCGGTGACCTTGGACAGCAACAGCCCGACCCCGCCGGTACCTACCCGGTGCAGCCGGCCGTCCTTGTCCCGCTTGGCCTTTCCGGTCTCGTCGTCGTACTCGACCACCGCGTACGGCAGCGGCCCGAAGCCGGCCGTGCGGTCGACGCTGAACGCGTTGATGAAGGCGATGTTGGCTTCGCTCGCGCTGTAGAATTCGACGATCCGGTTGATGCCGAACCGGGTCTTGAACTCGTCCCACAGTTCCGGGCGCAGCCCGTTGCCGACCGCGAGCCGCACCCGGTGCTGCCGGTCGGTCGGCTTCGCGGGCTGGTTCAGCAGATAGCGGCACAGTTCACCGATGTAGATGAAACCCGTTGCCTGCTCGCGGATCACCTCGTCCCAGAACCGGGACACGGAGAACTGCCTGCCGAGGGCAAACGTGCCGCCGGCACCGATCACCGCCGACAGCGCGACGGTGATCGCGTTGTTGTGATAGAGCGGCAGGCAGCAGTACAGAGTGTCGTTGCCGCGCAGGCGAATTCCGAGTCCGGCGATGCCGGCCAGGCTCTTGGTCCAGCGCAGGTGCGTCATCACGCTGGCCTTCGGCAGGCCGGTCGTGCCGGAGGTGAAGATGAGGAAGGCGCGTTCCCTGGCGGTGACCTCCGCGCACGCCGGCGGATCGGTGGCGTCCGCGTGCCGGGCGGCCGCCTGCAAGTCGTTGGCGGGCAAGACATTCGGCAGCGGCTCGGCCAGGGAGTCCAGCGCCTCCGCGCATTCCTCGCCGACCACGTCGAGCACGCTGTTCAACAGGCCGAAGCTGTGCGCGAGCACCTGGCCGCGCTGATGGTGGTTGAGCAGGCCCGCGGTGGCGCCGAGTTTCACCGAAGCCAGGATGACGAACAGGGTTTCGGGCCGGTTGGTCATCAGCACGCCGACCACGTCGCCGCGCCGCACGCCCCGCGCGGCGAGCACCGCGGCGTAGCGGTTCACCTCGGCATTGGCCTCGCCGTAGGTGTAGGCGGTGCCCTCGAAACGCAGGAACGTCCGATCCGGATGCCGGTGCGCGGCGCGCTGAAAGTACAGCCCGACCGAGGATTTGTCGTCCGGCCCGACCAGCATGCCCGCCGCGTTGCGCAGCATGGCCGGCACGTCGAGCGCCATCGCGGGCAGGTTCTTGGCCAGGCTGAATAGGCTCACCGTCGAGCGGCCGTCGAAACTCACTGTCTAGCTCTCCTCATCAGGAAGGTGTTGCTCGCGCCTCCAATGCCGTGAAGGCGGCGGAAAGATCGGTGACCACGGTGATGCGGTCCATGGCGGGCTGGGGCACGAACTTACGGTCGTAGAGTTCGTCGAGCCACTGGAAAAGGCCCCGGTAGAAGCCATTCGGGTCCAACAACACCACCGGCTTATTGTGCTGTCCCAGATACCCTCCGGTCCAGGTTTCGAAGAACTCCTCGAGCGTGCCGATGCCGCCGGGCAGGGTGAGGAAGGCGTCGGCGCGGTCCTCCATGATCTGTTTGCGCTGCCGCATGGTGTCGGTGACGACCAGTTCGTCGGCGTCCACATCGGCGACCTCGCGGTGCACCAGATGCTTCGGGATCACCCCGATGGTGTTCGCTCCGCCGGCCCTGGCCGCGGTCGCCACCTCGCCCATCATCGAGACGTTGCCACCGCCGGAGACCAATTGCCAACCGCGGCGGGCGATCTCGGCGCCGACCTCGGCGGCCAGCGTGAGGTAGGTGGGATCGGCCGTGCTGGCCGAGCAGTAGACGCAGACGGCGTAGGGCTGCTGTCCGGTCACCACTGGTCCTCCGTGCCGAGTGCGTCCTCGGCGGCGCCCGCCTCGGCGTAGGACAGGATGATCTGCACGATCTCCTCCACGCTGTCGGTGACGTGGATCAGCCCGAGGTCGCCGGGCGAGATCTTGCCCGACCCGCCGAGCGAATCCCGCAGCCAATCGACCAGGCCGGACCAGTATCTGCTGCCGAACAGGATGATCGGGAAGCGGGTGATCTTGCGGGTCTGCACCAGGGTGAGCGCCTCGAACAGCTCGTCCAGGGTGCCGAAGCCGCCGGGCAGGCAGACGAACGCCTCGGAGTACTTCACGAACATCGTCTTGCGGACGAAGAAGTAACGGAAGTTGATGCCGAGATCGACCCACTCGTTGAGGCTCTGCTCGAACGGCAGCTCGATGCCGAGGCCGATCGAATAGCCGCCCGCCTCGCACGCGCCGCGGTTGGCCGCCTCCATCGCGCCGGGGCCGCCGCCGGTGATCACCGCGAAACCGGCCTTGGCCAGCGCCGCGCCGATCGCCCGGCCTGCCTCGTACTCCGGATGATCCGGGCCGGTGCGGGCCGAGCCGAAGACGGTGACCGCGCGCGGCACCTCGGCGAGCGCACCGAAGCCCTCGACGAACTCGGCCTGGATGCGCAGCACGCGCCACGGGTCGGTGTGTACCCAATCGGTGTCGCCGCGCCGATCCAGGAGATTCCGGTCGGCCGTGCCGGTCCCGTCCTTGCGGTCGCGCCGGAGCATGATCGGCCCGCGGAACTTGGCTGTCGACTTCTGCGTATTGGCAACCTCGCGGTCAGCGGCGTCGGTGGACATGTCGACCACGCTACCGGGCAGTCACCGGCGCGGCGGACCGGAGCCGAGAAGTCGTCCGACGTTCAGCTCGCCGACGATCGGTCAGCTCGCGGACCCGGTGAGGTAGTTGCGCAACATCGCGGTGACCGCGGTGATCTGGTCGACGGGGACGTGCTCGTCCCGCTTGTGCGCGAGGTTGGGGTCGCCGGGGCCGAAGTTGACCGCGGGGATGCCGCGGGCGGCGAAGCGGGCGACGTCGGTCCAGCCGAACTTGGCCCGCACCCCGCCGCCGCCGTGGCTGTTCACCGAGGCGATCAGGTCCTTGGCGGCCGGGGCGGTCAGGCCGGGCAGCGCGCCGGGCGCCGAGTCGGTGACCTCGAAGGTCAGCTCGAGGCCGGCGAAAACCGCGCGGACGTGCTCGACGGCCTGCTCGACCGTGCGGTCCGGCGCGAAGCGGAAGTTCACGTCGACCTCGGCGGCGTCGGGCACCACATTGCCCGCCACCCCACCGGAGACGCGCACCGCGGACAGCCCCTCGCGGTAGACGCAGCCGTCGATGTCGACCTCGCGGGCCCGATAGTCGGCCAGCCGCTGCAGGATCGGCGCCAGGCGGTGAATCGCGTTGTCGCCCAGCCAGGCTCGCGCCGAGTGCGAGCGCACGCCCGCGGTGGACAGCCGAATCCGCAGCGTCCCTTGGCAACCCGCCTCGATCCAGCCGCCGGACGGCTCGCCGAGCACCGCGAGATCGCCGTCGAGCCACTCCGGCAGCTCGCGTTCGATGGTGCCGAGCCCGTTGAACTCGGCCGCGATCTCCTCGCAGTCGTAGAAGATCAGCGTCAGGTCGTGCACCGGTTCGGCGACCGTCGCGGCCAGGTGCAGGAACACCGCGTCGCCGGACTTCATGTCGACCGACCCGCAGCCGTAGAACACCCGCTCCCCGGCCGCGTTCTCGGTGAAGTGGCCCGGCACGTTGTCGGCGATCGGCACGGTGTCCAGATGCCCGGCCAGCACCACCCGGCTGGGCAGCCCGCGATTCGTCCGCGCCAGCACCACATTTCCGTGCCGCAGCACCTCGAACCCGCTCGTCTGCTCCCGCAGCGCCCGCTCGACGAGGTCGGTGATCGCCTGCTCGTCCCGCGAAACACTCGGGATATCGACGAGGGCGGCGGTCAACGCAATCGGGTCAGCACGCAAGTCGAGGATCACGCCCCCACCCTACGACCGCCCGGCGCCACCCGCGGCAGCCCGGCCGCACAGGTTGTGGCCCGCCGCGCACCGGACCGCCCGCGCGCGGAGTGCCGATCGGGCGCGGCCGTCCCGCACAGCGTGTGGTGTGGCACATCGACGGAGCGGGCTCACCACTCGCACAGGCGGGTCGGTAATCTCTGTTGACGTGAGCATTCAGGGAGCAGCAGCAGTCGGTATCGCCAATGTGACCGCGGACGGGACCGTCCTGGACACCTGGTACCCGAGCCCGGAGCTGGGCGAGTTCGCCGAGACCGGGACCAAGCGCCTGGATGACGCGCCCGCGGAGTTCGCGGCGCTGCTCGGCTTCGACGAGGCGCGCGGGGTCGACGTGGTCGCGGTGCGCACCACGATCGCCGACCTGTCCGCCGCCCCGGTCGACGCGCACGACGTCTACCTGCGACTGCATCTGCTCTCGCACCGGCTGGTCCGCCCGCACGGGGTGAGCCTGGACGGTCAGTTCGGGCTGCTCAGCAATGTGGTGTGGACCAATCACGGCCCGGCGGCGGTGGAGGGCTTCGAGACCACCCGCGCCAAGCTGCGCGCCCGCGGCCCGGTGACCGTGTACAGCGTCGACAAGTTCCCGCGGATGGTCGACTACGTCATCCCGTCCGGCGTGCGCATCGGCGACGCCGACCGGGTCCGGCTCGGCGCGCACCTCGCCTCCGGCACCACCGTCATGCACGAGGGCTTCGTGAACTTCAACGCGGGCACCCTCGGCAACTCCATGGTCGAGGGCCGCATCTCGGCCGGCGTGGTGGTCGGCGACGGCTCCGATGTGGGCGGCGGCGCGTCCATCATGGGCACCCTGTCCGGCGGCGGCACCACCGTCATCTCGATCGGCGAGCGCTCGCTGCTCGGCGCCAACGCGGGCGTCGGCATCCCGCTCGGCGACGACTGCGTGGTGGAAGCCGGCCTCTACCTGACCGCGGGCACCAAGGTCAGCACCCCGGACGGCGCCGTCGTCAAGGCCGCCGAGTTCAGCGGGCAGAACAACCTCCTGTTCCGCCGCAACTCGGTCACCGGTGCGGTAGAGGTGGTGCCCCGCAAGGGAACCGGCATCGAACTCAACGCCGCCCTGCACGCCAACGACTGAACCGTCAGGTAAGGCGCTTCTTCTGCACCTTGCCCATGGCGTTGCGGGGCAGGGCGTCGACGACGCGGATCTCACGCGGGCGTTTGTGGGTCGAGAGTTGTTCGGCCACATAGGCGATCAGGTCGTGTTCGATGGAAGTCGGGGCGTCGCCGCGTAATCCGACGAAGGCGACGATGCGCTGGCCCAGGTCGGGGTCGGGCAGACCGACCACGGCGGCCTCGGCGACGGCGGGATGGCCGAGGAGTACGGTCTCGACCTCGCCCGCGCCGATGCGGTATCCGCCGGATTTGATCAGGTCCACCGATTCGCGGCCGACGATGCGGTGGAACCCGTCCGGATCGATGGCGGCGACGTCGCCGGTCTTGAACCAGCCGTCCTCGGTCCAGGTCTCGGCGTCGGCATCGGGGCGGTTGAGGTAGCCGTCGAACAGCATCGGGCCGGAAACCTGGAGGGCGCCGATGCTTTCACCGTCGCGCGCGACGTCCGCGCCCGCCTCGTCGCGCAACCGGGTCCGCACGCCGCGCACCGGGGTGCCGACCCAGCCGGGGCGGCGCTCGCCGTCGGCCCGGGTGGACAGGGTGATCATGGTTTCGCTCATGCCGTAGCGCTCGATCGGCGCGTGGCCGGTGAGTTCGCGCAACCGCTCGAAGACCGGCACCGGCAGCGGCGCGCTGCCGGACACCAGCAGCCGGGCATCGGCCAATTGCCGTGCCGCTTCGGGATCTTCGACGATGCGTGACCATACGGTCGGCACCCCGAAGTACAGCGTGCCGCGCGCGGCGGCGTACGCCCGCGGGGTCGGCTTGCCGGTGTGCACCAGCGGGCTGCCCACCCGCAGCGGCCCGAGCACGCCGAGGATCAGGCCGTGCACGTGGAACAGCGGAAGCCCATGCACCAGAACATCGTTCGCGGTCCAGGCCCATGCGTCGGCGAGCGCGTCCAGCCCGGCCGCGATCGCGCCGCGGCTGAGCACGACACCTTTCGGCAGGCCGGTGGTGCCGGAGGTGTAGAGCACGAAAGCCGTTGCGGCCGGATCGGGTTCGGGATACGTGTGCCACGACCGGGCGTGCACCCGCACCGGAACGACCGGCAGCTCGCTGCCCGCCGGCGCCGCGCCGAGCCACGCCTGCGCCCCGGAATCGGTCAGAATGTGCGCCAGCTCAGCGGTTCCCGAGTCCGGCGGCACCGGCACGACGGTCACGCCGGCGATCAGGCAGCCGACGATCGCGAGCACCGTGGTCACGGTCGGCTCGGCCAGCACCGCGACCCGGTCGGCCCTGGCCACCCGCTCGGCGACCGAGGTCGCGGCCCCGAGCAGATCGCTGCGGGACAGCGTCACCCCGTCGATGGTGACGGCATCCGGGATGTCCGCCCCGCCGGCGACGGCGAGCGGATTCAGGGAACTGAGCAGCAGCGGCGGACCGAAGGGCATGCGCCCAAACTACTTCGCCCACCCCGGCCGGCCCGCGACACCTCGGCCGATCACCGGCGAATGGACGACCGATGTGACCGTTGACACACGAGCTGAGGCGGTGAGAAAGTAAATGCATAGCCTTCTCAATGAGACAGGGGTCGACGATGACCAGGCCACTTCGCGCAACGACGCACGAGACCGCACCGCCGGACGAACTCGACATCACCCGGTTCCTCGACGGCATCGCCGGTCTGCTCGGCGGCGCCGCGAACGTCATCATGCAGCTCAGCTCCCGGCCGGTCGGCTACGGCGTGGTGGAGAGCACCGTCGACAGCGGGAAGGTCATGCTGCACCCGGTCAAACGGTTGCGCACCACGATCACCTATCTGGCCGTCGCGATGCTCGGCACCGACAACGAGCGCGCCGACTACCGCGCGGCGGTCAATCGATCGCATCGCGCGGTCCATTCGACCGCGTCGAGTCCGGTGCGGTACAACGCCTTCGACCCCGAGCTCCAATTGTGGGTTGCCGCTTGCCTTTACTGGGGCGCGCGGGATCTGTACGAGCGCATGCACGGCCCGATGGACGAGCCGACCGCCGACGCCTTCTACCGCTACAGCGCCCGCCTCGGCACCACTTTGCAAGTGCGCCAAGACATGTGGCCCGCCGATCGGCAGGCCTTCGCCGCGTACTGGGACGCGCAGCTGGCCGCCACCACGATCGATCCGCCGGTCCGCGACTACTTCAACGACCTCATCGATCTGAAGATGCTGCCCCGGCCGGTGCAACTCGCCTTCGCCCGTCCGCATCGGTTCTTCGTCGCGGGCCTGCTCCCGCAGCACCTGCGCGACCAGATGGGTTTCACCTGGACCGCGCGCGACGAACGCGTGCTCCAGCGCGTCATGCGCGCCCTCGGCACCACGCAGACCTGGCTCCCCCGCCAGGCCCGCATGTTCCCGATGAACGCCTACCTGCTCGACCTGCGCCTGCGCCGCCGCCTCGGCCTGCCCCTGGTCTGACCGCTCTCAGGAACAGCACAACAGATTGCTGAATGTTTGCGTGTCGCGACCGCCCTTGCCCGTCGAGCGGTGTTATCTCGAAGAGCACACAGGGGGCCGAGCCAGGAGGAAACGATGGGCTATCGGACTGTTGCGACCGCGGCCGCCGCCGCGGCGGCCTATTGCGCACTGGTCGCGCCGACCGGCTGCGCGGAACCGCTCGATCCCGACGTGGTCCCGCCGCGCACCTCGATCTCCATCCGCTCCACCCTCGGCGCGCACTGGAGCACCGCGAACGAACACGAACCGCGCACCGCCCTCTCGCTGACCAAGCTCTACCTGGCCGACTACGCGCTGCGGCACGGCGACGGCTCGCGCGCGGACCGCGACCTCGCCGAGCGGATGATCCGCTACTCCGACGACGGCGCGGCCACCACCATGGCGGCCAAGTATCCGCAGGCGCTCAAAAGCGTTGCGGCGGAATATCATCTGAACGACACCCGTTCCGCGGGCAGTTGGGGCGCGGCCTACACCAGCACCGCGGACCTGACCGACTTCCTGGACACCAAGCTGCGCACCGACCCCGGCTCACCGATCTTCGACTGGATGGCCGCCGCCGGCCAGAGCGCCGCCGACGGCACCGAACAGGACTGGGGCACAGCGCGGGTGCCGTTCGTCCTCGGCACCAAGTGGGGCTGGTCGGATTTCGGCGAACCCGACGTCGCGTCGGCGTCCTACGGCCCCGGCTTCACGGTCGCGGCACACACGCACGGCACCGCGACCGAGCAGACCCTCGACCTCCTCGGCGCGCTCCCGCTGGCCGCCCTCGATCTGCTGACCGGCCACTGACGCCAGGTCAGGGCACCCGGAACGACACCACGATGTGATCGCGGGCGAACTGCCGGATCGCCACCTCGTCGCCGAGCGGAATCACCGTCTGCGGTGTCAGGGCCAGCGACAGCGCGGTCCGCGCGATCATCTCCGCCAGCGGCTCCGGGTCATAGGCGGGCAGCTTGCCCTCCCGCTGCAACCGAGAGATGAACTCCGCCACGTAATCCCGGCCGAGCTCCAGCACCGGCGCGCCCTTGATGGTGAGATACGGCAGCACCAGCTCGGGCTCGGTCGCCAGCAACCGGTGCACCAGCCGGTTGTCCCGCAGCCCGGTGATGAACGCGGCGAACAGCTCGACGATCTGCTCCTGCGCGCCCGCGTCGCGATCGACCTGCCGCTGCAAGGCGGCGTCGACCTCCTCGACGAACTCGCGGGTCTGCCGCAGCCCGACCGCCTCGATCAGGTCGGACTTGCTGGCGAAGCGGCGATACAGCGTGGCGAGCGAGAGCCCGCAGCGCCGGGCCACCTCGACCATGCTGGTGCGTTTGATGCCGAAGTCGAGGAAGGCCAGCAGCGCGGCGTCGAGCACGCGCGTCTGATTGCCGTCCTCCGGGCCGGCGCTTCGCACCAACGGCAGCAGTCTGGTCAGCCTCGCCATGCCGCCAGCCTATCCGGATCGCCGAAACGATGACACAAGAACCATTGCAGCGCATCATTGACACAGTCGGCGAGGCAATGAGAAGGTGAGATGAGAACCTTCTCATACGTTCGCTGGTCCGGAGACTGCTTCGGACCCAGAAAGTCGAGGTCAACGATGACCGCACCGCTGCGTCGGGTCGAGCCGTCCGCCACGCCGTCGCTCACGCCGGAAACCGTCCAGCCGTACCTGGACGGCATCGCGGCCTTCCTCGGCGGCACCGCCAACGTCATCATGCAGCTGAGCCTGCGCCCGGTCGGCCGCGGCGTGCTGGAGAGCCCGGTGGACAGCGGGAAGGTCACGCTGCATCCGGTCAAGCGGTTGCGCACCACGCTGACCTACATCGCCGTCGCGATGATGGGGTCCGACGAAGAACGCGCGGCCTACCGCGAGGCGGTCAACCGTTCGCACCGCCCGATCCGCTCCGGACCGCAGAGCCCGGTGAAGTACAACGCCTTCGATCCGAAGCTGCAACTGTGGGTGGCGGGCACCATCTACTGGGGCATCGACGACCTCTACACCCGGATGCACGGACCGTTGGACCCGACCACCGCCGAGGCGCTCTACCAGTACAGCGCGCGGCTCGGCACCACCTTGCAGATGCGGCCGGAGATGTGGCCCGCCGACCGCGCGGAGTTCTATCCATGGTGGGAGAAGAACCTCGCGCAACACCGCATCGAGCCCGCCCTGCGCGAGTACTTCGACGACCTCATCGATCTCCGGATGATGCCGCTCCCGATCCGACTCGCCTTCGCCGGGGTGCAGCGATTCATCGTGGCGGGGCTGCTGCCGCAGCACGTGCGCGACGAGATGCGGATGACCTGGACCGAGCGGGACCAGCGCCGGTTCGACCGGCTGCTGCGCGGCATCTCGGTGGTGCACACCAGGCTGCCGAAGCAGGCGCGGCTGTTTCCGCTGAACCTCTACCTGTTCGACCTGCGCCGCCGGATGCGGCTGGGCAGACCACTGGTGTAAGGACTTTCAGGACCTGCTCACCAGAGCGCGCAGGAAGAACGTGAGGTTGGCGGGCCGCTCCGCCAATCGCCTGGTGAGATAGCCGTACCACTGGCTGCCGTACGGCACGTAGACCCGCACCGCCCGACCCGCACCGGCCAACCGCAACTGCTCGGCGTCACGGATGCCGTACAGCATCTGATACTCGAAACGATCGGGGCCACGGTTGCTTTCGGCCGCGCGGTGCTCGGCATCGGCGATCGGCTCCGGGTCGTGCGTGGCCACCATGGGATAGCCGTCGCCGAGCATGAGCGCGTCGAGACAGCGCAGGTAGGACCAGGTCACCTCGTCCGCACGCTGGAAGGCGACGGCGTGCGGCTCGCGATAGGCGCCCTTGCACAACCGGATTCGCGATCCCGGCCCGGACAGTTCGCGGCAGTCCGCCTCGGTCCGCCGCAGGTACGCCTGGAGAACCGCACCGAGCCAGGGGAATTCACCGCGCAGCTCGCGCACGGTGGCCAGCGTGGCATCGGTGGTGGTGTGGTCTTCGGCGTCGACGGTCACCCACACGTCGGCCTGGGCGGCCTTGGTGCACAGGACGCGCAGGTTCTCGGTGGCGATCGCGGGTCCGTCGTCCGGCAGGGCCTGGCCGAGCGCGGACAGCTTCACCGACACCTCGACCGGCGGCGCATCGATCCCCGGCAGCGCCGGACGAGGCAACGCGGCGAGGTCGTTGATCAGCGAAAGATACTCGGCCACCGTGGCATCGGCCTGGCTCCGGTCGGTGGTGTTCTCGCCGAGGAAGTCCACGCTGACCATTCGGCCGCTGTCCAGCAGCGCCTGCGCCACCTCGATCAGCTCGGCCCTGGTCTCCCCGGCGACGAACCGCCGCACGATGTCGGCGGTGATCGGAATGCCGGTGAGCGCGCGCTTCATCCGCGGCGACTCCGCCGCCGCGAGAATGAGGGGACGCAGCGGATGCACCGGTCACTCCCCCATGTGCGGGTAGCGGTAATCGCTGGGCGGGACGAAGGTTTCCTTGATCGTGCGCGCGGCGACCCAGCGCAGCAGGTTCAGCGGGGAGCCCGCCTTGTCGTCGGTGCCGGATGCGCGCGCGCCGCCGAACGGCTGCTGACCGACCACCGCTCCGGTCGGCTTGTCGTTGACATAGAAGTTGCCCGCCGCGAATCGCAGTGCGGCGCCTGCCTGTTCGATCGCCTGCCGATCCTGTGCGAACACCGCGCCGGTCAGCGCATAGGGCGCGGCGGCGTCCACCTCGGCCAGAATGGCCGCGTACGCATCGGGTGCGGCGTCGTCGTAGACGTGCACCGACAGGATCGGGCCGAAATACTCGGTGGCGAAGGACTCGTCGTGCGGATCATCGGCCAGCAGCACCGTGGGCCGGACGAAATACCCCTCGCTGTCGTCGTAGGTGCCGCCGACCGGGATGGTGACCCCGGCGTCCCTGGCCCGGCGGATCGCGGCGGCGTTCTTGTCGAACGCGCGCCGATCGATCAGTGCCCCACCGAAATTGGACAGGTCCGCCACGTCACCGTAGGTCAGCCCCTCGGTCAGGTGCAGGAAGTCCTCGCCCATCCGGCGCCAGACCGACCGCGCGATATAGGCGCGCGAGGCCGCCGAGCACTTCTGCCCCTGATACTCGTAGGCGCCGCGAATCAGCGCGGCCCGCAACGCATCCGGATCGGCCGAAGGATGCGCGACGACGAAGTCCTTGCCGCCGGTCTCCCCGACCAGCCGCGGATAGCCGTGATACCGGCCGATATTCGCGCCGACCTGCTGCCACAGATACTGAAAGGTCTTGGTGGAGCCGGTGAAATGAATCCCGGCCAGCCGCGGATCGGCCAGCGCCACCTCGGACAGCTCGATACCGTCACCGGTCACCATATTGATCACGCCCGGCGGCAGGCCGGCCGCCTCGAGCAGCCGCATCGTGTAGTACGCCGACAACGTCTGCGTGGGCGACGGCTTCCACACCACCGTGTTGCCCATCAACGCGGGCGCGGTCGGCAGGTTCCCGGCGATCGCGGTGAAGTTGAACGGCGTGATCGCGTAGACGAACCCCTCCAGCGGCCGATAGTCCAGCCGGTTCCACACCCCCGCGCTCGACTCCGGCTGCTGCTGCATGATCTGCCGCGCGAACGCCACATTGAATCGCCAGAAGTCGACCAGCTCGCACGGCGCATCGATCTCGGCCTGCTGCGCCGACTTCGACTGCCCGAGCATGGTCGCCGCGGCCACCGTCTCCCGCCACGGCCCGGCCAGCAGATCCGCCGCGCGCAGGAACACCGCCGCCCGCTCGTCGAACGGCAAGCTGCGCCACCCCGGCGCCGCCGCCATCGCCGCGTCGATCGCGCCCTGCGCTTCGGACCGCGTGGCGTCGGTGTAGGTCCCCAGCACCTGACTGTGCCGATGCGGGGCGACGATACTGTGCCGCTCCCCGCTGCCCGGCCGGTGTTTACCGCCGATGACCAGCGGTATCTCGACGGTCTCCGCGGCGATCTCGGTCAACTTGGCGACCAGCCGTTCCCGCTCCGGACTGCCGGGCGCGTAGGCGTGCACCGGCTCGTTGCCGGGGGTAGGAACAACCGTGACAGCGTCCATACTTCAGGCTAACGCCGGTTCGCGCCCCACGCCCTCGGCCGGTCGTGCGTGTCGGGCGACGGCCCGGCCCTGCGCGACCCCGCCGGTTACGCCGCGGCGGTCAGCCGCTCGGCGGCGGCGGCGATGCGTTCGTCGGTGGCGGTCAGGGCGATCCGGACGTGCTCGGTGCCGGTGGGCCCGTAGAAGTCGCCGGGCGCGGCGAGGATGCCGCGGTCGGCGAGCCAGTCGAGGGTGGCGCGGCACGGTTCGCCGCGGGTCGACCAGAGGTAGAGGCCCGCCTCCGAGTGATCGATGCGGAAACCGGCCTGCTCCAAGGCTTTTCGCAGCACCTCGCGCCGGACCCGGTAGCGCTCGCGCTGCTGCGCCTCGTGCGTGTCGTCGCTCAGGGCGGCGGTCATCGCGGCCTGGATGGGGAACGGCACCATCATTCCGGCGTGCTTGCGCACCTCCAGGAGTTCGGTGACCAGGGCCGGGTCGCCCGCGACGAAGCCGGCGCGGTAGCTCGCCAGGTTCGAGGTCTTCGAAAGCGAATGCACGGCAAGCAGATTCGTGTGATCGCCGGCGCTGACCTCGGGGTCGAGGATGGAGACCGCCCGGCCCGCCCAGGTGAGGCCGAGGTAGCACTCGTCGGAGGCGACGATCACGTCGCGTTCGCGGGCGAATTCGACGACCTTGCGCAGGTGGTCCACGCCGAGCACGCGACCCGTCGGATTCGACGGCGAGTTCACGAACATCAGCGCGGGCGTCCGCGGGCCGAGCTGGGTGAGCCCGTCGGCGCGCACGATCTGCGCGCCCGCGAACAGCGCTCCCACCTCGTACGTCGGGTAGGCGACCTCGGGAATCACGACCAGGTCGTCCGCGCCGAGGCCGAGCAGCCGGGGCAGGCCGGCGATCAGTTCCTTGGTGCCGATCGCGGGCAATACCGAAGCCGGGTCGAGACCGGTGATCCCGTAGCGCCGCTTGAGCGCGTCCACCGCCGCCGCGCGCAGCTCGGGGGTGCCGTGTGTGGCCGGGTAACCGGGTACCGCCGAGGCCGAACTCAGGGCCGTGCGGATGAGCGGATCGACCGGGTCCACCGGGGTGCCGACCGACAGGTCGACGATCCCGCCGGGATGCGTCGCCGCCTTCGCCTTCACCGAAGCGATGGTGTCCCAGGGAAAGTCGGGGAGCAGACTGCTGACCCGGTTGCGCGCGGACACGGCAGAGCTACTCGCTCGCCATCGGCGGCAGTTCCTTGATGAACGGCGGGTCGTATTCGACCTGGCCGACCTTGGTCGCGCCGCCGGGCGAGCCCAGCTCGTTGAAGAAGTCGACGTTGGCGTTCACGTAGCCGGACCACTGGTCCGGGGTGTCGTCTTCGTAGAAGATCGCCTCCACCGGGCACACCGGTTCACATGCACCACAGTCCACGCACTCGTCGGGATGGATGTACAGCATGCGACCACCCTCGTAGATGCAGTCCACGGGGCATTCCTCGATGCATGCCTTGTCCTTCACGTCAACGCACGGTTCAGCGATGATGTACGGCACTGCCGCTCTCCTAGTCTGTCCTCACCTTACGGGGATAGTCCGCCCAGCGAAACCCTATCCGGACACCCCACGCTACTCCGGGTCAGCCTTGCCTAACTTCGGATGTTCCGCACGCCACTCTCGCCGTCCGAAACCCCGGTCAGGACCAGGCTGTTCGGAGCCGTCCCACGTCATCGCGGGTACGGCCCCGGCTGTTCGGAAACCTCCCGGTCGGGCTGCCGGTATTCCGACAATCCGGCCAGATCCGAATTCGATCGCCGCGTGCGGCCTTGCCTATCACCGCCACCGGCAGTTACCGGAAGCCTACGCCGCTATCCCACGGTGAGGGGCAACGCCGAAACCTTGTGCTGCGGAACGCCGTACGTGGTGGTCCGTTCGCGGGCCGGACGGCCGATGCCCGCGGCGATGTCCACCAGCTCCGCGACGGTCTTCGCCGAGCCGTGCTGCGAGCCGGCCATCCGGGAGATGGTCTCCTCCATCAGCGTGCCGCCCAGGTCGTTGGCGCCGCTGTTCAGCATCACCCTGGTGCCGATCGTGCCGAGCTTCACCCAGCTGGTCTGGATGTTCTCGATCCGCCCGTGCAGCATGATCCGCGACAGCGCGTGCGCGGCCTGGTTGTCCCGGTTCGTCGGCCCCGGCCGTGCGGCGCCCGCCAGGTACAGCGGCGCGCTCTGATGCACGAACGGCAACAGCACGAACTCGGTGAAACCGCCTGTCTCGTCCTGGATTCCGCGCAGCACGCGCAGGTGCCCGACCCAGTGCTTCGGGTTGTCCACGTGCCCGTACATCATGGTCGAGCTGGAGCGCAGGCCGATCTGATGTGCGGTGGTGATCACGTCGATCCAGGCCGAGGTGGGCAGCTTGCCCTTGGTGAGCACCCAGCGCACCTCGTCGTCCAGGATCTCCGCGGCGGTGCCGGGGATGGTGTCCAGGCCGGCCTCCTTCAGCGCGACCAGCCAGTCCCGGATGCTCTGCCCGCCGCGGGAGGCGCCGTTCACGATCTCCATCGGGCTGAACGCGTGCACGTGCATGGACGGCACCCGCTGCTTCACCGCCCGCACGATGTCGGCATAGCCGGTGACCGGCAGGTCGGGGTCGATGCCGCCCTGCATGCAGACCTCGGTGGCGCCGTCGACGTGCGCCTCCCAGGCCCGGTCGGCGACCTCGTCCATGCTCAGCGTGAACGCGTCGGCGTCACCCTTGCGCTGGGCGAACGCGCAGAAGCGGCAGCCGGTGTAGCAGATGTTGGTGAAGTTGATGTTCCGGTTGACCACGTAGGTGACGTCGTCACCGACGGTGTCACGGCGCAGTTGATCGGCCAGCGCGGCCACTGCCTCCAGGTTCGCGCCGTCGGCCGTGGCCAGGGCCAGGTATTCGGCATCGGAGAGGCCCGCCGGATCCTTCTCCGCCGCCCGCAGCGCGGCGAGCACCTCGGAGTCGAGCCGTTCCGGCGCGACGACCGCGAGGTCGCGGGCCTGCTCCCGGATGGTGTCCCAGTCGCCGAACGCGCCCACCACGTCCTGGCCGATCGCGGAGTCGCTCCGACTCTCGGTGTTGCGGCCCTCGGTGTCGATCGAGGTGTTGAGGTCGACTCGACCGGCGGACTCCCAGGACTGGTCCGGTTCCTGCCAGGGCAGACCGACCGGCATCGCGTCCGGATCGGCCAGGCCGGTGACCGGATCGCTGAGCGCGGCGACGTGTGCGCCGATCCGCGGATCGATCCACGGGCTGCCCGCTCGCACGTATTTCGGGTGCGCGGAGGTCCGCTCGACCAGCTGGTAGCCGGCCGCCTCGGTGATCTCGCGCAGGGTGTCCAGGTTCGGCCAGGGCCGTTCCGGGTTCACGTGATCCACCGTCACCGGCGACACGCCACCCCAGTCGTCGATGCCCGCGTCGATCAGCGCCAGGCAGTCCTCGTGCGACACCAGATTCGGCGGCGCCTGCACCGGCACGTCCGGGCCGAGCAGCAGCCTGGTCACCGCGATGGTGGCCAGGAACTCCTCGATACCCGCGTCCGGGACGTCGCGCATGGCGGTGTCGTCCTTGGCCCGGAAGTTCTGGATGATGACTTCCTGGATGTGCCCGAACGCCTTGTGCTGCTTACGAATCGCCATGATCGACTCGGCCCGCTCGGCGATCGTCTCGCCGATGCCGACCAGCAGGCCGGTGGTGTACGGGACCGACAGCCTGCCCGCGTCGGTGATCGCGCGCAGCCGGACCGCCGGGTCCTTGTCCGGGCTGCCGTAGTGGCATTCGCCCTTCTCGGTGAACAGCCGGGTGGAGGTGGTCTCCAGCATCATGCCCATGGACTGCGCGACCGGCTTGAGCCGGGAGATCTCCTCCCACGACATCACACCGGGGTTCAGGTGCGGCAGCAGTCCGGTCTCCTCCAGCACCATGATCGAGACGGCGCGCAGGTAGTCCAGGGTGGAGTCGTAGCCGCGCTCGTCGAGCCACTGCGCGGCCTCCGGCCAGCGATCCTCGGGCCGATCACCCAGGGTGAACAGGGCTTCCTTGCAGCCAAGCGCGGCGCCGCGCCGGGCGATGTCGAGCACCTCGTCGGGTTCCAGGAACATGCCCTTGCCCTCGGCGCGCAGCTTGCCCGGCACGGTGACGAAGGTGCAGTAGTGGCATTTGTCCCGACAGAGGCGGGTCAGTGGGATGAAGACATTGCGCGAATAGCTGATCGTCCTGGGCCGGCCGGCCGACTCCAGCCCGGCATCGCGCACCCGCGCCGCGCTGTGACTCAAATCTTTCAGATCGTCGCCGGTCGCGTGCAGGAGCACGGCGGCCTCGTCCACGTTCAGCGTGACGCCGTCACGCGCTCGTCGCAGGGCCCGGCGCATGGCCGAGGGGGAAGGTGGTGCGGCTGGAATGGTCGGCCTCGGCAGTTCGGTCACGCCTCCGCCTCGCTGACGCTCGGCTCCACCGCGATCGGTGGTGCTGTGGTGGTGGTTCCTTCGCTACGCTCAGTCACAGCTTCGATCATGCGCTAACCATCCGGACCTGTCTCCTTCCGATGCTGATGAGTGAGCGTAACGACCGGAACCCACCGGGCACGGGACGCTGCGCTCACCACGGAGCCCTGGGACAGCGAGGCACCATGTGAGCGTTCACAACTGCGCGAGGCCCGGGGAAATTCCACCGGCGCCGGGGTGCATCCCCGCGCTGCCGGGCCGGTCGCGCCGCGCCGCGCGCGATCGGCAGCCCCCGCGGCCGGAGTTCGTGGAACCATGGCAGGCATGTCGCAGCCGCGCACGATCATGGCCGATCCGGCCTGGCGCCCCAGTCCGAAGGCGAAACTCTTGTGGACCATTCAGGCCGCTGTGGTCTGGGTGGTGCCGTTCGCCGCGCAGCTCGTGTGGGCAGTGCTCGACTCCGGCAATCGGGGGTGGCAACTCGGCGTGTTCCTGGTGACGCTGGTGCTCGCCGGGCTGAACATCGGCGTGGTGCCGTGGTGGCGGTATGCGGTGCACCGGTGGGAGGTGACCGAGGAGGCCGTTTACACCAGGGTCGGCTGGCTCACCCAGGAGAGCCGGGTGGCGCCGATCTCGCGGGTGCAGACGGTGGACACCGAACGCGGCCCGTTGGCGCGGTTGCTCGGCCTGGCCACGGTGACGGTGACCACCGCCTCGTCGGCCGGCGCGGTGCAGATCTCCGAACTCGATCTGCCGGTGGCCGAGGAGACGGTCACCCGGCTGACCCGGATCGCGGCACAGCATCGGGGCGACGCGACGTGAGTTCCGTGGAGGCGCTCGCGCCGCAGACCGATCAACCGTGGTCGCGGCTGGACAAGCGAATGCTGTTGGTACATCCGGTCACCGAGGTGGTGAAGTTCATCCCGGTGCTGATCGGGTCGGTGATCCTCGGCACCAGCAGCGGCAACCATGTGTGGAGCATCATCCCGCTGGCCCTGATCGTCGGGTTCGCGCTCACCCGCTGGTTCACCACCACGTATCGGGTCGGGCCGACCCATGTCGAGCTGCGCACCGGGCTGGTGCAGCGCAAGAAGCTCGCGGTGCCGCGGTCGCGGATCCGGTCGGTGGACATCGAGGCGGACCTGCTGCACCGGCTGCTCGGCCTGGCGGTGCTGGCCATCGGCACCGGGCAGCAGGCGGATTCGGGCGAGAAGTTCAAATTGGACGCGCTGGACGCACGATTGGTGCCCGACCTGCGGACCGCGTTGCTGGCGCACACCGCGCAGGCGCCGCAAAGCGTTGCCGGACAACCCGTTCCGGACGACACCGCGGACCCCGCAAGCCAGGACGCGCGACCCGGCCGCGAGATCGCGCACTGGAATCCGGGCTGGGTCCGGTACGCGCCGCTGTCCTTGACCGGTTTCGCGATCATCGCGCCGATCGTCGGCCTGGCGTTCCAGTACGGCGTCGGGCAGGTGCTGTTCCGGTCGAACGCGGTGCAGCGGGTGGAGAACGGCGGTGCGGCGCTCATCGCGATCGGCACCGCCGGGCTGATCCTGGTGGTCGTGCTCATCGTCAGCCTCGCGGCCTGTGCGCGGTATCTGACCACGTATTTCGGCCTGCGGGTGATCGACGACGGCCGGACGCTGCACCTGCGCCACGGTTTGTTCACCACCCGGCAGATCACTTTGGATCTGGCCCGCTTCCGCGGCGCCACGGTGAACGAGCCGCTGCTGCTGCGGCTGGCCGGCGCGGCCGAACTGGAGGCCATCATGGTCGGGGCGAGCCCGCGGCAGAAGATTCTGCCGCAGGCGCCGCGCACCGCCATCGAGCACACGTTGAGCCATCTGCTCGCGCCGGATGAGTTCCAGGACAAGGTGATTGCCCCGCCGGCCGCGGGTCCGACGCCCGGCAGCGCGCCGCTCACTCCGCACGGGCCGATCGCGCGGCGCAGGCGGTACACCCGCACGCTGGGCCCGATCGCCGTGGCCGCCGTCGTCATGCTCGGCTTCTCGGTCGCGGGTGCGGGCCTTTCGCCGTGGTGGTACGTGATTCCGGCGCTGCTGGTCCCGATCGCGATCGCGTTGGCCGAAGACCGGTATCGCGGCCTCGGTCACACCGTGCTGCCCGAAACCCCTACCAGCCCAGCCTGGTTGATCACCCGGTCCGGCTCACTGGGCCGCGACCGGGACTGCCTCGAAGCGCCGGGGGTGATCGGCTGGACCGTCCGGCAGTCGTTCTTCCAGCGCCGGGCCGGCGTGGCCACCGTCGTCGCGGCCGCCGCCGCGGGCAAGAAGCGCTACCACGTGTTCGACCTACCGATCGACGAGGCCTGGGCGCTCATCGACTCGGTCACGCCGGGCCAGCTCGGCGAGCGCTAACGCCGGCTGAACAGCCCGGAGTTGATCCGGATATAGAGGTAGATCAGCGGCGGCACCAGTCCGCAGAACAGCAGCAGCACGGTGCGCCAGTCGCTGGCCAGCATGATGTCCCCGCCGGGGCCGGTGCTCGCGCAGACGAGGAATCCGAAAGTCCACGCGGCCAGCGGCAGGAACATCGCCGCGACCCTGGTCGAGACGGCACGGGCACCCATCACCAGCAGGATGTTCACCACCCCCGCCAGCACCCCGGACAACGGAAACGCGGTGCTGCCGAAGTAGGTCGGCAGGTACAGCACCTCCAGCGCCAGCGTGATGAACGCGTCGATCACCAGCACCACCAGGATGAGCGGCGCCAACCAGGGCGCCGCCGGGGCGGGCGACTCCAGATACGACACGGGCGCGCGGCCGCCCGGCTGGCCGTCGACGGCCGTTCTCACGGCACCGGCGGGAAGCCGAGCAGGGTCAACAGGTGACTCTGCATGTCGACGAACCCGTGCAGCACCGTCAGATACAGGTCGTGTTGCGCCTGCCAGTTCGGCTTCATGCTGTCCACGAACGCGACGATCGCGTCCTGGACCGACCAGTTGTACATGGGAGCGAGTCTATTCCGGCGCCGCGGCGGCCGTGCCCCGCATGATCACTTCTTCTCGCCGTCGACCGGGAGGTTGGCCACCACCGGGAACTCGCCGGTATAGCCCATCCGCTCCTCGGCGATGGACAGCACCCGCTTGCGCGCCACCAGCCAGCCGACGATCAGCATCGGGATGATCAGCACCAGCGAGGCGACGGTCCAGGTACCCACCGGATAGTCGAAGCCGGTGAGCACCACCACGAAGAACAGGAACACCAACGTGAGCAGCCCGGTATAGGGCGCGCCGAACATACGGAACGACGGGCGTTCCGCCTTGCCCTGCTTGCACCACCGCCACAGCTGCAGCTGGCACAGCACGATGGTGGCCCAGGAGGCGACGATGCCGAGCGAGGCCAGGTTCAGCACGATCTCGAACGCCTGGTCCGGCACCACGCCGTTGAGCGCGATGCCGATCAGCGCGATCAGGCTGGTCAGCAGGATGCCGCCGTAGGGAACGCCGTTGCGCCCCATCACCCCGGTGAACTTCGGCGCGCTGCCGTTCATCGACATGGACCGCAGGATGCGCCCGGTCGAGTACAGGCCGGCGTTGAGGCTGGAGAACGCGGCGGTGAGCACCACCAGGTTCATCACGCTGCCGATGCCGGGCACGCCGAGCATGGTGAAGAAGGTGACGAACGGGCTCTCCTTGGCGGTGTAGGCGGTGTACGGCAGCAGCAGGCCGAGCAGCACCAGCGAACCGACGTAGAAGATCGCGATCCGGGCGATCACCGAGTTGATCGCGCGCGGCATGATCTTGGCCGGATTCTCCGTCTCGCCCGCCGCCGTGCCGACCAATTCGACCGCGGCGTACGCGAACACCACACCGGAGACGACCACGACCAATGGCAGCGCCCCGGTCGGGAACAGCCCGCCGCTGTCGGCGATCACGCTCGGCCCGGTCGGGTTGCCCTGCACGGTGAACCGGCCGATCAGGAAGATCGTGCCGACGATCAGGAACGCGCTCAGCGCGAACACCTTGACCAGCGCGGCCCAGAACTCCATCTCGCCGAACCACTTCACCGAGATCAGGTTGATGCTGAGCACCACGACCAGCGCGATGAGCGCGAGCAACCACTGCGGGATGCTGCTGAATCCGGACCAGTAGTGGAAATACTGGGCGATCGCGGTGGTGTCGGCGATGCCGGTCATGGACCAGTTGAGGAAGTACATCCAGCCGGCCACGAACGCGGCCTTCTCGCCGAAGAACTCACGCGCGTAGGACACGAACGACCCGGAGGACGGCCGGTGCAGCACGAGTTCGCCGAGCGCGCGCAGGATGAGGAACGCGAAGAAGCCGCAGACGCCGTAGACCAGGAACAGTCCCGGTCCCGCATTGGCGAGCCTGCCGCCCGCACCGAGGAACAGCCCCGTGCCGATGGCGCCACCGATGGCGATCATCTGCAGCTGCCGCGGTTTGAGACTCTTGTGATAACCCTCGTCCTCGAGGCTGAGGTGAGCCTTGTCGCCGACCGCCGTCATGAACCGCTTCGCCCTCCACATCGATGAATTCGAGATCACGGGAACGGTACCCGGCGAAATATTTCGGGGTAACAGCAACCCTCAAGCTACGAATACTCGCAGCTCAGGGCACATTCGAAGATTACGCCGAAATCCAGCAGGAAGTGCGGAAGGCCAGCCGCCGCATCGCTGGAAGTTCGCTATTCGAGGCCGGCGAACAGATCATGTTCGCGACCGTCCGTACCGACCGGTCCGCGTCGACCGCGCACCAGGGCGTAGCACTCCTCCGGCAGTACCGGCTGAGCAACATTGTTGGACAGGGCGAATTCGCGGCCGGACGGCGCCACCGTGACCTGCGTGGCGTGCGCCCGCAGCGCGGCCCGCTTGGCCGCGAGCGCGTCGGACACGTCGATGGTGGTGGTCACGGTGCGGCTCGGCACGCTGGCCAGCTCGCCCTCGGCGGGCAGCCGCCAGCCCGGCGGCAAAGCGCCGGGCAACCCGTCCACGGTGCGCTTGGCCAGCGCGCTCGTGTGCTGACGCAGCATGTCGGCGTCGGTGACGGTCCAGTAGAACTTCGGCGTGTCCCAGCCCTGCTCGGCGGCGGAATGCACGGCGGCCGTGGTGATCTGGTGGGCGCGAATGTGGTCGGGGTGGCCGTAGCCGCCGTTCGGGTCGTAGCCGATCACCACCCGCGGGCGCAGTTCCAGGATCACCTCGGTCAGCGCGCGCACGGCCTCGTCACCCGACTTCACGAACACCCCGGGCTTGTCCGCGGCCGGGGTGCCTGCCATGCCGGAGTCGCGCCAGTGGCCTGCGCCGCCGAGGAAACGCGGCGGCGCGGCATCCAGGGCCCGCAGGGCCCGGGTCAGTTCGAGGATGCGGTAGCCGCCGAGTTGATCGGCGCGGTCGGCGGTGAGCTGGGCCCACTCGTCGCCGATGACCTCACCCTCCTCGCCGAGCGTGCAGGTCACCACGGTCACCGGCACGCCGCGGCGCCGGTAGTGCGCGATAGTGCCACCGGTGGTGATGGATTCGTCGTCCGGGTGCGCGTGCACCAGCAGCAGGCCGCCGGTCATTGGATCTTGCGCCACTGGCTCGCGTCACCGAAGATGCCGACCTGGATGCTGCCGCTGAGCGACGCGCCGTCCACCCGCGGGCCTGCCGCGGCGACCACGTTGTCCTGCACGATCGGCAGCACCGTGGCCAGCTCCCACAGCTTCGGCTCGGCCTCGGCCAGCACCCGGCCGGTCTCGATGCCGCGCAACGCCTCGTCCATCGGCAGTTGCAGCGCCGGGTCGCACACGCCGGAGAGGTTGGCGGGCGCGCGGCGCGCCGGGTCCGAGCTCTGCTGCGCCGTACCGGTGGTGCCGGTGCCGGGTTCCGGTGGCGGGCAACCATATCGGGACGCGAGCACGGTGGCCGGATCGGAACCCGCACGCTCCCAGCCGACTATCGCGTCGACCGTGCCCTCGACGAGCTCGCGCCCGTAGAGCTGATCGGCGGAGACGCTGCGTACCGTGGCATCGATTCCGGCACTGCGCAATTGGTCGGCGGCGGTGTTGGCGACCGCGATGGCGGTGGTGTCGCCCTCGGCCGCGCCGATCCGAATCGACAGGGATTTACCGTTTTTCGCGACCGGGCGCGGGGTCGGCGCGGGCGAGGTCGGCGAGTTCACCGGCGGCGGCTCCGGCGCCCGGCCATAGCCGGCCTCCGCGAGCAACGCGAACGATTCCTCGGCCGGCGGCCGCGGCGGCGAGGTGGGCGCGTAGCCGGGATCGGACGGCGAAAGTATCTGTGCGCGAGCCGGTTCCACCCAGCCGCCGGTCTGCGCGCCGACCGTGGCGAGCAGCGCGGGATCGAGCAGCGCCAGCACCGCGCGCCGGACCCGGATGTCGCTCACCGGCCCGGTCCTGGCGTTGAGCGCGAGTTGCAGCACCCGCGACTGCGGCATGATCGCGGTGCGCACCGACGGAATGGCGGCCAGCTGGGCCTGCGTCGCGACGCCGCCGTGCACCAGCGTCATCTGCGCGTCGTTGGTGCGCAACGACTCCGCCAGCTGCGCGGGCGTGCCGCCGCGGCGCAGCAGGATCTCGTCCGGCGCGGCCGGGGTCCCCCAGAAGCGCGCGTTGCGCTCCAGCAGGACCTCCTCCCGCTGCGGATCGACGTTCTTGATCGCGAACTGTGAGCCGGACACCCGGATGCTCTTCACCCAGCCGTCCTGGAACCCGCCGGGCGAATCCTTCATCAGATGCGAGGGCAGCAGATTGGTGAACAGCTGCTGCCACGCCGGATACGGCTCCCGCATCTTCACCGTGACCAGCTTGCCGCCGTCGGCCGAGCCGATGTCGGTGATCAGCCGGTAGCCCGCCGAGTCGATCACGCCGGGCTGGGAAATCATTTGCTGCCAGAGGAATTGGAAGTCCTCGGCGGCGATCGGCGCACCGTCGGACCAGTTCGCCTCGTTGCGCAGCGTGTAGGTGATGGTGAACGGATCCTGCGCGCTGACCTCGGCCGAGGCGAGCAACGACGTGTCCGGCACCCAGTCGGTGACGCCCGGCGCCGCCGGACTCGGCACCGGGCGGAACGGGCTCGGCAGCACCATCGAACTCAACGCGGCCGAGGCCGGCGACTGGTCCGAGCGCAGATGCGGATTGAACCCGATCCCGATCGTGTCGATCGCGACGACCACCGTGCTCTTGCCCGGCTTGGCCTGCGTCGTCTTCGGGCTGTCGGTCGTCTCGATCGGCGGTGGCGGGTTCGCCGTGCAACCGGCGAACACCGTCAACGACGCCGTCACGATGATCAGCAGTGCGCGCCACGTGGCGCGATTCCTTGCCCCCGTGCTCACGCTGCGCACTCTACCCGCGACTTACAGCGCGGCCCGGTCCCGAGCCTTTCGACGCGACAGTTCGCGGCCACGCTCGGTCGCGCCCAGGATCACCTTGCGCACCCGGACCACCTCCGGAGTCACCTCGACGCACTCGTCGTCGGCGCAGAACTCCATCGCGGCTTCCAGGTCCAGATGCAACGGCTTGGCCAGCGTCTCGAACACATCCGCGGTCGCGCTGCGCATGTTGGTCAGCTTCTTCTCGCGGGTGACGTTGATGTCGAGGTCCTCGGCGCGCGGGTTGATGCCGACGACCATGCCCTCGTAGGTGTCCGCGCCCGGCTCGACGAAGAACTGGCCGCGATCGGCGAGCTGGATCATCGCGAACGGGGTCACCGAGCCGGCCCGGTCGGAGACCAGCGCGCCGGTGTGGCGGGCCCGGATCTCGCCGGCCCACGGCGCGTAACCGTGCGAGACCGCGTTGGCGATGCCGGTGCCGCGGGTGTCGGTGAGGAAGTCGGTGCGGAAGCCGATGAGACCGCGCGAGGGGACGATGAACTCCATCCGCACCCAGCCCGCGCTGTGGTTGGTCATCTGCACCATCTTGCCCTTGCGGGCGGCCAGCAGCTGGGTGACCGCACCGAGGTACTCGTCGGGGCAGTCGACGGTCAGCTCTTCGTAGGGCTCGTGCACCTTGCCGTCGACCAGCTTGGTGACCACCTGCGGCTTGCCGACGGTCAGCTCGAAGCCTTCGCGGCGCATCTGCTCGACCAGGATGGCCAGCGCGAGCTCACCGCGGCCCTGCACCTCCCAGGCGTCCGGGCGGCCGATGTCGAGCACGCGCAGCGACACGTTGCCGACCAGTTCCTGATCCAGGCGCGACTTCACCATGCGGGCGGTGAGCTTGTGGCCCTGCACCCGGCCGACCAGCGGCGAGGTGTTGGTGCCGATGGTCACCGAGATGGCGGGCTCGTCGACGCTGATCCGCGGCAGCGCGACCGGGTTCTCCAGGTCGGCCAGGGTGTCGCCGATCATGATCTCCGGGATGCCCGCGATGGCGACGATGTCACCGGCCACCGCGACCTCGGCCGGCTGACGCTCGACGCCGATGGTCTGGAGCAGCTCGGTGATCTTCACCTGCTTGACGCCGTCGCCGTGCATCCACGCGACGTTCGCGCCCTTGCGCAGCTCGCCGCTGTAGATACGGACCAGCGCGAGGCGGCCGAGGAACGCGGAGGCGTCGAGGTTGGTGACGTGCGCCTGCAGCGGTCCGGCCGGGTCGCCCTTGGGCGCCGGGATGTTGTTGAGCAGCACGTCGAAGAGGGCGTCCAGGTTTTCCGCGTCCGGCTCGTGCCCGTTCTCCGGGCGCTCCTTGGACGCCTTGCCCGCGCGCCCGGAGGCGTAGAGCACCGGCAGGTCGAGCGCGAGCTCGGCGGCCTCGGCGGCGGAGTCGTCCAGATCGGAGGCCAGGTCGAGCAGCAGGTCGTGGCTCTCCTCGACGACCTCCTCGATCCGGGCGTCCGGCCGGTCGGTCTTGTTGACCACCAGGATCACCGGCAGCGACGCGGCGAGGGCCTTGCGCAGCACGAACCGGGTCTGCGGCAGCGGACCCTCGGAGGCGTCGACCAGCAGCACGACGCCGTCGACCATGGACAGGCCGCGCTCGACCTCGCCACCGAAGTCGGCGTGGCCGGGGGTGTCGATCACGTTGATGACGGTGACGGAACCATCCGCGTGGTGCCGGTGCACCGCGGTGTTCTTCGCGAGAATGGTGATGCCCTTCTCGCGCTCCAGGTCACCGGAGTCCATCACCCGGTCGACGAGCTCGGCCCGCTCGGCGAACGCGCCGGATTGGCGGAGCATGGCGTCGACCAGCGTCGTCTTACCGTGGTCGACGTGCGCCACGATGGCGACGTTGCGAAAATCGCGCGCAGACGACACGCTGAATCCTCCTGCTGTTAGGTGTAGGTACCGGCCGACCCCTGCAAACAGGTGGAGAATCGAAACTCACCGGGCATTGCGGCCATATACACCCTACCTGCGTTCCGGTCACCCCTCCGCGCCAGGCACGTAACTAAGGGTATGCTAACCGACATGGGCAAGGTCAAGGCTAAGCAGGTTTCGCGCCTGAAACCGAAGAAGAAGTGCTGTCGAAAAAAGACGCGCTGCCTGAAATGCCCTGTGGTCATTATGCGTATGAAGAAGTGCGAAGCCGCTGGCATCTGCGGCAAGGACCTGAAAAAGGCGCTCAAGCAAGCCCGCGCCGCCTGACCTTCCCGCCCCCGCTCCACGGGTCCGATGGCCCGTCGCGCTCGAACCTTCCGGCAATGACGGACATCACTTCCGGCGCGGGTGTAGAACCGGGTTATGAGCGCCCCGCTGCTGACCGAAACCGAACTCGAACAGTCACTGACCGAACTGCCGGACTGGACCAGGGACGGCGACGTGCTGACCCGCACCGTCCAGGCGCCCGCCTTCCTCGCGGGCATCGAGCTGGTCCGCCAGGTCGCCGAGGCGGCCGAGGCCGCCAATCACCACCCCGACATCGACATCCGCTGGCGCAAGGTCTCCTTCGCGCTGTCCACCCATGATTCCGGCGGCCTCACCGCGCTGGACGTCGAGCTGGCGCGCACGATCGATCGACTGGCCGCGCAGCTCGGCTGACCCGGATCAGGCGGCGCGGGCCTGGCCCTCGGTGGTCACGCGCGCCGCTTCCGGCTCCGGCGGCGTGCGGCGGCCGACCCGGATCACCCAGACGAAGAACACCAGCGCGCCGAGCACGTCCACCGCGCCGAGCCAGGCCAGCACGGCGGGGCGCGGAATCGTCCAGATCGAATCCTGGAAGAACGAGAGCACCCACGGCACCCCGATCAACGTGTTCACCAGCCAGTAGCCCGCGAGGAGCTTGGCCCCCGGCGCCCGCCGCAGCGGTCCGTAGAGCAGCCACAGCACCGTCGGCAGCAGCCAGACCCAGTGATGCGACCAGGAGATCGGCGAGACCAGCAGCCCGAACAGCTGCACCATGATCAGCGTGCCCATCCGGTCGTCCGGGCCGAGCACCCGCCAGGCGAAGAAGGCCAGCACCGCGACCAGCACAACCCCGGCCAGCCACCAGGGTCCGGATTGCACGTCGTAGCCGAGGATCCGGCTCAGGGTGCCGCGCAGCGACTGGTTCCACACCGAGCCGACCGGACCGATCCGGTCGGCGTCGCCGAGCAGCGTGCCGAAGTAGCGGCGCGCCTCGTGCGGGGCGATCAGGAAGCTGATCCCCACCGTCGCGCCGAAGACCACCGCCGACCAGAACACCGCCAGCCAGCGCCGCCGTGCGACGAAGTACAGACCGCTGATCGCCGGGGTCAGTTTGATCCCGGCGATGACGCCGACCAGACCGCCGGACAACCACCAGCGCGAGCTGCGCACCGCGATCATCGCGCCCAGCACCAAGAACACATTGACCTGGCCGTAGTCGATCGTGGTGCGCACCGGTTCCATCCACATGCCGAGCGCGGTCCAGCCGACCGTCGCGGCCTGCCAGCCCGGCTCGCGCACCCGTTCCGCGCCGAGGATCAGCTCCAGCGCGATGCGCACCACCACGTAGAGCGCGGCCACGGTGGCCAGCAGCCAGCCGACCGCGACGGCGGTGAACGGCAGATAGTGCAGCGGGAAGAAGACCAGCGCGGCGAACGGCGGATAGGTGAACGGCAGCGGGAAGTCCGGGGTCTTCTCCGCATAGGTGAAGTCGTAGAGCTTGTCGGTCAGCAGTGAGGCCGACCCGTCCACGTACACGTGGAGGTCGACGACGTTGAGCCCGTTCTTGTTCAAGAACATCCAGAGCAGCCGCGCCAGCACGGACAGACCGAGTGCCGAGACAGCCCATCGGAGTTGACGGTTCAAATCGCAGGCTTTCGACTCGGGTGCGGTAGGTCGGCCCGGCACCCGGCGATGCGAGTGTTCGGCGACAAGAATGGATGGCTGGGACTAGATTAGCCGCAGCGCCGATCCAGATCGCCGCGCCCTCGGATCAGCAGATCCCTCCCGAATCACTGATAACATTTGCATCACCTTTCACACCAGCAACACAGGTAGCGCGCTACCGTCTGATAACACTGATCGTCCGCAGCACCTGTAGGGCGACGCGGCTGTACACATAGCCGCGATGTCCCTAGAGTGACCCCCGAAACGATGGCTTTTCAGCATCGGCCCCAGATGTACCCGAGGTAAGGACGGCTAGACCAGTGCTTCGCACCCGAGGAACGCGGATTGCATTGTCCGCGCTCGCCATCGCGGCGAGTGCCACGCTTGCCGCGCCGATGACGACAGCGGTCGCGGCGCCCGCGCCCGCGCCTGCGGCGACCCCGAACACCGTGCCCATGGTCCCGGAGGGTGTCCCGATCGACGCCCTCGCCGCCCTGGCCCCTGCCATCGTCGGCTCGATCGCCGGCCCCGCCGATATCGCGGCGGGCCCGCAGTCGGCCATCCTCGATCAGGCGCGCAAACTGCTTGCGACACTGGCGCTTCCGCCGCAGATCAAGTCGACGCTGGAACGGATCATCACCTTCCTGGACGGCAGCGGCGGCGGTGGCCCCGAGCTGCCGCAGGAGGGCCCGGTCATCGCCCAGTTCCTCTACCCGACGATCGGCAAGGGCTGCATCGGCCCGACCGCCGACTCGATCGGCACCGCGCTCGCCGTCGCCGGCCCGGCCCAGCTGCCGCCGCCCGGACCGAAGGCCGGTCAGGCCGGGTTCGTCTTCACCGCGCTCGGCACCAAAGCGCCGACGGTGGAACAGAATCCGCCGATGACCGTGCAGTGGATGAACCTGGACACCCGGCAGTCCGGCCTGCTGCCGCTGACCGACGAGGCCAAGATCAACCCCGGCGGCCCGGCCACCCTGTCCGCGATCGCCGACACCGGCGCCGGCCGGATCGTCGCGGTCATCTCCGGCTCGCTGACCACCAAGGCCGACGACGCCGACCCTCGGACCTGCTCGTTCCTGCCGACGCTGGGCTTCTTCACCGTCGCATAGGTTTCCGACGCACAGGGGCGGCGACTCTTCGGAGTCGCCGCCCCTGTCGTTTTCACGACACCGCTGCGGCGAAATGCCGCGATGACCACTACGCGGATGGCGTTTGTGGTAAACCGCTAACTATGGCGACGATCGAACATTCGATACGGCCCGGCCGCTCCATCCGGAGCAGGCGTTCGCATCGATCGATACTGTCCATCCGGTCCGAGGGCTCGATCCTGTCCATCGGCTCGGCCTACTCGATCCTGTCCATCGGCAGCGTCGGCTCGGTGTTGTCGATCGGGTCGGTCGGCTCGTTCGGGTCGGCCATCTCCTCGTTCTCGTTCACCAGCCTCGGTTCGGCGTTCTCCGGCCTGTCGCGCTGGTCGCTGTTCTCCTGGCTCGGCGATCACGAGGCGCCGGACTCGCGCCCGACGTTGCGGGTGGTGCCGGACGAGGAACCCGATCTGCGCGAGGCTCCGTTGAGCCACTGCCAGACCTAGCGGTTCACCACTGGCCGTACTCGGCGGCGAGCGCGCGGTTGAGGTCGATCCCGATGCCGTCGAGCGAGCGCTTGTCGATCTCGAACTGATGCAGGTGCGCGGCGGGATGCACGACGCCGTTGGAGCCCCAATTGTGTTGCCAGTACCAGGAACCCAGGCCTGCGGCGCGGGCCAGTTCGATGGTGGGCGCGTTGGCGTACATGCCGGTGTTCTCCTTGCCGAGCACCGACTGCCAGCCGAGGAGGTAGGGCGCGATCATGGTGGCGAATTCCACGGCGGTCGGGTTGTCGTCGATGGCCGCGTAGATCGGCACGTCGTCCGGTCCGCCCGCGGCGAGGTGCAGGTCGAGCCCGCGCTGGGCGTGCCGCTTGCCCGCCTCCAGGCCGCCCCGCCAGTCCGCGGTCGGACCCTTGCCGAACTGGTAGCAGGACACGATCTGCAGGTTCGCCGCGTGCAACTCGTCGACCTCGTTGGCGCGCAGCGGTTTGCCCTCCATCCATTCCGCGCCGGGCCGCCGATCCGAGACGTAGCGGATCACCCCGAGATGTCCGGCGTCCCGGATGGACTCGGCCGACGGCACGCCGCCCGCGTAATCGATCAGGGTGCCGAACGAATTGGCGGAAGCGGGCTTCGCGGAAACGGTCAGGCCGATCGCGGCTGCCGCTGCGGCATACCCGAATAGCTCACGCCGGGACACAGAACTGGAACGCATCGCAGGACTCCTTCGCGCAACCCCGACCGTGGATGGCTGTGTTCAATTGGCGACACTCACGGGTCCCTACGTGGTCACGCTCCGCCGCCCCCCGCCGGGCCCGTCGGATCGCAGCGTGCCCGGCGCACCTTCCCCAAACATGTACGCACGCGCCGGGAGCCTCGAACGTGTACTTATTTCACCATATTCACATGGGAACCGCTAGACCCATGGGACACACCCGTTCACATTGGTCACACTGGTGTGCGTGCGGGATTCTGGGCGGATTCCGGCTGGTCGCGCTTACCGCACGCCGCTCATCCGAGCGGCGACGTCGATCGTGCGGCCGGAACTGTCGGCCAATTCCTTGCGCACGACGCTCGCCACCTGGGCGATCACCTGCTTCTTGATGCCCGCCAGCGCGCCGAGCGTCGCCGCCCGCACGCCGTGCGCCTTGAATTCCAGGCGGATGTCGTCCTGGTCCGGCGGCGGCACATCGATGACCACCAGCAGCGGGTCGGCGGCGCGCGCGGTCAGCACCAGCGGCACCTCCACGTCGGCGCGGTAGCGGTTGGCCTTGAGCACGTCCACGGTGATGTCGAGGCTGACCGGCAGCGTCAGGTCGAAAGACCGCGGCGTGTCCGTCTTGTCGTCCAGCTGCGGCACCCGGACGCTGCCCCGCACCGTGACCGTCGCCGACTTCCCCGGTCCGGTCTTCAGCGGCCCGATCTCGATCGGCCGGCCCGCCATCCGTTCCACCACATCGAACACCCGCTCGCGGGTCACGATGCGGGAGAAGAACCGGTGCCCGAATTCGTCGTAGCCGATCCAGTCGAACTCCGCCTGCTCCCGATGCGCCGACCGGGTACCGCTCACGATGGCCTCGACGTCGAAGACCCGGCCGCGGCGGGCCGGTACGTCGGCGAGCATGGCGTTCACCCGGGACGCGACCTCGCGTTGCACCAGGCCCGCGATCGGGTCCAGCAGCATCTCCCCCGCCGCGTCCATCGCCTGGGCGCGCAGCACGAAGCTGACGTCACGCTGGGTGACCGGCGGGATATCGATGACGATCAGCAGCGGGTCGGCGGTGCGCGCGTGCAGGGTCAGGTCGATCTCGACCCTGGCTTCCAGCCGCAGCTTCTTGCCGCCGAGCATCACCTTCAGCGCCAGCGACACCGGCACGGTCACGTCGAACGTGACGTGCGGCCCGCTGTGCAGCACCTTCGGCGTGCCGACCTTGCCCTCGGCGACGAACCCAGCGAGTCCGGCCGGGCCGAGGGAGAACGGGCCGATCGTCATGCCGCGTCCGGTCATCCCGGACACCGCGGCCTCGATCCGGTCCTTCGTCACCGCGTGCGTGACGAAGCGCTCGCCGAAGTCGGCATAGTCGATCCAGGCCGGATCGCCACTCGGTTCGTCGGTCGACTGCATCAGATGTTCCGGAACCCTCACCGCTCGATGGACAACGGACACGGTACGCGACCGACATTGCCCAGAGCTTGCACGAGCCTGAACCCGAGATCCCCGTCCTGCCGATGAGGGGGAGGCAGGGCGGGGATCGGCGACGGCGCTGCCGGGCGCCGTCACTATCTATCGTAGGGCTATCGCGCGCGCTCATCGGCCGTCTGCGCGCACCGGCTACCGCCGATGGCAGGCAATCCCGCTCACAATCGGCCGAAACCCACGATCCCCGGCACCTGGGCCAGGGCGAACGTGTGGATACTCACCTCGCCGAACTCGTTGCCGCCGATGGTCGTCACCGTCCCCGCTCCGGATTTCAGCACAATGTTCGTGTGCTGGCCGAATGGGCTTGTGCTGTCATACATCAGTACGTCACCTGTGCGCGGCTGATACCCATCGATCGGCGCGAACCGCCCGGCACCCGCGTAGTACTCCTGCAACGTGTAAACCCCCGGGATCCGCCACGACCCCGAATTCGGGTTCGCCAGCGGCACACCCGCCTCCCGCATCACCCAGCTGACGAAGTCCGCGCACCACGGTTCGCTCACTCCTTCGGCGTACTTGCCGCCCGAGCCCGGACTGCGAAACTCCTGCGCGGTCACCGCGACGATCTTGGCCTGCGTCGGATCCAGGGCCGACTTGTCGATCGCCGGGAAGGCGGTACTGCGTTCCCCGACGATGGCCGCCGGATTCGAGCGGTCCTGCCACCAACGGACCCCTACTACTCCAGCGGCCGCGAGCGCGATCACCACCAAACCGACAACGAGCCACGGCCCCACCCGCGGACCCGACCGCTCATGCCGCGGCCTCGCATTGCGTGGCCGGGCCCGGTGCGCCCCTCCGACCTGCTGTTCCGTCATCTCTCCCCCACCTTCGTCATGGTCTCGGCCCTTGCTGAATTGGACGAACGAAGAGGTCGAACGGTTCCCCGCGAAACACATTTCGTCCACCGATGGAACCAAGGTATAGTGTCTACCACCCCGCCACAGAAGGGTAGATCATTGTGAGTTTGAACATTAAGAATGAGAAGGTGCACGCCCTGGTGCGTGAGGCAGCGGAACGGACGGGGATGTCCCAAACCAGCGTTGTCGAGGAGGCACTGAAACGTATGTTGAAAGAACTTGACGCCGAGCGTGAAACGGCGCGCCAAACGCGCAAGGCACGGCTCTGGGAAATCGTGGCGGATATCGACGCCAGGATGACGCCCGAGACCCGCGCGTTGCTGACCACCGATGATCTCTACAACGAGCAGGGGCTGCCCGCATGATCGTCGACGCATCGGCGCTGCTCGCCATCATCAAGAAGGAACCAGAGCGAGCCAGCTTCATCGACGCACTCGACTCGGCGGAGAGCCGGTTGATGTCGGTGGTCAACCACTTCGAAGTGGCGATCAAGGTGGATCGCGATCCGGACCCGATCATCGCGCGTCGCCTCGCGGAGTTGATCGACGACGGAGACATCGAACTCGCTCCAGTCTCATTGGAACAGGCCGCCATCGCCCGCGCCGCGTACCGCGACTTCGGCAAGGGCAGCGGCCATAGGGCACAGCTCAACCTCGGCGATTGCTTCGCCTACGCACTCGCCACCGTCACCAAGAAGCCGCTGCTCTACAAGGGCAACGACTTCGTCCACACCGATATCAGATCCGCGGTCTGACCACGGAGCTCGGTTCCGGGCGGCGCGCCGCCGCCCGGAATACCGTCCGGGCGAAGTGAATCCGCGCTACCCTCCCAGGACACCGGGCGACGGGGAGGTACGACCCTGGACACGCTGTGGACTTTCGTAGTACACCGGCGACATCAGCTGCTCATCGACTCCTACCTGCATGTGTCGGCGGTGTTGCAGTCGGTGCTGATCGCGACCGTGGTCGCGGTGCTGATCGGAATCCTGGTGCACCGCAGCCCCCTCGGCTCGTCCGTCTCGACGGCCGTCGCCAGCGCCATCCTCACGGTGCCGTCGTTCGCGCTGCTCGGCCTGTTGATTCCGGTGCTCGGCCTCGGCGTCGCCCCGACCATCACCGCGCTGGTGCTCTACGCGCTGCTGCCGATCCTGCGCAACACCATCATCGGCCTGTCCTCGGTGGATCCCGCGGTGACCGACGCGGCGCGCGGCGTCGGCATGAACCGCCTGCGCGTGCTCACCGCCATCGAGCTTCCCCTCGCCTGGCCCGCCATCCTGGCCGGCATCCGGGTCAGCACGCAGCTGATCATGGGCATCCTCGCCATCGCCGCGTACGCCAAGGGCCCCGGCCTCGGCAACCTCATCTTCTCCGGACTCGCCCGCCTCGGCAGCCCGAACGCGGTGCCGCAGGCGCTGGTCGGCACGGTGCTGATCGTCGTACTCGCGCTCGTACTGGACGGGATCTACGTCCTCGTCGGACGGCTCACCACCTCGAGGGGAATTCGTGACTGACACCGAAACCCGTTCCGGCGGCACCGAATCGGCGGTGTCCGGCGAGCAGATCGTGCTCGACGCGGTCACCAAACGCTATCCGGGCCAGCGCGATCCGGCCGTCGACGAGGTGTCGATGACCATCCCGGCCGGGGAAATCGTCGTGCTCGTCGGGCCGTCCGGCTGCGGCAAGACCACCACCATGCGGATGATCAACCGGCTGATCGAGCCGACCTCGGGCACCATCACCATCGGCGGCCGAGACGCCGCGTCGATGAATCCCGACGAATTGCGCCGCGGTATCGGCTATTCGATCCAGCAGGCCGGACTGTTCCCGCACATGACCGTGGCCAAGAACGTCGCGACGGTGCCCGGCCTGATCGGCTGGGACCGTACGAAGATCGCCGCCCGCACCGACGAGATGCTCGACCTGGTCGGCCTCGATCCCGGCACCTATCGCGACCGGTACCCGCGCCAGCTGTCCGGCGGCCAGCAGCAACGCGTCGGGGTGGCCCGCGCGCTCGCCGCCGACCCGCCGGTGCTGCTGATGGACGAGCCGTTCGGCGCGGTCGACCCGATCACCCGCGGCCTGCTGCAAGACGAATTGCTGCGGCTGCAAGGCGAATTGGGCAAGACCATCGTCTTCGTCACGCACGACTTCACCGAGGCGGTCAAGCTCGGCGACCGAATCGCGGTGCTGGGCAACCAATCCCGCATCCTGCAATACGACACCCCGGCGGCGATCCTGGCCGATCCCGCCGACGACACCGTCGCCGGTTTCGTCGGCGCGGACGCCTCGCTCAAGCAACTCACCCTCACCCGGGTCGGCGATGTCGACATGGGCCAATGCCCGACCGCCATCGAAGACGAGCCGGTCGACGTGCTGCGGACCGCGCTGGCCGAACAGGACTGGCCGTGGGCGCTGGTGCTCGACCGGCAGCGCAGACCACTGCGCTGGGTCTCGGCCGACCATCTGGCGCACGCTGACTCGTTGCGCGGCATCGGCACACCGATCGGCGAACCGCTCTCGCTGCGCTCGACCCTGCAGGACGCGCTGGAGGCGTTGCTCGCGGATCAGACGGCGAACGCGGTGATCACCGGAAAGCGCGGCGAATACGTCGGCCTGATCAACATCGACACCTTGGTCACCCATCTCTCGGCGATGCGCGCCGAGCACGGATCCGGCCGTCCCGCGGCGGGTGACGCGCCGTGACGGCGGCCACCGGCACCCCGCCCTCGACCTCCGCGCCCGCCGCGCAGCGCCGGGCCGAACGCATCCGGCTGTTCGTCCAGCCGGTGGTCGTGCTGGCGCTGACCGCGGGCGTGCTGGTGTGGGCCTTCGCCCGCGACCTGACCACGACCCAGCAGGCCAGTCTCAACACGCGCAATATCGTGACCGTCACCTGGCAGCACATCGTGATCTCGGCGACCGTCGTGCTGATCGTCATCGCCGTCGCGGTGCCGCTCGGCACGCTGCTCACCCGCCCCGGATATCGCCGTCTGGCACCGGTTTTCGTCGGCATCGCCAATATCGGCGCGGCCGCACCGGCCATCGGCCTGATCGTGCTGTTCTACCTGGCCACCCGCACCACCGGCTTCTGGATCGGGGTCGCGCCGATCGCCTTCTATTCGCTGCTTCCGGTGCTGCGCAACACGATCCTCGGCTACCAGCAGGTCGATCAGACGCTCACCGACGCCGGCCGCGGCCAGGGCATGTCGGCGGCAACGGTGTTGCGTCGCATCGAGTTTCCGCTCGCGGTGCCCTATATCCTGGCCGGACTGCGCACCTCGCTGGTGCTGGCGGTCGGCACCGCGACGCTGTCGTTCCTGGTGAGCGCGGGCGGTCTCGGCATCCTGATCGATACCGGTTACAAGCTGCGCGACCACGTCACGCTGGTGGTCGGCGCCGTCCTCGCGGTCGCGCTCGCCCTGCTGGTCGACTGGCTCGGCGCGCTCGCCGAGCGGTTCCTCGGGCCGAGGGGGCTCGGGTGAACCGGCGTTGGCGCGGGGTGGCACTGGCCGCCGGTGTGCTGCTGGTCGCGGCCTGCGGCCTGGAATCCGGTGGCGCGGTGCCGCTTCGGGTGGGCCCGGGCAGCATCGTCGCGGTTCCGGAGCTCGACGGGGTGCGAATCATCGTGGGGTCCAAGGACTTCACCGAGCAGAACATCCTCGGCTACATCATCGAGTTCGCCATGTCGGCGGCCGGCGCGCAGGTGCGCGACCTGACGAACATCCAGGGCTCCAACAGCCTGCGCGACGCCCAGTTGCACGGCCAGATCGACGTCGCCTACGACTACACCGGCACCGGCTGGATCAACTACCTCGGCAAAGAGACCCCGATCCCGGACGAGGTCGAGCAGTTCGAAGCCGTCCGCGCCGCCGACCTCGCCGCACACGGCATGCTGTGGACGGACATGGCGCCGATGAACAACACCTACGCGCTGTTGATGAGCCAGGCCACCGCACAGGAGACCGGCGTGCGGACGCTGTCGGACTACGCCGCGCTGATCGCGAAGAACCCGGATGCCGCGGCGACCTGCGTCGGCACCGAATTCAATGTGCGCCAGGACGGATACCCGGGTCTGGCCCGCAAATACAACATCGATGTCGGCAAGGTCCGCAAGCAGATCGTGCAGGACGCCGTGGTCTATCAGGCGACCGCCGACGGCAAGCAGTGCAAGTTCGGCTCCGTGGCCGCCACCGACGGTCGCATCCCCGCGCTGAACCTCGTTCTGCTACAAGATGATCAGCGCTTCTTCCCGAAATACAATGCGGCCGTGGTGATGCGGAAGTCCTTCGCCGATGCCCACCCGCAGGTGGCCACCGTCCTGGCGCCGATCTCGCAGCGGCTGACCAACGAGGCCATCACGGAGCTGAATCGGCAGGTGGATGTCGAAGGCCGCGAGCCGGCCGACGTCGCCCGCGACTGGATGGTCGCCGAAGGATTCGTCACCGCTCGCTGACGATTTCCGCTTGCGCCCCAACGGTTCCCCCGGACAGCACAGGTGCGCGGCCACCGCCGCGCACCGCGCCATATCAGACCCGCGGCACCCGGCCGAGGTAGTGCAGCAACTCGGCAACCGCACTGTCGCCGGGCGCACCGTCGACGATCTCCGCGTAGGCGCCCCACTGCCGCAGCGGCTCAACGATTTCCGCCTCCTGGCCGCTGCCGGGCGCGGGGTGTCCGGTGCGTGCGGCGGTGAGCAGGTACCCCGCGAGCTCCTCGGTCAGCGGCGACGCCTGACCGGTGCCGATCGCGATATCCCAGGCGTGCACGGCAGCGTCCAGCGCGCACATCACCGCGGCGACCGGCGTCGGCAGCGCACCGTGCGGCAACGGCGTCGGCACGTTCTCGGTGTCGTCGGCGACGGTCGCCCACGCGGCGGCGGTCTGCTCGATGGCCACCTCGACCAGCGCCGACGGTGCGCCGTCGATGGTGCCGGAGGGATCGAAGGGGTTGTAGTCGGGGCCGGTGCCGATCCCGAGCGCCGCGGCGTAGGCGAGCTGGTCGCCGGCGGCGTGCTGGATCACCTGCGTCACCGTCCACTCCGAGCACGGCGTCGGCAGCTGCCACTGGTCGTCGCCGATACCGGCGACCACGTTTGCCAGGGCGCGGTAGGACTCCGCGAGCACGTCGCGCCACACCGGGCTGAGGGTGGCGATGGAGGTGGTGGTGGCGTTCATGTCCGAGCCTTTCGAGAGGGTGTTCCTTGCTTCTGACATCAGCCTATGCGTCCATTAGGCTAGTTTCGTTCCTAATAATCCGGAGGTGAAATGTGACGCCGACCACAGTGCGCGTGCTGCGTTTGCTGGCCCTGCTCCAAGATCGCGCGCACACCGGCAGGGAGCTCGCCGACCGGCTGGCGATCACCGACCGCACCCTGCGCAACGACATCCAGCGCCTGCGCGAACTCGGCTATCCCGTGCAGGCGCAACGCGGCGCCGTCGGCGGCTATCGCCTGGGTCGCGGCACCACCATGCCGCCCCTGCTGTTGGACGACGACGAGGCCGTGGCGGTCGCGGTCGCCGTCGGACTGGCCGAGGACGGCGCGACCGGAATCGCGGACATCACCGACAACGTCACCCGCGCCCTGGCCAAACTCGACCAGATCCTGCCGAAACGCTTGCAGCGCAAGGTGACCGCGCTACGCGAGGCCACCGCGATCGGCCCCGCCACCACCGGCTCCCGCGAGCCCGACGCCCCGGTCCCCGCCGCCATCCTGACCACGCTGGCCGGCGCCATCCGCGACACCGCCACCGTCCTGATCGAGCAGGCGGAACCGGAACGCGGCGAAGAAGTCGAGCCGTACCGGCTGATCAATTGGCAGCGCCGCTGGTACCTGGTCGCCTACCACCTCGAAACCCATTCCTGGACCGCGATTCCCGTCGCCCGGATCCGGCAGGCCGCCCCCGGAACTCGCCGGTTCGCCGCCCGCGCGCTCCCCGGCGACGACCTGGTCGCCTTCGTCATGCGCCACATCGCCAGCACGGGCTGGCAGGTGCACGCCCGGGTCACCGTGCTGGCTCCCGCCGAAACCGTCATCGCCAGAATCAATCCCGCGGTGGGCGTCGTCGAGGCCGTCGACGCCCACACCTGCGTCCTGATCACCGGCGCCGATGCCATGGAAACCCTCGCCATCTACCTGAGCATGCTGATGATGGACTTCCGCGTGGACGACCCACCGGAGCTGGTCGACCACATCCGCACCCTCGCCCGCCGCTACACCGACGCCGTCCCACCCGAAACCATCAGCGCCACAACACCTCACCAGAACCCGGACGACTGATCGTGCTGGCAGATCACGAGCAGCCGACACCGGTTCCGCCGCGCCGGACACCGAGCGGCATAAGCTGCGGTTCGTGGCCGACAACGAGTTGTTTCTGGAACCGAATATCGGAACGCCCGCGGCGAAGGTCGGCTACTTCGCGACCGAGGCGGCGTTCGACCGATTCGCCGACGCCTACACCGACGGCCTGGCCGAACTACCCGAGCCCGCCGAGCGGGTCGCCGTGCCGACCTCGTTCGGCCCGGTCCGCGCCTATCGCTTCGGCGACGCGGGCGGCACGCCACTGGTCCTGCTGTCCGGGCGGCAAGCGTCGACGCCGATGTGGGGCGCGAACCTGCCGGGCCTGATGGCGCAGCGCACCGTCTGGTCGATCGACAGCATCGGCGAGCCCGGTGCCAGCAGCCAGCACAAGCAACTTGTCACCCCGGAGGATCAGGCGACGTGGGTCGCCGAAGTGCTCTCCGGTCTCGGCCTACCGCGCGCGCACCTGCTCGGCGTCAGCATCGGTGGCTGGCTGGCCATCCAGGTCGCCATGCGCCGCCCCGAATCCGTGGCCTCGGTGACCCTGCTCGATCCGGCGAATACCTTTGCGCCGCTGACCTGGAAGATGATCGTCGTCTCGCTCGGCAGCATCATCCCCGGCCTGCCGAAGCGGGTGCGGTACTGGCTGCTCGGCTGGATCTCGGGCGGCATCCCGGTGGACGACTCGATCCCCGAGGGCCGCCTGATCGCCTCCGCCATGCGGGATTTCACGTCGGCGCAACCGATGCCGGTGCGCCCGACCGCCGAAGAACTGGCCGCCATCGAGGTTCCGGTGCTGGCAATCTTGGCCGGGCGCAGCATAGTTCACGATGCGACCCGCGCCGCCGAGACCGCCCGCACCATCCCCGGCGCGCAGGTCGAGGTCTGGCCGGAAGCCTCACACGCCATCAACGGCGAGTTCCCCGAGCGGATCGCCGACCGCGTCGCCGAGTTCACGGCCACCCATCGGTAGTCCCGTCGGTTCCGCACCGGTCGGAGTTCCCGGCCGCGCCTGTAGAACTTCTCATGTCGCCACGCGACGCGGTCTCTCCTACGCTCACAAGCAGTTTCCTGTCCAGTTTGCACGCATCGACGCTCGCGGTCCGATGTGAGAGAGGTCGGGCATGACCAGCGAAACCACGGCGGCGCTCGCGCTGCCACAGACGCCACTCACCCGGGCAGTCCTGGCCCTGACGCTCCAGGCGGAATCACCGGCTATCGCCAACCACAGCATCCGCAGCTTCCTGTTCGCCCGGCTCTTCGCCGACCACATCCAGGCCGCACCCGATGCGGACTACGATCCCGACCTGCTGTTCGCCGCGACCGTCCTGCACGACATCGGCCTCAGCGAGGCGGGCAACGGCAACCACCGATTCGAGGTCGACGGGGCGGACAAGGCCGCGGAGTTCCTGACCGGACAGGGCCTCGGCGCCGCCGCCGTCGACTCGGTCTGGGAGGCCATCGCCCTGCACACCGCGCAGCACATCGCCGATCGCCGTGGCCCGCTCTGCATGCTCACCACCAACGGGATCTCGCTCGACTTCGGCAAGGGCACGGAGTTCATCAGCGACGAGCTCGGCGCGGCGATTCACGCGCAGTATCCGCGGCACTCCATGGCGACTTCGGTGGTGGACGTCATCGTCGCGCAGGCGACCGCCCGACCGGACAAGGCCCCACCGTTTTCTCCCGCCTTCGCGCTGCTGCGCGAGCGCCAAACGGGACAGCCGACGATACTCGAGCACGCCGCCGCCCTCGGCCGATGGGGCAATTGACCCACAAAAAGAGCCGACCCGGACGAATCCGGGTCGGCTCCAACGCTTCTCGGATCAGGCGTGCCCGACCGTCGCCGCCGCGTCCGGCGCCTTGCGCATCGGGATCAGCGCGGTCAGCACGATCGCGACAATGGCGGCCGCCGTGGCGATCAGGAACGTGGTGTGGAACCCGTCGCGCGAGGGGAACACATGCACGCCGAGCTGCATGGTCATGTGCGCCAGCACGACGCTCATCACGGCCGACGAGGTCGACGTGCCGACCGAGCGCATCAGCGAGTTCAGGCCGTTGGCCGCGGCCGTCTCGGTGATCGGCACCGCGCCCATGATCAGCGCGGGCATCGCGGCGTAGGCCAGGCCGACGCCGGCCGCGACGATCATCGACGCCACCATGATTTCCCAGACGCTGTTCATCAGCACGACCGCGCACAGGTAGCCGGCCGCGATCACCGCGGAACCGAGCGCAAGGGTGATCTTCGGCCCGCGCGCGGCGGACAGCTTCGCCGACACCGGCGAGAGCAGGATCATCACGAATCCGGTTGGCGCCAGCGCCAATCCGGCGTTGACCATGCTCAGGCCGAAGCCGTAGCCGGTCTGCTCCGGCGCCATCAGCAGCTGCGGGAAGGTCAGCGACATGCCGTAGAGCGCGAAGCCGACCGCGACGGACGCGATGTTGGTGAACAGCACCCGCGGCCGCGCCGAGACCCGCAGGTCCACCAGCGGCGAACGCTGACGCAGCTCGTAGGCGCCCCAGCCGAGGAACACCACCAGCGACACCGCGAACAGGATCAGCGTGGTCGGGCTGCCCCAGCCCCAGTCCGCGCCCTTGGTGATCGGAATCAGCAGCGCCAGCAGTGCGACCGAAAGGCCGAGCGCGCCACCGAAATCGAACCGCGCGGGCGTGCGCACCGGCGACTCCGGCACGAACACGAAAACCAGTGCGGCACAGATCAGGCCGAGGCCGGCCGCGGTCCAGAAGAGCATGTGCCAGTCCGCGTTCTGCGCGATCGCCGCGGCAAGCGGCAGGCCGAGGGCGCCGCCGACGCCGAGCGTCGCGCTCATGATCGCCATCGCCGAACCCACCTTCTCGGCGGGCAGTTCGTCGCGCATGATGCTGATGCCCAGCGGAATCGCGCCGACCGCGGCACCTTGCAGCGATCGGCCGATGATCTCCGGGATCAGCGAGGAGAAGGCCGCGCAGACCACCGAACCGGCGACGAGCGAGAGCAGGTTGACGAACAGCACCCGGCGCTTGCCGAACATGTCGCCGAGCCGGCCGCTGATCGGGGTGAACACCGCGCCGGCCAGCAGCGTGGCGGTGACCACCCAGGAGGCGTTGGAGGCCGAGGTGCTCAGCAGGTCGGGCAACGTCGGGATGATCGGGATGACCAGGGTCTGCATCAGCGAGACGACGACACCGACCATGCCGAGGGTCGCGATCAGCACGGCCGGCGATGGACGCCTTCGGTCGTCGGTTTCGGAGACGGTCGAGGACGCGTCGGCAGCAACAGTCACAAATGTGCACGCTACACACCTTGTGTATCGTGCACAATTGGATATAACGTGACGCACCCGACATAGTGAGGCCCATGTCCGAATTCCGCCCCGCCGACAACGCAGCGCTCACCCGCCTGGTCTTCGAGCTCACCCTGCTCGCCAGGCACTTCCCCGCGTCGCTGCTCCGCCGTCCCGGCTTCCAGCTCGACCGGTCGGCCTTCCTCATCCTGACCCGGCTCGAGTACGACGAGCCGCTGAGCCTGCGCGAGCTGTCCGAGGCGTTCCAGCTCGATATCTCCACGATCAACCGCCAGGTCGGCGCCATGCTCAAACAGGGGCTGGTCGACCGCGTCCCGGACCCGGACGGTGGGATCGCGCGCAAGATCCAGGCCAGCATCAAGGGGCTGGACGTGCTGGCCGCCGATCGCATGCAGAGCCGGGAAGGCATCGGGGCGGTGGTCGCGGACTGGGACGGTACCGATGTCGATCAGCTGAGCAGGTTGATCGCGCGGTTCAATCAGTCCGTCGAGCAGATCGAGGAGAACCCGTGGCCGCGGCCGCCGGAGGTGCGGCTCTAGCGGACGCCCGAGCCGACTTCAGCGCGGAGATCGTCCGGCCGCCGGCTTTGACCGTGGCCAGGACCGGGGCGGTCGCCAGGGTGCGGATCGCGTCGAGGGCGCCGAGGCGGGCGGTCAGGTAGCGGTGCAGGGCGGCGGGGTCCGGGCACATGGCCTGGGCGACGAGATTGGCCGAGCCGGTGGTGGCGACGACGAAGGCCAGTTCCTCGTGGCTCGCCAGCGTGGTCGCGACCGCGTCGAGGTGGGCGGGGGCGATCGACATCCACAGCAGGGCCTGGATGGTTGCGCCGAATAGCGCGTCGTCGAATTCGACATCGAAAAAGAGCGCGCCGGTTTTCCGGAGGTCGGTCAGCCGCCGGGTGACCGTTGCCGGTGACCAGCCGGTCGCCGCCGCGAGTTCGGCGAGGCCGGCACGACCGTCGCGGCCGAGCGCACTCAGCAACGCCGTCTCGGCGGGGGAAAGCGTTCGCCGCTGGTCCGACGTGCCGGTGGCAACCTGAAGCTGTTGCTGCTGAGCACTATTGAGTGCGTTGACGTGACCGTGCCATACCCCCGGACCGCCGAGATAGGTGTGCAGTACCAGATGCGCGGAGACTCCGGTGATCCCTGCCGTGCGCGGAATGTCGTGCAGCAGTAGCGATCGCGAGGTCTGTGCACCGAGCGGCACGTCGACGACGAGCAGGATTTCGGTGCCGCCGGACATCAGTTTGACCCACGAGGTGTCGGCTCGGCGCGCCAGCGAATCGGCGAGGTTCTGGGCGGCGGCGGTCGTGGTGGTGAGCCGAACCAGCCACTGCGCCTTGCCGATTCCGGCCACGTCCGGCAGTCCGACGACGCGCAGGCCCGCCTCGGTCCGCAGCCGGCGGTAGCGGCGGGCGACGGTTTGGGTAGAGACGCCCAGGACCGCGCCGATCTGACTGAACGGCGCCCTGCCGTCTATATGCAGGGCGTGGACCAGGCCGCGATCCACCTCATCGAGTGTGGTCATTCCTTTCATATCACCACTCAGCGTGGAACTTTTCCACCATTCATGGGCAACAGATGGATCTCCCGCAGGTTCCGTCGCACGCTGGTCCAGTCAACGGGCGCTCGAACCGAACGTCCGCCCTCTCGAAAGAAGAAGCGACACAATGATTCTCGTAACCGGCGCAACCGGAACCGTCGGCCGTGCCCTGATCGGCCAACTGCTCGCCGCAGGCGAGCAAGTCCGCGCGACCAGCCGGAATCCCGCGTCCGCGCCGTTGCCGGACGGCGTCGACGTGATCCCCGCAGATCTCGGCGATTCCACGCGCATGGCCGCGGCCATGCGCGGTGTGGATCGGGTCTTCCTGTTGTCCACCGGACCCCGGATTCCCGAGCACGACGCCGTCGTCGCCGGCGCGGCCGCGCAGGCGGGTGTCGCGCGATTGGTCAAGCTGTCGTCCGGACGCGCCGGCGACGACACCGCCACCGATCCCATTCCCACCTGGCACCGCGCGGGCGAACAGTCGGTGCGCACAAGCGGCGTGCCGTGGACCATCGTGCGCCCGCTCGGCTTCATGTCCAACGCGCTGCACTGGGCAGGGACGATCCGCGCCCGCGGCGCCGTGCACGCGCCATACGGTCAGGGGCGCATAGCCGTCATCGACCCGCGTGACATCGCCGCGGTCGCGGCCGTCGCACTCACCGCCGACGGGCACGACGGTCGGGTCTATACGCTGAGCGGACCACAGGCCCTGTCGCCCGGCGAGCAGACCGCAGTCCTCGGCGAGGTCCTCGGCCGGCCGCTCGAATTCGTCGAGGCCGCACCGGAACAGGCGCGGCAGGCACTTCTCGACCACGGCGTGCCCGCCGACCTGGCGGACGCGATCATGGCGCTCAGGGCGACCGCGCTGGAGTCCTTCACCTCCGTCGTGCACGACACCGTCGAGCGGCTGACCGGTACCCCACCGCGCACCTTCCGCCAGTGGGCCACCGATCATGCCGCCGAGTTCCGCTCCACCGCAGCCTGACTCGGTCCGGACGGCGCCGCGGCGGCAACCGCCGTACCATCGAAGCGTGAGGCTGGGTGTGGGGTTGCTGGCCGTGTCCGTCCTCGCGGCCGGATGCCAAGCCGGCGAGGATGAGTGGTCCGACTGGACCGTGACGGCGTACTACACCGCCGTCGAGTCCTACCATGACGGTCCGCGCGAAACGGTGCACGGCTGCACCACCATCGAGTGCGTCGAACCCGACGCCCAACTGGGCGAGCTGCCAAGCGATTTCGTCGATGCGGTGCGCGACGAGGGCACCGGCCGGATCACCAGCGGCGCCAACGCGGGCGCCTACCTCAACTGGTCCTACGACACCGGTTTCTGGCTCGACTCGCACCCGCGCGACGCCGCGGGCGAAATCCTGCAACCGTTCCACAGCGCGGCCGCCGACGGCCTCGACCCCGGCACCCGCCTGCGCCTCACCGACTGCGGCATCATCGACCCCGAAACGGCCCCCGCCTGCACCAAATTCCAAGCCGCCGAGTGGTCCGTCGGCGAGGAATTCATCCCCGGCCCCAGCGGCCCGCACCACCTGGACCTCTATATCGGCGAGGAAACCGCCCCCGATTTCCCCGACACCCCCGACTTCCCGCTCTTCGCCGGTGCCGCCCTGGAACCCCTGCCCTAGCCGACGCGCAGCCCTTCGATCGGGTGGCCGGTGATCTCGGCGATGAGTTCGAAGTCCTCGTCGACGTGGAGCACAACGAGTTTCGACCGTTCCGCGATAACCGAAACCCGCACTCGGCGATTGTGGATAACTCGGGGGTGTGAGGGAACGAGGTATCAACCAGCGCAACGTGATCCGGGAGTTCACCGGTAGCGCGGCCGGAGGGGCGCTAGGCTCTGCGGCTGGGTCGGACCCGACGTCTTGGGAGGCGCTTCGATTCACACGAAACCACACGCATGGTGGGACAACTATCTGGTTGCCCTACTGGGGCTGGTCCTCGCGGCCGGGTTCGCGTTCGCCGCGATGGCCGCGGCTTCGGGCGGGGCCTATCCGCTGGCGATCGCGCTGGCGGTGCTGGCGGTGCCGTTCGCGATTCCCACCATCGTTCAGATACTCGGTGAGTTGTTCATCTACCTGATGATTCCGGTCGCGTTGGTCGGATTCATCCTGTTCATCCCGGTTCTCGCGGTGAGTCCGGCGGCACGGAACTGGGCGCGGCGGAGGTGGCGTCGCCGCTGAGCCAGGGCCGACGAAGATCACATAGCTCATTCGGCGGGCGTCCGTAGAGTTGCGGCATCGAGCTGTTTGCCGCGTAACCGACGGACGGAGGCCTCGGGGTGAGCTGGGACGTACGTGGTATCGCGTGGTGGCTGCCCGGACTGGTCGTGATCTCGGCGGGCTTGCTGCTGTACTCGCCCTTCGGCGTTTCGCTGATCGAGGGGCGCGTGGTCGTGGCGGTCGCGATGCTGGCGTTCGGCGTGTCCGCCGCGGCGCGGTGGTGGTTGGCGCGGCGGGCGGGCTTGTCCGGTTCCGTGCCCGAGCAGCTGCCGGAAGACGACAGCGCCCGGCGCACGCGTGCGCAGCGGCTGCTCGGCGCCGAGGCGGTGCTGGCCGCCGGGTTCGGCGTCCTCGGTGTCGCCGCCTTGGCCATGTCGGTGTCCACGGCACTGGTGTGGGTCGGGACATTCTTCGTCGCGCTCGGAGTCTGCGGGTTGCTGGCCGGGACGCGGCGCGATGACGTCCTGGTCGCGTCCGCGGCGCTGGCGGGCTGGCAGGTGCTCGCCGGCGCGATTCTCGCGACGCTGCCGTTGCGCACCGGGCTGGACTTCACCGCGTGGACCATCCTCACGCTGTTGATCACCGGCGCGGCGATGGTGGTCCGCGGCCTGCGCCTGACCGCGCCGCTGCCGCGCGCCAGTTCCCTGCGCTGGTGGCGGCCTGCCGCGGCATGCGTACAGCTGATCGTGCTCGCCGTGACCGTCGGCTGGTACGGAACAATCGTCGCCCAGACCGCCAGGCAGGCCGCCGAGCAAACCCGGCTCGCCGCCTTCTACGAAGTGCCCCAGGGCCTTTCACCCCAGCCGCCGGGCACCGTGATCCGCTCGGCGCCGATGTCCCTCCCCGGCGTGAACGGCCACGGCCGGCGCATCCTGTACTGGTCTCAGGACCGCAACGGCACCCCGGCGGTGTCCTCCGGCATGGTCTGGACGCCACTCACCGAGGGCACCGACCGGCCGATCCTCAACTTCGCCCACGGCACCGTCAGCCTCGGTCCAGAATGCGCCCCCAGCCGGCAATCCGGGGTCGCCTCGACCATGCCCTGGCTCAACGACGCGCTCGGCCGCGGCTGGGTGGTCGCCGCCAGCGACTACGCGGGCGCGGCGGGCACCGGCGACGGCGAGCACTACCTGGTCGCCGCCGACCAGGGCCGCGACACCGTGAACGCCGCGCGCGCCGCCCGCAACCTGCCGGGCACCAACGCCGGCACCGACATGCTGATCTACGGCGTCTCCCAGGGCGGTCTCATCTCCCTGGCCGCCGCCGCCCAATCCCCCACCTACGCACCGGAATTGCACCTCGTCGCCGACGCCGCCACCGCCCCCGCCTCCGACATCGCCGGCATCCTGCGCGCCAATCCGCCCCAGCTACTCAACGGCTGGGCGGTCACCCCCTTCCTCACCACTCAGTACGCCAAGGCCTACCCCCAGCTCGACCCCAACGCGCTGCTCACGCCGCAGGCCGCCCTGCGCAATCGGGAGATGGCCGGAGCCGGTTGCGCCGCAACCCCTTTCGCCGCCCTCTTCGCCCGCATCACCACGGTCCCCGGCATGGGCGACTACTTCAACGGCGACCCGCTCGCCGACCCCGCCTGGCGCCGGGCGTTCGAGGAAAACCGGGCCCCCGACCTGCCCGCCGGCATCCCGGTCTACCTCGCCCAAGGCCTCGACGATCAACTGGTCCCGCCGAGATTCACCGCCGCGCTGGTCAACCGCTACTGCGCCGCCGGCACCCCCGTGACCACCCAGTGGAACCCCGGTGTCGGCCACGACAACGACAACGAAAAAGCCGTCTCCCCCCGGGTGATTCAGTGGTTCGCCGACCGTCTCGGCAACACCCCTGCCCCCGACAACTGCACGGATCCGCTACCGGAAACGCTCACGGAGCACTAGTCTCCGCACACGAACCACGGTGCGGCAGAGCACATCTGCGTGGCGGCGACGATCGAGTGGGCCGGGCCTGCGTCGGGATCAGGCCGCGTAGGGCCGTGCGGCGCGGGCCGTGCGGAGGGCGGACCCCCACCAGACGAGCTGGTCGAGTAGCTGGTCGGCGGCGGCCGCGGGGGCGGCGGGGTCCGCGAGTTGGCCTGCCGCGTCGAAGAGTTGGCCGGCGCCGTGGAAGCTCACGGTGTCGCGGACGGTGACGGCGTGCAGTTCGGCGAAGACGTGGCGGAGGTGCTCGACCGCGCGCAGACCGCCGGAAACGCCGCCGTAGGAGACGAAGCCGATCGGCTTGGCCTGCCACTGGGTGAAGTGCCAGTCGATCGCGCTCTTGAGCGGCGCGGGGTAGCTGTGGTTGTACTCGGGCGTTATCACGACGAATCCGTCGGCGGCGGTCAGCCGCGCGCCGACGGATTGCAGGGCTCGCGCCCCCTCGGGGTCGGGTTCACTCGACATGTAGGCGGGCAGCTGCTCGGTCGCGAGATCGATGAGGTCGACCGCGATGTCGTCGCGCCGCTGCGCGTGATCGATGAACCAGTTGGCCACCGTGGGGCCGAACCGTCCCGCGCGGGTGCTGCCGAGAATGACCGCGACCTTGACCGGATTCTCCGTCATGCCAATTCCTTTCGATGCGTACAACCTGATGGGCGCAAGCATCGAACATCAACGAAGGTTAAGGTCAAGTCGGCCGTCCCGGCCGCCGCTCCGAACGGGACGGCCGGGTCGACCGCACTCGATCCGAAAGGCGTTACTTCGCGGTTGTGGTTGCCGTCGGCGCGGGGGTGGTCGCCACGGATGTCGTCGCGGATGGTTGCGGCGTGGGCGAGACGGTGGTGGTCGGCCGAATGGGATCGGGGCACCGCTTGTTCCACTCGCCGAGCGTGTTGATCTCGGCGGGCGTCCGCGGATCACCGGTGTAGTCGATCTGGTCGGTGCATTTCACCGGCTTGGGCGTTTCACCGCAGACGATCACGCCGCAGTTGTCGGTGCCACCGGGAGGCGGCGGCGGGGTCTCGCCGCAGACGATGATCCCGCAATTGTCGGTGCCGCCGGGGCGGGTGGCGTTCACGTCACCGCAAAAGATTTCGCCGCATCTGTCGGTTCCGCCGGGCGCGGGCGCCTCTGTCTGCGGCGGTTGGGCGGCGGGCTGTCCGGGGTCGCCGGCGCCCGGACGGGTGGCGGCGGGGACCCGTGGCGTGCTCGGATCAGCCTGCGCCGGAGTCGAACTCGCCGGTGGCCTGGTCGCGGCTACCGAAGTCCCGGCGACCGTGCTCGACGCCGGCGCACGGGAGTCCGACTCTTTCGACCCGCACGCTGCCAATACCAAGACCAGAGCCGCAAGCAGCACCCCCACCAGCACACGCAGCCGATGATCAACCCTCATGATTTCCCTCTATCTCCGCCAGCTGCCGAAGCAGCACCCCGATCCGAAGGTAAAAGTACACGGAGACTGCGGATTTCGGGCAAAGCACTTTTCGGCACCGGGCAACCGCTCCGCCTTTTCGAGTCAAGACCGCAGAAAAGGTGGCCCTCGTTTATGGGGCCGAGAATGCTACGGGGACAGCGGATCTCGGGACAAAATGCGATATTCGGGCCGAGCGGCTCAGGTCGGCCGCTGCTTGATGGCGTACTGCAACGCGCTTTCCGCGTTGGCGGTGCCTTTCATCATGATTTCGAGCGCACGCACAAACGGATCGATACCGGTGGCCACGCGCCCCTGCTCGAGGATCGCGACCCGGCGGACCCGCTGGTCCGCAAAACCGCATACACCGCGTTCACCGGAGGTCAGCGCGGTATCCGGCGGCAGCGACACCATGCTCGGCGTCGCCTCGGCGATCAGCAGGAATCCACTGGCGGCGAACCCGCGCAGCGCCCCGAGCGACCACTCCTCCAGCCGCCCTTCCGTGGTGGTCTTGACGCCCTCTCCGGTCTGCCGTCCCGCGTCCGGATCGGTGGGCGCGTCCGTTCGGGCCGGTCCCGGAACCTCACCCCCGAATGTCTCGTAGGTCATGATGTTGATCGCCTGGCTCGGGTCCGTGCCCCGGGTGATCACCACGCTCTCGGCCTGGCGCAGCGAATTCAATCGCTTCTCCTGATCGCGCTGAATGCGCAGAAGTTCCCCCGCCAATTTCCGATTCAGCTCATTGTCCAGATACCGCTTGCAGCGCGCGGCGTCCTCCGACCACTCCTGCACCCGCGCCCGTGCGAGCGCGCACAGCTTCTGATAGGCGACCACGATGTCCTGCGCCGTGTACGTCTCGTCGGGGTCATCGATCGCGGTCTTCACCAGGACGGTGAGCACTTTATGCAACGGACCGGTCGATTTGGTGGGTGGTGTCACCTGATCGGCGAGAATGGCGGCGGCACGGGTAAATTCCGTGATCGGGCCGGGTCCTGACGTGGGTTTGGTGGGATCAGGCAAGCTGAGCACGGCGATCTCCAGAGCGAACGAGATGGTGAGACCCCCTCAGTTTGAACCTTTCTCGACGCCGACCCGCCGAAATCCGGAGCATACGTTCGGGTCTCCTTCGACCGCCCGAGTACGCTGCGTACACCCATCCGCCGAAGGAAGGTTCGCCATGCGCGACGACGACATGCGCGCCGCCCTGCACCGCCATTGGTCGGCCTCCGACGCCAACGACTTCGCGACGGAACACGAAATCTATCGAGCCGACGCAATACTCGAGTATCCGCAATCGGGCGAGCGAATCCGCGGCCGAAACAGTATTCAGGCCGCCCGCGAAGCCCAGCCGAACGCGAAACGCTTCACCGTGCGCCGCATACTCGGCGGCGGCGACCTGTGGATCAGCGAACTCGTCCTCGAATATGACAAGGAACCGTTCTACGTCGTGAGCATCATGGAATTCGAGGGCACGGAAGTTGTCCGCGAAACCCAATACTTCGGCGAACCCTTCGCCCCCGGACCCTCCCGCGCCCAATGGGTCGAAAAGATGGACTGACGCGCTTTCGGCGCCGAATCGGGCCTGACCTGGTTCGGCGACTGCCCTCGATTCGCGACCACGGTCGACGTGCGGCAGGGTTGAGCGCACCATGACTGACGAGAATTCCCCGCAGCGCGGCCGGTGGCGACACGGCGCACGGCTCGCGGCGTGCGTCGTCTTCCTGCTCACGATGTTCTATCTCGTAGCCGTCGTCCGGGTCATCGACATCAACGGCGTGCGCGATCTGGTCGACGCAACCGGCCCCGCCGCCCCGCTGGTCTACGTGATCGTCGCGGCACTGCTCGGCGCCATCCTCGTCCCCGGCCCGATCCTGGCCGCGGGCAGCGGTCTGCTCTTCGGTCCCCTGCTCGGCACGTTCGTCACGCTCGGCGCAACCGTCGGCACCGCAACGCTATCCAGCTACCTCGGCCGCCGAGCCGGTCATCACAGCGCCCGCGGCCTACTCGGTCCCGCCCGCGCCACCCGCCTCACCACCCAACTCGACCGCCACGGCCTCTGGGCCGTAGTCGCCCAACGCTTCGTCCCCGGCGCACCGGACGCCCTGTCCGCCTACACCTTCGGCGCCCTGGGCATCCCCCTCTGGCAAATGGCCACCGGCGCCCTGATCGGCTCCGCTCCCCGAGCCTTCGTCTACACGGCGCTGGGCGCCTCCATCGGCGACCTCTCGGCCCCGCTCGCCTACACCGCCATCACCGTCTGGTGCATCACCGCCATCCTCGGCGCCTTCGCCGCCCACCGCGGACTCCGCCGCTGGCGCCGCAGAACTCCCGAACCAGAATCCGATCAAGGCGAGCTCCACAGTGCGTAGTATCCCGCCTGGCCCAGAGCTGTTCCGGCGCGACGCAACTCGGGTCCGGCGCGATCGGCAACGGCCCGAAGCGGGTGACAGTCCGCCGACTCAGCCCCGCACGGTCGATTGCCCTGCTTGCTAATCTAAGCAATCGAGGACGCGGCCATCGGTGCGGATTCCCGCGACCGGCGGAAGGGAGCAGCACGCACATGCCAGGACTGCAACGGCCGCTGTATCAGATGAAGGCCGACTTCTTCAAAACTCTCGGTCACCCGATCCGCATCCGCGTGCTCGAGCTGCTGAGCGCCCGCGAGCACACGGTCGCGGAGATGCTCACCGAGATCGGTGTCGAGCCCGCCAACCTGTCGCAGCAGCTGTCGATCCTGCGCCGGGCGGGGCTGGTCACCGCCCGCCGCGAAGGGCTGTCGGTGACCTACGAACTCACCTCCCCACAGGTCGCCGAGTTGCTCGCGGTCGCGCGAGCCATCCTCACCGGTGTCGTCACGGGCCAGGCCGAGGCCCTCGAACAACCCGCCTGAGCCGACCGGCCACGAAGCGATCCCGGGCGGAAGCCGACGAGTCGCGCAGTCCTCCTCGCCCGCGAATATGTCCACCGCTCTTGACGATTCGGGATAGACGCGAGCCGCAAGTCGTCATCCGGCTTGGGCCACGTGACCTGCGACAAGGTTCTTGATTGCATATATAAGCAATTGCCTACCTAGCGGAATTCTTTATTGAAGAGCCCGTGGTCACCGGCGCCCGGGAGTAGCGTCCCGCTTCGCCCAGCACCAACAACTCAGGCGCACAAGAGGATTCACATGGTCAACATGGACGTGGCACTCAAAGACATGATGTTGCTCGACGGGGCGATCGGCGCTGCCGTCGTCGACTACGGCAGCGGCATGCCCCTCGGCGTGCTGACCGGGTCGAAAACACTCGACATCGGAATCGCCGCCGCCGGCAACACCGAAGTGATCCGCGCCAAGATCAACACCATCGAACAGCTCGGACTCAACGACACGATCGAGGACGTACTCATCACCCTCGGCGGCCAGTACCACATCCTGCGGCCAGGTCGCGGCCGGCACACCAGGGGCCTGTTCCTCTACCTCGCCCTCGACCGCGACAAAGGAAACCTTGCCCTCGCCCGCCACCAGTTGAAGGCGATCGAAGAAGACCTCGAAATCTGAATTGACCTCGCGGGTACAGCATTTCGCAGCTGCCCGGCGTGGAGTCGCTGATCAGGATTCAGCGCGCCACGCCGAGCACCGCGACACCGCCGCCAGCAGCCAATCCGGCTGATCAACAGCCCCCCGATTCAGGTCCACCGTCCAGAACCGGCCGACGGCCCGATCCGGAGTTCAGACGTTGAAACGGAATTCGACCACCACGCCGCCGAATATCTGCACTTCAAACGCCCTGTTCATACTCGACTCGCGTTCCGGAGTCGAATAACCTCTGCACCACATCCAGCCCCGCCGGCCTGCACTCCCGCCAGCTCCACTCAGCTGGCTCCAGTGGGCTCAAGTGCGCGCTCAGCCGAATGCCTGGTCGTTTTAATCAGCCGCGGAGCGTATTCGAGCTGGCCTGTAAACGGCTCGGCATCCTCCCCAAAGCGCGACGCCGCGCCTGCCCTCGATCGGAACAATGCCTTCCCGTCAAGCCTCGGAAGGAACTCCGGATGAAACTGGACGACCTGTTCTCGATACCCCGCCCTGGACACGAAGAAGCCGGAACTCTCGACGAATTCATGGCCCACCCGCTGGTTGCGGAACTTCGATGGCCGCGCGACGTCGTCGAGCAATGGCTGTGGGAACACGGCCGCAACGCCCACTTCCTCTACGACTACGGCACCGTCCAACTCGACAACATCTCGTGGTCGCTGGAGACGCTGCCTGCCGCTGACCTTGTGACAACACCCACAGGCCTTAGCGAGGGAGACCTGCTCGATATCAATGCCGCCGACCATGCGCACTGGGTCCGTGTCCGCCCTGTAGAAATCAGACAGGCATGGGATCAGACTGGCACGTGGTTACGGCCCCCGATCCTTATCGAACGAGCTCTGCTTACCCCACCCGCCGATGGCCTCCAAGTCATCGAAGGCCGCACTCGGCTCGGAATACTGCGCGGCCGTCACCGCGACAGGCTTCTCGTCGCCGACTATCACCATGCGTGGGTCGGCCAGCGTTCTCACGACGACGCACATTAGCCCGAACAGTGTCTGCTGACAGGCGGGCACTCGCTTATACCGCATGCCGCGCTGACCGAATCGGCCAGATCGATGCGGAGGAAGATCAACCGCACGTATCCATTCGAAGCCAACGGAGAGCCGTCAACTGCGGATTGCCTTGGACCGTAGTTCATCCGAAACCAGCGTTCGGGCTTGCCCCTGCTGCTCCTTCAGATTCGATCGTCAGGCCACCAGCACGTGACGTCAGGGTGTTAAATCCCGTTCACTCGCAAGGCCGATTAGCAGACGCACATCTCTAGGCTTGTATGGCGCGCTGTCCGGCTTAACTCCGATGATGTTCTCGGACAAGACAGCTTCCTTGTCGGTGATCGGTTCCCGAGCAACAATCAGACACAACCGGTCGACGAACTCGAAGGTCGTTCGGACCGCAGCGTCCATCAGTGCGCCCAGATCTGCGAGCACAACCGACCCGAACGGTCGTGCGCCCCAATACTCCAATCCACCGCCTTCCGTCGTCCCGAGGACGTCCACAGCGTCCTGCGGCACGACGATGTCCAGTCTGCCGACATTAACGCGGACGAACGCCCGCGGATCGGCGGTGACCGAACCGACAGCTTGGAGTGCAACGCTGTGGATTGTATTGCGCAGACGGAACATTCCAGCGAGGTAGCCCTGCACGCGGTCGAGGTCGTCGATGCCCTCTACACTTACGTAGGCAGCCCGGAACTTGTTTCGATACCAGTCTTCGGCGTGAAACTTCGCGTTTCGCTGCGACCCCTGCAATCGAAGTGCCTTGTGCAACGACCGAGCGATGACATCCACGGCACCGCAAAGCGACACGAGCACCCGGTCGAGTGCGTCGGCTCCATCGTCTGCGACGTCTGCGGTTTGAATGGCGCCGATCGAAGCGATCAGATCGTCACGGGCCTTTAACGCACGCAGGAGCCGACCGACCAACGCATCGGCCTCAGCCAGATACACAGAGGAGGCACCCAGGTCCCGCATTGCGGCACGCTGTACCTTCCCCAGCCAGTGTCGAACACCTGGCGCGACGACACTCACCGCTTCCTGGTAGAAGTCCTTACGGCTCATCACCACTCGGCCCTGCGGGTTGATGATGTATTGGTGCTGACGCCTGAGGTAGTGCGCGATTATAGGCACTGCCGTCAACCGGCTGACGACGTTGGCGCGATCGTTCGGCGGCAGATCGACCCGACCTGTGGTGACCGTTTCCGAGATCACCAGATCGAACTCGATCGAGCGCGCGATCTCCGACAGCATCACTGCCCGCTCGACATCCTCCTGGGTCATACCCGCTCTTGCCTCGCCGTCCAGGTCTGCAAACGCCTGGAGCGCGTCGACCATCGCTATGTCCGGACGGACTGAGCCGTGCCACCTCAATGTGGTAGTGCCGTCGTAGTGTCGCCGCTCTCCCGCGATGGTCACAGCGAATTCTCGACCGGGGTACGCGCACCAGCCCTTCTGGGTTGTCGTTTCTCGCACCTGCACGAAACCTTCCCGCGCCGGGCGGGCAAGTTCTCCCGAATCAGGCTTGCTCGCCTCGCTCATCTCGACTCTGAGCACGTCTAGGTTGTCGTACTTCAACAGCCCGATGAACAGTGCCTCGACTTCCCCGTCAGACCCCGAGCCCGTCGTTTCGACGTCGATGAGCACACGCAGTTTCCGCGGGCTCGGTCGCAACCCGAACAGGTCTCCAGCGTCCTTTGCGGCCGATGCATTGTCCCGTTGCGCTCGACGAAACGGCTCGTCGTGGGTCAGCTCACGAAACAGTTCCACTGCGCATCTCCTTCATCTGAGCAACATGACAGACTACGACCGTCCGCCGACAGGATCCCGACACGCGGCGCGGCGTGGCACAACCACCGAGCGCCGAACCGCCATCGAGGCGCTCGGCGAAATCCGTCACGAGCCAACTCGGCCATTGATCAAGGTGGGGCTCAGCGGTCCCGACGAGTACCTACGAGATAAGGCCAAACACTCATTCAAGCGAATCGATGGTTGGCAAACCCGCACTCGGCGACGTCACCAGGACGGCGAAATGATGGCGTCCCAGGAACATCCGCCACTGCATAGCGCGCTGATCGAACCGGCCCGTGCGGATAGCCAAGATGCAGCTGAACCCCGCCCGGAACACGGGGCGGGGCTCAATGAGTCTGTATGCAGGCGGTTTGCCCGCAGGTCACTTGTTCTTCGATGGTGAGGCTACTCCGCTTCGGAATTCGACTACGTCGCCGTCGGCCATGACGTAGTCCTTGCCTTCCATGCGGACCTTGCCCGCGGCCTTGGCCGCGGCCATGGAGCCGTGTTCGACGAGGTCGTCGAAGGCGACGATTTCGGCCTTGATGAAGCCGCGTTCGAAGTCGGTGTGGATGACGCCTGCGGCTTTGGGGGCGGTGTCGCCCTGGTGGATTGTCCAGGCGCGGGATTCTTTCGGGCCCGCGGTGAGGTAGGTCTGGAGGCCGAGGGTGTGGAAACCGGTGCGGGCCAGGGCGTTCAGGCCGGGTTCGGTTTGGCCGATGGATTCGAGGAGTTCGAGGGCGGACTCGTCGTCGAGTTCGAGGAGTTCGGCTTCGACCTTGGCGTCGAGGAAGACGGCGTCGGCGGGGGCCACGGCGGCCTTCAACTCGGCGATCTTCGCGTCGTCGGTGAGGACGGACTCGTCGGCGTTGAAGACGTAGAGGAAGGGCTTGGTGGTGAGCAGCGAAAGCTCTTTCAGCAGTTCGCCGTCCAGCTCGGTGCGCGCGGAGTAGAGGGTCTTGCCGCTGTCGAGGACCGCGTTGGCGGCAACGGCCGCGTCGAGCAGGGGCTTACGGTCCTTCTTGATCCTGGCTTCTTTTTCCAGCCGCGGGATCGCCTTCTCCAGGGTCTGCATGTCGGCGATGATCAGCTCGGTCTCGATCACCTCGATGTCGGCGAGCGGGTCGACGCGACCGTCGACGTGCACCACGTCATCGTCGGCGAAGACGCGCACGACCTGGCAGATGGCGTCGGCCTCGCGGATGTTGGCGAGGAACTTGTTGCCGAGACCGGCACCCTCGGACGCGCCCTTGACGATGCCGGCGATGTCCACGAAGGACACCACGGCGGGCAGGATTTTCGCCGACCCGAAGATCTCCGCGAGCTTGTTCAACCGCGGATCGGGCAGCGGGACCACGCCGACGTTCGGCTCGATGGTCGCGAACGGGTAGTTCGCGGCCAGCACGTCGTTCTTGGTCAGCGCGTTGAAAAGCGTCGACTTTCCGACGTTGGGCAGGCCGACGATTCCGAGGGTGAGACTCACGAGAACGAGAGTCTACGCGGCAGGCGCGGGACCACGACCCGCGCCTGCCCTACCGGTGATCAGGGGATAAGCACGACCTTGCCGAGATTGCCGCGGTCCTCGATCAGCGCGTGCGCCTCGGCGACGTCGTCGAGCGCGAATTCGGCGTGCACGACGGGCCGCAGCTGATCCGCCGCGACGTACTGCCACAGCTCCTGCCGCCACTGGTCGAGCAGGTCCGGCTGCCGCTGCGCGATGCGCGCGATCTGGAACCCGATCACCGACTTGGCGCCGACGAGCAGATCGTAGGCCTGGATGGTGCCGCCGCCGGAGCTGTAGGCGACGAGCCTGCCGCCGGGAGCGAGCGCGGCGATGGCGGGCCCGAGCAGATCGCCGCCGACCGCGTCGAGCGCGTAGTCGACGGGCTGACCCCACGACTCCTGCCCGTACTCGATCACCTCGTCGGCGCCGAGCCCGCGCACGAACTCCGCCTTGGCCCGATCCGAGACCGCACCGACCACCCGCGCCGCGCCGCGGACCCGGGCCAGCTGCACCGCGAGATGCCCCACACCGCTGGCCGCCGCCGTGACCAGCACCGACTCACCTTCCTGCGGATTCGCCGCGGCCAGCGCGCCGAGCGAGACCAACCCGCTGCGCACCAGCGCGACCGCGTCCACGGCCGAGGCCCCGTCCGGAATCGGCGACGCCATCGCGGCCGCGAGCAGCGCGTATTCGGCGTATCCGTGCCCGAACACCAGCCCGGTCACCCGATATCCCGGCGCATAGCCGGTGACACCGTCGCCGACCGCGACCACCTCGCCCGCGACCTCACCGCCGAGCGGGATCGGCTGGTGCTGCTCGCGCACCTTCCGCACCATCGGCAGGGTCACCCCGATCGCCTCGACCCGGACCAGGAGTTCACCCGGGCCCGGCGTCGGCACCTCTGCCGACCCGATCTCGAGCACCTCAGGACCACCGCTGCGCTCGTATTGGACCCGCCGCATCACACCTCCAGAAAACATGGGAAAGACGGACACGGTAACCAGACCCCTCGGTGTGCTCATACCCATTTACCCGGCCGAGTGCTCCATCTCACCGGGCTTGCGGTCGCCGCGCGGCGGCGTAGCGTGACCCGCATGGAGCCGATCACCGAGGTGGTGACAGCGCGGCCGGCGCCCATGCTCACGCCGTTCATCGATCACTATCTCGGCTACCGCATGACGGGTTATCCCGCCGGATTGCATCGCGGGCTGCCCTCGGCGCACATGACCTTCATCATCAGCATCGGGCCGACGATCGACGTTGTGGCGCAAACGGATCCGCGCCAGTCCCCGCAGGACTATCGCTGCTCGGTGAGCGGGTTGCAGGCGAGCACGGCGCTGATCTCGCATACCGGTCACCAGGAGGGCGTCTCGGTCGCACTGACCCCGCTCGGCAGCCGGGCGCTGTTCGGCGTGCCGGCCGCGGCACTGTGGGACACGTCGGTGGAGTTCGCGGACGTGGCCGGCCCGGTCGGGCGCGAGCTGTGGGAGCGGTTGCAGGACCCGCTGAGCTGGCCGGAACGCTTCGCCGCGGTCGACCGGATCCTGACCAGGATCGCCTACCCCGATCGCGTGGTCGCACCCGAACTGACCTGGGCGTGGCGCGCGCTGGTCGACTCCGGCGGCACCGTGCCGATCGGCGCCCTGGTCGAGGAGATCGGCTGGAGCAGACAGCACCTCGCCCGCCGGTTCGGCACCGAGTTCGGGCTCGGCCCGAAGCTCGCGGCGCGAATCACCCGCTTCGAGCGGGCGCGGCGCATGCTCGAGCGCACCCCCTCGTTCATCACCATCGCGCAGGTCGCGGCCAGCTGCGGCTACTACGACCAGGCGCATCTCAATCGCGACTTCGCCGAACTGGCCGGGACCAGCCCGACGGTCTGGCTGAGCGAGGAGATTCCATCCGTCCAAGACACCGAACGGTCCGCCGGGCGACGCTGAGCGCATGACGAATCCAACCCCCACCGACATCACCACCCGCACCGCCGTCTGGCCCGCGCTGACCTTCCGCGATGCCAAGGCCATGTCCAAGTTCCTGGTAGCAGCCTTCGGCTTCGAGGAGACCGCGATGTACACCCGCGAGGACGACCCGTCGATCGTCGTGCACGCCGAACTGCGCTGGCCGCTCGGCGGCGGCATCATGTTCGGCTCGGCGTGCAAGGACGAGAGCGAGTTCGGCAAGCGGATCCCCGGAAACGACTCGACCTACGTGGTCTGCGCGGACCCGGACGCCCTGCTCGAGCGCGCGACGGCCGCCGGGGCCGAGGTGCTGCGCGGTCTGCGCGACGAAGACTACGGTTCGCGCGGCTTCACCGTCCGCGATCCCGAGGGCAACCTCTGGAGTTTCGGCACCTACTGGGGCGAGTAGCCGAACGATCGGGAGCGCTGCGTAAGTTCCGGGGCCCGCGGCCCGGGGGCATCGAGTGCCCCTGGGCCGCAGGAGAACTCAGCGCCCGCCGAGACCGGACATGGCCATGCCGCGAATGAACGCACGCTGCGTGATCCCGTACACCACGAGCAGCGGCAGCAGAATGACGATCGAGGTCGCCAGCAGAATCGGCCACTGGGTGTAATACTGCCCCTGCAGACGCACCAATCCCAAGGTGACGGTGGCGATCTCGTTACGCTGGATCATCACCAGCGGCCACAGGAAGTCGTTCCAGACGGTGATCCAGGTGAGCACCCCGAGCACCAGCAGAGCAGGCCTGGTGTGCGGCAGCAGGACTCGCCAGTAGACCTGCCAGGTGGAGCAGCCGTCCAGGATGGCCGCCTCCTCCAATTCCATCGGCAGTGTGGAGAAGAACTGCCGCATCAGGTACGTGCCGAAGGCGCTGCCGAACAGCCCGGGCACGATCATCGCCCACGGCGTGTCCACCCAGCCGAACGCCCGCATCAACAGGAACTGCGGGATCACCGTGACGGTCAACGGCACCATGAGCGTGCCCAGGTAGGCGACGAACAGCACCTCACGACCGCGAAACCGCAAGCGCGCGAACGCATACCCGGCGAGCGAACAGAAGAACACCTGCCCCGCGGTGACGCACGCCGCGTACACCGCGGTGTTGCACAGCATCCGCCACAGCGGCAACAGCTCGAACACCCTGCCGTAGTTGGACCATTGCGGGTCGGCCGGCAGCAGCGTCCGATCGGCGATCTCCCCCTCTCGCTTCAACGACCCGGACAGCGCCCACAGGATCGGCGCCAGGGCGCACCAGGCGATCCCGATCAACACCGCGTAGATCCCGGCCCCGCGCAGGGTCCGGCGCACGATCGCCCGGTCCACGTTCACAGATCCACGGCCTCCCGCCGGGCGAACCGCAACTGAATCACCGTGAGCACCAGCAGAATCGCGAAGATCACCCACGCCAACGCCGACGCGTAACCGACCTCGTAGAACCCGAAGGCGTTCTGGAACAGCATGATTCCCAGCAGATAGGTCCCGGTGTCCGGTCCCCCGTTGCTCCCGGTCAGCGCGTACACCTGATCGAACGCCTGCATCGAATTGATCACGGTGATCACGAACACCAACGACAACGCCCCCCTGATCAACGGCAGTGTGATCGCCGAAAACCGCCGCAGCGCACCGGCTCCGTCGAGCTTCGCCGCCTCGTACAGCGGCTCCGGCACCCCCTGCATCGCGGCCAGCAGAATGACGGTCGCGAACGGCACGCTCTTCCACACGGTGACCACGCTCAGCGACACCAGCGCCAGATCCGGATCGGTCAGCCAGGGCACCGACCCCAGCCCGAAGATGAACCGCCACACCACCGCCATCGCCACCGTGGACGCGACCAGCGGCAGGAAGGCCACCGTCCGAAAGAACCCGATACCGGCCACCTTCCGGTTCAGCGCGGCCGCGATCCCCAAACCGATCACCACCGTCGGCACCAGCGTCAGCACGGTGAACACCGCACTGTTGCGTAACGCGATGAGGAACAACGGATCCGACCCGAACAGCCGCCGGTAGTTGGCCAGCCCGACGAACCGCATCGGCCGGAACAGATCCCAGGCGTGGAAGCTCAGATACAGCGAGAACCCCAGCGGAAACAACAGGAACACCGCCACCGCAGCGACATTCGGCGCGATGAACATCCAGCCTGCCCGCTCGCGGGTGCGCGCGAGCCGGGTGCGCCTCACGACGACTCCAGGAGAGCATCCAGGTCGGCGGTGAACCGGCCGTCGAGGGAGGCCGCCGTCGCGGCCCCTCGAAGCACCCGGTTGGACCCGCGTTCGAGCAGGGCGGAAACCTTCCCCCAGGCCGGGGTCACCGGCAGCGGACGCGAGCTGTCCGGCCCCTCGGTGAACACCGCGAGGTTGCGGATGTCCCGGTGCGCCGCAGCGAATCCGGGCGAGCCCATCGCGGACTTCAATACCGGCACGAACAACCCGGATGCGGCGACGATCGACTGCCCCACCGGTCCGGTGGCGAATTTGACGAATTCCCACGCCTGTTCGATCCGCGGGCTCCCCGCCGCGATGGACAGCCCGGTGCTGCCGACATCGGTGATCGAACCGGGCCCACCGTGCGGCCCGACCGGCAACACCGTGACGTCGATGGAAAGCCCGTCCTGCCCGGCGAATTCGGAGTACAGCCAGTGCCCACCGAGCACCATCGCGGCCCGCCCGCCCCGGAACAGATCCGGCGCCGAGATCGACAGTTGGTCGGCGACCCTCGGCGCCACTCGATGCCGCACCGCGAGATCCGCGTAGAACTGAAAGCCCGCGGCGAACCGGGGATCACCGAGGTTGGCCTTGGTCGGCGCCACCGGCGGCGTGAACCAGGCCGCCCCGTTGTTCATGCCGAAACAGGCCGCCGAGTAGTAGGGCACCCACGCGTCGGCGAACCCCCATCGCCGGTCCCGGGTGAGGGTGCGTGCGGCGTCGAGGAATTCGTCGAACGACCAGGCGTCCCGCCAACGCGCCGGCGGGGTCAGCCCGGCCGCGGCGAACAACTCGCGGTTGTAATAGAGGAACACACCAGACCACTGCTCGGGCAGCGCGTACTGACCACCGCCATAGGTGAACGTGTCGTACAACGCCGGATAACTGTCCCGCCGCAACATCTCCGCGTACTCGGGCTCCCGGTCGAGCAACGTACGCAGATCGAGCAGCACGCCGCGCTCGGCCAGCCCGGAGTAGAGCAGTTCCCACGCCATGATGACGTCCGGGCACCGCCCGCCCGCGCAGAAGGTGAGCAACTGCTGCTGCGGATCCGGCCCGGACATGATGGTGCGAATCCTGATCTCGGGGTGCCGCTTCTGGAATTCCTCGATGATGCGTAACCGCACCCGGGCTTCCTCCGGCCTGGCCTGGAAGAAGAAGGTCAGCGCGTCGTCGGGTGATCCACATCCGGTCGCGCTCAGCAGCGGCGCGGCCAGGGCCGAGCCGAGCAGGGTGCGACGGCGGACCGGTGACACGAGCTCCTCCACGGCGGCGGGCGGGTGGATCCGGAAACCTCGGCATCAGAAACGTCAGTGTGTAGGACCGATCGGCGGACGCCGGAGCCAGCATGGCAGCATACGGATGGCAACATCGCCGGGCGAGGGAACACGCCCACCCGCACCGGCGAACTCCGGCGATCGTGAACAACGATCGACCGGGCAGCAGGCATCGCGCGGGCCACCCGTACCCGCCGCGGACCTCCGGATCGAGCCCCGCTCGTACGAAGACACAGTACGAGTCGACGCGGCGCGCGCGATCCGTATCGCAATGTTCAGACTTCACTAAGTCCGGCTCATTCGCGCTTCAGTTCAGCTACGTTGTGAACGTTTCAGCAAGTCCAGCTCGATCACGGGAGAGTAGTTCGCATGGCGACCATCGAATACCTCCGGACTGATCCCGACCTCCCTCCCGTGGGTGTCGTGGACCGTTCGCCTCTTACCCCTGCTAAAAAGGGCATCTTCGCCGCCATCGCGATCGTCGGCGCGATCGCCTGGGCGGTCCTCGCCATCTCGCGCGGCGAGTCGGTCAACGCGGTCTGGATCGTGGTCGCGGCCGTGGCCACCTATGTATTGGCCTACCAGTTCTATTCGAGACTCATCGAATACAAGATCGTCAAGCCGCGCGACGATCAGGCCACCCCGGCCGAGATCCTGGAAAACGGCAAGGATTACATGCCGATGGACCGGCGGGTGCTGTTCGGGCACCACTTCGCCGCCATCGCCGGCGCGGGCCCGCTCGTCGGCCCCGTCCTCGCCGCCCAGATGGGCTACCTGCCGGGCGTGCTGTGGATCGTGATCGGCGTCGTGTTCGCCGGCGCGGTGCAGGACTACCTGGTGCTGTGGGCCTCGACCCGCCGCCGTGGCCGCAGCCTCGGGCAGATGGCCCGCGACGAGCTCGGCGTGGTCGGCGGCGTCGCCGCGATCATCGCCGTGCTGGTGATCATGATGATCCTGCTCGCGGTGCTCGGCATCGTCGTGGTGAACGCGCTGGCCGCGACGCCGGGCAAGGACGGGACGCTGCAGGGCGGCAGCCCGTGGGGCGTGTTCTCCATCGCGATGACCATCCCGATCGCCCTGTTCATGGGCATCTATCTGCGGTACTTCCGGCCGGGCAAGGTCGGCGAGGTCTCCATCATCGGCTTCGCGCTGCTGCTGCTCGCCATCATCTCGGGCAACTGGGTGGCCGGATCCGGTTGGGGCCAGGACCTGTTCACCCTGTCCGGCACCACCATCGCCTGGTGCCTGATCGTGTACGGCTTCGTCGCCTCGGTGCTGCCGGTGTGGCTGCTGCTCGCGCCGCGCGACTACCTGTCCACCTTCATGAAGATCGGCACCATCGTCCTGCTGGCGGTCGGCGTCCTGATCACTATGCCGGTGCTGAAGGCCCCTGCGGTCTCCGAGTTCGCCGGCTCGGGCAAGGGCCCGGCGTTCGCGGGCAGCCTGTTCCCGTTCCTGTTCATCACCATCGCCTGCGGCGCGCTGTCCGGATTCCACTCGCTGGTCTCCTCCGGCACCACGCCGAAGCTGCTGGAGAAGCAGTCGCAGGCCAGGATGATCGGCTACGCGGGCATGCTGATGGAGTCGTTCGTCGCGGTGATGGCGATCATCACCGCGAGCATCATCGACCAGCACCTGTACTTCGCCATGAACGCGAGCGCCGGCCTCACCGGCGGCACCGCGGAGAAGGCGGCCGCCTACACCAATAGCCTTGGCCTGAGCGGGAATCCGATCACCCCGGCGGAGCTGACCCAGGCGGCCAAGGACGTCGGCGAGACCAGCATCGTCTCGCGGACCGGTGGCGCGCCGACGCTGGCCGTCGGCATGTCCGAGGTGCTGCACCGGTTCCTCGGCGGCACCGGGCTCAAGTCGTTCTGGTACCACTTCGCGATCATGTTCGAGGCGCTGTTCATCCTCACCACGATCGACGCGGGCACCCGGGTCGCGCGGTTCATGCTGTCGGACTCGCTGGGCAACCTCGGCGGCCCGGCCAAGAAGTTCAAGGATCCGTCCTGGCGTCCTGGCGCCTGGCTCTGCTCGGCGATCGTGGTCGCCGCGTGGGGTTCGGTGCTGCTGATGGGTGTCACCGATCCGCTCGGCGGCATCTACACGCTGTATCCGCTGTTCGGCATCTCCAACCAGCTGCTCGCCGCGATCGCGCTCACCGTGGTACTGACCATCGTGATCAAGAAGGGCCTGATCAAGTGGGCCTGGATTCCGGCGATCCCGCTGATCTGGGATCTCACCGTGACGATGACGGCGTCCTGGCAGAAGATCTTCTCCGCCGATCCGAGCATCGGCTACTGGAAGCAGCACAGCAACTACGTCGCCGCGGTGGACGCGGGCAAGATCTTGGCGCCCGCGAAGACCGCCGCCGACATGGACAAGGTCGTGCGCAACACCTTCATCCAGGGCAGCCTGTCCATCATCTTCGCGGTGCTGGTGCTGGTGGTGGCTGTCGTCGGACTGTGGGTCTGCGTACGCGCCTGGCGCGCGGGCGGCGGACCCGACAGTGAGTCGCCGGACGAGCCGTCGAAGATCTTCGCGCCGAAGTCCTTCCTGGCCACCCAGACGGAGAAGGAGGTGCAGCGGGAATGGAACGCCCTGATCGAATCGGGGAAGGTCCGAGCACCGGGCGCCGCGCAGCCGAAAGTGACGCATTGACCGTGCGCGTGGCTCCGCAGGACCGTCGACCGGCTGCCCTGCGGAGCCTGTGGGCCGCCGGAAGCTCTTGTGCGACAGCGGTTCGCGCGGCCGGCTGGTGGTTCAATTCGATCCTCGGCGGCCAGGACTATCAGCGGTACGTGGACCATCTGACCCGCAACCATCCCGGCTGCGCGGTGCCGACGGAACGCGAATACTGGCGCACCCGGCACGCGGACGCGGACCACAACCCGACGAACCGCTGCTGCTGAGGCCCGGCGGGGCGACGCGATGAGGGCGACGCTCCGCCGGCCCCGGCCGGGCTGATCTGCGCGTTCGTCGCGCGGCCCGGCCACGCCCGGATGATCTCGGGCGGTGATGGCAGATTTCCGCTAGCGGAGTATGCCCTTACCTGACATTGTGGTTGGCGTGACGATCACGGCGTTTGATTTCGAGCGGTGCTACCGGGCGGTGTCGACCAGGGACTCCCGCTTCGACGGACAGTTCTTCACCGCGGTGCGGACCACCGGAATCTATTGCCGCCCTTCGTGTCCGGCGATCACGCCGAAACGGGCGAACGTCTCGTTCTTACCCACCGCGGCGGCGGCGCAGCAGGCCGGGTATCGGGCCTGCCGCCGCTGCCTGCCGGACGCGGCCCCCGGATCCCCGCTCTGGAACACCAGGGCCGACCTGGCCGCGCGGGCGATGCGGCTGATCGGCGACGGCGTCATCGAACGCGGCGGCGTGCCCGCGCTGGCCGCCACCCTCGGCTATTCGCAGCGGCAGTTGACCCGCGTGCTCACCACCGAACTCGGCGCCGGACCGCTGGCGCTGGCCCGCGCGCACCGGGCGCACACCGCCCGACTGTTGATCCAGACGACGGCAATGCCCATGTCCGACATCGCCTTCGCGGCCGGGTTCGCCAGCATCCGCCAGTTCAACGACACGGTGCGCGAGGTGTTCGCGGTCAGCCCGACCACCATGCGCACCGAGGCGCACCGGGTGAAGTCCGCGGCGAACGGGCGCCCGGCGCCCGCCGTCAACGGCAACCTCAGCCTGCGGCTGCCCTATCGCGAGCCGCTGGACAAGGCCTGGCTGGAGTGGTTCCTGTCGGCGCACGTGGTGCCCGGCATGGAGCTGTGGGAGAACCGCGTATACACGCGGAATCTGCGGACCCCGCACGGCCATGCGACCACCCGGTTGAGCTTCCAGCGCGACCATGTGCGGGCCGAGCTGGCCCTGCACGACATGCGCGACCTCGCCCCGACGGTGGCGCGCCTGCGGCATCTGCTCGACCTCGACGCCGACCCGATCGGCATCGACGAGGCGCTGGGCGTCGCTCCGGGACAACCGGTTTCGACGCCGGAGCTGGCCGGGCCGGACACCACGCGGCTGCCGGACGCGGGCGCGGGATCGCCGCCGGACGCCGAGACCGCGCTCGATCCCGGTGCGGGACGACGGCCGGTGTTCTCCCCCGGCATTCGGGTGCCGGGCTGCCTCGACGGTCCGGAACTGCTGCTGCGCACCATGATCGGGCAGCAGATCTCCGTCTCGGCGGCGGCGACGCACACCGCCCGGCTGGTGGACGCGCTCGGCGACCGGGTCGACGGGCCGATTCCGCTGCTGTTCCCCACGCCCGCGGTGATCGCCGAACGGGGCGCCGAAGTGCTCACCGGACCGACCCGCCGGGTCCGGTCGATCGTCGGCGCGGCCGAGGCCCTCGCCTGCGGCGAACTGGCGTTGCATCAGGGGCGCACCGCGGCCGATCTGCGTCGCGACCTCTTGGCACTGGACGGGGTCGGCCCGTGGACGGCCGACTACGTGACCATGCGGCTGCTCGCCGATCCGGACGTGCTGCTGAACACCGATCTGGTGGTTCGACAGGGCGCCGCGGTGCTCGGCATCGACCTCGCCGACACCGCGCACTGGGCGCCGTGGCGCTCGTATCTGTCCATGCACCTGTGGAAGGCGGCGCTGACCGAGCGCGCCGACCGATCCAAGACCGCCGCGGCCAAGTCCGCCTCCTCGAAAGCGAAGTCCGAAGCATGAACGCCCCCACCGCTGTTCGCTCGACCAAGCGCCAGATCGGCACGCCCACCGCGGATTTCGCGACAGTCGAGACGCCGATCGGTCCGTTCACCGCCGTGATCGACAGCGACGGTGCGGTCATCGCCTCCGGCTGGACCGCCGAGGTCGGCGACCTGACCCCGGTGATCCATCCGACCCTGCGCCCGGCCGAACTGCGGCAACGAGATTCGCTCGGTGCGCTGACCCGGATCATCACCGCCTATCACGCGGGCGATCTCGCGGCGATCGATGCGGTCCCGGTTCGTCAGCGATCCGGCGAATTCCTCATGCACGCGTGGGATGTGCTGCGCAAGGTGCCTGCGGGCGCACCGATCACCTATACCGAGTACGCCGCGATCTCCGGTCGTCCCGACGCCACCCGGGCCGCGGCCAACGCGTGTGCCCGGAATGCGGCGGCGCTGTTCGTCCCGTGCCACCGCATCTACCGCATCGGCGGCGCGCTCGGCGGCTTCCGCTGGGGTCTGCCGGTCAAGCGCTGGCTGCTCGATCACGAGGCGTGACCGGCTCGGCGCGCTCGATACAGCGGGCACGTCCGGCGGGCCGGTCAGGCGACGGTGGCCTCGAGGTGCGAGCCGGTGCGGCCGCGACGGACATGCAGGCGGCTGGGGATGCGCTGGCGCATCTCGTCGACGTGGCTGACGACGCCGACCACCCGGCCGCCCGCGCGGAGTTCGTCGAGCACGCCCATCACCGCGTCGAGGGTGTCGGCGTCGAGGCCGCCGAAGCCCTCGTCGATGAAGAGGGTGTCCAGCACCAGGCCGCCGGATTCGGCCGCTACGGTGTCGGCGAGGCCGAGGGCCAACGACAGTGAGGCCATGAAGGTTTCGCCGCCGGAGAGCGTTTTGGCGGGGCGGATGGCCCCGGTGTAGTCGTCCCGGATGTCGAGGCCGAGTCCGCCGCGGCGACCGCGCGGGCCCGCCTTGTCGGAGTGGACGAATTCGTAACGGCCGCCGGACATTCGGCGCAGGCGCAGCGAACCCGCCTGGGCCACCTCCTCCAGTCGGGCGGCAAGGACGTAGGAGCGCAGCGACATTCGGCGGTTGTTCTCGCCACGGCCCGCGACGACCTCGGCGAGGCCGGCCAGTTCGTCGTGGGTGCGTTGCAGCGGCGCGATTCGATCGACCGCCGCCCAGAGTTGACCGCCGAGGTCTTCCAGCAGGCCGACTCGCCTGGTCGCTTCGGCGTGTGCGGCGACGGCGGTGTTCAGCTGCTGCTGCGCCGCGGCGACCGCGGATTCCAGTTCGGTGAGGTCGCCGGGTTCGGCGGTCGCCGCAGCGCGGATTTCCGGTTCTGCCAGAACGGCTTCCGCGTGCGCCCGCGCGCGGTCCGCGGCGGTGAGTTCGGCCTCGATCTCCGCCTGGCGCTGGGCGGTGCGACTCGCGGCGGTAACCACGCGCGCGTAGGCGGTGAGGCGCGCGACAACGTCGTGGGGTGCTTCGACCTCGGCCGAGTGCGACGAAGATACCGTCGCCGAGTCGTCGGTGGGCGGCCGGCCGACTTCGCCTTCGGGTATGAAACCTGCTGCACGAGCGAGGTTTTCGACGCGTTCGGCGATGATGGCGACCTGCTCGCGGGCGGCGGCCGCGTCGGCGCGGGCGTCGCGCAGGCTGGTGGCGTCGGCGACGAGGGCGGTGAGGCGGGCGTGGCGGCGTTCGATCGTCTCGTCGGCGCCCGCGGCGGCACGGAGGCGGTCGTTGAGCTCGGCGAGGCGGGTGGTCGCGGTGGCGACGTTCGCGGCGACTGTGCTTCGGCGCGAATCGGATTCGCGGAGCTCGTCGTGCAGTCGGGACTCGTCGGTGCGCAGGCGGGAGAGTTCGGCGGTCAGGCCGTCGACGAGGGCGGCCAGCTCGGCGGTGTCCTCGTAGCGGTCGGTGGCGGCGCGCAGGGCGGCGGCCAGTTCCACCCGGTCGGCGTCGCCGCCGCGGGCGATGAGCGCCTCGATCTCGCGCTCCAGCGTGGCGATGCGGGCCTGCACGCGGTCGCGCGCCTCCTCGGCGGCGCGTTCGACGGCCATCGCGGACTCTTCGGCGTCCTTGGACACGGCGGTGGCGGCGGGACGGGCGGGCGCGGGGTGGTCGGCGGAACCGCACACCGTGCAGGGCTGGCCGTCGGCGAGCCCGGCGGCCAGTTCGGCGGCCATGCCGGCCAGCCTGCGCTCGCGCAGATCGAGGACGCGCTCCTTGGCGTCGTTGTGGGCGGCGCGGGCCGACTCGAACTCGACCTGGGCATGGTCCAAACCCGTTTTGCGGGAGGCGAGTTCGACCGCGGCCGCGGCGGCGGTCTGTAGCCGCTCGCATTCGGCCGTCAGGGTCGGCAGGGTGGCGGCCGCGTTCGTCGCCTCCCGCAACCGAGCCTCGAGCGTGGCGAGCGCACCCGGAAGTTGTTCACGCAACCGGGTCAGCTTCGTCACCTGCGTGTTGAGCGCCGCGTCTTCGTCGCGCAGCCCCGCAAGCTCCCGGGTGAGCCTGGTCGCCGCGGTCGCGTCGGCGCGGACCTCGTCCAGTCCGCCGATCTGCGCGCTCCACCGTCGAATCGCCGCGTCGATATCGGCGTCGTCCCGGATGGTCGCCGGGCCCGCGGATCGCGCGTGATCCGACTCGGCGCCAGGGCGGTTAGCACGGAGTCGCCGGGCGTCGCGCTGTTCGGTGGTGGAGTGGTCCTCGGCTCCGGCGCGAGGCTCGAGATCGGCACTCTCGCGTTCGAGTTGGACCAACTCCACGCCGCCGAGGTCGGCGCCGGCGGGCTCGACCAGGCGTGCGGCCAATGCGCTACTGGCGCTGAGCGTTTCCGCATCACGGCGACGCAGCTGCATGACGGCGTCGCGTGCCTCGTCGATGGCCGCCGCGACCGGCTCGGCGCGGCGGGCCAGTTCGAGTTCGGCCTGCAACGCGGTGCGGTGGTCCGTGGCCGCGGCGTAGTCGTCGAGCTGCCCGCGGGCGGCCGACATGCGGCGGCGGAGTTCGTGCAGGCGGCGTTGCTCCTCGGCGAGCGCGCGGACCCGGCCCGACTCCTGTTGGCGGCGTTCGGCTTCCGCCGCCGCGGCGGTCAGATCGGTACGCGCGGTGGCGAGGAGCTCCTGCGACCAGCCGACCGCCTCCAGCGGCCCGATGGTCTCGGCCGCGCCCGTCCCGGCCGCGACGCCGACCTGCGCGATCAGCCGGTCGATGCCCTGCTTGCGGGAGTCGAGGTCGGCGGTGGAGGCGCGCCGCCGGTCCGCGAGCCACTGTTCGGCGCTGCCGAATCGTTCGGTGTCGAAAAGCTTTTCGAGCAGCTTCTCCCGGTCTTCGTTGTCCGCCCGCAGGAATCGGGCGAAGTCGCCCTGCGGCAGCAGCACCACCTGGAAGAACTGGTCGGCGCTCATGCCGAGCAGCCGGATGATCTCGTCGCCGATATCGGGTATGCGGGAAAGGTTTTCGCCGCGGCCGTCCAGCCAGGCCAGTGTCGCCTTGGCGGGATCGGTGCGCATGCCGGTGCCACGCAGCTTCGGGCGTTCGAATTCGGGGATGCGGGTCAGCCGCACCCGCCGCCCGCCGAGGGTCGCCTCCAGGATCACCTGTGGCGGCGTCTGTTCCGCCGCGTGGTCGGAGTGCAGCCGCTTGCTCTCGCCGCGGGCGCCGGGGACCCGGCCGTAGAGGGCGAACGCGATCGCGTCGAGCACGGTGGTCTTGCCCGCGCCGGTCTGACCGTGCAGCAGGAACAACCCGTCGGCGCCGAGCGCGTCGAAGTCGACGACCGTGGTCTCGGCGAACGGGCCGAACGCGGTCATCTCCAGCCGGTGCAGCCTCATGCGGTCGCACCACCGCCGGCGCCGCGCGGACCGCTGCCGATCGGCGGCACGGGGCGAGCGGCGGGCCGCGCGCTCACGCCGAGAGTTCCGCGGCCGAGTCGGCGGTCAGCGCGTGCTCCGGCTCCGCGACGGCGGCGGCGAGCGCGCGCTCCAGCCAGGCCATTTCGCCCTTGCTCGGCTCGCCGCGGACGTCGGTGAGGAAGCTCTGCGCTACTTCGGTGTCGCGGCGGCCGTGCACCCGTTCACGGTAGCGCAGCTCCGGGTTGCCCTCCGGGCGCACCCACTCGACGTGCACCGCGTGCGGGAAACGTTCGCGCAGCTTGCGCATGGCGTCGACGGGGCGGGTCGAGTCGGTGAGCACCGCGGACACGTAGTGTTCCTCGGCGGACGCGTGGTCGGCGTCGTTGAGCAGGTCGTCGAGGGTTCCGGTCAGTTTGGTCAGCCCGCGCACCACCGGTAGGTCACGGCGCTCGACGGCATGCAGTCCGTCGGCATCGAGGTCGATGAGCCACACCGCTTTACGGTGCGAGCTCTCCGCGAACGAATACGGCAGCGGCGAGCCGCAGTAGCGCACGGACTCCGACAGCGTCTGCGGGGAATGCAGGTGACCGAGGGCGACGTAGTCGATGCCGTCGAAGGCCGACATCGGCACCGTCTCCACGCCACCGACCGAGATCGAGCGCTCCGAGCCGGTCGCCTCGCCGCCGACGACGAAGGCGTGCGCGAGCACCACGGTGCGGATACCGTCGCGCTGCGCGAGATCGGCGCGGATCCGGGCCATCGCGGCGGCCAGGATGTCGGCGTGCGAACGCGCCTGCGGCACACCGAGTTCGGCGCGGGTGATGTCGGGTTCCAGGTAGGGGATGCCGTAGAAGGCGACGGGTCCGTGCTCGTCGTCGAGCAGAATCGGCCGGTCGGCCTCGGCGACGGTGGTGCGCAGATACAGCCCGCCCGCGGCCGCGAAGCTCGCGCCGGCGCCTAGTCGCGCGGGCGAATCGTGGTTGCCCGAGGTGGCGACGATGCGGGCGCCGGCCGCGCGGATCGCCTCGAAACCGCGGTTGCACACCGCGATCGCGTCGGCGCTCGGGATGGACCGGTCGTACACGTCGCCGGGCAGCACCACCACGTCGACCGACTCCGCGGCCACCAGCTCCGCGATCGCGGTCAGTGAACGCGCCTGGTCGGCAAGCAGATCGACCCCGTGGAACGTGCGCCCGATGTGCCAGTCCGAGGTGTGCAGCATCCGCATCCGCGAAACCGTAGGCCACCGCACCGACACAATTCAATTGCCGAACCCCTCGTGTCGGATAGCCGCCCGCTCGTGCGGCGTGTCCGCGGTGATTCGTCCGGCACTCCGACAGCTATTCCGCGGGATGCGCGCGCACGGTGCGGGCGGTGGGTGCCGGTCCGTTCTGCCGCCGCACAGCCCAACCGCGCGTGCGGTTTTCGACGCCGCCTCCCGCCGCGAGGTGGAGCGTGCGCGGCCGGTTTCGGGGCGGCCGAGCGACACGCGTCACGAATTCGGTTGCCGCGTCATCACCGGCCGCCCCGCGCGACCGCGTATGTATGGCTTGACCGTTGCGTTTGCCGACACGACGCGGCGTAATTGCCGACCGCCGCGTACTTGTCGGTGGCGTGCGGCACTATCGGCGCTATGACCGCACCGATGCTCGTCGCACTGATGCTGGTGTTCGCCGCCGGGGTAGGGCTCGGCTGGCTCGGCCATGCCGCGCGGGCGGGACAGCGGGCGGCGCAGGCGGAGGCGAGATTGGCGGCGGCCACGGACAACGAGCACCTGTTGCGGCAGTCGCTCACCGCGGCGAACGAGGATGCGGCGCGCAGGCATTCGCACGCGATCGGCGCGATGGTCGACCCGCTGCGCGATGCGGTCGGCGCGCTGAACCAGCACATCCAGCAGGTCGAACATCACCGGATCAACGCGTATTCGAGTCTGCGCGAACAGGTCGCGGGGATGCAGCGCACCTCGCTCCAGCTGACCAGCCAGACGAGTCAGTTGGTCGCGGCGTTGCGCGCGCCGCAGGTGCGCGGCCGGTGGGGCGAGATCCAGTTGGAGCGGGTGGTCGAGCTGGCCGGGATGACCCGCCACGTCGACTTCGACACCCAGGTGACCCGCGCGGCCCGCGGGGACGGCGACGGCGACCGGACCGGCAATGTCCGGCCCGACCTGGTGGTGAATCTGTCCGGCGGCAGGCACATCGTGGTCGACGCCAAGGTGCCGTTCAGTGCCTATCTGGACGCCAGCATGGTCGACGATCCGGACATGCGCGCCGAACACCTGATCCGGCACGCGAAACACCTGCGCGGGCACATCGACCAGCTGGCCGACAAGGCGTACTGGGCGGCGTTCGATCCGGCCCCGGAATTCGTGGTGCTGTTCGTGCCCGGCGATCCGTTCCTGGACGCGGCGCTGACCACGGACTCGGGACTGCTGGAGTACGCGTTCGGCCGCAACGTGATCCTCGCGACGCCGACCACGTTGATCGCGTTGCTGCGCACGGTCGCGTTCGGCTGGCGGCAGGAGGCGCTGTCCCGGGATATGGCGACCGTGCAGCAATTGGGCAAGGAGTTGTACGCGCGACTCGGCATGACCGGCAGGCATCTGGACCGGCTCGGCGCGCAACTCGGCAAGGCGGTCGACGCGTTCAACTACACGGTGGCGTCGGTGGAATCGCGGGTCATGGTCACCGCGCGCAAACTGCACGACCTGGAAATAGCGGAACAGGAGGTGCCGGCCATCCAGCGGGTTGATTCGTGGCCACGTGCGGTGGGCTTCGCCGACGCCGACGATTAGCCCGGACAACCGCCGTGCCATAACGCCGTCCGAGGCGGCGAAGGTTAGTGTTCATCATGTGGCTGCTTCCCAACGTGTGCGAACCCGGGTGCCCGCGCCGCAACGCTCGATACTGCCGACGGTCCCCGGAATCCCGGTGGGCGCGGCGGTCCTGATCGCGGTTGCCTGCACGTTTCTGGGTTTCTTGATCGATGCGAACGGCGACAGTACCGATCTGACCGGTACCTTCGCCGCGCTGTACGTCGTCGGTTGTGTCGCAGCCGTACTGACGGTCCGCTATCGCGGGCTGTTCACCACCATGGTGCTGCCGCCGCTGCTGCTGTTCATCGCGGTTCCGCTGGCCTACAAGGTGCTGACCGCCGTGGCCATGACCTCGATCACCGAGGTCCTGCTGAAGCTGGCGGTCCCGCTGGTCGAGCGGTTCCCCACCATGTTCCTCGCCACCGCGCTGGTCCTGCTGATCGGCGGGGCGCGCATCCTGATGCAGCGCCGCGGTGAACCGGCCGATCGTGGCACCGAGTCCAAGCGCGGCGAGAGCTGGGGCCGGACCGCCACCAAGCGCCCGCGCACCGGGCGGACCTCCGGCGCCGGCCTCGCCGACTCGGCCCGCCGCCGTACCCGCAGGCCCAAGGACGATCCGGACGATCTCGACGACATCGAGGACAGCCCGCGTCCGTCCCGGCGCTCCGCCACCCCGGTCGCCGACACCCCGCCGCGGGTGGCCTCCCCGGCCCGCCCGCGCGCGGGCAGACCGGCCCCGCGCACCGGCGCGCGCCCCGCCGCGGCAGCCCCGCGCGCGGACGCCGAACCACCCCGCGGCAATCCCCCGCGCCGCCGCAGCGACCTGCCGCCCCCGCACCCCCAGCCCAATGTCCGCTACCGCGAGCGCGATTCGAGCCGCACCGACCGCCGCAGGCCGGAAAACCTATAGGTCAGTCGCGCAGACCGCCGGCGAACGGCATGGTCCGCCAGTGCTCGATCGACGGTTGCAACGCCTCGGCGAGCATCGGCAGCTGCGGCACCAGCGCGAGACACGACAGCGTCCTGGTCATGCCCACGGCGTTGACGAAGCGCATCACCCGTTCGTCGAGCCGCCGCAGCCCACGGCGCTCGGCAGCGGCGTTGTAGGCGCCCTCGCATTCGGGACCGAGAACCGCCACATCCCACTCGACCGGTCCGAGTGTGGCCAGCTCGAAGTCCGCGTACAGGGCACCATTCGGCGTGGCGACGATATTGACCGCGGGAGCGTCCCCATGGATCGGCTGCAGGTCGATTCCCGGAAACTCCGCCTCGAACGCTGTCCGGGTCCGGAGGACCGGCTCCAGAACCTCCCATTCCCGCTGTGCCCGGTCGAGGTCAGCGGGCTCGATCAGCTCGGGGCGGGCGGCGAGGGCGGCCAGGCTCTCGGTGACCCACGCGGGTTCGGCCGAGGACAGGAACGGCAGTTCCGCCGGGTAGCCACGCAGCGCCGCGTGCAGGTCGGCGATCAGGGCGCAGTTGCCCACGTAGTCCGGCTCGACGTCCGGGTCCTGCTCGACGAACTGCCAGAACGTCATCGAGAAACCGTTGCGCCGCACGGGTTCCCGCGATACCAGCGGACTCGGCGGAATCACCGGGTGGCCCTGCTCGGCGAGCCAGGCCACCACGTCGAGTTCCACCTGCTGGCGGGCGGCCTGGTCGTCGAGGCCGGCCCGGCCGGACAGCACGGTCGGGACCCGGACCACCACCGGCGCCGGAGCGAGATGTACCACCACGGAGAAGGCATCGTGGAGGATCTTCGCGTCGGTCACCGGCAGCCCGAGCGCACGGCCCGCGGCGACGGCCGCTTCGACAGCCCGTGATGTGCGGTCGACGAGTTGTTCGGGTGTCATCGCGGCCGGCATGCGGCGATGGTGCCAGACGGGGCGGCTCGGCCGCGACGGATTTACCGCGCGCGGGTGGTGCGCAGTTCGCGCGGGAGGGCGAAGACCAGGGTCTCGTTGGCCGTGGTGACCGGCTGGACGTCGGCGAAGCCGTGTTCTTCGAGCATGTCCAGGACGCCGCGGACCAGGATCTCGGGGACCGAGGCGCCGGAGGTGATGCCGACCGTGCGGGCGTCGGTGAGCCAGGCGGGGTCCACCTCGCGGGCATAGTCGACCAGATAGGCGGCCTTGGCACCGGCGTTGAGGGCGACCTCGACCAGCCGGACCGAGTTCGAGGAGTTGCGCGAGCCGACGACGATCACCAGATCGCATTCGGGGGCCATCGCCTTGACCGCGACCTGACGATTCTGGGTGGCGTAGCAGATGTCGTCGCTCGGCGGATCCTGCAGCTTGGGGAAGCGCTCGCGCAGCCGCTGCACCGTCTCCATCGTCTCGTCGACGCTGAGCGTGGTCTGTGAGAGCCAAATCACCTTCGACTCGTCGCGGACGGTGACCTTGTCCACCGAGGCCGGGCCGTCCACCAGTTGCACATGATCGGGCGCCTCGCCCGCGGTGCCCTCGACCTCTTCGTGGCCCTCGTGGCCGATCAGCAGGATGTCGTAATCGTCGCGGGCGAAGCGCTTGGCCTCCTGGTGCACCTTCGTGACCAGCGGGCAGGTCGCGTCGATGGTGTGCAGGTTGCGTGCCGCGGCGGAGCTGTGCACGGCCGGGGAGACGCCGTGCGCGGAGAACACCACGACCGAGCCCTCGGGCACCTCGTCGGTCTCGTCGACGAAGATGACGCCCTGCTCACGCAGGGTTTCCACGACGTGGCGGTTGTGCACGATCTCCTTGCGCACGTAGATCGGCGCACCGTGCTTCTCCAGCGTCTTCTCCACGGTTTCCACCGCCCGGTCCACGCCGGCGCAGTACCCACGCGGCTCCGCGAGCAGCACCCGCTTGCCGCCGGCGGTATCGGCGGTTCCGGCACCCGCTGAGCGGGCGATTCCGACGTTCAAGGGTATGGCCGTGGACATGCCGACAGCTTACGTGCGTGCACCGACTCCATGCCGTCCGGGCGTTGCGGGCGAACTCGGCACGCGGCGGCGAGGCGTACTCTGCGCACGCGGCCGGATGCGCCAGAATCACTCCCGTGAGCCCCGACCTTTGCATAGCACACCATTTCGGGCAGGCTAGGACCATGTTTCGACCACCGTTCCTGGCCCGGGTAGCCGCCGGGGCCGCCGTATACGCCATTGAGGAAACTCGCCGGCTACCCACGGCCGCAATGAATTTGCCGATCACCGCCATCAGCCAGATGCTGCAGACGACCATGCACGTCCAGCAGTTCGTGACCAGTCTCGCGCTCAAGGGCGACGCGGTCTTCGATCGATTGGGCAACGCTCCGGAGGAACAGCCGGAGTGGGCCACCTTCGACGAGGACCTCGACAGCGAGCAATCCTTCGGCGGCACCGCGGCGCGCACCAGCCGCTTCGATCGCTACGCCGCCGACGAACCCGAATCGTCCTTCACCACCCAGGAGACCCCGGCCGGGCGCAACGGCCACCCGGTCGACTTCGTCGCCGAACCGGAATCCGCCGAGCAGGCACCGGAACTGGAGATCGTCCGCGCGGAGGACCCCGCGCCGGCGATCAGTGAGCCGGAAGTAGCCACCCGCTACGACTACGCCAACATGACCCTCGCGCAGCTGCGTGCCCGCCTGCGCATGCTGACCGTCGAAGACCTCACCGCGCTGCTGGATTACGAGCAGCGGACCCGGGACCGGGCACCGTTCGTGACCATGCTGACGAATCGGATCGCCACCGTGCGGGCCCAGTGACCGAACCCCGGACTCCGTCGACGGTTGGCCGGGCCGCCCCCGGCCAACCCGAGCAACCCCAAGCCCCGTCCGCCGCTCCGGCGAACTCCGCCGAGCAGCCGTATCCGGTCCGCTCCGTCGCGATCAAGGTCGCGCAGTGGATCGATCGCCTCGGCAGCATCTGGGTAGAGGGCCAGATCACCCAGATCAACCTGCGCCCTGGCACCCGCACCGCGTTCCTGGTGCTGCGCGACCCGTCCGCGGACATGTCGCTGTCGGTGACCTGCGACCCCGACCTCATCCGTAAGTCCCCGGTCCCGCTGCAAGAGGGCAGCCGGGTCGTGGTCTACGGCAAGCTGTCCTTCTTCACCGGTCGCGGCACATTGTCGTTGCGCGTCATCGAGATTCGCCCGGTCGGCGTCGGCGAGCTGCTCGCCAGGATCGAGCGGCTCAAGGCGCTGCTGGCCGCCGAGGGACTCTTCGATCCGCGGCTCAAGCGGCCGATCCCGTTCCTGCCCAAGACCGTCGGCCTGATCACCGGCCGAGCCAGCGCCGCCGAGCGCGACGTCCTGACCGTCGCCCGAAATCGCTGGCCCGCGGTGCGTTTCGAGATCCGCAACACCGCGGTGCAGGGACCGAGCGCGGTGCCGCAGATGCTGGAGGCGCTAGCCCAGCTCGACCGCGACCCGGCCGTCGAGGTGATCGTGCTCGCCCGCGGCGGCGGCAGCGTGGAGGATCTGCTGCCGTTCTCCGACGAGGCGCTGTGCCGCGCCATCGTCGCCGCGACCACCCCCGTCGTGAGCGCGATCGGCCACGAACCGGACAACCCGCTCAGCGATCTGGTCGCCGACCTGCGCGCCGCCACCCCGACCGACGCCGCGAAACGCGTTGTCCCCGACGCCGCGGCGGAGTTGGCCGGCGTGCACGACCTGCGCGCCCGCGCCGCCGCCGCGTTGCGCGGCTGGGTCGACCGGGAAACCCGCGCGTTGACCCAGTTGCGTTCGCGGCCCGTGCTCGCCGATCCGTTGCGCGAGATCGACCGTCGCCGTGAGGAAGTCGAGCGGCTACGCGCGGCCACCCGGCGCAGCGCGGAGCAGTTCATTCGCACCGAGGCCACCGCGACCAGGCACCTGCGGGAGAAGCTGACCGCGGTGGGCCCGGCCGCCACGCTGGCCCGTGGCTACGCTGTCGTGCAGCGCGTCGCCGGTCCCGAACGACACGTGGTGCGCACGATCGAGGACGCGCCCGCGGGAAGCCAGCTGCGCATCCGGGTCGCCGACGGCGCGGTCACCGCGGCCGCGCTCGGCACCACGGTGCTCGGCCCGCGATCCACCGAAGACACCGAAACCAGGAGGAGCTGACCGTGGCCGAGCCCGAGACCGAATTGGCCGAGATCGCCGCGTTCGGCTACGAGCGTGCCCGAGACGAGCTGGTCAACGTGGTGAAGATGCTCGAGCAGGGCGGACTCGACCTGGACGAGTCGCTGGCCCTGTGGGAGCGTGGCGAGGCGCTGGCCAACCGCTGCGAGGAGCACCTGGCCGGGGCCAGGAAGCGCGTCGAGGACGCGTTGTCGCGCACCGATCTGGAGGACGGCCAGTGACGATCCGCCGGGCCACGCCGGACATCCGCACCACCGATATCGAACGCAGCCGCGAGTTCTACAAGCTGCTCGGGTTCGAAGAGGCGATGGATCTCGGCTGGGTTGTCACCATGGTCTCCCCGTCCAACCCCACCGCCCAGGTGCTGCTGGTCGGTCCCGACGCGGAGAAGCTACAGCCGAACCTGAGCGTCGAGGTCGAGGATGTGGACGCCGTGCACGCGGCGATGACCGCCGAGGGCGCCGACATCGTCTATCCGCTGACCGACGAGCAGTGGGGCGTGCGCCGCTTCTTCGTCCGCGATCCCAGCGGCACCATCGTCAACGTGGTCAGCCACCGCTAGGAAAGGTGCGGGCCGGCCGCCGCGGTCAGGACTTGATGGGCTGGGCGGCGGCGACGGCCTGGGCCAGCGTGACGAACGAGTCGCGCTGCCCCGCGCCGGTGATCAACACCCGGGACTGGCCGAGATCGGCGATCCAGGCCGGTTCCGAGCCGGGCTCGGAGTAGACGATCCACTTCTGGTCACCGATCTGCTCGGTGCCGGTGGCGTAGCGGGAGCCGAGGACGAAGCGCGACATCGATTCCTCGGTCGCGTTGCTCTGGCTGAACCGCATGTAGGAGCCGTGGCCAGTGATATAGCCGACAGTGCTGATCGGTCCCCCGCCGTTGCCGCTGATGTTCTCCCGGCTGCCGGAGTTGGGTGTCCAGTCGGCGGGCACGGCCGGGTTCCGGATGGGGAACGGAAGGCTGCGCGCGTCGGAGGTGAGCGCCGCCTTCACGTCGAAGTGGGGGATCTGCCCCTGCGTCGGACCCTTTGCGGCGAAACTGCATTGGCTGGCCAGGCCGGCGAAAACCACGGCGATCAATACGAGCGGGATCAGTGACCAGAACAGATCCCGGTAGTCGTTCATGATGCGTGGCTTTTGTGGGGACACGCACTCAGTATCCACTCGTGGGTCGGGTGCTCGAGCTCGCACCCCGCTGGGGCGTGCAGGGTGTACGCCCGTCTCAGTCGGAGTGAGACAATCGTCCGGACCGTCGCGCGCGGTCAGGCAGCTTGCGTAACCACGGAGGACCCCGCGTGCGGCGCATCGAGTTCTGTACCGACGCACAGGAGGCACCCCGCAATGACGGCATCTTCCCCGACACCGAGCCGCCGCGAGGCACCGGACCGCAACCTCGCACTGGAGCTGGTCCGCGTCACCGAGGCCGGTGCGATGGCCGCGGGCCGGTGGGTCGGCCGCGGCGACAAGGAGGGGGGCGACGGTGCCGCGGTGGACGCGATGCGGCAGCTGGTGAACTCGGTGTCCATGCGCGGCATCGTGGTCATCGGCGAGGGCGAGAAGGACGAGGCGCCCATGCTGTTCAACGGCGAGCTGGTCGGTGACGGCACCGGGCCCGAGGTCGACTTCGCGGTGGATCCGGTCGACGGCACCACGTTGATGTCGAAGGGCTCGCCGGGCGCGATCGCGGTGCTCGCGGTCGCCCAGCGCGGCGCGATGTTCGATCCGTCGGCGGTGTTCTACATGAGCAAGATCGCGGTCGGCCCGGACGCCGCCGACGTGATCGATATCTCGGTCCCGATCGGCGAGAACATCCGCCGGGTGGCCAAGGCCAAGAATCTGTCGAAGTCGGACCTGACCGTCTGCATCCTGGACCGCCCCCGGCATGCCGGGCTGATCCAGGAGGTCCGCGACGCGGGCGCGCGCATCCGGCTGATCTCCGACGGTGACGTCGCGGGCGCCATCGCCGCGGCTCGCCCCGATTCGGGCACCGACATCCTGGTCGGCGTCGGCGGCACCCCCGAGGGCATCATCGCGGCCGCCGCGATGCGCTGTATGGGCGGCGAACTCCAGGGCATGCTGGCCCCGACCGACGACGACGAGCGGCAGAAGGCGATCGACGCCGGCCACGATCTCGACCGGGTGCTCACCACCGAGGACCTGGTGGCCGGCGACAACGTCTTCTTCTGCGCGACCGGCGTCACCGACGGCGACCTCCTGCGCGGCGTCCGCTACTACGGCGGCGGCGCGTCCACCCAGTCGATCGTCATGCGCTCGAAGTCCGGCACGGTCCGGATGATCGACGCCTACCACCGCCTGACCAAGCTCCGCGAGTACTCCTCCGTCGACTTCATCGGCGACGAGCACGCCGTTCCACCCCTACCCTGACCCGACCGAAACGCCCTTACCCGGCCGGCCCGACCGAAGGATCCCCTCGGTCGGGCCGGCCGTTCGCCGGAAAGGCCTTCGGCGAGGGGCGCCCTCGGTCGAGTGCGGTACGGGCGCGCGGGCTTCCAGCCTGCGCGGGTTATTCCGGACGCGGGGTGTGCGGATCGCTACAGGCGTGGCGGCCCCATGGGTGCGCGGTGCGGCATAGGGTCGAAATCATGACCGAGGAGACGCAGCAGTACCGCATCGAGCACGACACCATGGGCGAGGTCCGGGTCCCGGTGGACGCACTCTGGCGCGCGCAGACCCAGCGGGCCGTGGAGAACTTCCCGATCAGCGGCCGCGGCCTGGAGCGCGCGCAGATTCGCGCGCTCGGCCTGCTGAAAGCCGCCTGCGCCAAGGTGAATCGGGATCTCGGACTGCTCGATCCGGCCAAGGCCGACGCCATCATCGCCGCGGCGAACGAGATCGCCGAGGGCAAGCACGACGCGCAGTTCCCGATCGATGTGTTCCAGACCGGCTCGGGCACCAGCTCGAACATGAACGCCAACGAGGTGATCGCCTCGATCGCCAAGGCGAACGGGGTCACGGTGCACCCGAACGACGACGTGAACATGTCCCAGTCGTCCAACGACACCTTCCCCACCGCCGTGCACCTGGCGGCCACCGAGGCGGTCATCACCGATCTGGTACCCGCGCTGGACCACCTGCGGCTCGCCCTGCTGGACAAGGCGACCGAGTGGCGCACGGTGGTCAAGTCGGGCCGGACCCATCTGATGGACGCGGTACCGGTGACGCTCGGTCAGGAGTTCGGCGGCTACACCCGCCAGGTCGCCGCGGGCATCGAGCGGCTGCTGGCGACGCTGCCGCGGCTCGGTGAGCTGCCGATCGGCGGCACCGCGGTCGGCACCGGCCTCAACGCGCCCGAGGGTTTCGGCGGGAAGGTCGTCGCGGAGCTGGTCCGTTCGACCGGGCTGGACGCGTTGCGCGAGGCGGCGGATCACTTCGAGGCGCAGGCGGCGCGCGACGCATTGGTCGAGGCGTCCGGCGCGGCGCGCACGGTCGCGGTCAGTCTGACCAAGATCGCCAACGACATTCGCTGGATGGGCTCGGGACCGCTGACCGGCCTGGGCGAGCTCCAGCTGCCCGATTTGCAGCCGGGCAGTTCGATCATGCCCGGCAAGGTCAATCCCGTTCTGCCCGAGGCGGTCACGCAGGTGGCGGCGCAGGTGATCGGTAATGACGCGGCGGTCGCGTTCGGCGGCGCGAACGGCGCGTTCGAGCTGAATGTCTATATCCCGGTGATGGCGCGCAATCTGCTCGAGTCGATTCGCCTGCTGGCCAATGTTTCCCGGCTCTTCGCGGATCGGTGTGTGCGCGGGCTGGTCGCCAATGAGGATCACCTGCGCACGTTGGCGGAATCGTCGCCGTCGATTGTGACGCCGCTGAATTCGGCAATCGGTTACGAAGAAGCCGCCGCGGTCGCGAAGGAAGCGCTGAAGCAGAAGAAGACAATTCGCCAGACGGTTATCGATCGCGGTCTGCTCGACGAGAAACTCACCGAGGCAGAGCTCGACCGGCGTTTGGATGTGCTGTCGATGGCGAAGGTGAAAGACAAGAAGTAATAGGCATTTTCGACGCTACGCCGGACGTCACGTCGGACACCCTCATACCGGTCCGACGTGACGCCCGAACGAGCTGTGCGCGGGTAGGTCAGCCGAAGTCAGACGTACTCGCGCCGGGCATCACAAAAAGATGCCGAGTGCAGCGAGGAACGCGCCGGCACCCAGGCTGACCAGAGCGACCAGGCCGGTAACAATTGCTGCGATCATGATTCTTTCCTTTCTTGCGTCCGCGCATTGCGGATGTACTCAGCTAATCGCGAGCAATACCGCGTGTGTTTCATCACATTCTTCGCGGCGCACGAAAGAAAACCGGCCGGCGCGGTAAAACCACGCGCCGACCGGGAGCAATTCAGCGCAGATGCGCGAGTTCTTCGCGGGCCCTTTCGCCCGCTTCGCCGAGATCGGTCCGGGTGAAGACGTTCCACCGCTGCAACAGCGGCTTGAACACCAGCTCGTCCTGCTTGGCCGGATCGTAGATGCCCGCCTCGGCGAGCACGTCGTCGCTGTTGCGCCCGTCGGCCAGCGTCACCGACGGCACGGTGAACCCGGCCACCTGATCGGCGATGGCCCGCATCGCCTGATCCGGCGCCACGTTCAGGCCCGCCTCGACCAGCTCGGCGAACACGACCGCCTGCATCTCGTCGTCGATCGCGATGCGTTCGGCGATCGCGGTGACCATCGGGCTCTCGCCCAGCGCGGCGATGTTGCGATGCCGGATCGCTGCGGCGACCTCCTCGAACGCGCACGCGGCCAGCACGTCGAGCAGGTGCATGCCGGGACGGCGGAAGCCGGTGGTCATGTTGTCCATCCGCATCCGTTCCAGCGCGACCGGGTCCACCGACCTGGTCGTCATGAGGAAGTTGCGGATCAGGATCTCGTGGCGGTTCTCCTCGGCGGTCCACCGGCCGACCCAGCGCCACCAGGCGCCGGTGCGCAGGTACTTGCCGAGCTCGCGGTGATACGAGGGCAGGTTGTCCGCGATCAGCACGCTGACGGTCAGGGCGAGCTTGGCGACGTCGCTGAGCTCGGACTGCTCCGGCGCCCAGTCGGTGCCGTGCAGGAACGCGAAGTTGCGACCGTCGTCCCACGGCACGAAATCATGCGGCTGCCATCCGTCGGCGGCGTCGATATGACGGCGCAGAATGGATTCCACGTCCAGCGCGAGGGATTCGAGCAACTCGCGATCGGTCAAGAGAGTTTGCACCTAGACAACCTAGCGGTTGAGCCCGTGATACGGGGATTTTCGGAATGAGACTGGACGGGCGTCCGGGACCGGTCGAGGCGTCCCGGACGCCGCACCGGCTACTGCTTCGGGGTGACCGTGATCTTGCCGTCGACCCAGGTGATGGTGCCGCCGGTGAAGTCGCTCTCCTTGCCGCCGGCGATGTCCTTCTCGTCGCTGGTGGGGTAGCCGAGCTTGCCCATGGCGCCGCCGTTGTCCTCCCACGCCTTGCGGATCTCGCCCCAGACGATGTGCGCTTCGCCGTCCTTGGCTTTGTACACCGTGCCGCCGACGAAGTCCTGGTACTTGCCGTCCTCGGGACCGGACTCCTGCGCCTCCAGCGGAGCGCCGAGCGCGCCTGCCGGACCGCCCGACTTCACGTACTTGTCGAAAATCGCGCCGGAGACCGTGAGGTCACCGCGCTGCGTGGCGATCTTGGTCTCCTCCGCGGCACCCGAGGCGTGCTCCTCGCCGTGCTGCATCGCGGCCGTGGTGGTGGTGATGGACGCCGCCGCGTTGTTGTCGTTCTTGTCGTCGTCCTTGCTGCAACCGGCGACGATCAGTCCGGCGGCGGCGAGCAGGGCGGTGTATCCAGCCGTTCGTCGAGCGAAGTGGTGCATTTCCATCCTCTCGAAAGTGGCTACCGAGGACGTCGCCGACTCGGTGACGCCGCTGGCAGCCTAGGCCGATGTTCAGCAATGACCCGGCGAATCCACCAGGGACACGCCGGGTCATACCGAACAGCTATCGCAGGGATATTACCCGGCGACTGTGAGCGGAAACACACTGCCCAACTCAGGCGTTGGGGCCGTACTCCTCCAGCATCTCGGTCACGAGCGCCGCGATCGGCGAGCGCTCACTGCGGGTCAGGGTGATGTGAGCAAACAACGGGTGACCTTTGAGCTTCTCGATCACCGCGGCCACGCCGTCGTGCCGACCGACGCGCAGGTTGTCCCGTTGCGCCACATCGTGAGTGAGCACCACCCGCGATCCCGTGCCGAGCCGGCTGAGCACCGTCAGCAGCACGTTGCGTTCCAGCGACTGCGCCTCGTCCACGATCACGAACGAGTCGTGCAACGACCGCCCGCGAATGTGGGTGAGCGGCAACACCTCCAGCATGTCGCGGGCGAGCACCTCCTCCATCACCTCACGACTGGCCAGCCCGTCGAGCGTGTCGAACACCGCCTGGGCCCACGGGCCCATCTTCTCGCTCTCGCTGCCCGGCAGGTAGCCGAGCTCTTGGCCGCCGACCGCGTAGAGCGGACGGAAGACAACCACCTTTCGCTGAGTTCGCCGCTCCAGCACCGCCTCCAGGCCCGCGGTCAACGCCAGCGCGGACTTGCCGGTGCCCGCCCGGCCGCCGAGCGAGACGATGCCGATGCTCTCGTCCAGCAGCAGATCGAGCGCGATCCGCTGCTCGGCGGAGCGGCCGTGCAGGCCGAATGCCTCCCGTTCCCGCACCAGCTGCACCCGTTTGTCCGGGGTGACCCGGCCGAGCGCGCTGGAGCTGCTGCCCAACAACCGGATGCCGGTGTGGCAGGGCAGTTCCCGGGCGTCGTCGATATCGAGGACGGATTCGGAGTAGAGCTGGTCGATCTGCGCCGTGCTGACGTCGAGTTCCACCATTCCGGACCAGCCGGAGGTAACGACGTCTTGTGCGTGGTATTCGTCGGCTTGCAAGCCCACCGCACTCGCCTTGACCCGTAGCGGAATGTCCTTGGACACGAGCACCACCTGACGGCCCTCGGCCGCCAGATTGAGTGCACAGGCCAGGATTCGGGAATCATTGGTGTCGGTGCGGAATCCGACCGGAAGGACCGCGGGATCGGTGTGGTTCAGTTCCACCTGCAGCGTTCCACCCTCGGTGCCGATCGGCACCTGCTGATCCAGCCTGCCGTGCTGCAGGCGAAGATCGTCCAGGTTGCGCAGGGCTTCCCGCGCGAACCAGCCCAATTCATGGTGATGCCGTTTGCCTTCGAGTTCGCTGATGACCACCAGCGGTAGCACGACGTCGTGTTCGCCGAACCGGGTGAACGCCCAGGGATCGGACAAAAGGACCGAGGTGTCGATGACAAAGGTATCGGCCGGGGAATGCGAGGGGTGTGCCCCCTTCGCGGCGGTTCCGCCTTTCGCGGAACGGGATTGCGCCGAGGGAGCGGGAACGGAGCGTGAAGCAGTCACGGTGGGCTCCTCTTTGTCCGCGCGGCACCCGCACGAACGATCTCGCTGGACCGGTCCGTCCTGATGGGACCTGACGTTGCCGTCAGATGCCACGAGGGCCGGGTGCCGGCCCCCTCGTACTGAATAGCTCAGTCACGGTCAGGACCTCCCGTACGAGCCACACCGCCGCGGCCCGCACCATCGACGCTACCGCCGAACTACGCTTCCCCGCTTCCGCACAGGTAGGCGTGTCCGTGAATTTGTCGTTAACCTCACTCGCCGACCCGAAGGGCCGGGTCGGCGCGGGCGGCCGGCGGGGCCGGTTAGAGTCGCCTGTATGGCCGGTAACGAGGACCTGGAGAAGCTGTCGTCGAAGGAACTGCACGATCGAGCGGTGAAGCTGGCCGTGCGGCACGGGGACGTCAAGTTCCTGTGGCGGCTGCTCACCTCGATCCCGGCCGCCGAGGCCGCCGCGGGCAACCTCGGGGAGAGCGAGGCGGACATCAAGTACGTGCTGCCGATGCTGGACGACTACATCCACGCGGGCGACGGCGAGGTCGCCGAGGTGCTGCGTCCGTTCTATCTGGAGTACCTGACCGAGCACAGCTGATCGCCGGGCGAACGCGCTGGTCCGGCGGCTAACCGGGCTCGCCGAGCACGGTGATCGCCCCGGCCGGGCACGCCTGCGCCGCCTGCTCGAGCAGTCCGTGCGACTCGGGCGACGGCGCCGGATCGAGCACTCGCACCTTCCCGTCGTCGGCGTCCTGATCGAACACCCCGGACGCGAGCAGCACGCACATCCCCGCGCCGATGCAGCGGTGCCGGTCGGCGGAGACCCGCATGGCGCCCGCCTACCAGGTGACCGGGAGCCGGTGCACGCCATAGATATCCATGTCGTGGCGCAGCGGGATGTCCTGCGCGGGCACGGCCGGCCGCAGCGTCGGGAAGCGGTTCACCAAGGCGGGCAACGCGACCCGCATCTCGACGCGGGCGAGTTGCTGGCCGAGGCACTGATGGATGCCGTGACCGAAGCCGACGTGCCCGACCGCGCTGCGCTGGATGTCGAAGGTGTCGGGCTCGTCGAACCTGGCCGGGTCGCGGTTGGCCCCCTGGATCGACAGCGCCACCGTCTCCCCCGCCTTGATCACCTGCCCATCCAGTTCGACGTCCGCCAGGGCCGTCCGCGACGTGGTCGGCACGATGCTCAGATACCGCATGAGCTCCTCGACGGTCTGGTCGGCGAGTTCGGGGCGAGCGCGTAGTTCGGCGAGTTGGTCGGGGTGGGACAACAACGCGAAGGTGCCCAGCGCCAGCATGTTCGCCGTGGTGTCCAGGCCCGCCCCGAGCAGCAGGGCGCCGACGCCGGCCAGTTCGTCCTCGGTGAGGTCGGCGTCGGTGAGATCGCTGAGCAGGTCGTCGGCCGGTGCCGCGCGCTTGGCCACCACCAGTGCGCGGATGTGCTGCTCGACCGCCGCGAACGCCGCCGATCGCTCGTCCAGGGTCGAGTTCTTGTCGTTGGCCACCTCGACGTACCGGCGGAACCGGTCGCGCTCGGTGGCGGGAACGCCGAGCAGTTCGCAGATGGTCAGCGCGGGGATCGGGAAGGCGAACGCGTCGATCAGGTCGACCGGCCCGCCGGTGCGCGCCATCGCGTCCAGGTGCTCGGCCGTGATCTGCTCGACGCGCTCGGTGAGCATGGCCATCCGGCGCACGGTGAACTTGCCCGCCAGCAACTTTCGGTAGCGGGTGTGCTGCGGCGGGTCGACGCCGAGCAGGTCACCGGGCGGTGCGGGCGGCATCGGGCCCAGATCGGCGAACGGGTTGTGCCCCAGCTCGTAGCGCACGCTGAAGCGCGGGTCGGCGAAGACCGCGCGGACGGTCGCGTGCCCGGTGGCGAGCCAACCGCGGTGACCGTCGGGGAAATTCATCCGGACGAGCGCGGGCAGGGTGGCCAGTTCCGCGGGCGGATCGAAGGGGCGACCGGGCGCGCGAGTGGTGGGAAGTTCGACGGCTTCGGAGAGTGGTTGATTCACCATGATTCCTACTTCGGTCGTTATTCGGATCTGGCCGAACGCTACGTTGCGTTCAAGATCTACTCAACGATTTGAGCCGCAGTACGGATGAAAGTTGCTGTTACAGAGCCGATTTGAATTGCAATAGTGCTGCCGGTGAATGCAATTCAGCGGCAAAACCATTGCAATGACGTGCGGCTGAGCGCAATACTGGATTCGCGGTTCGCGACGAACCGCACTATCTGCAGGGGGCGATCGCATGCCGGGTGGCAGGCTGACCCGATTCGATCGTGAGCAGATCGCGGACGGGCTCGCGGCCGGACTCGGGTACGCCGAGATCGCCCGCCGGCTCGGCCGGCCGACCTCCACCGTCAGCCGGGAGGTCAACCGCAACGGCGGTCCGAGCCGATACCACCCCGGACGCGCACACAAGGCGACCGCGCACCGCGCTCTTCGACCTCGGTCGCCCGCATCAGCGACCGGAAACACCGCCGTCGCAGACGATCCAGCGGTCGAGGAATTCCTGACGCGGTTCATCGCGCAGATCACCAGGACCGGCGTTCCCCGCACCGCGGCCGCCGCCCTGGCCTGCCTGTACACCACCGACAGCGGCAGCCTCACCGCCGCCGAACTGGCCCGGCGGCTCCGGGTCAGTCCCGCTACCATCTCCGCCGCCGTGCGCATGCTCGACGACCAGGGACTGATCCAGCGCGAACGTGACGGCCGCCGGGATCGCTACGCGGTCGACGACGACGTGTGGATGCACGCGACCGCGGTCAGCGCACGACAGGTCCAGGACCTGGCCGCGACCGCACGGCTCGGCGCCGAGGTATTCGGCCTCGGCACACCGGCGGGCCGCCGCGCCCAGTACACCAGCCAGTTCCTCGAATTCGTCGGCCGCGACATGGTCGAGTCCACCGAGCGCTGGCGAAAAGCCCTGCAACAGCAGCAGACTCAGGACTGAGCCGGCCGCGCGCCGTTGTTCAGCCGCGCGGCAGCACGGCGCGGAAGAGCCCGACGGCGGTGCCGCGCAGGAGGTTCTCCCAGCTGAAATGGTCGTGCCACAGGATGATTCGGCCGTCGCGCAGCTCGAAGGTGCCGGTGACCCAGAACGCGATCCGCACCGGGCCGAAGCGCAGGATGTCGGTGCGGTCGGTGAGCACGATGGCGCCGTCCGCGGCGATGTGGTGCAGCTCGACCGCGAACCCGAGCGCGTCCCGATTCAGGCCGAGCAGTACCTTGCGCGCCAGCCCGCCGCCGAGATCCGGCAGCGTGGTGTTCTTCCAGACGACGTCCGGGTGCAGCAGGTCCAGCGCGTCCTCCACGGGGCCGTGTTCGAGCGCGGCGAAGAACTTCCGCACCGTGGTGATCGCGTCCTGCTGAAGTTCTAGGTCCTGGGTCATGTTCCGACGATAGGCCGAAGCCGGGCCGGGCGGCAGGCCCGGCCGGGCGCGACCGCTCAGCTGCCCGCCCGGCTCGCGATCAGGACGGCCAAACCGTCGAGTACGCGGTCGATACCGAAGTTCAGGGCGTCGTTCGCGCCGGCCGACTCCGCGGCGGCGGCCTCCTCGGCGAAGGCGGCGACGACCTCCGGGTAGCGATCGCCCGCCTCGGTCATCATCTCGGTGAACTGTTCGGCGAACGGCGTCGTCGGGTCCTCGCCCAGGCTGTGCGTCTGCTGGGCCAGGCTGCGGGCATGGCCGTTCACCAGCACGATGGTGTCCAGCTTCTCCGGGCCGGTGAGGCCGGTGCCGCTCAGCGCGACCAGCGCGCTCTCCGTCCAACCCAGTTCGTTCGGGCCGAACGGGCGGGCGCCGACGGTGAGCTCCATGGCCCACGGATGGTCGCGATAGCGCTGGTAGATCGACTCCGCCCAGAGCCGGATCCCGGCCCGCCAGGATTCGGAATCGCCTTGCCGCGCAGCGGTATCCGGTGGCGTGCCCATGGCGGCGTCGAGCATCAGCGCGGTCAGTTGCTCCTTGGCCGGCACGTACCGGTACAGCGACATCTTCGTGAAGCCGAGGCTCTCCGCCAGGCGCTGCATCGACAGGTTCGCCAGCCCTTCGGCGTCGGCGAGCGCGATCGCCTCGGCCACGATTCCCTCCAGCGAGAGGGCGGGTTTCGGGCCCCGCTTGGGTCGCTGCTGGGTCCCCCACAGCAGCTGAACGGTGGTCGGTGTCGGCATGCGCAAATCCTTCCGGAGAACGGCTTGACTTGAAACTGTGTCTACCATACGCTCTGTCGTGTCCGACGGAAACAGTTTCCAGCGGACGCCGATAACGACTACAGGAGTCACCATGCGTAACCAGTCCGTTCTCATCTCCGGCGCCAGCATCGCGGGCCCGGCCCTCGCCTACTGGCTGCACCGCTACGGGTTCGACGTCACCGTCGTCGAGCGCGCCCCCGGCCTGCGCCCCGGCGGCCAGGCCATCGACTTCAAGGGCAAGACCCACTTCACCGTCCTGGAGCGGATGGGCATCCTGGAAGACATCAAGGAGCGCCGGACCGGCACCACCGACACCGTCTTCCTCGACGAGAACGGCAAGCAGCTGGCCCTGATGTCCGGCGACTTCACCGGCGGCGACGTGGAGATCCTGCGCGGGGACCTGGCCGAGATCATGTACAAGCGCACCGCCGAACACTGCGAGTACCTGTTCGGCGACTCGATCAGCGCGCTCACCGAGCTCGCCGACGGCGTGCACGTCGAGTTCGAGCACGGCCCGGCGCGTACCTTCGACCTGGTCTTCGGCGCCGACGGCATCCACTCCAGGGTGCGCAAGCTGGCCTTCGGGCCGGAACAGGACTTCGTCAAATACCTGGGCCACTACTACTGCGTCGCCGGCGCCAGCCCATGGAGCGAGGACGCCACCGGACCGCGCGAGCGGGCCGTCGCCTACGGCCACAACGCGCCCGGCAAGCTCGCGATCAGCGGCGGATCTAAGGCGCAGCAGCTGTACATGTTCATGTCCCCCGAGCTCGACTACTCCCGCGACGACACCGCGACCCAGCGGCGCATCGTCGAGGAGGTCTACGCCGAGGTGAACTGGGACGTTCCCCGGATGCTCAGCGAGATGGCCGATTTCAACGACTTCTACCTCGACTCGATCAGCCAGGTGCGGATGAAGGGCGACTACACCAAGGGGCGGGTCGCGCTGGTCGGCGACTCGGCGTACGGAAACACCCTGGCGGGCTTCGGCACTGGGCTCGCGGTGGTCGGCGCGTACGTCATCGCGGGTGAACTCGCCATCGCCGGCGGCGACCATACCGTGGCCTTCGCGCGCTACAACGAGATCATGAAGGGCTACGCGAAGATCATGGGAAACAGCAACGCTGGAAGGTTCCTCGCGCCGAAGACCGCCTACGGCATCAAGTTGCGCAACTGGTTCCTCGGGTCGCGGACGTTCTCCCTGATGATGAAGTACGCGGACAAGGCCGCCAACGACATCGACCTGCGGGATTACCCGACCCTGGCCGGCGCCACCGAGATCAACTGAAACCGTTGGCCGCGCGGGATATTCGGCCCCGCGCACCGGTTCGAGGCCGACCGGTATGCGGGGCGATCCGCCGATGTGCTCGCACCGGAGAATTCGCTGTGTTTCGATGGAACCGAAGCGGGGCGGGGCGCGTCTATAGGGTCAGAGACACTCATGAAAGGGGACGGTGATGGCGGTGGACAGCCCGTTTCCCGGGTACATCGAGGATGCGAAGTCCGGGGCGCTGAAGGTGCGGATGGATCCGCAGGGGTTCGTGGATATCGACAAGGCTTGCGAGCAGCTGATCAATCAACTGACCGCTGTGCGCGCCGATGCGCGTGAGTTGAGCGAGAAGGCCGCGTGGGGACTCGGTGAGAACAACCCGCGCCTGACGTCCGCCGTCGAGCTCGTACAACTGTTCCGGGAGAAGGCATTCGGTGGACCGAACAACGCCTACGACACCCTGAACGACTACATCACAGTGGCCGAGGACATCCGGGCGATGTTCAAGGCAATTTGCGAGACCTATCAGCGCACCGATACAGAATTCGCGACGAAGTTGCGGGAGATCAGCGTATGAGCTTCTTGCAGCGCGGAAGTCGTTCGCCGCGAACCGAATTCGTGGCGGCCGCGGCGCTTCTCGCGGCACTGCTGTCCGGATGCGACGGCGAGGCGAGGCCGGCGGAAACGCCGACCGGCCCGGATTCGACCGCGCCGTCCGTCAGCAAAACAACCGGATCGGCTCCACAGGCGGCCTTCGACCCCTGCACGTCGATGAGCCCGCAGTTCCTCAGCGAGCATCAATGGGACGCGTTACCGCCCGCACCGAAACAGAACAGCGCAAACGGCATCAGCTGGAAGGGCTGCCGTTACGTCGCCAAAGCCGGTTACGGTCTGACCATCGAGACCACCAACGGAACCCTCGCTCAAGTGCGCGAGAAGTTCCCTGTGGCCGTGGACATCTCGATCGGCGACCGGAGAGCGCTCCGGTATGAGGCCAGGCCGGACGTGCCCGGTGGGTGCACGGTCAATGTCGAGATGAAGACCGGTTCGCTGTACATCTTGGTCGACGACCCGAGCGGCAAGCACCCACGCAACCTGTCGCCCTGCGACAACGCCACCGAAATCGCCCAAGCAGTCGCACCATTGCTGCCCGCGGGCAGCTGAACCAAAACCCCACGGGGGAGCGATCATGAAACAGACCGACGGCCGCGCGATCACCAATCCCGAGAACGCGCAAAGCTTTACCCACGCCGAGATCAAGCAGGCGGCCGACGAGATGAACCCGGACGGGGTGAGCAGCGCGTCCGACGCCTGGTCGAAGATCGCGACAGCCGTGACGGATGCCGGGCACCACTTCGAGGCCGCCATCAAGCAGGCGATCGAACAGCATTGGGAGGGTGCGGCGGCCGACAGCGCGGTGCGCGGCATCCGCGACTACGCGACCCAGCTCGGCGAGTTCGGCGACACGCTCAACGCGCAGACCACGCCGCTGTCGCAGGCGGCGAGCGCGGCGGCGAAGTTCAAGCTGTCGGTGCCCGATGTGGTGGATACCTCGACCAACCCGCGCGGGCCGGAACTGCGCAACTCCACCGAGGAGCAGGCCCGCGACGACATGACCACGCAGTACATCCAGCCGTACGGCACCACCGCCCCGGCCATCCCGACGCTGCCGCCGCCGATCAGCCCGATCTCGGTGACCCCGCCGGGCGGTGACAGCAGCAATGATCCGGGCACGAGCCCCGGCACGACGAAGGCTCCGGACCACAGCAGTTCCGACTCGGCGGATTCCAGCAAGCAGGCGCCGGCCGACAAGGCGGACAAGTCTTCGGACGCAAGCACGGCGGAAGCCGAGGCGAAATCGGAAGATACCGCCCCGCAGTCTGTTTCGAAGGATCAGACCGGCGATCCGGCGAGCACGCCCGCCTCGACGACAACGGCGGCAACCACACCGAAGTCCCCGACCACGACCACGTCGCCCTTCTCCGCCAGCCCGGTCGCGGCGGCAATCCCCACCACCACCACGCCGCTGCCGTCGTCGACCGTCACCCCCGCCTCGGTCAACGGGACACCGAGCAGGTCCGGCTCCCCGGCCACCAGCGGTCACCCGAACACCTCGGCCACTCCGAACACCTCGGCGAGCCCGAACAGCGAAGCGCGCCAGGGCAGCTCACGGCCACCGGTGCCCACCACCGCACCGGTCGCCGCAGGACCGCAGCCGGCCGCTACTCCCGGTCGAACCGGTGTACCGGGCGCCTCGGCCTACCCCGGCATGTTCCCGCACGGCGCCCGCAGCCGAGGTGACGACGACGGCGAACACAAGTCCCCCGGCTTCCTACGCACCGAGGAGCACGCCAAAGAACTGCTGGGCGAGGTGGAAAAGACCGTGCCGCCGGTCCTCGGAGAGAAATGACGGCGCAGTGGTCGCTGTCGGCGGAGCAGTTCGCGGCGGCCTGGTTCGGCACCGGCCTGGATCGCCTGCCCTTTCCGTTCCGCTTCACCAGCCGCTTTCCCTGGCTGCGCGAATACCAGAGCTACCAGCGGCAATTCCGGGAAGAGCTGGCTCGCCCCGAGCGCGTCCCCCTGTCACGGACCATCACCGTGCTCGCCCGACCCGATTGGCGCATCGAACTTTTCGGCAACGACAACACCCGCGACGGTATCGAGCTGCGGGCGATCGGCTGCGCCACCCGCGGCGGCGCGGGCGTGATCGCCGAGCAGACACCCGCACCCACCGGTGGCCGAGTTCAGCTGCGCCGCTGCCGGATAGACCAGCTGGCCACCGAACTGATACGGCTGCTGCCGGATACCCCGGCGGGCACCACCGGCGAGAAGTCGTTCCTACTGGACGATCTCAACGACGAGCGCCCAGACCTGTTCGGCAGTGCCCCCGCCAGCGAGGTGAAGGATCGGTACCGCCGGTTCTGGCGGCAGCCCTGCGGCACCCGCGGCACGGCCGCCGTCCTGCTCGGCCCGCGCAACGCCGAACCGCTGCGCACCGGCCGCCTGCGCTGGATCGACACCACCGCCGACGGCCGCTACTACGAGGTTCCGGCCAACCGTGCCCTGATGATCCGCCCCGGGACCAGCGCCGACCTCGTCCGCTATCTCGACGAGTCGATCGCCCGCGCCCGGGCCAGGATGGATTCGGTGTGAACCGTATTGGTACCGGCCGGTCTGGGTAAGTCGACGGCATGACTACTACTCGGGATGAGATCGAGTCGTTTCTAGTCGAATACCAGGACTCGTTGACCGCGTTCGACGCCGAACGCTCGGTCGCGCAGTGGGGCATGCCCGGCACGATCGTCAGCGACGCCTTCGTCGGCACGCTGTCCTCCACCGCGGAGATGGCCGAAAGGCTGAAGAAGTCCTACCCGTTCTACCAAAGCCTCGGCCTGGCCTCGGTCGGTCACACCCTGCTCGAGCAGGCCGACCTGACCGCCCGCCTGACCCGCATCCACGTGCGCTGGCATTTCTACGACGGCGACGGCGCCCTGCTCACCGACGGCGATTACGAATACCTGCTGCGCCGTGAGGACGACGGCCGGCTCAAGGTGTACGTCGCGGTGGCCATCGACGAGATGGAGAAGCTCGCCGCACTGGCCGCCGCCAAGGGCATCGAAATGCCGGCCGGCTGAGCGCTCAGCCGCGGCGGCGGATCGCGTCGATGAGCATGCGCGCTTCGTATCGATGACCAATCGCGTTGGCGTGCAACGGTTGTGCCGGCGAGTTCGGGAAGACGCCTTCGGCCCAGCGAGTGTCCTCCGGCGCGCAGGCGTCATGGCCGATGCTGGCCGGGTAGACGTCGACGAACGTCGCGTCGTGCGCGGCCGCCTGGGCGGCCAGCACCGCGTTGACCGCTTCGACGCCGGCGAAGATCTGGTCGGCCTGACTCGGCAGCAGCGGCACCGCCGGGAAGCAGCCGCCCGCGCGCACGCGCTCGATCTTGCCCATCACGAAGACCTCGGCCTGCGGTGCGCGGACATGGATATCATCCAGCAGCGCAGCCAGTTTCGGCGCCAGTGCGGTGGCCGTCCAGCCGTCGTCGGCGTAGTCGTTGATGCCGAAATCCACCGACACGATCGTCGCGTCCGCGGTCACCGCGTCCATCTGCGGGCCATTCGGCGCACCGAACGGAATCGGCTGCGCCACATACATATTCGCGATCTTCGCGCCGGAACACGCGGGGTCGCGCAGCACCAGCCCGAGCTCGTCGGCGGCCAGGTGCGCGTAGTTGTGGTCGGACCGAAAGCAACCCAGTGGTTCGAGCTGATCCGGAATGAACGGCCCCGCCGCGCTCGACTCCCCCACGGACACATAAACCCCCGGCGGCTCCGCACCCGCCAAAGGCACACCTGCGCCCAGCGCCACCAGCACGCAGACCACCCGGACCACCCGCCAGCCGACCACCAGCTTGCCTCCGCGTCGAGTCGAGTCCCCTACCTGAGCTGCACAACGCCGAACCGCCCCGCACCAACGAGGGACAATCCGCGAAAAACACTAACGGGACACCTCGTCGCCAACACGCGCCGACACGCACCCGAACCAACTCCGCCAACGGGCCTACCCATACCCCACCGATTCCGCCTGCCACAACCATGCGGCAGCGGCCACACAGCGCCGAGCAGCCAGGGCGACGCCCCTAACCAACCGAAGATGGCCACGAGTACCCACCGCCATGACCCGCACGGGCTCATCCCACCCACGGTCCAAGCAAAACGCCGCTTCCCGACACCGGACCGGGCGACCAGACCGATCATCGACAGGGACATGGCCGAGTCGTTGTGCGAGTAACGCCACCACTAGGTCCCGATGGGCGGGCGGGAATGACTCGGGCTCGCGCATTCGGTGGATGACCGGATACGCGAGCCCGTGTCGTGGGTCGGGGGTGGCTCAGCCGAGCAGGCGCCAGTCCTCCAGGCCGTCGTAGAGCGGGACGCTCTGGGCGAGCTTGGTAACGCGGCCGCGGAGGGTGTCGACGTCGGAGCCGCCGGCGAGCGCGGTGCCGATGATGTCGGCGACCTCGGTGAATTCGGTGTCGCCGAAGCCGCGGGTGGCCAGGGCGGCGGTGCCGATGCGCAGGCCGGAGGTGACCATCGGGGGGCGCGGGTCGAACGGAACGGCGTTGCGGTTCACCGTGATTCCGATCTCGTGCAGCAGATCCTCGCCCTGCTGGCCGTCGAGCTCGGAGTTGCGCAGGTCGACGAGCACCAGGTGCACGTCGGTGCCGCCGGTGAGCACGCTGACGCCCTTGCCCTTGACGTCGGCCGCGGCCAGGCGCTCGGCTAGGATCTTGGCGCCGGACAGGGTGCGCTCCTGCCGGTCCTTGAACTCGCTGCCCGCGGCGATCTTGAACGCGACGGCCTTGGCGGCGATGGCATGCATGAGCGGCCCGCCCTGCTGGCCGGGGAACACCGCGCTGTTGAGCTTCTTGGCAAATTCCTGCTGGGCCAGGATCAGGCCCGAACGCGGTCCGCCGAGGGTCTTGTGCACGGTGGAGGACACGACGTGCGCGTGCGGCACCGGCGAGGGGTGCAGGCCGGCCGCGACCAGACCGGCGAAGTGCGCCATGTCCACCCACAGGTAGGCGCCGACCTCGTCGGCGATCGCGCGGAACGCGGCGAAGTCCTGCTGGCGCGGGTAGGCCGACCAGCCGGCCACGATCACCTTCGGCCGAGCCGCGAGCGCGATGCTGCGCACCTCGTCCATGTCGATGCGGTGGTCTTCCTTGCTGACGCCGTAGAAGTGCGTCTCGTACAGCTTGCCGGAGAAGTTCAGCCGCATGCCGTGGGTCAGGTGGCCGCCGTGCGCGAGGTCGAGGCCGAGCAGCTTGTCGCCCGGGTCCATCAGCGCCATCAGCACCGCGGCGTTCGCCTGCGCGCCGGAATGCGGCTGCACGTTGGCGAATTCGGCGCCGAAGAGTTCCTTGGCGCGGTCGCGGGCGAGGGTCTCGACGACGTCGACGTGCTCGCAACCGCCGTAGTAGCGCCGACCCGGGTAACCCTCGGCGTACTTGTTGGTGAGCACGCTGCCCTGCGCCTGCAGCACCGCGCGCGGCACGAAGTTCTCCGAGGCGATCATCTCGAGCGTGTCGCGCTCGCGCGCGAGTTCGCCTGCCATCGCGGCGGCGAGCTCCGGATCGAGCTCTCCGAGAGACTGAGTATTGACCGAGGCCGTCGTCTGCGTCACCGCCACAGTCTATGGGCCCGCTTTGTGCTCTTCAGCACGGGGTTCCAGGCAACTCCCGACCCTCTGCCCCACGACCCGGGGCGCGCACGGTCAGCTATCGGCGAGCGGTAGATACCGGTCGAGGAGGACCGAAAGGTGCGTTTGCGCGTCGATCAGCGGCTGGGTGGATTTCATCGCGCGCGACTGCACGATGGCGCCCTCCAGCGTGCTGATCACGAAGCTGGCGAAGGACTTCGCCTCCTCGGCGGGTAGGCCCGCGTCCGCGAAGCCCGCACCGAGGCGTTCGTGCCAATCGGCGAATACCGCACCGGCAGCGGCTTGCACGCCGGGCTCGGACTCGGCGAGCGCGGCGCCGACGATCGGGCAGCCGGTGCGGAACGCGCTCGTGTCCAGCGCGTTGACCCACCAGCCGAACAGCGCGTCGAACCAGCGCTGCGGCGGCCGCGAGGCGGTGATCTTCTCCAGCACGGTGGAGAGCCGGGCACCGGCGATCGTGGTGGCCGTCGCGACGAGCTCGCTCTTGCCGGACGGGAAGTGCTGGTACAGCGAATTGCGCGAGGCCTTGCCCCGATCGAGCAACGCGGTGAGACCTGCACCCGCCACGCCTTGTTCGCGGACCAGTTCGATCGCGCTCTCGATCAGCCGAGCGCGGGGACCTGTGGTCATAGCGCACCCCCTGTCCGGTCGAAGTTCCGCGTGCCCGCCCGCCGGAGCACTGCGCCATTGTGACTTACGCCACCGACAGCACGCCGACCGGCGAGTCCGCCCGGCGCCGGCGGCACGAGCGCGGCGCGAATGTCTTCCACGCGGATCTTCTCCTCCAGCGCTGTTGCATGAACCGATCGGTCCATGCTCCAATCATGACAGATGTGGACCGATCGGTTCACCGAAAGGACGGATTCATGTCGGAGACCACGATCGATCTCGCGCAACTGACCGGGCTGGAACTGCTCCGCCTCGGGATGACGCGGCAGGACCGGCCGCCGTTCATCGGCGATCTGCTCGGCCTGGAGGCGGACCTGCTCGAGCAGGGCAAGGTGGTGTTCTCGCTGCGCACCCGCCCCGACTTCGCCAACCCGCTCGGCACCACGCACGGCGGCATCTGCGCCACCCTGCTCGACTCGGTGATGGGCTGCGCGGTGCACTCGACCCTCGACGCCGGCGTCGGCTACTCCACCTTGGAGCTGAAGGTCAATTACATCCGCGCGGTCCCGACCGACGGCCAGAAACTCACCGCGACCGGCACCACCATCCACGTCGGCCGCAGCACCGCGACCGCCGAGGGCCGGGTCGTCGACGAACAGGGCAGGCTGGTCGCGCACGGCACCACCACCTGCGTCATCCTCCGCGGAAACCGCTGAGCCACCGGGAGTCTCGCCATGACCGAACGCAGCACCGCCGCCGCCGTCCGCAAGTTCCGGCGCGAACGCCTGATCGGCCGCTACCTGGCCAACCCCGCCGTCGGCCTGCTCGACCGCCTCGGCATCCGCTCGGCCCTGCTCGCCGAACTGGAGACCACCGGCGCCAAAACCGGCCGGCCGCGCCGGGTTCCGGTCACCGTGTCGATCGACGACCGGGGCGCCTGGCTCATCTCCCAGCACGGCCGCCGGTCCGGGTGGGCGCGCAATATCGTGGCCGACCCGAATGTCCGCCTACGCCAAGGTAAACGCTGGTACACCGGCACCGCCGCGTTCGTCCCCGACGACGACGTGATCGCCCGCGCCCGCAGCTTCGCCACGGGCCGCGTCCCCGAAGCCGCCGCGGAGTGGACCATGAAGGCGCTGGAAAGCGACCCGATCTCGGTGCGCATCACCTTCACCGACGCCTGACTCGGGCCGTGCCCCCGCCGCTCGGGGCACACTGATTCGGGGCCCCGCGAGACGTAACGAGACGCCCCGATTCCACCGGTTTAACCGGTGAAATCGCCATCACCCCGTCTCCGAGGAGCCACACATGCTCGCCCTGATCTCGGTCCCCACCAACCCGCTCGAGGGCCTGCTCCGCCAGCTCTCCACCCTCCTCTGCACCCTCTCCTCCGGCCAGGGCTGCGCGGTCATCCAGTAGCGCACCGAATTCCGCCGCGCGACCGGCGCGCAGCATCATCGCGGACATTCGGCTGGCCGGCACGAACCGGAGGGGATCGCGCCGTACGGCATACCGCCGCGCCATCGCCCTCGGGCATTCGCACCCGCTGCCACTGCCCGGCTGCGGGTGCGAATCCGCGTCGGTGGGAGATCGAACGCGGTCGGCGTCAGCCCCGCCGGAGCGCGCCCGGGGTCAGTGGTTCGTCCAGCAAGCGACGGAAACGATCCGAACGGTCGTCCGCGTCGACCGCCTTGTCCAGCCAGCCGCCGAGCAGGCGGTAGCCCTCCACGTAGGTGGAGATGTAGGCCCGCCAGAGCGGTGAGGACAGGAAGCGCAGGGACTGGCGGGCGCGTTCGGGGGTGGTGAGACTCCAGGTCTGGAGGAAATCGGCGACCTCGTCCTGGCTGCGGTGCCGGTCGTGCAGAAGCAGGGCCGCGTCCTGACGGACGCTGATCAGTTCGGCCGAGGCGGTCGCGAGTCGCTCGGCGCGTTCGCCGTCGAAGCGCAGGCCGAGGTCGGCGTAGATCTCCTGCGCCCATTTGCCCCAGCCCGGGCCGACGATCGAATGCAGGGCCAGGTCGGCGAGGCCTTCGGCCATCAGGCACTGCGGGGTGTTCACCACGAACAGAGTCTGTTCGGCCTGGCCTGCCGCGACCAGTCCGGCCTCCTTGCGGCAGTGCTCGGTGTGGTGGCCGGGGTAGGACTCGTGGGCGATCAGCACCGGCAGGTGCGTCATGTGCTGCTTGAGGTCGGAGTTGATCGCGACGCGGGAGTGGTAGTTGCCGAGGTAGTAGTTGAACCCGGACCACGGCTTGTCGCCGACCACCTCGTAGGTGACGTGTTCGTGGTCGGGCAGCGGGTAGCGATCGCGGACCAGTTCGCGCAGGGCGCCGGAGAACGCCTCGACGCAGGCGGACAACCGTTCCGGCGGGATCTCGTCGGCCTTGCGGTGCGCGATGACCCGTTCGGCCAGCGGGCCTGCGCCGGCCAAGACCTCGTCCATCTGCCGGTGCGCGTCCCGGTAGTTCTCGACGTCGCCCGGCGCGATGTCCACGTCGAAGTAGGCGCGGACCTCGTCCACGAAGCCGATCTCGTCACCCGCGAACTTGCGGCCGGAGCATTCCAGCGCGCGCAGGTGCGCGTCCAGGAACTCGGTGCGCTCCGCGGAGAGCCCGGCGTCGGCCAGTCCGGCGCGCAGTTCGGCCGCCCGGTGGGCCAGCTGACGCGGCTGCGGCGCGGGAGCGTTCTCGACCTCGCGACGCAGGGCCGGATCGCCGGTGAACGCGTCGACGAAACCGTCTTCGAGCCGGTCGAAGGCCAACCCGAGCCGCAGGTACTCGGTCACCAGTGGATGCGCTGCCATCCGACCGACATTAGTCGTTCGCCGCCCCGGCCTACCCCGCTATCGGTACCCCGCTTTTGGCACGCTGTTGACGCAGAGCAGAATTCGGCTATGCGGCGAGAGTTAGACCGAATCACACGGAGCCGGCACGGTATGTGTACGCGTTTGCCGAACTGGAGCGTCGGGTAAGTGGCACGAATGAGCGAGCCCAGTCCGTATGTGGAATTCGACCGCAAACAGTGGCGCACACTGCGAAAGTCGACTCCCCTGGTGCTCACCGAGGAAGAACTGAGGGGCCTGCGCGGTCTCGGCGAACAGATCGACCTCGAGGAAGTCGCGGAGGTCTATCTGCCGCTCGCTCGACTCATCCACCTGCAGGTGGCCGCGCGCCAGCGGCTGTTCGCCGCGACCGCGACCTTCCTCGGCGAGACGCACCCCGATCGGCAGGTCCCGTTCGTGATCGGCGTCGCGGGCAGCGTCGCGGTCGGCAAGTCCACCACCGCCCGCGTGCTCCAAGCGCTGCTCGCCCGGTGGGACCACCACCCGCGGGTGGACCTGGTCACCACCGACGGATTCCTCTATCCCACCGCCGAACTGACCCGCCGCGGCATCATGCACCGCAAGGGGTTCCCGGAGAGCTACGACCGCCGCAAGCTGCTGCGATTCGTCACCGAGGTGAAGTCGGGGGCGGCCGAGGTGTGCGCGCCGGTGTACTCGCACATCTCCTACGACATCGTGCCGGACAAGTTCCACTGCGTGCACCAGCCCGACATCCTGATCGTCGAAGGGCTGAACGTGTTGCAGACCGGGCCCCGGCTGATGGTCTCGGACCTGTTCGACTTCTCCATCTACGTCGACGCCCGCATCGAGGACATCGAGAACTGGTACGTGCAACGGTTTCTCGCGCTGCGCGAGACCGCGTTCGCCAACCCGAACGCGCATTTCCACCACTACTCCGGATTCACCGACGAGCAGGCGACGCAAGCCGCGTCGGAGATCTGGAACAACACCAACCGCCCGAATCTGGTGGAGAACATTCTGCCCACCCGGCCGCGCGCCACCCTCGTGTTGCGTAAGGACGCCGACCACAGCATCAATAGACTGCGACTACGCAAATTGTGATCCCGCTTACAATTTCCAGGCGGCGTCGAGGCGTTCGGCCACATTGATATCGCGGGCCGCGGCAATGTGCGGTTTGTCGATCTCCTTGGCGATATAGCGGGCGACGAAACGCCGGATCTCCTGATCGACGCTGGCGAAGACGCGCAACAGGTTCCCGCGAATGGTGTCGGTGGCGACATTGATCCGGACGTCGCTGGAGCGCGGCGTCGCGATGTCGATGATCACGCGCAGCGGCTCGGCGGTCCGCACGATCAGGTGCACGTGGATGTGGCCGTCCACCTCGAACCGATGCTTGTCCAGCGCGAGGTCGATCAGCATGTCGACGCTGAGCGGGATCTTCAGCGCGAACGAGATCACCTCGTCGACGTCACGGCGCACCACCGCCTGACCGAGTTGCACCTGCGCGCTGGCCTTCGCCAACCGGCCGGGCCCCACCCCGATCGGGCCGAAATCGAAGGCGGCGCCGGTCAACTGGGAGAACGCGCCGAGGATTCGCTCCTCGGTAGCGGCGTACTCCAGGAACCGCCGACCGAAGTCCTCGTAGCTGATGTAGGGCACCGGCACGGTCCGATGTCCGTCGGAGCGGCCGGCCGGCTCACGCACGACCCACCGCCCGGCTCAGATGCCGAAGCGCCGGTGCCGCGCCGCGAAGTCGCGCAGTGCCCGCAGGAAGTCCACGCGCCGGAATTCCGGCCAGTACGCCTCGGTGAACCATATCTCCGAGTATGCGCTCTGCCACAGCAGGAATCCGGAGAGTCGCTGTTCTCCGGAGGTGCGGATGACCAGGTCCGGATCCGGCTGGCCGGAGGTGTAGAGGTGCTGGCCGATGGCGTTCACGGTGATCGACTGGACCAGATCCTCGCCGGTCTCGCCCGCGGCGATCTCCTGACGGACCAGCGAGCGCACCGCGTCGGTGATCTCCTGCCGGCCGCCGTAGCCGACCGCCACGTTGACGTGCACGCCGCTGTTGCCCTCGGTCCGCTCGGCGGCGGTGCGCAGACGCTTGGCGATCAGCTCGGGGAAACCGTCGAGCGTGCCGACGATGCGCACGCTCCAATTCTGTTCCGGCGCCGACAGTTCCTCGACCACGTCGGTGATCACCTCGAACAGCGTCTCCAGCTCTTCGGGATCGCGCTGCAGGTTCTCGGTGGAGAGCAGGTAGACGGTGACCATCTCGATGCCCTCGGCCTGACACCAGCCGACGAGTTCGGCGATCTTGACCGCACCGACCCGATGTCCGTGGCTGACGTCGGTGAAACCGTTCTCTCTGGCCCACCGCCGATTACCATCGCACATCACCGCGACGTGGCGGGGATGTTGTTTGCCGGCCAGCTGCTTCATGAGCCGGGCCTCGTAGATGCGATACGGCAAACCCCGCACCTGAACCGGAAGCTCCACGCGGCCACCCTACGCCCCGCGGGCACGATCCCGGCAGCGACCGGGTCTCCCGGTACAGTAGCGGTGGGCCGGTAACCTACGGTTCCGTAGGTTACCGGTGAGTTCAACCAGGAGGTAGCTCGTGTCCGAATCGGTCGGCGCCACAGGCCACGGAGTGGTCGACGGGTCGGGGCCGGAGTCCCTGGTCGATGCGCTGGTGAAGCCTCGGATGCGCGGCTGGATCCACACCTGGGCGGTCGGCATCGCGGCCGTCGCCGTCATCGTGCTGATCGCCAAGGCGGCCACCATCTCGGCGACCGCGGGGTGGTCTACCGCGGTCTACGGGCTGACCGTGTGCGGCCTGTTCGGCATCAGTGCGGTGTATCACCGGGTGACCTGGCCGACGCCGCAGGCGCGCATCCGGATGAAGCGCGCGGACCACTCGATGATCTTTCTGTTCATCGCGGGCAGCTACACCCCGTTCGCGCTGCTCGGCCTCCCCGGACGCACCGGGCAGACGCTGCTCATCGTGGTGTGGGCCGGCGCGCTGGCCGGTGTCGCGCTGAAACTGTTGTGGCCCACCGCTCCTCGCTGGGTCGGCGTGCCGCTGTACCTGTTGCTCGGCTGGGCGATCGTGCCGGTGGCCGGACAGCTGAACAGCGAGATCGGCATCGCGCCGCTGATCCTGCTGCTGGTCGGCGGCCTGTTCTACAGCGGCGGCGCGATCCTCTACGCCACCAAGTGGCCCAACCCGTGGCCCACCGTCTTCGGCCATCACGAGTTCTTCCACGCCGCGACCGTGCTCGCCGCGCTCACCCACTATGTCGCGGTGTGGCTCGTCGTCCTCCGATGACCAGCACGAACGGCTAAGCTGCTCGTTCGTGTTCCTAGTCACTGCCGTTCGGGGCGGCGCATTGCCCGGGCGGGTCATCGCGGACGTGCGAACGCCATGATCGCCCGGTTGGTCATCTGGGCCCTCAAGGCCCGCGCGGGTCTCGCGGCGGTGGTGATCACCGCGAATCTCAGCGGTCTCGCCGTCATCATCACCGAGCTGTGGCTCAGTGGGTCGCTCAGCCGGCTCGGGCCGGACTGGATCCGGCACATCGCGCTGGCCGGTATCTATCCGACCCTCGGATTCCTGCTCGGCGTCGTGCTCGCGGTCCGGGATCGGTCCCATCATTTCGGCTGGCTCGATCAGGGGCGCAAACCGACCGAAGCGGAGGCGCGGCAACTGCTGCGCCTGCCGATCAGCATCACCATGCGCGCGTCCGCGGTGTGGATCACCGGTGTCATCGTGGCGACCGTGTCGCTGATGCGCCTGGCGCCGGACAACGACCCGGCGGTGATGGCGTCGCTGTTCACCTTCGGCGGGATCGAATCGGTCGGGCTGACCTTCCTCATCGTGGATCGGCTGATCCGGCCGACCATTCCGGTGGTGGCCGCGGTCCTGGGGCCGACCATGCACTGGAGTTCCTCGGTGCTGGTCCGGGTTGTGGTGAGCTGGGCGGTGGCCGCGGCGTTGCCCCTGCTCATGCTGATCGTGGTGCTGGGAAATCCGGTGGCGGATCCGCGCGACCGCGTGCGCACCGCGATCTATCTCTCCGTGGTCGGGCTCGGCGTCGGCGCGCTCGCCACCGCCTTCCTGGCGCGCGCCGTGGCCACGCCGATGCGCACGTTGCGCCGGGCCTTGGACCGGATCACCGGGGGCGATCTCGACGTGCGCGTACCGGTGGGCAGCACCAGCGAGATCGGGCGGCTGGAGAACTCGGTCAACGAGCTGGTCACCAATCTGCGTGAGCGGCAACGGATGCGGGACCTGTTCGGCAGGCACGTCGGTACCGAGGTGGCCGAGCGCGCGCTGGCCGGCGGGCTGGACCTGACCGGGGATGTGCGGGTGGTTTCCGCGCTGTTCGTCGACGTGACCGGGTCGGTCGAACTGTCCACCGGGCTGCCGCCGGAGGAGTTCGTGGCCAAGCTGAACCGGTTGCTCGCGACCGTTGTCGCGGCGACCGAGGAGAACAACGGGCTGGTCAACAAGTTCGAGGGCGATGCCGCGCTGTGCATCTTCGGCGCACCGATCGCTTTGCGCGACAACGCGACTCCCGCATTGCGGGCCGCACGACGGATCCGCGACGAGGTGGTCGCCGCGGGGGAACTCGATATCGGCATCGGCGTCGCGCACGGGCCGGTCTTCGCCGGGGACATCGGTGCGGATACCCGGCTGGAGTACACCGTCATCGGTGACGCGGTGAACGAGGCGGCGCGGCTCACCACCGAGGCGAAGGAGGTGCCGCGGCGAATCCTGGTGAGCGGCGCCACGATCGAGGCGGCCGCGCCGCACGAGCGCGCGAAATGGACGCTGTACGAGACGATCCTGCTGCGCGGCATGAAGAAACCGACCGCCTGCTGGACCGACATCGATCAGCCCGCCCCCCTCGCCCCGGCAAGCAACAACGGCGCCGAATCCGCCGCGCCCAGCGGTACCGCCGACCCCGCGATCGAACGCAGCGGAGTGGTCGAAGTTCGCACCGCCGCGACGGAAATCGACTGAGCCACGGCCCGACTCGGGGTCGACGCGCCTAGTAGCGCCCGCCTATGTGCGTGCCAAGGCTGCGCGTAGTTCGGCGGCCGTCGCCACCGGGAGGTCGCATACTGCGCCGCGGCAGACGTAGGCGGCGGGCTCCCCGGCCAGCAGGGGGCGATCCGCCAGCAGGGGGGCCGAGTTCGGTGGGCCCGCGAGGATTACCGTGCCGCCGGGGGCGGCGGCGCGGGCGGTGGCGAGCAGTTCGCCGGGGTCGCCGGGGGATTCGGTGGCGATGGCGACCTGGAGGGGGCCGCGCAGGGCGGCTTCGGCGACCGTCATCCACTGGCCCGCGGAGCGCGGGGCGCGGGCCAGGACGACCGCGCCGCTCTGGAGCGTCTGTTCGGCCAAGGTGAAATACGGAATGGCCCGGTCGGGTTCGCTGGCGGCGGCCGCGGTGAGCAGCGCCTCGGCAAGGGCGGACGCACCCGCGGGGGTCGCGCCGTCGACGGGGTCGCGGGGACGCGCGACCAGAGTTTCGGCGTCGTCTGCTGTGTCGAACCAGCTGCCGGGGATGCTGGGGTCGGCGAAGTGCTGGATCGCCGTGTCCAGCAACCGTTGCGCCTCGTCGAGCCAGTGCAGTTCGCCAGTTGCCTGATGCAGGGCGAGCAGGCCGGTGACGAGCCAGGCGTAGTCCTCCAGCACGCCGGGCGAGGTTCCCGCCGTGCCGTTCAGCGAGGCGCGGCGGACGCGGCCGTCGATCACGTGCTCGGACAACAGGAATCGCGCGCACCGCACCGCGGCGGCCACCCAGTCGGCTGCACCGAGCGCGGCGCCCGCCTCGGCCAGAGCGGTGATCGCCATGCCGTTCCACGCGGTGACCACCTTGTCGTCGCGGTCCGGTTGCGGGCGGCCGTCGCGCGACTCGCGCAGGACAGCGGTGATGCGTTCGAGCCGATCGACGTCGGCGGGTGCGGGGTCGGTGTATCGGGTGAGCACCGAGGTGCCCTGCTCGAAGTTCCCCGCGGTCGTCACACCGAAAAACTCCGCGGCCCAGGCGCCTTCGATCGGCCCCAGTTCGCCGACCAGTTCGGCAGGGGTCCAGACATAGGTCGCGCCCTCCACCCCGGGCTGACCGGCTTCGAGATGGGTATCGGCGTCGAGGGCCGACGCGAACCCGCCATGCTCGGTACCCAGATCATCGAGCAGGAAGTTCACCGTTTCACGAGTAACCCTGTGCGCCAATGACTCCGACTGCCCACCTGGTGTACGTCGCGCCAAATGGCTATAGGCACGCAGCAATTGAGCATTGTCGTACAGCATCTTCTCGAAATGCGGGATCAACCAGGCAGGATCGACGGAGTAGCGGGCGAACCCACCGCGCAACTGGTCATAGATCCCGCCCCGGGCCATCGCGTCGGCCGTCCGAGTCACCGCACCGAGCACCGCCGAATCACCGCTGCGCTCCCAGCTGCGCAGCAGCCCCTCCAGCAACGCCGACGGCGGAAACTTCGGCGCGCCACCGAATCCCGCATGCTTCGGATCTTCGTCCCGCAGCACCGCCGCGACCGCGTGATCGAGCAGTTCCGCCGTGATCGTCAGATCCGAATCCGGCAACCCCGCCGCCTGCGCCCGCAACGCCTCGGTCACCTGCGCCGACGCCGTGTGCACCTCGTCGCGCCGCTGCACCCAGGTCTCGGTGATCGCGGTCAGCAGCTGCGTGAACGACGGCATCCCGCCCCGCGGCTGCTTCGGGTAATACGTCCCGCAATAGAACGGCTCCCCCGCCGGCGTCAGAAAGCAGGTCATCGGCCACCCGCCCTGCCCCGTCATGGCCACGGTCGCATTCATGTACACCGCATCCAGATCAGGCCGCTCCTCCCGATCCACCTTGATGCAAACGAAGTTCTCGTTCATCAACCCCGCGGTAGCCGCATCCTCGAACGACTCGTGCGCCATCACATGACACCAGTGGCACGAGGCATACCCGATCGACAGCAGAATCGGCACGTCTCGCCGCGCCGCCTCCGCGAGCGCGGCAGCGTTCCACTCCTGCCAGTGCACCGGATTGTCGGCGTGCTGACGCAGGTAGGGCGAGGTGGCATCCTTCAGGAGGTTCACCTCCCCAGCTTTCCACAGCCGCCTCCCCCGAAACCGCCCGAACCACGCGGCACGGACCGCCCCCACATCAACGCACCGTCACAGCGAACACGGCATTCAGAGATCCCGGCATCGGCCACCGCGCCGTTATCGTCCGCCTGGGCCGGCGAGAAGGGCGGCACTAGCCGGTGGGCTCATGCGCCGACGGTTTACGATTCTGCGGCGCCGCGGTTTTCGACCAGATCAGCATTGCTATCGGGCCGCATACGAAAAGCTCTGCGATGGGGGGCTTTTCGGTTTCGGGCGGGGTCATTTCGGGATCCTTTCGGGGGAGCCGTCGGTCGGCGACGGCAGGGGTGGTGTCGAGTGGGTGAAGTCGAGGACTGCGGCGGCGAAGCGCTCGGGTTCCTCGAGATGTCCCAGGTGGCCGCTGTGTTCCAGGACGACCAGACGCGAACCGGGGATGAGGTCGTGCAGTTCGGTCCCCCATCGCGGCCCGCAGATGATGTCGAAGCGGCCCACGATGACCAGGGTCGGAACGGTGACCTTCGGTAATGCGGCACGGTCATCGATGAGTTCGGGAGCACCGAGCGCGTCGAGCCCGGAGATGAAGCCGGCGCGCAGGCCATCTCGCAGCGGAGCCCAGCGTCGCTCGTCGCCCCAGTAGTCGGCGATATAGGAGGGCAGCACGCCGCGGGCGACGGCGAGGGTCTGTTCGTCGCTCGAAATAGCCTGCATCGCGGCGAAACTCGCGAGCACATCCGCGAGGCCCGGCCGATCGGCGTGCGCGACGGCGAATTCCTGCAACCGCCGGGTGGCTTCCGCCCCGTGCTCCGGCCCGGTCACCGGTGCGCCCTCGTAGAGGACGACGCCCGCGAGCCCGGCGGGGCGATGGATCGCGTGGTAGCCGGCGACGAACGCGCCGTGCGAATGGCCGAGCAGATACACCTTCGGCACGCCGAGGTGGTCGATGATCCGTTGCAGCGCAACGCTGTAACGCTCGCGGGTGTAGCCGTTCGGATGCGTGGGCAGACGGCCGGAGTCGCCGGTGCCGAGCGCCTCGACGTACACCATCGTCAGGTGCTGCTCCAGTTCGGGCATCCGCAGGTATTCCCAATGGATGCCCGGTCCGCCGGGATGCGCCAGGCAGACCGGCCCGCTGCCGTACACGTGATAACGCTGGGTGACGCCATCGGAATCGAAGGCGTGCACGCCGGGCGTGAGTACGCCGGAGCTCTGCCGTGCCACCGGCATCACGCGGCCCGTAGCGGGGTGGCGAAGGACTTGCGCAGCGACGACGGCCCGACCAGCGGCAGCAGCGCCGCCAGGATCTTGCCCTTGACGGCCTGCGGGGTCCTGGTCAGCTCGACATCGACCCGGCAGCCGGGCAGGTCGGGTGTGATCGTGAAAACCCAGCCGCCGCCCGCGCCGAAGAGCTTGGAGTCCAGGGTGGTGACGGTGACGGTGTCCCCGGCCGGATCCCAGTCGTAGCGGGCGCGCTCCCAGGCGGCGGCGGTGCCCTCGGTGACCTCGGCCCAGTTCTCGCCGCGGGCGTGCACGGTGAAGTGTTCGGCGTCGATGCTCGGCCACGCCTCGGGGCGGGTGGGTCCGAAGTCGGTGAGCACGTGCATGACCTCGGCGGGAGACAGGGTGGACATCAGGTGAAAGCGAACGGTTGTCATGGGAATCACCTTCGCCGCCGACGCCCGGCCGCCGAATCTGTCAGATGACGCTGTCTTGACGTAATCCAGTTTGGGTAGGGTCTCGGACCTGGCCCGGATACCGGTTTCGGGCCCGGAGGAGGATCCCGCACCATGCCGTTGTTCGGACGCGACACCGAGCTGAAGAACCTGGCCGCGCTCGTGGACGGCCCCGGCGACCTGAGCGGCATCCTGATCGAGGGCGAGCCGGGCATCGGAAAGTCGACGCTGGTCGAGCAGACGGTCGTCGCCGCGTCCGCCACGGGCCTGCGCGTGCTGCGGACCGCCGGGGTGGAGGCCGAACGCAACCTGGTCTTCGCCGGGCTGCACCGACTGCTGTATCCCCTGCGCCGCTCGTTCGACACTCTGCCGCCGCGTCAGCTCGAAGCGCTGGCAGCAGCGCTGGGCACGTCGGAGTCGACCGATGAGCCCAGCGTCCACCTGGTCGGCCTGGCCGCGCTGACCCTGCTCGCCGACTCCGCGGCCGAGCGGGCGGTGCTGGTCGTCGCCGAGGACGCGCACTGGCTGGATGTGGCCAGCGCCGAGGTACTGGCCTTCGTCGCACGGCGCATCGACGCCGAACCCGTTGCCCTCCTTGCCACTTCGCGTACCGGTGCCAGCTCGCCGCTGTCCGCCGCCGGTCTGACCGGCATGCGACTCGGTCCGCTCCCCGATCACGACGCGAACGCGCTGCTCGACAGCATCGCGCCGGACCTGCCCGCCCAGCTGCGCCACCGGGTGCTCGCCGAGGCCCGCGGCAATCCGCTGGCGCTGACCGAACTGCCAACGGCCGTACCGGATCTCACCGACGCCGAGACGCTGCCCCTGACCGACCGTCTCGAACAGGCCTTCTCGGCGCGCGGCGCGGCGCTGCCCGCGCCGACCCGGTCGGCCTTGCTGGTCGCGGCCCTGAACGACGGCGACTCGGCCGACGAAACACTCACCGCCACCGGGGTTCTGCTCGGGTCACCGGTCACCGCCGAGGTGCTCGCCCCCGCCGTGGCGGCCCGCCTGATCGGCTTCGGTTCCGGCACACTGACCTTCCGCCATCCCCTGGTGCGCTCGGCCCTCGCGTCGGCGGCGACCGCGGCGCAACGCCGCCGCGCCCATCTGGCGCTCGCGGATGTCCTCGGTGGACTGCCCGATCGCCAGGTGTGGCATCGCGCGGCGGGCACGGTCGGCCCCGACGAGGAGGTGGCCGCCACGCTGGAGGCGGCGGCCGAACGGTCCCGCCACCGCGGCGCTGCGATCATGGCGCTGGAGCGGGCCGCCGCCCTGAGCGTCACCCCCGGTCGCCGCGCGGACCGGCTGCTGCGCGCGGCCGAGCTGGCCGTCGACTCCGGCCACCGCGACACGGCCGAACGGCTGGTCGCCGCCGCGCGCCTGCTGCCCCTTACGCCCGCGCAGGAGGCCACCGCGAAGTGGGTGCTCAGCGGATTCGAGGACGGCATGCGCGAAAGCCCCTCGCACATCGGTGAACTGGCCGCGCTGGCGGCCACGGTCGCCGCGGACGGCTTCCCGGATGCCGGGCTGCGGATTCTGTGGGGCGCGGCGACGCGCTGCTTCTGGTCCGAACCCGGGCCCGCGGTCCGGCGCGCGGTGCTCGCGGTCGCCGACACCTTCGGCATCCCGGACGGTGATCCGCGCAAGCTCGCGATCGACTCGATCGTGGCCCCGTTCGAGCGGGGTGAGGAGGTGCTCGGTCACCTGCGCACGCTGGCCGCGACCACCGGACGCGATACCGAGGTCGACCACTTCCTCAGCAGCGCCGCCTACCAGGTCGGCGCGTTCGATCTCGCGGCGCATTTCGCGGCCGCCGCCGCACCCGGGTTCCGCTCGTCGGGGCAGCTGGGGCTGCTGACCCGTGCGCTCGCGATCCAGGCGTGGAGCCTGGCCCGCGTCGGCGATCTCGCCGCGGCCGCGCCGATCGCGGCCGAGGCCGCGACCTTCGCCGTGGAGACCGGGCAGCCCTTCATGCACGCGTCCATCACCAGCGTCCAGGCCGAAATCGCCGCCCTGCGCGGCGATTACGCGGAAGCCACCGCGATCGTGGCCGACGCCGAGCGGACCGGGCTGGCCGCGGCCGTGCGGCCGGTGCTCGCCACCGTGCAGCTCACCCGCGGACTCATCGCGCTCGGCGAGGGCCGGTTCGACGACGCGTTCACCGATCTGGCCCGCATCCACGATCCGCGCGACCCGTCGCATTCCCCGGCGCTGGCCGCCTACTTCCTCTCCGAACTCGCCGAATCCGCGGTCCGCGCCGGACGCGTCGACGCCATGACCGATCTGCTGCGCGAACTGGAACCCGTCGCGGCGGCCACACCGTCGCCCGCCCTGCACATCGGATTGCGCTATGCCCGAGCGGTTCTCGCCGGTGACGCGGCCGCGGAGCTGTTCGCGGCCGCGCTGGCGGCGGACCTCACCGGCTGGCCCGCCGAACGCGGCCGCCTGCACCTGGCCTACGGCGAATGGCTGCGGCGCCAGCGCCGGGTCGTGGAGTCGCGCACCCACCTGCGCACGGCCCGCGAGATCTTCGACGCGCTCGGTTTCGCCGCCTGGAGCGAACGGGCCCGGCTGGAGTTGCGCAGCGCCGGTGAATCCAGCCCCAACCGCGACCCGGACGCCCGCGACCGGCTCACCCCGCACGAGCTGAGCATCGCGCACCTGGCGGCGCAGGGGCTGACCAACCGGGAGATCGGCCAGCGGCTGTACCTGTCGCACCGGACCGTCAGCACCCACCTGCACCGCATCTTCCCGAAGCTGGGCATCAGCTCCCGCGGTGACCTCGCGGCCCTGCTGCACACCCTCGACAAAACAGCGTGATCAGGCCTACCGCCGCGAGCCACCGACCGCGTCAGACGGTGATCGTCTGATATTCGGTGTACTGACCCAGGCCGACGGCGCCGTATTCGCGGCCGATGCCGCTGGCCTTGAAACCGCCGAAGGGACCGTCGAATCCGATCGGGGCGCCGTTGACGGTGACGGTGCCGGTCCGGATGCGCCGGGCCACCGCCATGGCCGCCGCCTCGTCGGCCGACCAGACCCCGCCCGAGAGCCCGTAGTCGGAATCGTTGGCGATGCGGACCGCATCGTCGACGTCGTCGTAGGCGATGACCACCAGCACCGGCCCGAAGATCTCCTCCCGCGCGATCCGCATGCCCGGCGCCACGTCGGCGAAAACCGTTGGCGTGACATAGAAACCGCCGCTCAGTCCGGGCGGGACCTGCGGCCCGCCGCACACCGGCCGCGCACCCTCGTCGATCCCGATGGCGATGTAGTCACGGACCCGCTGTTGCTGATCGCCGCGGACCATCGGCCCGATGAAGGTGCCGGGGTCGCGCGGATCACCGACCGGTAGCGACTCGACCAGCGCCGCCAGCGCCTCGACCACCTCTGCGTAGCGGGATCGCGGAGCGAGAATCCGCGTCTGGGCGATGCAGGATTCGCCGTTGTTGAGCAGGGAACCGAATTTCAGGCCCCGCATGACGGCGGCCAGGTCGGCATCGGGCAGGATCACCGCCGCCGACTTGCCGCCCAACTCCAGGCTGACCCGTTTGAGCTGCTCGCCCGCGATGGCCGCGATCCGGCGACCGGCCGCGGTCGAACCGGTGAACGCGATCTTGTCCACCCGCGGATGCGCGATCAGATACTCGCTGGTCTCCCGTTCCGCGGGCAGCACGCTGAGCACCCCCTCCGGCAGGCCGACCCGATCCGCCAGCTCGGCCAGCAGACCCATGCTCAGCGAATTCTCCGGAGACACCTTGAGCACCACCGAGTTTCCGGTGAGCAGGGCGGGCAGGATCTTCGAGGTGGCGGACGAGAACGGCGAATTCCACGGGATCACCGCGGCCACCACCCCGACCGGCTCACGCCGTACCACGCTGCGCACCAGCGTATTCGGATCCGACGGGGTGAGCGTGCGCTCCCAGTCGAAGGTCTCGGCCGCCGCGAGATAGGCGTTCGCCTGCCGGGTCAGCGCGGCCTGCCCGGCCCTGGTGAACCATGCGGCCGAACCGTTCTCGGCGGTGATGAGCTCGGCGATCCGGTCGTTCTGCTCCTCGCGCAGCTCATTGAACCTGCGCAACACCGCGATCCGCCCGGCGGGCGATACATCCCGCCACGCGCGGCCTTCGAACGACGCGTGCGCCGCCGCCACCGCGCGATCCACATCGGCGGGCTGGGCCTGCGCCGCCCGCCCGATGAGTGATCGGTCATGCGGCGAAAGGATCTCCAATTGGGCCGGTTCGCTGGGTTCGGTCCACGCACCGCCGATGTACAGCCGGTCGTAGGTGATCATCTGAACTCGCCTTCGAGCTCGAGGGTGGTCGTCATGGGCGCGACGCTATGGATCGCGGGGTACGCGCGGCGAGCGTCGGATGACGTAATTCGCGACGCCCGTCCACACCGGTCGTCAAGACTTCGCACGCTGATCGCGGTAGGTCTCTAGCAGGCGCAGCCACACCTCGCTGATGGTCGGGAACGAGGGAACCGCGTGCCAGAGCCGGTCCAGCGGGACCTCGCCGGCGATGGCGATGGTGGCCGAGTGCAACAGTTCGGCCACGCCCGGGCCGGCGAAGGTGGCGCCGACGATGACCCGGCGATCCGGATCGATGAGGATGCGGGCCCGGCCGCGGTAGTCCGGATCGTGCTGGAGCGCGCCCGCGACGTGGCCGATGTCGTAGTCGACGACATCGACGGCGCGGCCCGCCCGCGCGGCCTCCTCGACGGTGCAGCCGACGGCGGCGATCTCCGGATCGGCGACCACGACCTGCGGGACGGCCAGAAGATCGGCGGTCCCGGCATGCCGGCCCCACGGGGAGGTATCGAGGTCGCGGCCCGCGGCCCGATCGGCGATGACCGCACCCGCGATCCGCGCCTGATACTTGCCCTGATGGGTGAGCAGGGCGCGACGATTGACGTCGCCGACGGCGTACAACCAGTCCCCCTCGACGGCGGTCACGGTGAACGTGTCATCGGTGGTGAGCCAGTCGCCGGGGACCAAACCTATTGTCTCCATGCCGATATCGTCGGTGCGGGGTGCGCGGCCGGTCGCGAGCAGCAGTTCATCGACGACGAGGCGGGTGCCGTCGGGCAGGCTCACATGCACGCCGTCATCGGCTCCGCCCGCGCGTTCGGCGCTCACGATGCCCGAGTCGAAGCGCAGTTCGACACCCGCGGCCCGCAGCCGATCGGCCACCAGTTCCGCGGCGAACGGTTCCACGCGGGTGAGCAGCCGCGGCTCCCTGGCGATGAGAACGACCTCCGCACCGAGCGCCCGCCAGGCCGTGGCCATTTCGACCGCGACGACCCCGGCGCCCAGAATCGCGAGCCGGCCCGGCACCGCCCTGGCACCGGTGGCTTCGCGGCTGGTCCACGGCCGCACCGTGTCCAGCCCCGGCAGCGGCGGCAGCGCCGCGCGGGTGCCGGTGCAGACCGCGACCGCGTGCCGCGCCCGCAGGCGCACGGCGCCGCCGTCCGGTGTCTCGACCGTCACCTGCCGGACCCCGTCGAGTCGCCCGTGGCCGCGCAGCAGTGCGATGCCCGCGGATTCGAGCCATTCGACCTGGCCTCGGTCGTTCCAGTCGGCGACCATGCGGTCCCGGTTCGCGAACACCGCACGGGCGTCGAGCGGTCCGGTGACCGTGCTCGCGACGCCAGGGAATCGCGCGGCCTCGGCGTACAGCAGGGCGGGACGCAGCAGGGCCTTGCTGGGTTCGCAGGCCCAGTAGGAACATTCGCCGCCGACCAGTTCGGACTCGATGACTACGGTGCTGAGCCCGGCGGCGCAGGCCCGGTCGGCGACGTTCTCGCCGACCGGACCGGCCCCGAGAACGATGACGTCGTAGGTCTCGATGATTTCGTCAGACATGATCGCGCTTTCCGGACGGGTGTCAGCGGCCGGGGGCCCGCTGCGTGATCTCCTGCAGGAACCAGGCGTTGCCGTCCGGGTCGTGGAAGGCCGCGAAGGAGCCGTAGCTGCGACGCTCCGGGTGCGCGCCCGCAACGCGATCGGTGGTTCCGGCGTGATGGAAGACGCCGGTCGCGTCCCGGAACGGTCCGTCGACGGCGACGCCGCGTTCGGTCAGTTCGGCGACGGCCTTCTCGATGTCGGTGACGACGAGGTGCAGGCCGTCCAGCGTGCCGGGCGCGGCCGCGGTGACCCCGGTCCCGAAGATCACCGAGCAGGGCGAACCGGGCGGGGTCACCTGGATCACGCGATAGCCGTCGTCCACGGTGAAGTCGGCGTCGAGCCGGAACCCGAGCCGGCCGGCGTAGAACTCCTTCGCGCGATCGACGTCCGCGACGGGCAGCACGACGACTTCCAATTTCATATCCATGACCGTGTTCTCCTGTGGTGGGGTGGTTCCACTGTCGCCACCGCGCCCCGGCCGCCACATCCGTCGAATGACGCTCACACCGACGTACGCCCGCCCACAGCCCCCATTGACCTCGCTCGCGACCACCGTCACGGCCATCCGCGAACCCGGTTCGGCCGATCGGCGTCGAGCGAGATCTGGGCACTCGGTCTATTACGTCAGTGCAGCGTCATTCGACGGATTCGGCGCGGCGGTGGCGGTGGGGATGCTCGGAAGCATCCGAAACCGAGCCCTACCCAAAGGATGTACGACATGCCTTCTGATGCTTACGACTTCGTCATCGTCGGCGGCGGTAGCGCGGGCTGCGTGCTTGCCGCCCGGCTCACCGAGGACGAGAACCTGCGGGTGCTGCTGGTCGAGGCCGGTGCCGCGGTGCTGCCCGAGGCGGTCAGCCGTCCCCCGGCATGGCCCACCCTCGCCAACTCGGCTGCCGGATGGGGCGATCAGACTGTGCCCCAACCGTTTTCGGGGATACCGGTGCCGCTGCCGCGCGGTAAGGGCCTGGGCGGATCGTCGGCCATCAACGCCATGGTGTTCGCCCGCGGACATCACAGCTCGTATGACGGGTGGACCGTGCACGGCGCCGCGGGCTGGGGCTACGCGGATCTGGTGCCGTACTTCCAGCGCAGCGAGACCGCCGGGCACGGTGCGCCCGGCCGCGGGACCGCCGGGCCCTTGACCGTCGGCCCGACCACCCGGCCCAACGAGGTCCTGAGCGCCTGCCTGGCCGGTGCGATCGAGGTCGGATTCCCGCGCGCCACCGACATCAGCGGCGGGCTCGAGGACGGTTTCGCTCCGGTCGATCTCAATATCGTTGCCGGACAACGGCAGAGCGCCGCCGATGCCTATCTCACGCCCGCGCTGGGACGGCCGAACCTCCGCGTGGTCACCGGTGCGCTCGCGCGCCGGTTACTCGTCGAGGGCCGGCGCTGTACCGGCGTCGAGTACCGGGTGGGTGACGAGATCCGGCGCGCCACAGCCACTTCCGAGGTCGTGCTGACCGCGGGGACGATCGGCAGCGCGCAGCTGCTGTTGTGCTCGGGCATCGGACCGGAGACCGTGCTGCGCGACGCGAATGTCGAAGTGGTGCACCGGCTCCCCGGCGTGGGTCGCAACCTGCACGACCATCCCCGGATCAACCTGGTGCACAGTTCCCGCCGCCCGGTACCCACGCCGCAAGCCAATCACGGCGAGATCATCGGCCTGTTGCGCAGCGAACCGGACCTGGCCGGACCGGATCTGCAGATCATCTTCATCGATATCCCGCTGCCCAATCCCGTTGCGGCGGTGCCGAACGGCTTCACCATCGGCGTCTCGCCGATGCTCCCCGCGAGCCGGGGATCGCTGCGCATCGCCTCGGCCGACCCGTCCGCGCCGCCGCTCCTCGACCCCGGATACTTCACCGAGGCCGCGGACGTCGCGGTGGTGCTGGCGGGCATCGAGGCCGCCCGCGAGATCGCGGGTTCGGCGGCGCTCGCCGGCTGGGAAGTCGCCGAGGTCGCACCGGGACTCGATCGTATCGATGCGGCGACACTCGGCGACTACGCGCGACGGAATTTCGGCTCCTACTGCCACCCGGTCGGCACCTGCGCCATGGGTGAGGACGAGTGGTCGGTCGTGAATTCCGAACTGCGGGTGCATGGTTTGGCCGGATTGCGCATCGCCGACGGCTCGGTGATACCGGCGATTCCTTCGGCCAACACGAACGCGACGGTGTACGCGATCGCCGAGCGCGCCGCGGATCTGCTGCGCCGGTCGTAACCTTCACGAACGCATGATCATGGGCGGTGCGGGCCGCTCCCCTCGGTGGTCGGCCGGTCGTCGACCAACCACCGAGGGTGCGCCCGCTCCGCCCAGACCCGGTCGACGTACCCGGTCCGCATGCCACGCCGCGCCTCCGGATCCCGGTACGCCTGTCGCAGGTGACCCGCCAGCACCACCGCGATCGCCAAGGCGAGGACATCGTGCACGAAGATCGCGCTGGTCCGGGAGATGCCCGGCAGCAGATGCTGGAACCACATCAGCAGGCCGGTGCACATCATCACCAGCACCGCACCGGCGATCCAGCCCGCGTAGAGCTTCTGCCCGGCGTTGAACTTGCCGGCCGGGCGGTCCGACGGCGCGGTCCGGCCGCGGCGGGCCGCACGCAACCAGTGCCGGTCGTACGGCGCGAAACGATTCAGTCTCCGCAGATCGGCGCGGAAGGCCGGCGCGAACAATCCCAGCAGCACCGGCACCGGCAGGAGCACGCCGGACCACTCGTGGACGAAGACCACCAGGTCTCGGCGACCCACCAGTTGAGCAAGCGGCCCGACATAGAGGAACGCCGCGGTCGTCACGCACGCCAGCATCAGCGATCCGGTGGCGCGATGCACCAGCCGCTCGGCGGTGGTGAACCGACGTACCCGTTCAGCGTGCGTCATCGAGCCACCCGTCGACGTCGTACCCGCGTTGCTCCCAGTAGCCGGGGATGACCCGGTCCGTGACGGATACGCGGGAAAGCCATTTGGCGGACTTGTAGAAGTACATCGGCGCGACATAGAGCCGAACCGGTCCGCCGTGCTCGTGGGTGATCGGCGCGTCCTGCATCCGCAACGCCACCAGCACGTCGGGGCGCCGCGCCTGTTCCAGCGTGAGACTCTCGGTGTACGCGCCGTCGAAACAGCCGAAGCTCAAGGCTTTACCGCCCGCGCCGACCCCGGCGTCGTCCAGCAGGTCGGACAGCCGCACGCCGTCGAACGGCACCTGCTCGACCCGCCAGCCGTCGGTACAGCGCACGTCGTGGACGACCCGGGTCTGCGGCAGGGCGCGCAGGTCCGCCAGCGTGTACGTGCGCGTCCGATCCACCGTGCCGTCGATGGTCAGCGTGTAATCGGCCTCGCCCTGACGTGGCACCGAGCTGACGACGCTGTAGTACCGGAACCCGCCCGGGTTCGGAAGCAGACCGGTGAGACCGGTCGGATCATGCTGTGCGGCCTTGGCCAGCAGGCCCTCCCAGCCGGTCTGCAGGTATGGCGCCGCGAGCAGTCCCGCCGCGCCGACGCCGAGCATGCCCAGCAGGGTTCGCCGAGCCACGGGTGCGCCGTCCGGCATGTTCTCGCGGTCGTTCTCCGGCATCATCCCGCTCCTTTCGTCGTCCGGAAGGTGAATCCGGGCCCGCCTCCGTGACGAGGGCGGGCCCGGGTCGAATGGGGTTGGGCGTGGTCAGGGCGTGGGTGCGACGCAGCGGAAGCCGGCCGGATCGGTCGCGTCGCCGTCACCGCGGTAGCGGGAGACGAACGGCAGGCGGCAGATATCGCGCGAGACCGTCTGACCCGCGGCGGTGGTCAGGCTGGCGCGCAGGACATCCGGAGCCTGGCCGTGCTCGACCCATGCCGTCAGCGCGGTCAGGTCGTTGACGGTGGCGCCGGTGAGCGCGCAGTGCGCGACGCCGGGCGCCAGGAAGACGCGATAGAAATCGTCGACCTCGGCGGTGCCGCCCAGCCGAGCTTCGACCCGGTGGCGGTAGTCCACGGTGCCCGCGGTGGGGATCAGCTGGTCCGCGTCACCTTGCCAGGTGATCAGCTTGCCGCCCGCGGCCCGGAAGGCGGACAGGTCCGGGTCGGCGGTGCCGATGATCGAGTCGTACTCGGCGCGGGCCTGCTGGAAGATCTGATCGAACTGCGCGTAGGTGAGGTTCGCGGTGTCGAACTTCGGCTGCTTCTGCACGAACGTGGCGACCCACTGGGCGGGGACGGTGAACGGCACGCCGGTGGTGACCCCGTTCGCGCCCGTGGTGCTGGCCGTCAACGCGCTGAAGTCGGCGCCGGTGGGCAGGCCGAACCACAGCTGCTTGCCGTTCGCGTCCCGCGGGCCGTCCCAGATCTTGCGCACCACGTCCGCATCGGCCTCGCTGATCGTCAATTCCTTACCGTCACACTGCACCTTGGCGCCGATCAGGCGGCGCGGGTCGAACCCGCATCGGCCCGGATCGCTGATCAGGCCGTCCGCAATCCCGTCCAGCGCATCGCATTCCTGGACCACGGCCTGGTTGAACGCGTTGAACGTGCACGCGGCCGGGTAGGTGTGTGCCTCGTTCATCACCACCTGCGGCCACAGCGTGGCGACCTCGAACTGATTCCAGTTGATCGCCGGGGCGGCGGCGTTGATGCCGTTGAAGTCGGTCGGATATTTCTGTGCCTCCATATAGCCCTGCCTGCCACCGGTGGAACAGCCGTTCCAGTAGGCGTAGGACGCGGCCTGCCCGTACACCTTGGTGACGACCTGCTTGCCGACGACGGCCAACTCGTGCACCGACCGCGACGAGAAGTTCTCCAGCAGGGCCGAATCGACCTGCCCGCTCGCGGTCAACCCCCAACTCGTGTCCAGGCCACTGGTATCCACGCCCGCGTCCGTGGTCGCGGCGGCATAGCCCTGCTTCACCGCCGTGGCCACGCCGCCGATGTTCCCGGCCGCGTAGGCCGCGCCGCCGATTGCTTGGAATCGACCGTTCCAGTCGGCCGTCGGCAGCCAAACCTGAACCTTGGCATGGTCGTTCGCGCCCGGGTGGGTCAGCGTGACCGTCACTTCGCAGTGCGCGGGCACATCGGGCACGGGGTAACCGCCGAGCGGCGGGTTCCCCGGAACCTGAAAGGCTCCGGCGGGGACCGTGGTCGCCGTCAGCGACTCCACGGCGGCTCCGGCTGGCGCCGGTACCTGAAATGTGGCGCAGTCGAACGCGTTCGCTGGTGCGGCCTTCGAATCGTCCGACCGGTCCGCCAGGGCGTAGACGGCGGCCGCGCCCACCACCGTGATGCCGACGGCCGCGATCGCCAGGATGCGTCGTTTCAAGATCTCTCCTCGGTAGGAACTACCTCCTCACTGTCGCCAGCGCACCCCTACCGGCACATCAGTCACATGACGCTCCAGCTGACGTAATCCCGATACCGGCCTTCGCGATTCACGGCCCCGGCTACCAGGTTGACAAACCCCACCGCTGACGAGAGGCTGAGGCGGTGGCCGATCCGAGGGGGATTCTTATGACAAGTTTCGACGTCGATAATCCACCCACCGAGAAGCGGAATACGAAATGAGGTTCGCCGTCTACGCGAGCGTTATCACCGGCGCCTCAGCGGTATTGCTGACGGGCTGCACCAGCGGCTCGAGCGCGGTCGATACCACGCCCCCTGGTAACCCACACACATTCCAAGAGCTGTGCGATTATCCGAAACCCTTCTTCGGCAAATGGTTCCACACGGATGACCTTCGCGTCAGTACTGCCGTCGGAAAGCCACTGACCGAACACCTCGGCGACACCAACCAGTGCATTTTCAACACGGCGGACTCCAGATATCTCGGATATCTGTTCTTCGACGCACCCACGAAGCTCACCGAAAACAAGACTTCGACCACCGGAAAGTTGATGGTCGACGGGGTAGGCGTGGAGGAACTGCCCGATCCACTTCCCCCGTATATGGAAACCGAGAAGTACACGCCGGTAAAACTGATAGCCACGATAGAAGGCTGGCGGGGAGAGTTCCAATTCCCCGGCGGCGAGGAACAAACCATACAAGACGGCGCCCAGATGCTGGTGAATACCATCCGGGCACTGAAGAAGTGATTCGACCATATTCTCCGACGGCGAGCTAGGGGTGATGGCCGCCGCACCGCCGGACGGGTCACGGGGGTGAGCCGGACGCGATCCGGGACCCCGGTGCTCGCGATGACAGGATGGGGGGATGCCACGAATCGCTACTGCCGACAAGGTCGAACACTCCGCGCTGCTGGAGTTTCTGCGGGAGCGGCATCGCGGGGTGCTGGTCACCAGCCGCGCGGACGGGTCGCCGCAGCTCTCGCCGGTGACCTGCGGGCTCGACGCGGAGGGGCGCATTGTCGTCTCGACCTATCCGAGCCGGGCCAAGACGCGCAACGCCCGCCGCGACCCGCAGGTGTCGATCTGTGTGCTCTCCGATGATTGGAACGGCCCGTACGTGCAGGTCGACGGACGGGCCGAGGTCCTGGACATGCCGGAAGCACTCGACGGACTGGTCGACTACTTCCGCGGCATCTCGGGTGAACACCCCGACTGGGACGAATACCGGGCGGCGATGGCCCGCCAGAACAAGTCGCTGATCCGCATCCACATCGAACGCTGGGGCCCGATCGCCACCGGCGGGTTCCCGCCCGAGCAGGCGCAGGCCGCGGAATAGGTCAGCGCGAAACGCGCCGTCCCGCGGCCTCATTCCGCAGGACGAACTTGCCCGGCGTCCCGCTTTCCTTGTCCGCGAAGGCCTTCGACGCCTCCGCGAGCGGGTAGACGATGGGGTCGGGGAGACGCAGATCCCCCGCCGCGACGCCGCGGACGAGTCCGGTGAGTTGATCGCGGTTGGGCTCCACGATGAAGTAGACGGCCTTGCCGCTGCGGGGTTTGACCGGTGGTGGCGCCGCGATGGACACCAGGGTGCCGCCGGGAGCGACGAGGGCGGCGGATCGGGACAGCACGCTGCCGCCGATCATGTCGAAGACCAGATCTATGGAGCCGCTGAAGGTTTCGAGCGGTTGTTCGGCGAGGTCGACGAAAAGGGTTGCGCCGCAGTCCAGCACGGTCTGACGGTCACCGGCGCGGCCGGTGCCGATCACGTCGGCGCCGGCATTGCGGGCGAGCTGCACGGCCAGCGTGCCCACCGCGCCACCCGCGCCGTGAATCATCACCCGCTGGCCCGCGGTGAGCCCGCCGTGGCTGATCAACGCCTGCCACGCGGTCAGACCGGACATCGGCAGCGCGACCGCCTGCACATGATCCACTTCTTCGGGCACCAGCGCCAGATCGCGCGCCTCCACCGCGACGTACTCCGCCGCCGCGCCGTCGCGATAACGATCGATCATGCCGAAGACCCGGTCACCGACGCGCAGGTCGCTGGGATTGGTGCCGAATCCGAGTTCGACCACCACGCCGGAGACATCCCGCGCCGGAACGGCGGGCAGCCGTGCACGGCCCGCTCGATCCACATAGGTTGGCTCCCAATCCAATTCGCCGGGGGTGAACGCCGCGGCGTGGACTTCGACAACCACGTCGCCGACCGCTGGGCGCGGGTAGGGCACGGTCTCGACGGCGAGTTCGGCCGCCCGGCCGGGTCGTGACATGCGGGCAGCCCGCATGGTTCTGCTGGTCAACATCGCTCCAGATCGGTTGTGCGGCATGGGATCTGCACGGCGTCAGTCGAGGACCGGGAAGTTCGCGCGGATGATGTTGTGCGGGTCGCGGTTTCGTTTGATGTCCCGCAGTCGCGCCAGGGTGTCCTGGTCGAAGGCAGCGGCGGCGGACTCGCCGGGAGCGAGGAAGGTGTACGGCTTGGCACCGGTGAACCGGGTGCCGAGCGCGTCGGTGATCTCGGTGAACCGGCCCCGGATATCACCGAGCAGGTGCGGCAGCCCGAGGCCGAGCAGATACAGCGCGTACGGTTCACCCACCGCGCCCCGCGCGCCGTCGCCGGGCCGGTTCTCCGCGAGCGCCCCACCCAGACCACGGATCTGCACGTTGAGCAGCGGCGCGACCGGCTCGTCGATGAGGGTCTTGACCACCGCGTCGTCGAGTTCGGTGAGCAGTTCACCCCGGGAGAGCGAAGGGCTCGGATCCGTGGGCTCGGCGGTGATCTTGCCGATCTCCGCCGGGCTCAGCACGCCACGCGTATCAGCGATGACCCCATCGATCGTGTCCAGCCTGCGAGTCAGCTCCCGCCCTTCCGCCGAGTCACCCAGGTAAGCGAAGTCGATCGCGACACTCGGCGCGATACCGGGAATCTGATAGCGCTGCAACCACACCGACAACTCGGCGGGCGCGTCGGTGGTGAGCTCGGTGAACGCCTCGAACACCGCACGGGTCCGTTCGACCGGCCACGTCACCCGCCCGCCGTACAGCTGTGGCAGGGCGAACAACTCGAACTCCAGCCCGGTGACGATCCCGAAATCACCACCACCGCCGCGCACCGCCCAGAACAGATCCGGATCCGAATCAGCCGTCACCCGCTGCGCCCGCCCGGACGCGTCGACGAGTTCGACCGCACGCACCGCGTTCGACGCCCACCCGTACTTCCGCGCGAACCAACCGAAACCGCCACCCACGGTGTATCCGGTCACCCCCACCACCGGGTTACTCCCCGCCAAACCGGTCAGGCCGCACCCCGCCGCGGCGGCCTGCACCTGCCCCCACTGCACGCCACTACCCACCCGCGCCACGCGCTGCCCCGGATCGATATCGATAGTGTTGAACCGCCTGGTACGCACCAGAATCGCACCATCGATATCCCCGGTCGCACCGTGCCCGGTCGGTTGCGTCACCACCACCCGGCTGGCCGCACGCGCATACTCCAGCACCGCCGCCACATCCTGCGCGTCGGCCACCTCCACCACGCCCGCCACCGACTGCGCCACAGCGGTATTCCACGGCTGCACCGCCCGCTCGAACTCGGCATCACCCGGCAGCAGCACGCCACCACGAACCGCGGTCCGCAAGGTCTCGATCGACATTCCCATCCTCAATTTCGGATTCTCCGCTGAACGGTCGCCAGTCAACGACCCGAGCCGGCTTCGGCATGGATACACCGACCGCCCGGTCTCGACTCCGACAATACGAAGCTCGGCGCGGGGACACTATCGGTAACTTGACCTAAGTCCGCTTGTGGCCTGCTGCACACCCTGGCCGATACGGCGAGCAGTGGCGGTAATCGGAGTGGGTGCGGCTCAGTCGAGATCGAGCCGCGCGAGCTCCACGCGGCTCGCGATGCCCAGCTTCGGGAAGGCGCGATAGAGGTGGTGCGCGACCGTTTTCGGGCTGAGGAACACCCGCGCACCGATCTCCCGGTTGGTGGCGCCCGCCGCGGCCAGCCGGACCACCTGGAGTTCCTGCGGGGTCAGCGTCGCGGTCAGCGCGGCGGCGGTTTCGGGCAGCGCGCCTTCCCCGGCGGCGCGCAGTTCGGTGCGCGCACGGTGCGCCCAGGGCGCGGCACCGAGGCGATCGAAGGTCTCCATCGCTGTGCGCAGTTGGGTACGGGCCTCGCCCGGGCGCCGCTCACGCCGCAGGAACTCGCCGTACACCAGGCCCGTCCGGGCGTGGTCGTACCAGAGGCCCGCACCGGCTTGCAGCGTCATCGCGGTCACATAGGCGGACTCGTCGCCGTGCAGCATCGCCCGGCCGCGCAACGCGATCGCCTCGGCGAACGGCACCCGCAACGCGGCCGACCAGTGCTCGATCTCGGCCATCGCCCGCGCCGCGCGATCGGGCCGCCGCAGCCGGGCCGCCGCCTCGACCAGATCGCGCAACAGGTGAATCCAGTGCCCGCGCACCCGATTCGGGATCTGATAGTGGGCCTCCAGCCGGTCCAGCGCCGATTCGTTGCGCCCGTACCCGAGGTCGAGCACCGCGAGCGCCCACTCGCAGTGCGTGACATCGATGAAGTTGTAGTCGCCCGGCGAGCCGCGCAGGCCGCGTTCGGCGAGTTCGCGGCACCGCTGCTCGTCACCGCGGATGGCGGCGATGAGCGCGAGGTTGGCCTCGGCATGCGCCATCCGGCTCGGCTGACCGATGTCGGTGGCGATCCGCAAGGCCTGATTCGAGGCGGTGTCGGCCTCCCGGAGCCGGCCGAGCATCAACTCGGCCGTGCCGAGCGACGCGCTGGCGGCGGAGAACCAGCCGAGCATGCCCCGATCGCGGAGGCCCCCGATCAGGTCCGTGAGGATGTCGCGCCCGTTGACGACGTCGCCGATGAGCATCGCCTGCGCCGCGAAAGCCAGCTTGAGCGAGGGCAACTCGGCCGGAATGTGCCTGCTGTGGGTCACCGTCTCGCGAATCGAGCCGATGGTCGCCTCGAGCTCACCGGTACACAGGCCGATCACGCCGTCGAGCGCGGCGAGCATCGGCGCCAACTGGGCGTCGCGCTCGACCAGCTCCGCGAGTCTCTCGCGGGAGGACTGCACCGCGGCGAGTTCGCCCATGGTCCAGGAGGCCCGGCTCGCATCGACCAGCATGGCCGCGGCGCGGGTCGGTTCCGTCGCGGCGGCGTCCTTGGCGGCCACCATCAGCAGGTCCCGCGCCGTGCGCAGCGAACCGTACTCGAATTCGATCAGGGCGCGCGCGGCGCCGAGCCTGGCCCGTTCCACCGGGGCCAGCGGCAGTCGCTCCGCTTCGTGCGCCAGGCGCAGCGCGCGATCGGTACGTCCCGCCTCGGCCGCCCACTCGGCGGCGAGCACCAGGCGGCGCGTCCGCGCGGATCGGTCCGCGCTCAGCCGGGCGGCACGCTCCACCGCGGTGGAGGCGGCCGCGTATCCGGCGCGTTCGCGCGCGCGTTCGGCGACCGATTCCAGTGCGGCGGCGGCATTTTCGTCCTGTCCGGGGGTCGCGGCCGCGAGATGCCAGGCGCGGCGATCCGGATCGTCGGCGAGTGCGGCGGCGATCGCGGCGTGCACGGCGAGACGCTCGGTGAACGACGCACTGTGGTAGGCGGCCGCGCGTTGCAGCGGGTGCCGGAAGCTGACCGACCGGTCGGCGACGGTCACCAGGCCGGAGCGTTCCGTCTCGGCGAGGGCCGCCGCGGGCAATCCCAGGTCGGCCAGTACCGACAACACCAGGCTCAGCGCACCGGACTCCTCCGCGGCTACCACCAGCATCGCGGTGCGGGCCGCCGCGGATTGCTCGGCGATCTGGCGCCGGTAGCCGGACTCCAGCCGGTCCGGCAACCGCAGCGGGCCGACCGGCAGGGCGTCGAGGTCCATGGTCGGCAATTCGAGCAGCGCCAACGGATTCCCGCACGCCTCAGCCAGGATCCGCTCGCGCGCCTCGATGGTCAGCGCGGGCCAGCGATCGGCGAGCAGGGCGCCGGCGGTCGCCGAGTCCAGCGGCGCGGGACGCAATTGCGGCACCCCTACCGCGACGGTCTCGGTGCGGCCCGCGAACAGCATGACGACGCCCTCGGCGTCGAGCCGCCGCGCCGCGAAGCGGAGCGCCTCGACCGAGGCTTGGTCGAGCCACTGACAGTCATCGACCAGGCACAGCACCGGCCCCTGCGCCGACAGCTCGGCGAGCAGGGACAGCGTGGCCAGGCCGACGACGTACGGATCGGCCGGATAGGCGGCCGAGGTCAGGCCGATCGCGCTGCACAGCGCGTCGCGTTGCGGCTCGGGTAACGCGTCGACGATCGAGGCGCGGCGGGTGCCAAGGGCCGAGGCCAGCAGGCTCTGCAAACCGGCGAACAGGAATTCGGATTCGGCCTCGACGCCGGCGCAGCGCAGCACCTGCCAGTCCGGGTCCACCAGCTCCGCGGCCCGGTCCAGCAACGCGGTTTTGCCCGCACCGGGTTCGGCGACCAGCGCCAGCGCGGCGCTGCGGCCCTCACGTGCCGCTGCCAAAAGTGTGCTGATCTGCCGTTCTTCACCCACACGGCCGTACAGCATGGCCACTAACCTAGGCTTTCTGGAACGAATCAGCAAAACGTCAGAGCTGCGGTGAAGTTGCCCGGACGATGCCGGACGCCGTACTGATCGTCGGCCGAGCGCGCGAGCCCGTCGCCGGGCGGCGCGTCAGCCGCTCATTGCCCGAAGCTGCCGCCGCCGGCGGGCTTCTTGAAGTCGACCGTGGTGCCGTAGGCGCCGCCTTTGGCGCCCGGCACCACGGTGGCCACGGGGGCGCCGGTGCAGTTGTCGGACGCGTAGATGTACGCGGTGCGGGCGGTCGTGTAGTTCTCCACGGCGATATCCATCGGGCCGACCTTTATGCAGCCATCGAGGTTGTGATACGAGTCCTGGTAGACGATGCCGTTGATGATCGCGATCTCTTCGGGGGCGGCCGTGGTGGTAGGCGCTAGCGCGGTGAGGGTTGCCGCAACGATTCCGGCTGCGACTGCGAATGACTTCACGTTCGATCTCCTTCGGTTGCGGTTGCCGGTCAGTCTGGAGGGATCTCGGCCGACGCACCAGCAGTACTTTTCGGGGCACGGCGTCTACCCGCGGGCCTCAGGGGGTAACGGTCTGTAGGTGGTCGACGGTGATGAACTTGCTGGTGGGGCTGGCTTGCGCGACCGCCGTGCGCAGCGCTTCGAGACCACCCCAGTCGCGGGCGGGCTCGGCGAGCGGATAGTCGAAATCGTCCCAGTGCGTGGGAATTACGTAGCGCGGATGCCCGGTCACGCGGAGCAACCGCGCGACGTAGTCGGTGATCTTGCCGCCGCCCGCGGGCAACAGCAGCACGTCCGGGCGCAGACCGGCCAGCTCGGACTCGATGTAGTTGGAGCCGCCGAAGTTCAGCACGCTCGTCCCGCCGCCGCTCACCGCGTAGGCCAGCGTGCCGCCCTCGACCAGATCGCGAATCACCTTGGGCTCCGGTAACTTTCCCGCGCCGAGTCCGGGGCGGGTGCCGGCGAAGGCCACCTCGGCCCGCGACCCGGAGACCGAATGCAGCGAACGCAGGGCGCGAATGGTGTAGCCGTCGAAGCGCAGTTGCTCGCCGCCGGTGGTGATCGAGAGCTGCTCCTCGGGTGCGCCGAGCGCGGCCAGCAGATTCAGGTGGGTCTCGGTGCCGAGCACGGTCGCGCCGGTCTTCTTCGCCAGGTACGGCACATCGGTCAGGTGGTCGTAGTGACCGTGGGTGACCAGGATGTGGTCGGCGCGCAGTTCGCCGCTGTCCAGATAGCGGTCGAGCAGGGCGGTATCGACCGTGAGCGGAGTGTCCGGATCGGCGCCCGCGGCGGTATAGGTTCCGGTATGGAACCTGGTCAGCCAGGGGTCGATCAGCACCGTCTTGCCGCCCGGCAACCGGATCTCCCAGCTGTTGTTGCCCCACCAGCGCAGGGTCAGGCCGCCGGGCGCCGGGGCCGGCGCGTCGGCCGCCGGTGGCACGGATTCCGTTCCGCCACATGCCACTACGCCCGCGAGCACCGCCGCGCCCGCGGTCACCCCGAAGAATTTCCGCCGTCCGAAACCTGTCATGCAGGCATGCCAGCACACTCGCGATCCCGCTGTCCAAGACCGGCACGCCCGCTCGGCGATATCGAAAACGGTATCGTCGCAGCGTGGACATGCTGCGTCAGCTGCGGTACTTCGTTGCCGTGGCCGAAGAACTTCATTTCGGGCGGGCCGCCGAGCGCCTCGGCATCGCCCAGCCGCCGCTGAGTCAGCGCATTCGCAAGCTGGAAAACGACCTCGGCGCCCGGCTGTTCGACCGGGACAGCCGCCGGGTCGAGCTGACCGAGGCGGGTCAGATCCTGCTCGCCGAGTCCCGCGATCTGCTTGCCCGCTGGGAGCGCGCGACCTCGCTGGTCGGCAAGGCGCATCGCGGCGAGATGGACGCGGTGCGGGTCGGCGTGCCGCCCGAACTGGCGGGACGGGTGCTCGCCGCGATCCTCACCGCGTTCGAGAGCCGCGAGGTGCGCGTGGACCTCCAGGAGCTGACCACCGCCGAACAGGTCCGCCTACTCGCCGACCGGCAGCTCGACGCCGGGCTGCTGCAACATCCGGTCGACGTCGTCGGCCTCGAACTGGGTCCCGCCGTGGACACCCCGGTCGGCGTGGTGCTCCCCCGCGATTCGCCACTGGCCGTGCGTTCTTCGCTCACACTCGCCGAGCTGGCCGGACTCGGACTGGTGATATTCCCGCGGGCCGCCGCGCCCGGACTCTACGACTCGACACTGCGCACCTGCTGGGAACACGGCTTCAAACCGACCAGGGTGCAGCACGCCCGAAACCCCGAATTCGTGCTCGGCATGGTGCTTTCCGGCCGCGGCGTGGCCTTCGATCAGGGCATGGTGGCGCAGAAGGAACCGCGGGTCGTCTGGCGGCCGCTCCCGGAAGGCACCTTGAACTGGCGGCTCTCGCTCGCCTGGCCTGCCCACGCACCGCATCCACTGGTACCCGAACTCGCCGAGCTGATCGTGCGAGTCGTACAGGGCGACGGCACATCTCGGCCGGCATCGGTTCAGGCCGCGCCGCACCGACCGTGGAACGTGGTGTACGGCAGGCCGTGATCGATTCGGTCGATCGCGAGCGTGGCGGCGGCGCCGATCGCGCGATCCACCTCGGGCAGTCGTTGTTCGAGAGCCGGGACCCTGGTGAATACCGCTACGGCATAACGACTTCCGTCCGGATACTCCAGCACACCGATTTCGTTGCGCACTCCGGGCAGGGTGCCGGTCTTGGCCCACACCCGCACCTGCGGCGGGAACGCACCCGCGAGCCGATGCCAATTCACCTGCTGGCGCATGAGATCGCGCACCCAGCCGCACGCCTCGGCGGGGCCCGCGAGATCCTGCCCGATGAGCGTGAGCAACCGGGTCATCTGCCGCGGCGTGCTCGCGGTGGTCCGAAGCGGGTCCAGCGCGCGGGTGCCGAGAATCTCGGCGGCGGTGAGCGCCGGAAACCGCTCGGCGAACTCGGCCGCATCCCGCGCGCCGATGTCCTCGGCCATGCTCTGCACGATGTGCCGCGGCGAGCCGACGATCCGGGTGGCGTCGAGGCCCAGTTCACGTACCAGCGAGCGCACATTGTCGATGCCGACCCGGTCGAACAGCAGATCGGCGGCGGTGTTGTCGCTCACCGTGAGCGCGAAGAACGCCGCGTCCCGGAGGCTCAGGTCGACATCGTCGTAACAGCCCGCCGTGCCGACCCCGCCGAGCCGATCCGCGCCCGCGGCCCGCACCCGATCGGCCGGATCCAGCTGTCCGGCCGCCACCTGCCTGGCGAATTCGAGCACCAACGGCACCTTCACCACCGAGGCGAGCACCACCGGCTCGTCGGCGCCCGACCCGGACTCCGCACCGCAGTCGAAACACCGCGCATGCACCCAGCCCCGCACCCCCGCGTCCCGGAAGATCTCGTCCACGTCTCCAAGCTGCCACACGGATCGCCGCTCGACTCTCCCGGTGCGGGACCCGCGACAACGAAGACCGTCCTGCGCGCCCCCGTTCGCCGGGTCGCCGAAAAATAGGATGCGCCGGTCGAATTCGACCGGATACAGTTCGCAAGCGCTCGGTGCACGGGCAACGGTGGAATGGAATCCGTTGCCCATCCAGAACTCCGGCGCGCACGGACACGCACCCACGGTGCGCGGCGCCCGTTTCTTTTCGGGTGCCCGAAATACGGTGGGCGCTGTCGAAATCGGGCCGATATACCTGCATCTTTTGAAAGGGCGTTATTGCCATGCGCAAATTCACCATCGCACGTCCGAAAGACGACGCAGCCCGGGATATCAGCGCGGCGACGTCACCGGTACATGCCGAGCAACATGCCTTGCACCGCAACCACGGTGGCCGGCTCGCCTACGAGCAGGCCGCGGCGCGCGAACTGCTGCTTCTCGCGGCCTCGACCGTGGTACGGATCCGGTAGCGCGCTACGGGGTCCGCGCCAGCACTTCGCGGCCGACGTAGCCGAGCAACCGGCGATGACCGGGCTCGTCCGCCTCGACGAACACCTCGGCGTCGAAGATGCCGGGGGCGCGGAACCGGTCGATGCCGCCCCCGGCCTGCATGGTGGCGAGAAGTTCGCCGCACAACGCGTCGTCGGCCAGATCCGGCCTGCCGATGGCGACCGCGAGATCGACACCGTGCACAACCAATTCGGTGAGATGCACAAGCGCCGCCACCGCGGCGGGCAACTCGCCCAGCGGAATGTGCACGGTGTTCTCCAGGGCGTCGAGCCGATGCCAGGCCGCCCGGTCCACCTCCGCCGCCGCCGCGTACGCGCCCTGCGGATCGCCGCCGAGCCAGTCGGATTCGTGATCGGCGCCGGAATCCGTACCGCTCAGCGCGGCCGCGAAGATGTGCATGTTGCCCACCGTGTGATTCAGCACGGCACGCACATCCCACTCCCGGCAGGGCGTCGGCGCGGTCATGGAGCTGTCGTCCAAAGCCGCGACGATCACGCTCGTCGCATCGAGTGCACGGTCGATCTGTCCGATCACGTTGTCCATGAGCTTCCTTCGGTCGAGCGGTCTGGCTGAATTGGTAACACAGGCGGGCGACATACGGAGGCCGTTGCGAAAGCTGCTCGCGGCGAATTAGGTTGCCAGCAGTGTGCTTCTCGGTGGCCGTTGGATTAAGCGGCTGCGCTAGCCGAATACATCTCGCTACAGTGTGCAATGCGCCCGGTGCGCATGCAACGGCCGCCACGCAACGTTTGAAAACTGTTGCGTCAGCGGCGTTGTGACCGTAGAGCGGGCTATGCAGCGAGGTGAAGCTGACAATCGGTTTCGATCACACTACAGCTGTAGCAATTTCGTTATCCAGTTCAGCTGTTGTTTAAACCTGTTACCGCCGACCGAAATTCGGACATTCCCACATTCACCTGGACTTCGGCCGGCAATGCCGCATGTCGCCTACCATCCGTGCGCATGCGCATCGATCTCTGCACGCTCGTCGTCGAGGACTACGACCAGGCGATCGCCTTCTTCACCGAAGCGCTCGGCTTCGACCTGATCGAGGACGCGCCCGCACGGACCAACGACGGCCGTCCGAAACGCTGGGTCGTCGTCCGCCCGCCCGGCGCGCAGACCGGCCTGCTGCTGGCCCGTGCGGACGGTGCCCGACAGTCAGCGGCGGTCGGCAACCAGACGGCGGGTCGCGTCGGATTCTTCCTCCAGGTCGACGATTTCGACGCCGCGTTCCACCGGATGGTGGCGCGCGGCGTCGAATTCGTCACGGCGCCAAGGCAAGAGCCCTACGGCCGGGTCGCGGTATTTCTCGATATCGCGGGCAATCGCTGGGATCTGCTGGGCCCCAACTGATCCGAACGTCAGGTCTGGTCGGCGCGGCTCTCCGGCTCGGCGTCGTCCTGCCGGGTGGTGATGCCGCGCTCGGTCCCCTCGTCGGCCTCCTGGTCCGGTTCCGGGTGTTCCGGTTCGAAGGTGGCGGGCAGCTTCTTCAGATGCTTGTTCATCGAGCGGACCAGCAGCACGGTGCCCGCGAGCAGGATCAGGATGATGACCAGGCCGAGCGGAGACGCCTTGCCGAACTCCGGCCCGGTCGGGGTGCCACCGGGGGCTTGGGCGAGCAGAGCCAGCATCACCGGTGCTCGTCCTCGATGCCGGCGAACAGGTCGGTCTCCGGCAGCGCCGTCTTGACCCTGGTCTTGGCCAGCTCGAACTCCTCGGTCGGCCAGAGCCGCTGCTGCAGCTCCAGCGGGATGGCGAAGAACGCGCCGTTCGGGTCGATCTGGGTGGCGTGCGCGCGCAGGGCGTCGTCCCGCTGCGGGAAGTACTTGGCGCACTCGATCTGCGTGGTGACCCGGGAGAACACGTCGCCGCGCTCAGGGACGTACTTGCGCATCCGGTCCAGCCACTCCTGCAACGGGAACGGCTCGCCCATCCGCTCGTACTCCTCGGCGAAGACCTCCATCCGCCGGGCGGTGAAACCGTGGTCGTAGTACAGCTTCAGCGGCGTCCACGGCGGTCCCGCGTCGGGGAACCGCTCGGGATCGCCGGCCGCCTCGTAGGCGGCGACCGATACCTCGTGGCAGCGGATGTGATCCGGGTGCGGATAGCCGCCCAGCTCGTCGTAGGTGGTCATCACGTGCGGGCGGAACTCGCGCACCACCCGCACGAGTGCCTCGGTGGCCTCCTCCAGCGGCACCGTCGCGAAGCTGCCCTCGGGCAGCGGCGGCAGCGGATCGCCCTCCGGCAGGCCGGAATCGACGAAGCCGAGCCAATGCTGGCGCACGCCGAGGGCACGCGCCGCGGCGGCCATCTCCTCGCGCCGGATCTCGTTGATCCGGTCCAGGACGCCGGGGGTGTCCATCGCGGGGTTCAGGATGCTGCCACGTTCGCCGCCGGTCAGCGTCACGATCAGGACGTCGTGTCCCTCGTCGGCGTACCGGGCGGTCGTCGCGGCACCCTTGCTGGATTCGTCGTCGGGGTGGGCATGCACCGCCATGAGGCGAAGGCCACTCACGTCTTGTTCACCATCGCTCTCGCTCGCGGGTGTCTGGTCTTCGTTCCCTATAGTTCCATTCGACCGACATTTGTTCCGACGTGCCCCCCGGGAGCGACCTTGTGACCGATCGAAGCGACGCCCCGGCTCCCGTCACACCCCAAAGGCCGACCGACCGGTACGGAACCAAGCCGCCGGTGCCGCGCCGCAGGCTGCCGCTGGTCCTCGGCATCGTCGTGGTGTTGCTCGGCTGCGGCGTGGCCTTCATCGGCTACCAGAAGTACGGCCCCAAAGACCTGGAGTCCGAGCAACTCGGCTACACCGTGGTCGACGACTCGACGATGACCGTCCGGATCAAGGTCACCCGCAAAGATCCCGCACAGCCCGCCGTCTGCTTCGTCCGCGCGATGGCCAGGGACAGCGTCGAGGTGGGCCGCCGCGAGGTGCTGATCGAGCCGTCTACCAGCGGCACGATCGAACAGACCACCACGGTCAAGACGTCCGCGCGGGCGGCGTCGAGCAGTATCTACGGTTGCAGCGGGCAGGTCCCCAGCTATCTCCGAGCAGGGTGATTTGCCGCTTTTGCCGCAGCGATTGTCCTCGAAATTAACTCCGACCTGCACGTTTGTGATTCATGCTAAAATGGCCTGATACACGGTTCCGGGGTTCGGAGCCGTGTTTGCTGCATTGGCGGCCAGCGCTATCTGTTCCGGATTACGAGCTTTGCCCGGAACCAGGGTCTGTCGGGGTTCGATGAACTTCAGGATCGCTCTAGCCGTCGACTGGTGCGTGCCCGCCCCACGGGTGGGTACCGCGGCAGTTATCAGGGAATCCCGGCCTGCCGGGAACAACTACTAGGGAGTGATCGAGATGACTGAGACGCAAGTGACTTGGCTGACCCCGGAGTCGCACGACAGGCTCAAGGGCGAACTCGATGCGCTCATTGCCAATCGTCCCGTTATCGCTGCCGAGATCAACGAACGCCGTGAAGAGGGCGACCTCAAGGAGAACGGCGGATACCACGCCGCGCGCGAAGAGCAGGGTCAGCAGGAGGCGCGCATCCGCCAGCTGCAGGAGCTGCTGAACAACGCCAAGGTCGGCGTCGCGCCGACCAAGTCCGGTGTCGCGCTCCCCGGTTCGGTCGTCAAGGTCTACTACGACGGCGACGAGTCCGATACCGAAACCTTCCTCATCGCCACCCGCGAAGAGGGCCTGAACGATTCCAAGCTGGAGACCTACTCGCCGGCGTCCCCGCTCGGCGGCGCGCTCATCGACGCCAAGGTCGGCGACACCCGTGAGTACACGCTGCCCAACGGCAAGACGATGAAGGTCACGCTGGTCAGCGCGGAGCCCTACCACAGCTGACCGGTCCGGCCGCGGTGTCGCGTAGCCACCGGCAGCGCGCCCCGGCCGACCTGTTCCCCTGAGACACGAACGGCCGCACCCGAATCCCCGGTGCGGCCGTTTCGTCATGCTGCGGACCCTAGCTCAGTGCCTGTTCGAGGTCGGCGAGCAGGTCGGCGGCGTCCTCGATGCCGACCGAGAGCCGGACCAGATCCGCGGGCACCTCGAGCACGGATCCCTCGGTGGACGCGTGCGTCATGGCGGCCGGGTGCTCGATCAGCGATTCCACCCCGCCCAGCGACTCGGCGAGGGTGAAAACCTTGGTGCGCGAGCAGAGGTCGCGAGCCGCGTCCGGCCCGCCGTGCAGCCGCACCGAGATCATGCCGCCGAACCGGCGCATCTGCTTCGCGGCGACCGCGTGGCCCGGATGCTCCGGCAGGCCCGGGTAGATCACCTGGGAGATGGCCGGATGCCGGGTCAGGAACTCGGCCAGGGTCTCGGCGTTGTCGCAGTGCCGATCCATCCGCACCGCGAGGGTCTTGGTGCCGCGCAGGGTGAGGAAGGCGTCGAACGGGCCGGGCACCGCGCCCGCACCGTTCTGCAGGAACGCGAACGCCGCGTCGAGTTCGGGGTCGTTGGTGATCAGCGCGCCGCCGACCACGTCGGAGTGCCCGCCAAGGTACTTGGTGGTCGAGTGGGTGACGATGTCGGCGCCGAGCAGCAGCGGCTGCTGCAGGTACGGGGTGGCGAAGGTGTTGTCCACCACCAGCTTCGCGCCCGCGCCGTGCGCGATGTCGGCCAGCGCCGGGATGTCGCCGATGCTCAGCAGCGGGTTGGTCGGGGTCTCGACCCACACCAGCTTGGTGTTCGGCCGGATCGCCGCGCGCATCTCGTCCACGTCGAACACGTGCGCCGGCGAGTGCTCGATGCCCCACTGGCTGAACACCTTGTCGATCAGCCGGAAGGTGCCGCCGTACGCGTCGTCCGGGATGACGATGTGATCACCGGGACGCAAGGTGGCGCGAATGGCACAGTCGGTGGCGGCCATGCCGGACGCGAACGCCCGGCCGTAGGTGCCGGATTCGAGCGCGGCGAGGTTCGCTTCCAGCGCGGACCTGGTCGGGTTGCCGGTGCGCGCGTACTCGAAACCGCCGCGCAGGCCGCCCACCCCGTCCTGGGCGAACGTCGAACTCGCGTAGATGGGCACGTTGACCGCGCCGGTCTGCGGATCGGGATCGAATCCCGCGTGCACGGCCCTAGTGGAGAACCCCAGCTCACTCATGACCTCAGCCTAATCAGGGGCGATTTCCGAGCAACCCCCTGGTCGGGTCGCGTCGACGTTCTGCGCACGAATCCGACCCAGCACCGATCTAGTTACGCAGCTAGGACGTGTAGGCCGGAAATTTTCTCCCGAGAACCTCACCAGACCCCGATCTCACCGGCACCCTTCCCATTTACGCTTAGCCCATGGTGACTGTGGAAGAACTGTTCGCGATCGACTCCCTGCTGTCCGACGATGAGCGCGAGATCCGCGATGCCGTCGCGACCTTCGCGAATCAACGCTTGCGACCGCACATCGCGGACTGGTTCGAGGAGGGCACCTTCCCGGCTCGCGAACTCGCGCCGCAGCTGGGCGAGGTCGGGCTGCTCGGCATGCATCTCGAGGGTTACGGCTGCGCGGGCATGTCGGCGACGATGTACGGCCTGGCCTGCCAGGAGCTGGAGGCGGTCGACTCCGGCGTGCGCAGCATGGTGTCGGTGCAGGGATCGCTGGCGATGACCGCGATCCACAAGTACGGCTCGGAGGAGCAGAAGCAGCAGTGGCTGCCGGAGCTGGCGGCCGGCCGCGCGCTCGGCTGCTTCGGGCTCACCGAACCCGACTTCGGCTCCAACCCCGGCGGCATGCGGACCAGGGCCAAGCACGACGGCACCGACTGGGTGCTCAACGGCTCGAAGATGTGGATCACCAACGGCTCGGTGGCCGATGTCGCGGTGGTCTGGGCGCAGACCGAGGACGAGGGCAAGCAGGTCATCCGCGGCTTCCTGGTGCCCACCGGGACGCCGGGGTTCAGCGCGCGCGAGATGCATCGCAAGCTGTCGCTGCGCGCCTCGGTGACCGCCGAACTGGACCTCGACGACGTCCGGCTGCCCGCCGACGCGGTGCTGCCCGAGTCGCGCGGCCTGGCCTCGCCGCTGGGCTGCCTGAGCGAGGCGCGGTTCGGGATCGTCTTCGGCGCGCTCGGCGCGGCCCGCGACTGCCTGGCCTCGACCATCGAATACGCGCGCACCCGCGAGGTGTTCGACAAGCCGCTGGCCGGATATCAGCTGACCCAGGCGAAGCTGGCGGACATGGCGCTGGAGTTCGGCAAGGGGCAGCTGCTCGCGCTGCACCTGGGCCGGCTGAAGGATCGGGGCACGGTGACGCCCGAGCAGGTGAGCGCGGGGAAGTTGAACAGCACCAGGGAGGCCATCAAGATCGCCCGGGAGTGCCGCACCATCCTCGGGGCGAACGGCATCACGCTGGACTATCCGGTGCTGCGGCACGCGAACAACCTGGAGTCGGTGCTCACCTACGAGGGCACGGCCGAGGTGCATCAGCTGGTGCTCGGTCGCGCACTGACCGACGCCAACGCCTTCCGGTAACCGGCGGCCGTCGAGAGAACAGTTCGCCGGCGGACGGTAACTCGATCCATACCGTTCGGTCGTGTTTGTCACTATCAACCGGCGAACTGATTCTCCCCCAAGTCTTTTCGATGCGGACAATTTGCTGGAATCCGCGTTTCCGACAAAACAGACTGGGTGAAGCGTCACAGTTCTATAAAGACTCGCCGATTGCTAGCATAGGAACATGTTTTTGCTCGGCCCCGCGTTGCTCGAAGTGTCGGCACGCAAGATTTTGACCCGCCTGCACAAGACGCACGGGATGCCCGCGCTGGCCGCGGCGGCGGAGCTGCCCGCCCTGTCGGCGGCGCTGGACCAGCACGCGGCGGCCGTGCGCGACATCCTCGAACTCGGCGTCGAGGGCGCCGCGCGGGTGCCGATGAGCGTGCTGCTGGCGGGTTACGCCCGCGGGCTCCTCGATCACGTGCGCGAGGCCGCGGCCGAGCACGGCATGACCGGTGCCGCGCCGAGCGACCTCGGCAGCTGGGCGAACGCCGACTGGCTCCAGTTGCGCCTGGCCGGCGTGTGCCTGCACTCCGCGCAGCAGTTCGCCTGAACCCTTGACAAAAAACGCGTCCGCCGTAGGCAGCAGCCCACGGCGGACGCGTTGTGCCGAGTGCGCTCAGCGGCGCTCGCCCGGATCGCGGTAGCCCATGTACTCACCGGACTGCTCGTACGAGCCGCCGCCCTGCATCGCGCCCTGATCCCACTGCTGCGCGTGCTGACCCTGGCCGCGGGCGGCCTGCTGATCCATCCATAGCTGCTCACGCGAGGCGTCCTCACGACCGCGCGAGTACGCCTCCGCATGCCCCTTGACTGCGGGCATCTCCTCTTCCAGGCCGCTCAGCCAGCCCTCCCAGCGCTGCTGCATCGGCCGGACCATGCCGCCGCCGACACCGACCACCAGGATGCCGCCGATGGTGGCGAGCACGGTGATCAGGATCGGCATGGTGACCGACATGGCCACGCCGATCTGGTTCAGCGCGGCCACGATGCCGACGCCCCAGATGAACACCGCGGCGATCCGGCCGATCATCGCGCCGTAGGACAGCCCGCCGAGCATGTTGCCGACCAGGTCACGCACCGCGGACGCGATCGCACCGGCGATCACCACGATGATGATGGCGACCGCGGCCTTGGGCAGCCAGGACACGATGCCGTCGAGCAGATCGCTCACCGGGTTCGGCCCGAACACGCCGAATCCGAGTTGCAGGGCGATCAGCAGGATCGCGTAGTAGGCCAGCTTCGCCAGCAGATCGGACGCGTCGTAGCGGCTGCGCGACATCATCTGCTTGAGGCCGCCGCGCTCGACCAGGCGGTCGAATCCGAGCCGGTCGAGCACCTTGTCCACGATCGTCGAGACGACCTTCGCGACGATCCAGCCGATGAGCAAGATGACGATGAATCCGGCCAGCTTGGGGACGAACGTGGCCACCGAGCTCCACGCGTCCGAGAACCCCTTCTGGAAATCGATAGCCAAACTGGAGGTGTACATGCCCATCCCTTCGCTATCCGATTACGCCATGGCGGTTGCCGAGGCTGCTTCAAGGCCGGTTATACCCTGGCCACATAACTCGAATCGCTTATTTGCAGACAATTTGCCACATTGCGACTTTCGGCGCGACCGCACCACGATCCGACGCGCGGGGACGTACTCTCTACTCCGGCCACCCGCGACTGGTCGGTCTTCCTCACAACCCGGCCCACGCCATGAGGAGAAGATTGTTACGACCTGTCATCGCGGTGCCATCTCGATGTCACCGACACGCCGAAGTAAGCGGCGCACTCTTGTCTCGGATTCGGCATCAGGGCAATGCCTCCCGCCTGACGTCACCCGGAGGTGCACGATGAAGACCTTGTCAGCCGACCCCTCATTGCCGGATCAACGCGAACTGGTCGCCGCCTTCGGCAGCCGCGCCGGCGATCCGAACACCGACCATCCGCTGATCGACCTCGCCCGCCGGTTGGCCACGCTGCACCGGCAGCGGCCGGGCAATCCGCTCGGCGCCGCCGGAATCGACTGCCGCCGCGCCGAATTGGTCGCCGCCATCGATAACTGGGTGGCGACCCAGCTCCCGCGCCGCAGCTGCACCGAGCACCTGCGCACCGGCTCGCTCGGCGCCACCGTCGATCGCATGGCCGCGGCACACGCGCACGCCAGCCATCTGCTGCACACCGCCGAAAAGGTCTCCGACCTGCGGGTGCACGCGGCGTGGTATCGGCTCGCCGCGTTGGCCGACGAATGGACGGATCTGATCGTGGGCGCGGTGCGAAAAGCGTAGCGGGGCAGGGGGTCCGCGCAGACCGGGTCAGGCCACCAGCTCAGGCTGCGCCAGCTGTAACTGCCGCGCCGAGAACCAGCGCATCGCCTTCGCGAGCAACGGCAGCATCAACACCATCAGCAGCAGCCGCATGCTCTGCACACACGTGATGAGCGGCAAGTTCGCGTCCATCGACTCGGCCGTGGCCAGCACCGCGTTGATGCCGCCGGGCGTGGTGGCGAGGTAGATGTCGGACAGCTCGAGATCGACGAAGGTAGCCACCGCGAAGGCGAGTCCGGCGACGATCGCGGACAACGCGACGATCGTGACCGTCATGCCGGGAATCATCCTGGCCATCTCGCGGACGACGGTCCGGGTGAAGCGAGTTCCGACCTCGAAACCGATGAGCACGAACAGCAGATCCTTGAACAGGTTCGTCGGCGCGTACCCGTGGCTGACGCCCAGCGCGGTCAGCACCGCGGTCATCAGCATCGGCCCGATCAGCGCCGGGCTGGGCAGCCCGAGCCGCCTGCCCAGCTTGGTGCCGATGACGCACAGCATCACCGCGATGGACAACCCGGCGACCTGATCCCCGCGCCCGACGATCATCCAGAACGGCAGATCGGGATTGGTCACCGCGCCGCCGAGCGTCACCTTCTCGTTGCTCAGCCCGCCGCCGCTGTTGCTCAGCAGCGCGCCGAGGGCCGGCGCGCTGACCGCGACCAGCGCGACCCGCAGGTACTGCATGAACGCCACCTGACGCGGATCGGCGTCCATATCGTCGGCCACCGCCACCACCGCCGCGGAACCACCGGCCAGCAGCCCGAGCGTCGCGGTCGGCAGTTCGACGTGCGCGAAGCGGGCGAACACCACCGCGACCAGCAGGCTGATCAACAGCGTCGCCACGGTCACCGCGAGCACCGGAATCAACGCCAGCCCGATGCTCGACAGCAGCGAGATCTCCAGGTAACTGCCCATCAACACACCGAGCATGGACTGCACGCCGCACGACAGCTGGCGGGGCATCGGCGCCGGCAATTTCCCGGCCAATGCGAGGGCGCCGCCGACGACGATCGCGAGAATCATCTGCGGCGCGGGAAAATTCACCCGATCGAGCAACTCGGCCCCGGCAAGCACCGAGGTAAGCAGAGCTACCCAACCGATCACTTGCCTCCGAGTCATACCTCGTGATCCTGGCCCTAGACGGTGAACAGACCGTTACAACTCCGTTATCGCGGTTAACGGCCGGTGTGATCCCGGCCGCAGGACACCAATCCCCAGTTCAGAACGGACATTTCCCAAGCCCTGCGTTGGTTCGTACTCTGCCCGGTTTCCACCATACCGATTCGAGCGAACTTGCAGTTCACAGCGGTTCACCGGCCCCGGAAGCGCGAATCGCACGGACCGCCGAATCGCCACGTGTACTATTCGCCCGAACCACCCCCACCGCGGGAGCTCGGGCAAGGCCGGGCTGAGAGGGCGGACCCCAGCGCTTCGCCGACCGCATGAACCTGTCCGGGTAATGCCGGCGTAGGAAGAGCGTTTCGGGCATGTCTTCATCGACCCTGCACAACTCCGAACGGCACGAGGCCCCCTTCACCCTCGACGAGCCCGCCCCGAAGGTGCTGTCCTTCTGGGACCAGAGCGCATTCTGGGCAAACCTGGGTGTCAGCCTCATCGCCTTCTCCGGCGCGTACACCGTGCTGGCCCCGAATTCCGACGGCGCGCCACAGATTTCCATCTCGGCGGGCATCCTCGCGATGATCGTCGGCACGGTCGTCGGGGGTCTGATGCTCGGCTTGGCAGCCATCCCCGGCGCGAAGACCGGCAAGCCGGCGATGGTCCTGCTGCGCGGCCTGTTCGGCGCGAAACTCAGTTATCTGCCGACCGTTTTGAACATCGCCCAGCTGATCGGCTGGGGCACCTTCGAATTGATCGTGATCGGCGACGCGGCCGACGAACTGTTCGGCGGCGGTCCGCACTGGCTCTACGTGGTGGCCGCCGGCGTGCTCACCACGGCGCTGACCATCTGGCCGCTCGGTTCGGTGCGGCTGCTGCGCCGGTTCGTCACGATCGGCGTGGTGATCGCGCTGATCTGGTTCTACATCCAGTTCTTCCGCACCGGGCTGCCCGATCTGTCGGCCAATCCCGGCCCGCACGGCAGCGGCCCGTTCGGCGCCGACTGGAACCTCTTCTGGATCGCCACCGACGCGGCGCTGGCGGTGTCCATCTCCTGGGTGCCGGTGGCCGCGGACTACACCCGGCACTCGCGCAGCACCGGGTCGGCGTTCGGCGCGGCCAGCGGGGCCTACGCGGTCACCCAGATCGTGGCCTACACGCTCGGCCTGTTCGCGCTGGCCCGAGCGACCGGAGACGGCCAGTACTCGCCGTTCCTCCAGGTGAGTCTGGGCGGCCTGTTCTTCTTCGTGTTCGTGCTGCGCGAGGCGGACCAGTCGTTCGCCAACGTGTACTCCACCGCCGTCTCCATCCAGAACCTGGCGCCGCGCATCGATCGGCGGATCCTGTCGATCGGGCTGGGCGTGCTGATCACGGTGCTGGCGTTGCGGCTGAACATGGCCAACTACTTCGGCTTCCTCGGGCTGATCGGCTCGGTGTTCGTGCCGCTGCTCGGCGTGCTCGTCGCCGACTTCTTCCTGCGCGCGAAGGGCGACTGGAACACCGCCGATGACGCCCCGCCGCGCTGGGGGATGATCCTCGCCTGGCTGGCCGGGCTCTCGGTGTACCAGCTGATCAATCCGGGCGATGCCGGTGTGTGGACCGACTTCTGGGTGCACGTGCAGGAGCTGCTGCACTTCACCAAGCAGGCGTGGATGAGCGCGTCGCTGCTGTCGTTCCTCGCGGCGCTGGTGGTCGCCTGGGCGTTCGGCCGGGTCTCGACGCTCCGGCGTGCCCGGGTAACCGGCGGCGCGTCCGCCTGACTGCCACGATGGAGTGATGGGCGAGATCAGGATCGGCACGTCGGGGTGGGTGTACCCGCCCTGGCGTGGCGTCTTCTACCCCAAGGGGGTGACGCAGAAGCGTGAGCTCGCCTATCTGTCGCAGCAGCTGAACAGCGTCGAGATCAACGGCTCGTTCTATGCGCTGCAACGCCCGTCGAGCTATCAGAACTGGGCGGGTCAGACGCCGGACGATTTCGTGTTCGCGGTGAAGGGCAGCAGGTTCATCACCCACATGAAGCGACTGCGCGACGGCGACGAGTTGCTGGCCAACTTCCTCGCCTCCGGCCTGCTGGCCCTCGGGCCCAAATTGGGCCCGATCCTCTGGCAGCTACCGCCCAACTTCCCGTTCGATCCGGAGGTGCTGGCCGACTTCTTCGGCCACCTCCCGCGCACCACCACGCAGGCCGTGGAAATAGCGAAACAACATGACCATCGGGTGGATCCGGCCTATACGACCACCGACGCGGATCGTCCGCTGCGGCACGCCTTGGAGATCCGGCACCCCAGCTTCGGCACGCCGGAATTCACCGACCTGCTGACCGAACACGGGATCGCCCTCGTAATCGCCGACGCCGCGGGCAAATTCCCGTTGATCGAGGAGGTCACCGCGGACTTCGTCTACCTCCGGCTGCACGGCCACGACGAGCTCTACGTCAGTGGCTACACCGACGAGGGCCTCGACCTGTGGGCCGACAAGATCCGCGCCTGGTCCGCCGACCACGACGTCTACTGCTATTTCGACAACGACGCCAAGGTCATGGCCCCGCGCGACGCCCTGGCCCTGCGCGCCCGCCTCGCGTAGCCGGGGCCCGAGTTCCCGGACCCCGACCGGCCTTCCGCGACAACGGATCTCGTGCGCGACTCAGTGGCCCAGCGTGCCGATGCTCAGGAAGCCGAGCAGGTCGTGCCGGGTGATGACGCCGACCGGCTTACCCTCCTCGACCACCATCAACGCGTCGGTGTCCGACAGCGCCTTGGTCGCCGCGGAGATCGGCTCGCCCGCGCCGATCAGCGGGAACGACGGGCTCATGTGCTTGCCGACCGAATCCGTCAGGTGCGCACGGCCTTCGAACACCGCCGAGAGCAGATCGCGCTCCGAGACGCTGCCCGCGACCTCGCCCGCCATCACCGGCGGCTCCGCGCCGACCACGGGCATCTGCGAGACGCCGTATTCGCGCAGGATCTCGATCGCGTCGCGCAGGGTCTCCGACGGATGGGTGTGCACCAGGTCGGGCAGCTCGCCGGACTTGCCCCGCAGCACGTCGCCGACCAGCGGTTCGACCATGCTGCCGTCCAGCCGCTCGCGCAGGAAGCCGTAGGAGCTCATCCACTGATCGTTGAAGATCTTGGACAGGTAGCCGCGGCCACCGTCGGGCAGCAGCACCACGACCACGGCGTCCGGGTCGCGCTTGGCGACCTCGATGGCCGCGACCACGGCCATGCCGCACGAGCCGCCGACCAGCAGGCCCTCCTCGCGGGCCAGGCGGCGGGTCATGTCGAAGGAGTCCGCGTCGGAGACGGCGATGATCTCGTCCGGGATGGCCGGGTCGTAGGCCGACGGCCAGAAGTCCTCGCCGACGCCCTCGACCAGGTACGGCCGTCCGGTGCCACCGGAATACACCGAGCCCTCGGGATCGGCGCCGATGACCTTCACCTTGCCGCCGGACACCTCCTTGAGGTAGCGCCCGACGCCGGTGATGGTGCCACCGGTGCCGACGCCCGCGACGAAGTGGGTGACCTTGCCCTCGGTGTCGCGCCAGATCTCCGGGCCGGTGGTCTCGTAGTGGCTGTCCGGGCCGCCCGGGTTGGAGTACTGATCCGGCTTCCACGCGCCGTCGATCTCGCCGACGAGACGGTTGGACACGCTGTAGTAGCTGGCCGGATCCTCCGGCGCGACGGCGGTCGGGCACACGACGACCTCGGCGCCGTACGCGCGCAGCACGTTGCGCTTGTCCTCGCTGACCTTGTCCGGGCAGACGAAAACGCAGTGGTAGCCGCGTTGCTGGGCGACCAGGGCGAGACCGACGCCGGTGTTGCCGGAGGTGGGTTCGACGATGGTGCCACCGGGGCGTAGCTGTCCGGACTTCTCCGCGGCGTCGATCATCTTCACCGCGATCCGGTCCTTGGAGCTACCACCCGGGTTCAGGTATTCGATCTTGGCCGCCACCAGTCCGGCGTTCGGGCCTACAACAGAGTTCAACCGGACCAGCGGCGTATTGCCGATGAGGTCCACGACATGGTCGGCGATGCGCATGCGCCCCATAGTTCCAGATGGACCCGATGTGAGTTGGCGCACGCCACGCACAAGCCCGTCCGGCGGGACAAACCGGGATTCCAGCAAACCCCCATTTAGGATCCGAACCATGAAGCAGCCGAACATCGCCAGGGCCGGCGTTGTTCTGGCCGGAGCGGCACTGGCCGCGCTGGTCGGACCGGGCGCGCAGGCGAACGCAGTCACCATCGAATTCCCTCAGGTGCCGACGCTCGCCTACGGCGGCTGGTGCGGGACGACCATTCGCACCTGGGCAGATGTCAGTTCGGCGTGGCCGGGCCGGGCCATCTTCAACATGCGTGCGCTGCCGGTGATCGGCGTCGGCCCCGGCGACTATCCGCTGGCGCCGCTGTGCGAGGTGCACACGATGGTGGACTGGCGCAACACCACCACCGGCGCGGTGGGCCGGTACGAGGACACCATCGTCACCGGCCTGTACGGCAGCGTCCAGTACGCGCTGTTCCAGGACACCGGCCCCGGCCACGTCGAGGTCACGATCAGCACCGACGCGGCGAGTATCCCGGCGCACGGCCGGTTCGACGTTCCGGCTCCGGCTGCCCCGCCTGCGTAAAGTCGGTACATTTCTGATGTGAGCGAGCGTCAGCGAGCGAACCAGGGACACAGCGCGCCTGGGCGCACCGCGGAACCGAGCGGCGGCGAGGTGGAGTCGTGAACGCACCACGCATCGGCTGGCGTACGGCCGCGGTGACCGGTGCCGCAACCGTCCTGGCCGGTTCGGGCACCGGCGCCGCGTGGTGGGTGACCTCTCGACTGTTGATGGCGCAGGCCGGCGCGGCGCGTGGCGTCATCGGCCGCGACACCTCGAAACCCCCTGAAGCGGACGGCATATACACCGCGGGCTGCCTGGCTCCGGAGCGCTGGCGCTCCGGCAAGCAGGCGGATCTGCACCTGATGATCTTCGGTGACTCCACCGCGGCCGGGGTCGGCTGCCTGGTCGCCGACGAGGTGCCCGGCGTGCGCCTGGCCCGCGGCCTGGCGGTGGCTACCGGGCAGCGAATCCGGTTGAGCACCAAGGCGATCTCCGGCGCCACGTCCAAGGGACTGTCCGGTCAGGTCGACGCCATGTTCGTGGCCGGGCCGCCGCCGGACGCCGCGGTCATCCTGATCGGCGCCAACGACATCACCAAGAAGCACTCGGTCCGCGCGTCCGCGCGCAGGCTGGCCGCCGCGGTCGCCCGGCTGCGCACCGCCGACAGCGTGGTCGTGGTCGGCACCTGCCCGAATCTGGGCACGGTGACCGCGATTCCGCAGCCGCTGCGCACGGTCGTGCACAACTGGAGCGTGCGGCTGGCCAAGGCCCAGACGGCGGCCACGGCGGTGGCCGGCGGCCGTCCGGTGCCGATGGGTTATCTGCTCGCGCCGGAGTTCCGCGCGCAACCCGAACTGCTGTTCTCCGCCGACGGCTTCCATCCGTCGGCCGCGGGCTACGAATTGGCCGCCGCGCAACTACTTCCGGTCCTGCTCGAGGCTTTGGCCGAGGTGACCCCGCCTTCCCGTGCTCCGGGACGGGACGTAGATTCGGTAAGAACCCGCGAGTAACAACAGCGGTTCGCACGTTCCTTACGACAAAGGAGTCCTCATGCCTGAGGCTGTCATCGTCTCGACCGCCCGCTCCCCTATCGGCCGGGCGGCCAAAGGATCGCTGGTCGACATGCGGCCCGACGATTTGACCACCCAGATCGTCCGCGCGGCGCTCGACAAGGTGCCCGCCCTGGACCCCGCCCAGATCGATGATCTGATCCTCGGCTGCGGTTCCCCCGGTGGCGAGTCCGGCTTCAACATGGCCAGGATCGTCGCGGTCCAGCTCGGCTACGACTTCGTGCCCGGCACCACCGTGCACCGCTACTGCGCGTCGTCGTTGCAGTCCACCCGGATGGCCTTCCACGCGATCAAGGCCGGCGAGGGTCACGCGTTCATCTCCGCGGGCGTCGAGACCGTGTCCCGGTACAAGAACGGCTCCGCCGACAGCTGGCCGAACACGCAGAACGAGCTCTTCGCCGAGGCGCAGGCGCGCACCGCGAAGGCCGCCGAGGGCGGCGCGGGCGTCTGGCACGATCCGCGCGAGGACGGCCTGATCCCGGACGCCTACATCGCGATGGGCCAGACCGCGGAGAACGTGGCCGGCTTCACCGGCATCACCCGCGAGGAGCAGGACCGCTGGGGCGTCCGGTCGCAGAACCGGGCCGAGGAAGCGATCAAGAACGGTTTCTTCGAGCGCGAGATCACCCCGGTCACGCTGCCCGACGGCTCCGTGGTGTCCAAGGACGACGGCCCGCGCGCCGGGGTCACCTACGAGGCGGTCAGCAAGCTGAAGCCGGTCTTCCGCCCGGACGGCACGGTCACCGCGGGCAACTGCTGTCCGCTCAACGACGGCGCCGCCGCGCTGGTCATCATGAGCGACACCAAGGCCAAGGAACTCGGCCTGACCCCGCTGGCCCGCATCGTGTCCACCGGCGTCTCCGGCCTGTCCCCGGAGATCATGGGCCTCGGCCCGATCGAGGCGTGCAAGCGCGCGCTCGCGCTGGCGGGCAAGTCGATCGACGACATCGACCTGGTCGAGATCAACGAGGCGTTCGCGGTGCAGGTGCTCGGCTCGGCCCGCGAGCTGAAGATCGACGAGGACAAGCTGAACGTCTCCGGCGGCGCCATCGCGCTCGGCCACCCGTTCGGCATGACCGGCGCGCGCATCACCACCACCTTGATCAACAACCTGCAGACCTACGACAAGCAGTTCGGTCTGGAGACCATGTGCGTCGGCGGCGGCCAGGGCATGGCGATGGTCATCGAGCGGCTCAGCTGAGCTGAATGATTCGCCGAAAGGGCGGTCATCCGGTTTCCGGATGGCCGCCCTTTCGCGTCCGCGGGATTACCTGGCAGGTAATCGCTTTCGCTACGCCGAGCCGGAAAGATGAACAGCGCCAACGGAACAACTGCTCAGGAGTCCACGATGCCCGCGTACGCGATCGCCCATCTGCACAACGTCGACGTCAACGCCGAAATCGTCGAGTACCTGCGCCGGATCGACGCGACCTTGGCGCCGTTCGGCGGGCGGTTCATCGTGCACGGCGGCAAGCAGACCGTGCTGGAGGGGCCTGCGGACGGCAACGTCATCGTGATCGAGTTCCCGGATTCGGCTGCGGCACGCGGCTGGTACGACTCGCCGGCGTATCGCGAGATCCTGCCGTTGCGCACGGAGAACTCGATCGGCATCGCGGTGCTGGCCGAGCATTGCGGCGACGACCACGTGGCCACCGACGTCCTCGGCTGACCCGATACGCGGAACGGGTGGCCACCGGAATCCGGTGACCACCCGTGGTCAGCTCAGCGGGTCGCAACCCGCCGCCGTCAATCGTTGTTGAAGTAGCTCAGCAGTCGCAGGATCTCGACGTACAGCCACACCAGGGTGACGGTCAGGCCGAGCGCAACGCCCCAGGCCGCCTTCTCCGGCGCCTGCGCGCGGATCAGCTGATCGGCGGCGTCGAAGTCGAGCAGGAAGCTGAACGCGGCGATCGCGATGACCACCAGGCTGAAGATGATCGCCAGCGGGCCGCCGTCACGCAGGCCGAGGCCGCCGGAGATGAAGAAGCTGGCGACCAGGTTGCCCAGTGCGAGCACCAGCACGCCGATCATGGCGCCGACGACCATCCGGGTGAAGCGCGGCGTCACGCGAATCGCGCCGGTCTTGTAGACGACCAGCATGCCCGCGAACACACCAAACGTGCCGAGTACGGCCTGCGCGATCATCGCGCTGCCGCCGACCCCGCCGAAGGAGATGTTGGTGAACATGAACGACAGCGCGCCGACGAACAGGCCCTCGAACACCGCGTAGGACAACACGATGACCGGGTTGTCCATCTTCCTGGCGAACGTCGCGACGAGCACCAGCACCAGGCCGACCAGGCCGCCGCCGATGACGAACAGCGGGGCCAGCGAGTTGTTCGCGTTGGTCAGGCCGTAGGAGATAATCGCCGACAGCGCCAGCACGCCCAGCGTGATGGCCGTCTTGGTCACCACGTCGTCGATGGTCATGGCGCGGGTCGCGGTGGGCTGCTGGTACGGCTGCGGCTGCTGGTACTGCTGGCCGTACTGATTACCGAACTGCTGGCCCATCTGGCCCGCCCCGGTCACGCCCGAACCGAAGTTGGCGTAGCCACCACCCTCTTGCCGAGGCAAGTTTCGGAAAACCGGATTGCTTGTGCTACGCACTTGCGTCCCTTTCTGGTCGTTGCCGCTGTTCGTCGAGCTCTCGCTCGAGAACCAACTGCTAGGTCCAACGTTTGCTGCGCGGCGCAAGTTCCCGAGGGAGTCGCCGACGCGGACAATTCGGACTCTACCGCTGCTGCGCGTCGCGCAGGCCACGCACGGACCGAGTGACCGTGAACTTGCGGTTGCGCCCGACCACGTCGGTGCGGCCGACCATGCGCTCGATCACCCCGCGATAGTTGAGATGTGAGTTGAAAACCGTCCACAGCTCGCCGCCCGGACGCAGCACGCGACCGGTCTCGGCGAACATCTTGATCGCCGATCCGGTGTGCACGGCGGCGCCGACGTGGAACGGCGGATTGCACAGCACGAGGTCGGCGCTGTTGTCGGCGGCCGAGGACATGGCGTCGTCGCGCACCACGGTGACCCGTTCCGCGACCCCGTTGACGGCCACGGTCGCCCGCGCCGAGGCCACCGCGGCCGCGGATTGATCGGTGCCGAGCACCCGGAGCGCGGGCCTGGCCCTGGCCAGCGCGACGGCCAGTATCCCGGTGCCGCAGCCGAGGTCGATGGCCTCGCGGGCGTCGGGCTTCATCCACTTGAGGTGGTCCAGCAGGAACCGGGTGCCGATGTCCAGGCGAGCGCCGGAGAAGGCGGCGCCGTGCGCGACCACGTCGATGCCGAGCTCGTCGAGCCGGTCGCGGACCGGGAACGGCGGATCGCCGACCGGCTTCGGCCCGCTGACCAGCAGCGTGCGTGACTTCTGCCGGCCACGGCTGGCCCGCACCTCGGAAAACGATTGGGCCAGAATCTCGTTCATCGACTTGGTCAGATACTTGTCCCGGCCGCCCGCGACCACCACCACCTCGGGGTCGGCGTAGCGCGCGATGGCGTCGGCGACCTCGGCGAGTCCGGCGAGCGCACGCGGCAGCCGGAGCAGCACCACGCGGACGCCGCTCAGCAACTCGGGGCCGAGCGGATACGCGGTGTAGCGATCTGCGTAGCCGAGGGCGCGGGCGTTGTTGGCGAGCGCGAGCTCGCCGGTCAGCAGATCCTGGTACACCCGGACGCCGCGCAGGTCGTGCGCGGCGATCGCGCCGATGGTCAGCGCGCCGTACGCGTCACCGAGGATAGCTATCTTCCCGCTATCGGCGACGGCGAGAGCCTCGTCGGCGACGTCGAGGATCAGCCGGTCGGCGGCATCCACGGCATAGAGGTTTAACGCCTCCACATCCGGATACCGCCGCAGCCGGCTCAGCACGTCCTCGATATCTGCCACTCCTCAAGTGTGCTAGATCGTTGCCCCAGGGTCACATCGACCCCGGCAAACCGGCGCCAGCAAACCGCACAGTCTCATGTTCATTTGCCATAACTCATAGTGCCACAGCAGATTTCACTCAATTGACGCCGGCTTTGCCGCCGGTGGGGGTCACCGCATGCCACACCCCGCCGACCCCTTGACCGAGCAGATCGCCCGCCTTCTGGTCCTTGGCGAAGAAGTAGACCGGCCAGCCCGCGATGGTGATTTGGCATGCGCCATCAGCACGTTCGACGAAGCCGACGAGTTGCGGGTCCACACCGGCGGCGTACACGGCCTGACCGCGCTGCACGAGCAGCGGCGGCCAGGTGGCGGCGCAGGCGCCCGCGCAGTTCGACTTCGGCGGCTTCGCGGTGTCGTTGTCGAATCGGTACAGCGCGCGGTCCGTGGCCGTAACGTACTGTCCGACAGCGTTATTGTTCGCGATCGTGAGCTGAACGGCATTCGTGCCGGTCGGCGCCGTTCCGCTATACACCTCGAGCCAGCCCTGCGTCTTGGCCGGCGCCTGGCTCTGCGGCGCACCCGCCGGAGCCACCGCCGAGGTCGTTGCCGCCACCGGAGCAGGTGCGGGCGCGGGCACCGCCTTCGCCGAGTCGGAGCTTCCGCACGCACTCAGCAAACCGGCGAGAATCACCGAGGCAGCGGCGAATGGCAGTGCGGCTCGCTGGAAGTGCTTGGTCGACAGCATTATTCAGATCCTCCGGATCGATCGATGACGCGCGATTCGCGTCCGGTCATCGACAACTACGAGACAGCCCCGCGCCCGGTTCACCCGAAAGTACTTCCGACGGCAAACATCGAGAAACCCGCAAATCCCGCGCAGCGCCCGGCTCGCGGTTTACCATCAGCCCCATGCGTAACAGGATGGTGTTGACCATCGCCGCTGCGACGGCACTGCTCGCGGGCTGCGGCGACAACGGATCCACCGCCGGCACCCCTGCGACGACCACCCCGTCCACCGCGACGGTGGCCGAGGCGCCGAAGGTCCCGCACGACGCCACGCCCAAACGCGGCCCGGCCTCCGGCGACGCGGGCCTGACCGTCACCGGCATCCGGATCGGTCACCAGCCCGGCTTCGACCGCGTCGTCTACGACCTCGGCGGCCAGGGCACCCCCGGCTGGATCGTCCAGTACGCCGACCGGGCCGTGCAGGACGGCAGCGGCAAGCCGGTGGACGTGGCCGGGAAATCCATCCTCGAGGTGCAGATTCTCGGCTCGGCGTACCCGTTCGACAGCGCCGTGGCGCCGTACGCGGGTCCCGACCCCGCCACCGATCCGAGCGCCCCCGGCATCGCGGGCGTGTACCGCAACACCGTGTTCGAGGGCACCACGCAGTCGTTCATCGGCGTGAACGCGGACCGGCCCGGGTTCGTCGTCAGCGCGCTGAGCAACCCGACCCGGCTGGTCATCGACGTCGCCACCCCGTAGGTACCCGTACCGCCAGGGGGTATCGACACCGGAGCGGATCGTCGTCACTACACTGGCCGCGTGGTCGAACAGCACCTGCCGCTCCGCGCATCCGGGCTCGCCCGGGCGCTCGGCGTGCTGGTGCTCCTCGCCGGAATCGTGGCGATGCATGCGGCGGTGTTCGCGGTGCACGGCCACGCGGTGGCGGCCGCCGCCGATCATGCGCCGGCGGGTAGCGACCCGACCGACGACATGGGGCAGATGCCAGACTTCGGTGCGACACACCACGAGTACGCCCTGATGAACGGGACGACCTCGCGCACCGTGCCGGACGACACCACGCCGGACACGCTGCCGGCCGACCACCGTATCACCGGAAAAGATGGCCGAGGCCGCCTGGCGACGTCGACGACCCACACCGGGCCCGCCGTGCTGCCCGACGCCGATCACGGTGCGCCGAAACCGGATTGCGCGGGCGGCGGATGCAGCGGCACGCACGGCGGAATGCACGGCTGTGTGTTCATCCTGGCCGCCGCTGCGCTGCTGCTCGCGCTGGTCCTGTTGTACCGGCTAGGCCTCCCCCACCCCGGCAATGACGTTGCGCGACTGCGTCATCGGCGGCCACGGCGGGAACGTGCACCGCCGTGGACCGTGCTCTCCCTAGCCGAATTGTCGATTCTGCGGATCTGACAGGTACCCGGCGACCCGCTCGAACGGTCGCCGTGTTCGTCCTGCCCGAATTCCGATCATGCGCAATTCCCAAGGAGTACAACCATGTTCATCAGCCGTACCCGCATCACCACCGCCGTCGTCGCCGGCACCGCGGCCACCGCCCTCGTCCTGAGCGGCTGTAGCGACAACGACGCCATGCCCGGCATGGAGCACGGCACGTCCAGCACCCTCGCGTCCGCGAGCGCGCCGGCGTCCCGCACCGACTTCAACGACGCCGACGTCACCTTCCTCCAGATGATGTACCCGCATCATGCCCAGGCGGTCGACATGGCGAAGCTGGTGCCGAGTCACAGCCAGAACCAGCAGTTGCGCACCCTCGCCGCGAACGTCGAGCGGGCTCAAGCCCCCGAGTTGCAGCAGATCACCACCCTGCTGCAAAGCTTCGGCAAGCCCGCCCCGACCGCGGGCGGACACGGCGGCCACACCATGCCCGGCATGATGAGCGCCGACCAGATGACCGCACTGCAAGCGGCCGCCGGCCCGGACTTCGACCGGCAGTGGCTGACCATGATGATCGAGCACCACACCGGCGCGGTCGCCATGGCCGAGACCGAACTCGCCGACGGCACGAACGCCGAGTCGAAGGCCTTGGCCCGCACCATCATCGACAGCCAGCGGGCGGAGATCGACACCATGCGCGGCATGCTCGGCCAGGGCTGATCTGACGGCGGGTCGCACCGGGATACCCCTCCGGCCCCGGTGCGGCCTGCCTCGGGCCACACCGACCGCGCCGGTCACGGCATCTGCTGAGGCGCGCCGCTCTGCTCGAAGAACTTCTCCAGCAGCGCGTTGAACGGCGCACCGGTGTCCGGCACCAGGTGTCCCATCCCCGCGCATACCGCGCGTTCGGCGCCGGTCTGTTCGGCGATGGCGTCGCAGATGATCTCGTTCGCCTCCAGGTGCCCGCCGGAGACCACCAGGATCGGAAAGCCCGCCGACCGGAGCAGTCGCATGGGCGGCGCGGCCTCGTCCGGCGGCCGCGCGCCTTGCAGCCGCCGCATCCCGTCGGTCAGCACCCGCGGCACCGATTCCCCGAGGGCGACGGGTACCCCTTCGACCTCGAAGAACCGCGCCAACGCAGTCTCCGCCGGCAGGTCCAGGTCTTCGATCAGGGCGCGCGTCGCGGCGGACATGTCGTCGACCGCGGGGTTGCCGCGGGCGATGCCGAACAACGGCGGCTCGACAACGGTGAGCGATCGGACGTGCTCGGGTCGCAGGGCCGCGGCATACATCGACACGATCGCGCCGTAGGACAACCCGACCAGATGCACCGGCCGGTCCAGCAGCTGATCGGCGAGCAGCCGCGCTTCCGGCTCGAAATCCTGCCGTCCCGCCGCGGGCGTCCCGCCGTGACCGGGGCGGTCCGGCGCGAGCAGGGTCCACCGTTCGGTCAGCGGTCGTTGCGCGCGCCAGGCTCCGCGGCCGCCGAGAATCCCGCCGTGCACCAGCACGACCGGCGGCCCCGCGCCCCACCGGTGCACGTGCAGCCGGACATCGGGATTCGTCGGATCCATTCGTTTTGTCTCCTTCGGAGTCCTGGTTTACCGAGGTGTGCTGGGCGGTCCGCACTTCTCCATGTTGACCTGGGTCATGTGCAGGGTGGCCTTGGCGATCTCCGGGCCGACGGAGGCGATCGTGGCCTGGCCCTTCGAAATCGCCCGGTAGCCCGCGCTGATCGTGTCGATATCGCCGGCCACCTCGGCGGGCGCGTCGCCCTTGATCTGATCGAACAGGTCGGCGGTCTGCCCGTAGTCGAGGTTGTTGATGTCCGACTTCGAGCCCAGTTCCCTCGTCTTGAGCGACAACTGGATCATCTGCTGGCAGTAGTCCCCCGGGGTGCCCGGGCTCTGTGCCGCCGCTGCCGCGGGGCTGCTGGTGGCCGGGGCGGCGCTGCTGCTCTTGTCGTCGGAGCAGGCGGCGCCCGCGCCGGCGACCAGGACGGTGAGCGCGATCGTGCAGAGTGTTCGGCGATTCATGGACGTTCCTCCGAGCGTTGCTGGCTGATGCTGCGGTCGATACTCCGGGGCTTACGTCTCACCGACCTTTCACCCGCATCTCAGCGAATTGCCGCCGGTACTGCACCGATCGAGCACAGGTCACAGCACCCGACCGCCCACGCGCTCATCAGACAGCGAGCCCGCGGCCGAGTTCCGCGGCGGGTGCGCGAGGCCGAAGACCGGGTGCCGATCAGCGCGTCGAGTTCGGCCCCGGCCGGGTAGTCGACGGAATCGCCGCTTGCACAACGCGAATCGGCGGACTCACTTTCCGGGCGGGACGATGACCTGCCAGGCGGGGGCGTCCTGGGGTGCGTGGCCGGCGCGCTTGCGTCCGCGCAGGAGCTCGAATGCCACGAGCGCCGCGCCCGCGAGCAGGGTCACCACGGCGAAAATCGTGATGGCGAGGGCCGCGCTGCCGAAGCCCCACATCGCGACCACAGCGGCCACGACGGCGATGATCACGCCGATGAACAGCAGCCCGAAGCCGGCCCAGTTCCGCGTATTGGCCAATGTTTCGCCTGGCTGCGGCTCCGTGGCGCGGGTGATATCCGCGGCGCCATCGAGCGGGGGAATCTCGTATGGACCGTCGACTGTCATGCTGGTTTACCTCACGCCGCGATACCGGCTGGTCGGCCGGTACCTGATGCGACAATTATGCCCCGACAGCGTCCGCCGAAACCCGGCGGCGATCCGGATCAGTTGTAGGACTTGCCGACTCCGTCGAGCAGCCGCTCCAGTGTGTCGAAGGTCGGCGTGGTGATCACGTCGATGAGGTCGGCGGCGACCGGAATCCGGTGCTCGGTGGTCACCGCGGCGAATTGAGCGGCATCGCCGGTGCGGAAGCCGTGCACCGCCGCGAGGCGTTGCAGTTCGGGATCGGTGGACAGCAGCCGGCCGACCCGGTCGCCCGCCTCGCCGAACGGCACCAGCGTGTGCCGGGACATGATGGTCGGCGACGGGTACAGCAGCGTCATGTCTGGCTTGATCTGGCCGCGCACGGTGGCGTCCACGAACTGCGACTCGTAGATCCAGACCAGCGGCGTCGGGCCCAGGCCGGCGGCGAGATAAGCGTCGAAGGGGCCCTCGCTGCTGCTCTGCGTGTAGCCCTGCCCGACGAAAAGCCTTGACACCGTCGGGATTACGTCCTGCTCGGCGGAGGTTCCCTGCACGATCGTGTTGTTGTTCGCGACATAGCCCGCGATCGCCAGGTACATCGCCGCGGAGTTCGAGCTGCGCGGATCGGTCGTGGAGATCAGCACGTTCTTGCGCACCGAGTACACGGTGTTGTCGCCGAGCTGGTCCCACCGCGTGTTGTTGCCGACCATGCGCAGATACGGAGCCATGTCGAAGGTCGGCACCGGACCCTGGTGCACCACACCGGCTTTGGCGAGCAGATCCGCGATCGGGGTGAACGTCGCGATCGCCATCGGCGAGGAGAACGGAATGTACTTCGCACTCACGTTGCGCTGCCGTTGAATTCGCTCCGCGGCCTGCTCACTCGACGGAAACGCGAACGCGTACTTCCCGAGATCCACCGAAGTGGCGATCTCCCGCGACCCCGCCGAGTCCACCTCGACCTCGAATCCGTTGCGCGCCAGCACCTGCGCCACCTTCGGATCCTGGAAGAACGACATCTTCTCGGACCCGACCACGCCGCGCACCAGCGTCAGCGACGACGCCCCCGGCGCCGCCGCCCGCGGCGGCGAACTCGGCTGCCGCACCGCCAGCGCCACCGCGACCACGGTCACCACCACCAGCGCCGCCACTACCGCGGCAACCGCCGCGGGCGCGAAACGCTTGTTCGCCGACCAGGTTTCCCGAAACGCGGCGGGCAATCGACGGTCACCCGTTTCCGCCTGATGCTTGGCCCTGCGCGTCCGCGCGGTATCGGGACCGGCAGCCGCCGCCACCTCCCCCGCACCTTCCAGCTGTCGACGGACATACCGCTCGACCAGAATCGGAATGAACGTCCGCACCGGATGCCCGGCGAACCGCCGTCGAGCCGCCTCCACCATCCCCTCGATGTGCTCCGCAGAGTAAGTGCCGCCGAAGTTTTCGACCAACCGCTCCGTCAACTGATGAATCGCCTGTTCCTCACGAACAGTGTCGACAACCACCACATTCTCCTCGACATCCGAGCGGCCTACACGTCCCCGCGACAGCTCCCCAACCCCATCGCGCCGGCCAACCCTAGCCCCATCTCACCCCCCGCCACCTGCCCCGATCGCCACCACCCACAAAGTTCAATCCCCCACCCCCAACCCGAAACCCCCCGTTGCTCCCCCGTTTCCCGCACCGAACCACCCGCCTCGGGAGCGAGCGGCTATCGTCGGCTGGAGTCGCCGCTCAAGGAGAACACTTATGCCTCGTACTGCTGTTGTCACCGGTGCTTCGTCCGGGATCGGGAAGGCGACCGCCGCGGCGTTGGTGGCGCGGGGGTATCGGGTGATCGGGACCAGCCGGAAGCCGGAGGGAATCTCCGATGCGGCTCGGGTGGCGGGGGTGGAGTACCGGGCCCTCGATTTGACCGACGCCGGGTCGATCGAGGCGTTCGTGGCCGGGCTCGGCGAGGTCGACGTGCTGGTCAACAACGCCGGGGAGAGTCAGGCGGGGCCGCTGGCGGAGCTGCCGACCGGCGCGGTGGAGCGGCTGTTCCGGCTCAATGTGCTCGGCCCGGTCGCCCTGACCCAGGCCGTGCTGCCGGGCATGCGGGAGCGCGGGTACGGGCGGGTGGTGATGGTGGGATCGATGATTGCCAGCTTCCCGATGCCGTACCGGTCGTCCTATGGCGCGACCAAGGCGGCGCTGAAGGGTTTCGCGGTGGCGGCGCGGTTCGAGGAGTCCCCCTTCGGGGTGTGGATCTCGACTGTCGAACCGGGTCAGATCAATACGGGGCTGCGCGAGCGCCGGACGAAGTATCTGAACGAAGGTTCGCCGCACACCGCCGATTTCACCAGGTTCATCGCGAAATTGGATGAGGCACAGGGGAAAGGCATCACCGCCGAGCGGGTGGCGGACACGATCGTGCAGGCCGTCGAGGCCGACCGGCCGCGCCCGCTCTACGCCGTCGGCAGCAATGCCCCGGTGATGTTCGCGGTGCGCAGGCTGCTGCCGCGCACGGTGATGGAACGTCTCATCGCGCGCGTACACGGCCTGTCGCGCTAGCCGCTCAGTCGGCCGCGACCTGGGCCTGCCACATCCAGTGCAGCTGCTCTAGCCGCGCCGCGATGCCGATGAGCAGGTCCTGCGTGACCGGGTCGGCCTTCTCGGTCGCCTCGATCCGCTCGCGCAGGCCCTTGATCACCGCGGTCAGATTGCCGACGATCCCGTCGATCACGGCGGTGTCCTGCTGCCAGCCGTCGGGGAACCCTGGCGCACCGGTCTCCTTGGCCACGGTCGCCGCCCGGCCGTCCGGGCTCACCCCGATCGCGGTCGCCCGCTCGGCCGCGGCATCGGTGAAGTCCCTTGCCGCCGTAACCAATTCGTCCAACGCCAGATGCACCGACCGGAAGTTCCGGCCGATCACATTCCAGTGCGCCTGCTTGGCGATCAGCGACAGGTCGATCAGATCGATCACGGTGGCGCGGAGCGCCTCCCCCGCGATCTTCTGCTGCTCCGCGTCGAGGGTGCTGGTGATGGGTTGGCTCATCGTTCACGCCTTTCTGGTCGGATCGGGGTCACTCACCGTCTACCCACCTCGCGCGGCCTAAACGTCCGCAGTGATGAGCGCCATGTCCCGTCGGCCCGCCCTGATACCGTCCGCCGCGTGAGTGAGCTCCCCACCGCGGCCGACGAGACCCGGTTCTGGACCATTATCGAATCGGCCTGGCAGTTGGTCGGCGACGAATCCGCCACCCTCCGCCGAGCCCTGATCCACCGGGACAACGACGATGCCGCGTACGCCATCGACCAGCACCTGCCCGTGTTCCTCGATCACCTGCGAGCGCTCAGCGAGCCGCTGTCCACCGAGGACCTGACCGCACTGGACCGTCTGCTGGAGCGAAAGCTCTATGACCTAGACCGCGCCGACATCCACGAGGTCACCGACGGCTCCGACGACGGATTCCTGTACTGCCGCGGCTTCATCGTCGCCATGGGCCAGGACTTCTACGCCGCGGTGACCGCCGATCCCACCGTGGCAGTGGTCGACAACAACCGCGTCGGCGACTTCCCCCGAACCGGTTCCGGCATCTCCCGCGAATCCTTCGCCAACCCGGCAGGCTGGAACTAACTACCACCTCAGACATACACCCTGCATAAAGATCTACTTGAACACCGTTCACGAAAAAACTTGAACGGTGTTCAAGTCTGTTGGTAGGTTGGCTGACATGCGTACCGAACTGCTGGATCAATTGGTAGACAAGGCTTTACGACGCGAGGCGCCGACCCGGTCGGAGGCATTGTCCGTTCTGTCCGAATCTTTCGAGCTGCTCGACGTGGTCGCCGCAGGCAGCCGGGTACGACGCGAGTTCTTCGGCCGGCGGGTGAAGCTGAACACCATCGTGAACATGAAAAGTGGCCTGTGCCCGGAGGATTGCGGCTACTGCTCGCAGCGGCTGGGGTCCGCGTCGGATGTGCTCAAGTACTCGTGGATCACCCCGGGCAAGGCGGCGGAGGTGGCCGATCAGGCCGTTCGAGCCGGGGCCAAACGGGTGTGCCTGGTGGCGAGCGGCCGCGGTCCGGGCGAGCGCGACATCCGGCGGATCGAGGACACGATCGCGGCGATCAAGGTGGACAACCCGCAGGTCGAGGTGTGCGTCTGCCTCGGGCTGCTGGCCGACGGACAGGCCGAGCGGCTCGCCGCAGCCGGCGCGCACGCCTACAGCCACAACCTGAATACCAGCGAGGCCCGGTACGCGGAGATCTGTTCGACGCACACCTTCGATGATCGGGTGGACACGCTGCGCCGGGCGACGACGGCGGGGCTGTCACCGTGCTCCGGCGCGATCTTCGGGATGGGCGAATCCGCCGACGATATCGTGGATCTCGCTGTCGCGCTGCGTGATCTGGATCCGGACTCGGTACCGGTGAACTTCCTGATCCCGTTCGAGGGAACACCGCTCGGCGATCGCTGGGAGCTCACCCCGGACCGCTGCCTGCGCATTCTCGCGCTGTTCCGGTTCTTCTTCCCCGACGTCGAGGTACGACTGGCGGGCGGGCGCGAGATCCACCTGCGCGCCATGCAGCCGTTGGCCCTGCACCTGGCGAACTCGATGTTCCTCGGCGACTATCTCACCAGCGAGGGACAACCCGGCGCGGACGACCGCCAGATGATCGCCGACGCAGGCTTCACCATCGAAGGTGTCGACGATCGCACGCTCCCGGACGCCCGCCACGACCTGGTGGCCATCCGCCGTCGCGGCGCGGGCACCGAGCTGCCCGCGAACGCCTGATCAGCCCGGCGCGACCTGCTGGAACCAGGTGAGAATCCGCAGCAAAGCGACGCGAGCGGAAGTCCCGTGGTCCACCGCGCCCAGGTCTTGCAGGGTGGCATCGGCACTGCGCAGGGCGCGCAGGCAGTGCTCGGCGTTGGCATAGGGCACAGTGCGGTCGGCGGTGGCGGCATAGAGGCGCACGGGCACGCGCGGGGTCCAGTCGCAGGTGCGGTCGCTGTCGGTCACCGCCGTCAGGGCCGCGCCGGTCGGGTTGGTCGCCCATGCGCGGAATCGCGGCGTCAGCAGTAGATCGGGGGTGATGGGCAGCATGGTGGCGATGGTGAGTTCGTTGCGGGTGCCGTCGAAGAGACCTTCGATCTTTCCGGCGTACGGCTCCTGGAAGGCCTCGGCCGGATCGTCGTACAGGTGATAGATCCGGTTCATCGCGGTGAGCCAGTAGGCGAAGAAGAACACCGCCGGACCCGGCGCGATCCGGCCGTCCAGTGCGGCGGGGGTCTGGACGTCCCGGAGCGCGTACGGCCCGCTGACCGGCGCCAGCGCGGCCAGACCGAATCCTGGCACCTCGTCGGCCTGCAGCGCCTTGCCGAATGCCATTGCGGCATGGCCGCCTTGGGAGAAGCCGGTCACCAGCACGTCCCGATGGAGTTCGTGGTGTTGTTGCGCGGCAATGCTTTTAGCCGCGAACAAGAGGTCGGCCGAGGCACTGACCTCGGTCGGCGCGTGCCCGAAGGGGTGACTCCCCGGCCCGTCGCCCAGCCCGAGGTAGTCCGGAGCGATCGCCGCGTAGCCCGCCGCCGCGAACATGATGGTGCGCGCCTGATCGGGACGGCTCCGGCTGTTCACCGACGGCGCATCGCTTTTCGCCGCCAGGGTGCCGTGCGCGTAGCTGACCACGCGCAGCCGAGGCGAATCCGTACGCGGCAGCACGACCAATCCGCTCGCGGTGGTCGGCTCGCCCTTCGCTCCGATCGTGCGATAGTCGACCCGATACGCATCCACTCCGTTGCGCACGGGAGTATCGAAGTTTCCCTCGGCCAGATAGGCCGCGGTGTCCGCGTTCGACAACTGCGCGACCGGAGTCGAGGACACCACCGTGCCCCGTTCATGCTGCCCAGGAGCGGCCGTCTCGCTCGTATCGGCCGCACACCCACCGGCCCCGCAGAGCAGGACGAACGCACTGACCAGAGCGAAGCGCCGCATGTCGCGACCCTATCCCGCCAGGCGGTCCGCCTCGTCCAGGTGGTCACGCAGGCCGAGCAGCTCCCAGCGCTGCAACGCCAGCGGCACATTCCCTTCGCGCCACAGCCGGTCGTGGAACCGCTTCAGCTCGAATTCGTCGCCGAGCTCGCGGACCGCCGTGCTGAGCAGATCCTGAATCTGGAGTTTGCCGATCTGGTAGCTCAATGCTTGACCGGGGTTGCCGGCGAAGAACACCGCCTCGTCCCAGGCGGTCTCGCGATCCATCGGGACGGCGATCGCGAGGCGATCGGCCGCCTCCTCGATGGAGATCTCACCGAGGGCGAGCGCGAGGTCGACGTCGACGCGTAACGCCCGCAGCCGCATGGCACTCGCCACGAAGATCGCGCTGGCCGGCGCGTCGTCGAACAGACCGGCGTGCAGCATCAGCTCCTCGTAGTTGAACGCGATGCCCTCGTTGGGCGCCGAGTCGTAGAACCACCGCCGGGCCGGATTCTCGTGGTGCCAGCCGATCGCGACCTGCTGGGCGTGGACGCCCTCGTGCACGATCGCGGTGCGGGCGTCGAACGCGGCGGCCCGATCGAAATAGGGCAGATCCGGGTGCGGGGCGGGGATGTATCGGATGGCGTCCTCGTCCATCCGGCCGGGTCCGGTCAGATCATCGGTGACGCCGAGCCAGGTCAGCGGCTCGAGGTAGGGCGGCAACGGGGCGAATCGGTAGTGCCGCAGGCTTTCCGGCTGGCTGAGCAGACCGCGCTCGTCCGCGAACCGGCGCACGGCGAGCTCATCGACGGCCTGGCGCCGCGCATGTTCCTGCGCATCGGCGGGCAACGCGGGCGCGGGCGCGTCCCGATGCCGGGTGCGCAGCTGAGTTTCCAGCGCGACGGCCCGATGCCACTCCTGGCTGCCCATCTGGCGCAGCTGCCGGGCCGAATAGGGCAGCAGCGCAACGCGATGCAGGAAGTAGGCCAGCGCCTCCGGGCCGACCGGCTCGGACTCGCCGAGCGACGGAAGTTGTTCGGTCAGCCAATCCCGGTACGCCGCAACGGCATCCACCGCGACCCTGGTCGCGGCGGGCAGTTCGGGCGCGTACTCGTCCGGCAGGAACGGGGTCAGCGCGCTCAGCGCGGCCTCGAGCGAGCCCGCGTTCTCCTCCAGCAGCCTCAGTGCACTGCGCGCGAACGACACCCCGGCCACGCCCGCGAGATTCGCTCTGGCCTGCTCGAGCACGAGCGGCACATGCCGCAGCAGCGCGCTGATCCGCCCCGCTCGGGCACTGTCGAACGGCGTCGAGGCGAGCAGCTCCACATAGATCGGGCCGAGGCTTTGCTGGATATAGAAGCCGGGATCGAGTTCCCAGGCCCGGATCAGCTCCAGTTCCCAGTGCACCCTGGCCAGCGCCGAGCCGAGCAGCCTGCCGTCGACCCGCGTCGCGACCGGCTCGTCGGACAGGTCGAGTTCGCGGTGCCTGCGGGTCAGCTCGGCGAGCACGTCCCGGCGATCCGCGATCGCCTTCGGCGACCAATCGGGCAGCCAGCCGTCCGGCCGCTCGACGCGAGGCAGGTCGTCACTCGAGTCGGGTACCGTCGCCAGCCGCCAGTTCCAGAACTCTTCCGCAAGCTTCGCTAGACCCATGTCCGCACAATACGTTCGGTGCCCGCCACCGGCCAGCCGCCAGCGGAGGGTGCGCGAACTCAGCGCGCGGCGTGCGAGAACAGCCCGGGGTGGTATGGCTCGCGCGAACAAGTGACATACTGGTTCCGATAGATGCCGTCGCAGCGGGTAATCCAGTGGTATCGACGGACTTTCCGCACTCGCGGGAACTGCTGTCGAGCGGCACCGGTCTCTTTGCCGATCGCGAATCACCGACCGCCATCGCGTCCGCGCCGCACCAGGTGTTCACCGAGCCGGGCCCGGATGAGCACCGAGGCGAAACGCAGTGCGCCAGACCTACTCTGGCCCGCAGTGAGCAGGAACTACCAGGCGCTTGCCGCACCGACGCGACAGGCCGAAGCGAAGTTGGCGACAGCATGAGCGAGACCATCTCTATCTCCTACGCACACCTGTTACGGCTCAGCGATGACGTGGGGATCTTCGAACACGCCAAATTCACCGCCCCGCGGCTCGAAAACGGTTACTGCGTCGACGATGTCGCGCGCGCCCTGGTCGTCGTGCTCCGGGAGCCGGAGCCGACCGCCGAGCTGGACGCGCTCGTGCCGGTGTACGCGAGCTTCGTCTTCGACGCCCTCACCGCGGACGGCCGCAGCCACAATCGCCGCGGCACCGACCACACCTGGCAGGACGAGCCGAGCCTGGAGGATCACTGGGGACGCGCCATCTGGGCGCTCGGCACGCTCGCCGCGCACCGGCCGGAGTACGCCGAAAAGGCGCTGGCGCACTTCACCATCGCGGCCGGGCGGCGGTCGCAGTTCCCGCGCGCGATGGCCTTCGCCGCGCTCGGTGCGGCCGAGGCGCTGCGCGCCGATCCCGGCAATCTCGCCGCGCCGGCGTTGCTGGCCGATGCGGCCGAACTGATCGGCCCGCCGACCCGGCGGCTGGACTGGCGCTGGCCGGAACCGCGGCTGCATTACGCCAATGCCGTGCTGGCCGAAGCGCTTCTGGTGGCCGGCGCGGCACCGGGTCAGGGCCGTACCCACGCCGACGGTCTGGCGATGCTGCGCTGGCTGCTGGAGACCGAGACCGCGGGTGACCATCTGTCGGTGACCCCGGTCGACGGCTGGGCGACCGGCGAGAAGCGTCCTGGTTTCGATCAGCAGCCGATCGAGGTCGCGACGCTGGCCGACGCCTGCGCCCGCGCCTACGACGACACCGGGGACTATCACTGGAAAGACGCGGTCATGTTGTGCGAGGCGTGGTTCCGCGGCTCGAACGACGTCGCCACCCCGCTCCTCGATCCGGCCAGCGGCGGCTGCTGTGACGGACTGGAGCCCACCGGGCGGAACGAGAATCAGGGCGCCGAATCGACGCTCGCGCTGATTTCCACGATGCAGCAGGCCCGGCGCCTGCAACAGGCGGACTAGCCGACACCGATATAACGGCGCCAAGCGTGTTCGAGGTGCGCCGCCATGTCGATCGTGGGATCGATCAACCATCGGGCCTGGAGGCCGTCGGCGAGCGCGAAGAACATGGTGGCCGCGGCGTCGGCGTCGATCCGGTCGGGCAGCGTGCCCGCCCGCTGCATCTCGCGCAGAGCCCGGGCGAAGGACTCGGTGCCGAGCCGGTAGCGCTCCAGCATGTAGTCGTGCGCGGGATGGCGCGGATCGGCAGCGGCCGCCTGCATGTGGGTGAACAGCTCGATCAGGCCGGGCACCTTCGCGTTGCGCCGCACCACCGCCACGAACGCGTCGGGTGCCGTGCCGCGCATGGTCGCCAGGTCGGTCTCGTCGCGCTTGCGCAGCACCGCGACGAACAGCTCCTCTTTGGAGCCGAAATAGTGCAGCAGCCCGCCCTGGCTCAGGCCGACCGCCTCGGCCAGCTCGGCGACCGAGGTGGCCAGATAGCCGCGCTCGGCGATGGTGCGCAGCGCCGCCTCGAGGATCCGCTCCCGTCGTTCGATGCCCTTGCCGTAGGGACCCCGTTTCGCCACCGGGTCAGTGTAGGCACGCCGGGGTCCGTCCTTGCCATCAAAAACCGAGCGTTGTACGGTTTTCATCACGACTCGCCCCGGCGTCCGCCGAGGTCCCGGCTTGTCCCCCCAACGAACGGGAGCACCACCCGATGCGATTCCGTCTGCGCGGACTCGGCCTGGCCGCCCTGGCCGCCGCCACCGCTCTGACCTGTCTGCCCGGCTCCGCCGCCGCGCGCCCCGAACCGCCCGCGCAGGTCGCGCCGCTCGGTCCGGACTTCCTGTGGGGCGTCGCCGCCTCCGGCTATCAGTCCGAAGGACACGCGCCGGACAGCAATTGGAGCCGCTACGTCGCCGCGGGCAAAACCGAGGACCCGTACCGGGATTCGGTCGACTTCTACAGCCGCTACGCCTCCGACATCGATCTGGCGGCCGGGCTCGGCGTCAAGGTTTATCGGATCAGCATCGAGTGGGCCAGGGTGCAGCCGGCGCCCGGCGCGTGGTCGCCGGAGGGATTCCGCTTCTACGACAACGTGATCGCGAAGATCACCGCCGCAGGCATGCGGCCGATGATCACCCTGGATCACTGGGTGTTCCCCGGCTGGGAGGTCGATCGCGGCGGCTGGCACAACCCGGGGATGGTCGAGGACTGGCTGGCCAACGCCCGCACCGTGGTCGACCGGTACGCGCACGTCGACCCGCTCTGGGTGACGTTCAACGAGCCGACCTTCTACGGGCTCAACGAACTGCGCCACGGCGGCCTTCCCGCCACCGACGTGCCCGGCATGCAGGATCGGCTGGCCCAGGCGCACAACGCCATCTACGACCACATCCACCAGGTACAGCCCGGCGCCATGGTGACCAGCAATGTCGCCTACATCCCGGCCGGCGAGGACGCGATCAACAAGCCGTTCGTCGACAAGATCGCCGCACGGCTCGACTACGTCGGCATCGATTACTACTACGGCATGTCCCCGGACACCATCACCTCGATGGGCCAGAACCTGACCCAGCTCTGGCAGAATCCGTTGCAGCCGGAGGGCATCTACTATGCCCTGCAACACTATTCGCGCCAGTTTCCGGGCAAGCCGCTCTACATCGTCGAGAACGGCATGCCCACCGAGAACGGCAAGCCGCGCGCCGACGGCTACACCCGCGGCGACGACCTGCGCGACACGATCTATTGGATCCAGCGCGCGAAAGCCGACGGCATGAACGTGCTTGGCTACAACTACTGGAGCCTCACCGACAACTACGAATGGGGCAGCTACGCACCGCGCTTCGGCCTGTTCACCGTCGACGTGCTGACCGATCCGAGCCTCACCCGGCGGCCCACCGACGCCGTCGCCGCCTACACCGACATCACCGGGGCCGGCGGCGTGCCCGCCGATTACCGGCCGACCCGTGCGCCGCAGCCTTGCTCGCTGGTCGATGCCGCCGCCAGCTGCCTCGACCCGGTGACCGTGCCGCGGTGACCCGTCAATTCGCTGGTAACCACTTATCGCAGAACGGATTTCGATGAATCTGAGATGGCGTCGCCTCACGGCGGCAGGCGCGGCGGCGGGCATCCTCACGGGCATCTGCGCCCCGGCGGTGCAGGCCGAGGCGGAACCCGGCCAATCGGCCGCGAGCGAGATCGCCGGAGTGGGCAAGGATCCCGATGGCAGCATCCCGCCCGCGGGATCCGACGACTGGACCTGTGTACCCACCGCCGCGCATCCACGACCCGTGGTCCTCGTGCACGGCACCTGGGGCAATCAGAACGACTGGAACGTGCTCGCGCCGCAGCTGAAAGCCGCGGGCTACTGCGTCTTTTCGCTGAACTACGGCCGCGACACCGCGAGCGTGCTCGGCGCGCTGCCCGGCATATACGGCGTCGGCGACATCCACGCCTCGGCCGAGGAACTCGCCGCCTTCGTCGACCGCGTGCGCGACGCGACGCACGCGCCGAAGGTCGATCTGGTCGGTCATTCCCAGGGCGCGTTGATGTCTCGGCAATACCTGCGCTTCGAGGGCGGCGACGCCGCGGTCGACCACCTGGTCTCCCTCGCCGGCACCAATCACGGCTCCACCATGCGTGGCGTCGCGGGCCAGCTCACCTCCGGCAGTGCGCACTCGGCCTTCTCCACCGGCCTGACCGCGGTCGCCGGAGTCGCGGCCGCCCAGCAGCTCGTCGGCAGCGACTTCCTGCGTGCCGTCAACGCCGCGGGCGACACCGATCCCGGCATCACCTACACCGTGATCGCCAGCACCCGCGACGACGCCTCCACCCCACCGGAAGCCACCTTCCTCCAGGCGGGCCCCGGTGCGACGGTCGACAACGTCTGGATCCAAGACTTCTGCCCCACAGACACTTTCGACCACGGCACCCTCCCCCAATCCCCCACCGTCGCCTACCTCGTCAACCGAGCCCTCGACCCGGCCTACACCGGCACCGCCTGCCCGGGACAGCCCTGATCATTCGTGGAATTCGCCCTTGGGCAGTCGAGGCCGAGCGCTGGCGGGCCAGCGCTCGTCGCTGAGCTCCAGCGTCCAGCCCGCCGGCGGTTCGGTGAAGTCCATCCACTTGCCGTCGCCGAGCCACAGCGACCAGAGATCTTCCTCCGGAAAGTTGCCCATCCGTACGTGCAGCGTCTGAGTCGGCGTCCGGCCGATCATCCAGGTGTCATCAGCCGGGTCTTCGGCGAAGACGACGTGCGCGGCGAGCGCTTCCTCCAGATCGGATACCACGTCCGAGCGTCTGACCATGAGTTCTTGCCCCTTCAGTCGTCGAAGTTGACGCTGCGCACAACCTTATCGAGCAGGCTACCGAACACCGGCGTTTGCTCGACCGTGGTCGTCCCCGTCGCTTGCAGCAGATAGCCGACGTTCCCGCGCTGGTAGACCGCGTATTGCGTAACGGTGTACAGCAATTGGCCGGCGGCGGAGTAGGTGCCGCACTGGATCGACCAGCCGCTGTGGCGACCGGCCGGCGGCCACACCTCGGCATGCTGCTCGGACCAGTCGGGCAGCCGCCGCGAGTCCGTGAACGAGTGCCCGATCAGGCCGGCCAGATCGACGCCCTGGCCGACGATCACGCGGGTGAACACCACCACGACATTGGTCCGGAACTGGGACGGCTGCTCGTGCTGTGCCGCGAACACGTTGAGATAGCCCATGTTCCGGCCATCGATCTCAGCCCAGGTACCGGGATCGAGGTCGAGCGTGACGCTGCCCGGGATAGTGCTCGGGTCGGTGACCCGGTGAGTACTGAGCGCCAGGGATTCCAGTGCCGCGTAGATGGGGGTCTCGTCGTCTGCCATCTAGAACAACCCACCTATCCATTTGCCGACCGAGCTGCCCGCGATGCCGCCGACCACACCACCGACCACGCCGCCGACGGCAGCACCGACCGGGCCGCCGACCGCACCGATCATCGCGCCGCCCTCTGCGCCGGCCACCATACCGCCCAGCGCGCCCACGCCACTGCCGACCGCTTCCGGCACCGTCTCTTTGCCCGCCTTCACCTGGTTGTAGCCGTCGTAGACCTCGTACGCCGCAGCCAGCGGTAGTGCCGCCTTACCGGCGACCCGCAGCGCCTTCGAGCCCGCACCCTCGCCCGCACCCGCCACAGTGTCGGTGACGTCCGGCGTGCCCGGCCCAGTGTTGGGCCCGCGCACCCGTGCCTGCACTTCCTTGGGGTCTGGCAGCTGCGGATTCTTCGGATCGACGCCCAGCGCCTCGTTGACCGCACCGCGACTCTTCGACGAGGAGTCGATGACATCCTGCAACGCCTGCTCGCGGGTCATCCCCTTCTTCGCCATCTTGTCTTCGATCAGTTGATCGAAGGGCCGGTTTCCCTCTTTCTTCATGAGTTCTTCGGCCGCGGCTCGGTTCGACATCAAATCCCTCGCCTTGGTGCGGAACTCATTGCGAATCTCGCTGGCGATCCTGGCCCGTTCTTCCAGCGGCATGTCCGTTTTCGCGAGCTGCTCATTGAGCGCCGCCAAGCGCCGCTCGGCTTCGAGATAGTAGTTGCGCACCTCTACATCGGTCAGCGAACCATTGGGATACTCGGGCAATCCCAAGGAAGCGAGACCGAATGCGGCGGCGTATACCGGCGGATGATTCTGCTTGGCCAGATCGCTTTCGCTGAGTTGCCCGTCGGCGCCTTTGATCGCCGCGGCGAGATCGGCGTCCACCAGCTGGGCATTGATCATCAAACGGTTGACCTCGAGTTGCAGCGCCACCCGGTTCGCCTCGATTTTGGCTAGCTGGTCGGCGGTGTAGGGCCCCTGCACAACCCGGGTGACCTTGCCGTCGTCACCGATCATGAACCCGCCGGTCTTGGCCTCGGCGCGCAGGCCGGTCAGTTTGGCTTTGACCGTGGCGACCTCCTCGGCGGCGGTCTTCGCGGCCGCGGCGATTGCGGCGACGTGTTTGCCGTGCGCGTCGAAATCGACGCGCGTCTTGCCGACCGACTGCTTGGCCGCCTCCGCCGCTTCGCCGTCCCAGGTCTGGAACATCTGCAGGTTACCGAGATTCGACGCGCGTTCGTCGCAGTGTTGCGCGTGCGAGGTGCAGACTTGGAATACCGACTCGATGTCCGCCACGTTCCACCGATCGATGTCGGAGATCGTGATCATAGATCCAGCAATCTCCGACCGCGCGGCCGGTCGACCTGGTCGAGTTCGGTCGTGGATTTGTGCTCGGTCATGCTGAATTCGCGCACCGCGTCGGTGACCAGGGACGAATGCCCGTCGAGCCGTCCGGTCAACGCGGTACCCGAGCCGCGCAACTTTTCCAACGCTCCCTCGAGCGCCGCGCGAGAACTGCCTACCCAACCCGAGGACGCCGAGGAAATCTCGGAATGCCCGGATTCGAAGAGCGCGGTGCTGTCCCCGCACCAATCGGCCAGGCACCCCGCCGAATGGTGTAGATCGGTAAAGTTCACCGAAAGTTCGCCAGTCATCGAATACCCCCGTATTCAGGTGCAGTGTTGAATGGACTGCACCTGAATACGTTAACGGGCTGCGGACGCCCTGTTCATGCCCCAATTACTCGGGGCCTCAAGGCTTTTCGGACTTTTCGCCCTTATTTAACCGCGAGGTCGGTTTTCTCTTCGTTCTTGTTCGACGCCGTTTCCTCCAGCACGGCTTCGCCGCGGGCGACCATGCCCGCCTCGTCCGACAGCTTGAGTTGGGGGATGAACAGGGCCAGGACGAAGACGACGATGGCGCCCGGGATCAGATACCAGAAGCCGGGGACCAGGGCGTTCACGTATGCGCCGACGATCGCGTCGTGCAGGCCCTCGGGCAGGTGCTTGACCACCGACGGCACCAGCGCGCTCGGGTCGAGCTTCGCCGCCATGACCTCGGGTCCGTGCGACATGAACGCGTCGGTGAGGCCCTCGGTCAGCCGGCTGGTGAAGATCGAGCCGAAGATCGCGACGCCGATCGCGCCGCCCATTTCCCGGAAGTAGTTGTTGGCGCTGGTCGCGGTCCCGATCTGGTTGGGCGACACGGCATTCTGCACGACCAGCACGATGATCTGCATGATCAGGCCGAGGCCCGCACCGACCACGAACAGCATGGCCGAGACGACCCACATCGGGGTGTTCGCGGCGAGCGTGGTGAGCCACAGCATCGCGGCGAGCATGACCAGCGCACCGATCGGCGGGTAGATCCGGTAGCGACCGGTCTTGGTGATCGCGGTCATCGACCCGATCAGGGTGATCATCATGCCGACCATCATCGGGATCAGCAGCAGGCCGGAGACCGAGGCGGACGCGCCGGTCGCCATCTGCAGATAGGTCGGGATGAAACCGATCGCGGCGAACATCACCAGCCCGACCAGCAGGCCGATCGCGGAGGTCAGCACGAACGTGCGGTTGCGGAACAACCACAGCGGCAGCATCGGCTCCTCGGCCCTGGCCTCCACCATGACGAACGCGGCGACCACGACCACCAGCGCGGCGATCATCGCGATGATCGTCGTCGAACCCCACGCGTACTGCTTGCCGCCCCAGTCGGTGATCAGGATCAACAGCGTTGTCGCCGAGGACATCAGCAGCACACCGAGGTAGTCCGGCTTGGTCTTGGGCCGGTGGCTGGGCACGCTCAGGTAGCGGAAGGCGATGAACAGCGCCGCGATGCCGATCGGCACGTTGATCCAGAAGCACCAGCGCCAGCCGAGCGTGTCGGCGAAGAAGCCGCCGAGCAGCGGACCGGCGACCGAGGTGATGCCGAAGACCGCGCCCATCGGCGCCATATACTTACCGCGATCCTTGGCGGGCACCACGTCGGCGATGATCGCCTGCGCCAGAATCATCAGGCCACCGCCGCCGACGCCCTGCAGGCCGCGGAAGACGATGAACTCCCAGAAGCTGGTCGAGGCCGCGGCGCCGACCGACGCGGCGGTGAACGCGGTCACCGCGAACAGGAAAAGCCAACGCCTGCCGAACATGTCGCCGAACTTGCCGTAGATCGGCATCACGATGGTGGTGGCCAGCAGGTACGAGGTCGCGGTCCAGGCCATGTGCGAGACGCCGCCGAGTTCGCCGACGATGGTCGGCATCGCGGTGCCGACGATCATCTGATCCAGGCTGGCCAGGAACATGCCCGCGATGAGCGCGGAGAAGATGAGCCATATTCGCTTCTGGGTCAGGACAATAGGGGTAGGCGGCGAGTCAGCCGTCGTGGTCATCGCTTCTCCTGGTTTCGCTCGGCGGGCTGGTCGAACATCCGGGCGGCCATCGCGCAGTGCTCCTGCACGGCCGCGGTGAGAGATCTGCTGGTGTCGGCGGTCGCGGACATCGCGGCCCTGGTGGTGATGCTGGTCATGACTCCCGCTGCGAGAGCGGCGAATTCGCGGGCAACCGGTTCGCCGGCCCGCGCGGACAGCAACTCGCCGACGATGGCCTCCTGCTGCGCACCCGCGGCCACGAACCCGGCGAACACCCGCGGTTCCTCCTTGACGATCTGCATCACCAGCGAAATTGCCTCGCGCACTTCGTCTTCCGGCTCGAGCGCGGAGGCGAACAGCCAGGTGAGGTCGGACATGAGCATCCCGGTCGGCCCACCGGCGACGAATTCCTCTCGCGCGGCGGGAGTTCCGATCTCCTCGATCGGGCCGACGATCGCGTCGAGTTTCGTGTCGTAGTAGTTGAAGAACGTGCGCGGCGAGACACCGACGACCTTCGCGATGTCCTCGACGGTCGTCGCGTCGAGCCCGTGCGCGACCACCAGCCGGCGAGCGGCCATGCACAGCTCGAGCCGGGTTTTGCGCTTCTTCTGTTCGCGCAGGCCGATCGGCGGCTCCGCGCGAGTGGGGGATGACATGGCAAAAATTTAACACAAACTGCAAAATTTCAGACAGTGCAATTTTCTGTGATCGCGCTCACCCGAGCCACCGGGACCACTGGGCGGGTTATCCGATCTACTGCTCCAATGCGTACTCGATCACACTCCCGTAAACCTCAGCTCGATAAGTGCTGGTCATAAGCAACCTCTCAGAATCTTCATCTACTGTTCATCTCAGTAGATAAGCAGAGAGGCAACGACGCCATGCAGCGATCACCCCTACGACCGACCGGGCAGCTCCGCCGACACCGCCGCGCCACCGCACTCGTGCTGATCGCCGGATTGCTCGGCGCCACAACCCTGCTCAGCACCGCCGTCGCGGTGGCCGACCCCGGCACTCGCCCGAGCCAGGCACCGGGCCGCGCCGGTTCGGCCCACCCCGGCAACACGACCGGTGCACACCACATCGATCCATTCGGCTACAACCACACCGACGCCAACCCGCTGCAACAGAACGAGCACCGGAACGCCCTGCGCGAATACCGAAGCCAGCAAAATCCGGCCGAGCCGACGCAGAACCGCAGCGGCGGCGCCAGCACCTGGACCGCGGTGCCGCGCGCCGACGGTGACGGCTGGGTCGTCTGCCGGCCCACCGCCAGCTGGTGCTGACCGAAAGCTTCGAAATCACCTGCCGTACTTCGCATTACCGATCGGCGGCGAATCGCGCCGCCAGGTCGAGGACGAAAGAGAGAACTCGATGAACCCGGCAACGACGCCGAACACCCCTACCCTGCGCCGCGCCTCGATCGCGCTGCTCGCGGTCGCCACCCTGGCCGGCGGCCTCACCTTCGGTGCCGGCACCGCCGCGGCCCAGGCCCGGACCAGCGCGGCCGGCGCCGGCGCGCCCTGCCTGTGGGCAGGCACCGGCTATCCGCAGGGCGCGACCGTCGCCGCGGGCGGCCAGACCTTCCGTTGCGGCATCGACCGCGGCGCGGCGTCCTGGTCGCGCGGCCCGGCCGACGGGAAGTCGGTCGCCGTCCCCAACCCCGGCGCCTACGCCAATCCCACCGGCCTGTTCAGCGCGGGCGCCCGGCAACCCGGCACCGAGTACAACGACTACTGCGTCGGCAGCCAGCTCATCGAGGGCAACGAGGACATCTACCAGGTGGTCGCGACCCGCGACGGCAAGCTGCAATGGAAGGCGGCCGGACCGATCTCCCAGTGGGCCTTCGCCGCGGGCGACCCCCGCCCCGGACCGTCCACCCGGTCGGTGAGCCTCTGTATCGACGGCAACCTGACCTGACCCCGGCCGCCGTCACATCCGCGCGGCGGCGTCACCGATCGCCTCGTCGAGAATGGCCAGGCCGAGGGACAATTCGTGCTCGGTCGCGGTCAACGGCGGGGCGATCCGGAACACGCCACCCATACCGGGCAGCTGCACGATGTTCATGTGCAGGCCCAGCTCCAGGCAGCGGCGGGTGACCAGCGCGCCGAGCTCGTCCGACCCCTGCTTGGTCTCGCGGTCGACGACCAGTTCCAGCCCGGCGAGCAGCCCGCGACCACGGATGTCCCCGACGACGGTGTGCCGCTCGGCAATCCGCTCCAGCCCGGCCCGCAGGTACGCGCCGAGCTCGGCGGCGCGGACCTCGAGCCGATCGCGCACGAGCACGTCGAGCACGGTGTTGCCGACCGCGGCGACCAGCGGGTCGGCGACATGCGTGGTGAAGAACAGGAACCCGCGGTCGTGTGCCTCCTGCTCGATCTCCGCGCTGGTGAGCACGGCCGCGAGCGGCAGTCCGGCGCCGAGCGTCTTGGACAGGGTGAGAATGTCGGGCACGATGCCGTCGCGCTCGAACGCGTACCAGGATCCGGTGCGGCACAGGCCGGTCTGGGCCTCGTCGAGAATCAGCAGCATGCCGCGCTCGCGGCACTTGTCCCGCAGCGCGGCGAAGTAGCCGAGCGGCGGTTCGACCACGCCGCCGGAGCTGAGGATCGGCTCGACGATGCACGCGGCCAGGCTGCCCACCGACTGCGCGTCGATCAGGTCGAAGGCGAAGTCCAACTGCTTGCGCCAGTCGAGTTCGCCTGCGGCCGTAATGAAGTCGGGACGATAGGTGTGCGGCGCCGGGATCGCGAAGTTGCCGGGCGCGGCGGGCCCGTACCCCTTGCGGCCCGCGCTGTAGGTCGCGCTCGCCGCGGCCTGGGTCATGCCGTGCCAGGAGCGGGCGAACGAGACGATCTCGTGCTTGCCGGTGACCAGCTTGGCCATCCGGATCGCCGCCTCGTTCGACTCGGCGCCGGTGGTCAGCAGCAGCGCCTTGTCCAGCGGCGACGGCAAGGTGTCCGCCAGCCTGCGGGCGAGATCGACGACCGGGCGGCTGAGCATGCCGCTGAACAGGTGGTCGAGTTCGCCGACCTGACGCCGGACCGTCGCGACGATGTCGGGGTGCGAATGCCCGAGGATCGCGCTCATCTGCCCGGAGGTGAAATCCAGGATCTCCCTGCCGCTTTCGGTGTACAGGAAGCTGCCCGCGGCGCGCGCGATGATCTCGGGCGTGAAGCTGCCCGCGCCCGCGTAGCGCACGAGGTGCCGGTCGGCGTCGGCCCAGAAGTCGTCGGTGGACTGCGGTGTGAAGGTGGGGGAAGCCATAGTCCGACGGTAAGGGCGGTGCCAGCGACACGTCCATCTCACAATTCCGGCTGTGCTGTTCGGCCCAGCCGTACAACAATCGAGGCATGCTGAACCCATGGCGGCTGCGGCTGCTCAGCCAGCTCGACTCCCTCGGCACCGTCCGCGCGGTCGCGCAGGCGGCCGACCTCAGCGCGTCCAGCGTGTCCCAGCAGCTGGCCGTGCTGGAGGCGGAGACTCACACGCAGTTGCTGGAACGCACCGGCCGCCGGGTCCGGCTCACCCCCGCCGGGCTGATCCTGGCCCGCCGGGCCAGGGCGATCCTCGATCACATGGCAACCGTCGAGGCGGAGCTACGCAGCCTGGGCGGCGAACCGGCAGGCCTGGTCCGGCTCGGCGCGTTTCAGAGCGCCATCCACTCGCTGTGCGTGCCCGCGGTGACCCGGCTCGCGCGGAGTCATCCGCACCTCGACATCACGCTGCACGAGCTGGAACCGCACGAGAGCATGCGCGCGCTGCGCGCCGGTGACGCCGACATCATCATCACCACAACGGATTTCGTCGCGCAGCCGCTCGGCCCGGACATCGATATCGTGCCGCTGGCCACCGATCCGATCGTGCTGGTGCTGCCGCCGGGACAGGCCGCGCGCGGACCGGCCGACCTGGCCGCGTACGCCGACGAGCCGTGGGCCTTCGACACACCGAAGTCCTATATGGCGGGCCTGGCCACCCGACTCTGCCGTGAATCGGGCTTCGAGCCGCGGATCGTCTGCCGGTTCAGCAACTATCTGATGGCGCTGCAACATGTCGAGGCCGGGCTGTCGATCACGCTGCTGCCCGGCCTCGCCATCGATCCGCGCTATCACGTCGCGACCAGGGAACTCGCGAGCCCGGTTACCCGGACCATCACGGCGGTAATCCGGCGCGGGACGCCCCCGCGCCCGGCCGTCAATGTAGTGCTCGACGCACTGCGCAGACACGGCGACTTGCCGGGCGCGACCGGCCCGATCGGCGGTTGAAAACACCCGATCGAAAACCGGGAAGCTCGCCGACGAACAGTAATTAGCCCACCATACGGCTCACCGACACGGGAATTCACCCCGGACCGACCGTCGCGTTACCCCAGCTAGAAGGCGTTTTTCAATAGACAATAAACTATAGTTACCATTTCGTTATTGCTCTATCGTGTGTCGGAAATTTGTTCGAACCCCGATGTGTCGAAAGATGGGAAATCGGATCCGCTTGGACTGACAGATCACCGTGATGTTCTCGAATCTTATTCGGAGACTTTGGTGAAGTCCGGTGCGCCACAGGCATGGCGCCGCATGGCCGAGCCAAGGCCTTCGAAATGACCATCGGAGGACTTGATCATGGCATCGAATACCGACGACGACGTCCGAAGTACCCGCTCGCTGCGCCGGGTGTTCTGGTGGACACTGGCCGCGGGCGCAGCATTGTCCGGCGCACTCCTGTTCTCCGCCGCGGAAGCCTCGGCGCAGACGGTGACCATTCCCGGCGTCGGAGCTGTCGAGGTTCCGAACGAAATCTCGGTTCCCCCAGGCATTCCCGGCCTTCAGGTCTCGAGTCCCGCACCGGAGAGCGCGCCGTCCGCTGCTCCCGCTACGACCGAGTTCTCCGCCTTCGGAATACCGTTCACACTTCCCGACATTCCGGGTGTCGAATTCTCCGGCCTCGCCGGGCTTCCCGGCGTCACCGCGCCCAATTCCGTTCAGCCCCAGGTCGCACCGATGAAGACGACCGGCGAGGTCGCCGTCGAAGCGGCCAGGGCCAAGATCGGCTCGGACTACCGTGCCGACTCCGCGGGTCCGGACGCGTTCGATTGCTCGGGCCTGGTCCAGTGGTCCTACCGGCAGGCCGGCGTCGCGGTGCCGCGCACCAGCTACGACCAACTCGCCACCGGAACCCCGGTGACTCGGGACGATCTGCGCCCCGGCGATGTGGTGTCGTTCTACGGCGGCGGGCACTCCGCGCTCTACGCGGGCAACGGCAAGGTCATCCACGCCTCGACCTACGGCACCGGTGTCGTGGAGTCACCGATGTCGTCGATGCCCTACGCGGGAGCCTGCCGGTTCCAGCGCTGACGCCGACGGCCGAACCCGGCGACCTACTTCTGCGTCGATTCGTCCGCGGGCGCGGCCGGAGCGATCCGGACCACGCCGGCATCCAGGTCGAGCGCGAGCCGGGGGCTGTGTTCCTGCCCGTCGCTGTCCTCGCTGCCCTCGTCGGTCAGCTTCTTGCCCGGAAACAATTCGCCCATGACGCCCATGCACCCCACGATAGCCCCGACATCGGGGAATGCCCGAAATGTTCCGATCCGCTCTACGCTGGCCGCATGTCTGTTCGTCGCCTGGTGGCCGTGTCCGTGATCTGCGCCTGCGCCGCGCTCGGGGTGTCGGCGTGCACCGTGGAGGGGGCGGGGACCAAGACCGAGTGCGCGGTGAGCGGCTGCACGGTGACCTTCGATCGCGGGGTGAACGCCAAGGCCGGTGTGCTCGGGGTGGATGTGGAACTGGTTGCGGTGAAAGGTAATACGGTCACGCTGAAGGTGGGCGGCCAACAGATCAGCGTGCCGGCCGGGGACAGTCGGCCCGCCGACGGGCTCAATGTCACGGTGCAGGAGGTGACCAGCGACAAAGTCGTGGTCAAGCTCTCCACCGGGATCACCACGAGCTGACCCTAGTCGGTACCGCGGTGGTATCTGGCGATGAACCGGCGCAGGATCTCCTTGGGCGCGGTGATCGATTCCCGATGCCCCAGCTCGGTGAGGTAGTCGGCCTCCTCGGGATCGAAATACCCGGCGTGCCGGTAGGTTTCGATGCGCAGCGCGAGGCCGTCGCCGTCGAGCTCCGGATGGAACTGGGTGGCGTAGATGTGCCCGCCGACGCGAATCATCTGCACCGGACAGTCCGCGGAGGTGCCGAGCAGCACCGCGTTCGGCGGAACCTCCTGGCACGCCTCCTTGTGCCCGACGAAGGCCCGGAAGGTCTGCGGGAGGCCCTGGCACAGCGGATCGTCGCCCGCGTGCTCGGTCAATTCGATGGTCTGCGCGCTCGGTGATTCGCCGAAGCGCTCGTCGCTCACCGTTCCGCCGAGCACATCCGCCAGAATGCTCAATCCGTAGCACGCCCCCAGATACGGAAAGTCCCGGCCGACGATCTCGACCAGCAGTTTCTTCAACCCGGGCTCGAATCGCTGCTGATAGTCGTATTTCTCGGCGTCCGGATTGCCGACATTGCTCGGCCCGCCGCCGACGATCACCGCCGAGTAATCGTCGAGCACCAGATCGGGCAGCCCCCGATCCATCTGCACCCGCACCACGTCACCGGCCGCGAGCTCGCCCGCGCGCAGGACGGCCTGATACTCGTCGTCCGCGGCGGGGCGCTCGGGTCGCAGCTGGAGCAGCAGGCAGGGCTTGGGCATGCCTCCGATTGTGCAAGATCGGTGCCGCGGAACGGGGCTGGTGCGGACAACTCGCGTGTTCATTTTCCGGATGCCGATGCGATCGAGCCGGTCCGCCGGGATCGGCGAAGAATTGTCGGTCGTTCGAATGACAGTCATCCGACCGATACCCGATCACGATCACGACTGTCAGGCTCGTCGGCATACGACGAAGAGTCGGACCCGACTGAGGCCGAGCACAGAGGGGTTGATCGGCCATCAGTTCGGCAAGCCGGCGCCCGGCCCGGACTCAGCCCGGCTCGCCGACCAGGCCACGCAGCACATCGATGCCGGCGGTCAGCGCGGAACCTCCGGTGGCCCAGTCTGTTCCGGCGGGCTGCGACGACAATACGACGACCGCGTACGACAGTTGCCGGGTCGAGGCCGGGCCGACCAGACCGGTGGTGTCCAGCGTCGTGGAGGTGTCGAGGGACATCCAGCCCTGTTTCACCGCCCAGCCGACACCGGTCAATCCGTCCGGAATGCCGAAGTACTGATCGGTGCCGTCCGCCGAGATCTCGCTGGTACCGCGCAGTGCGTCGATGACGAGGGAGCGGGACGGCTCGGGCACGGCGGTGGCAAGGAACCGGTAGACGGCGACCACATCCCGTGCGGTGGTCAGGGTCTCGCCCCATTGCTCGGGGTCCGCGGGCGGCCGGGTTGCGGTCAGGCCGATCGCATCGATCATCCGGCGGACGATCGGGTCACCGCCGTTCTCGTCCCACAGCTCGTCGGCGATGTTGTCGTCGCTGGCCGCGAGCATCGTGCCGATTCGCGCCGCGGTGTCCGAATCCGGTTGCCAGCCCTGCTGTTGCAGTGCGTCGAGAGCGATCAGCAGCTTGACCACCGACGCGGTGTAGAACTGCTGATCGGAATTCAAGCCGGCCAGGGTGGTCCCGGAGTCGAGGTCGACCACATCGATGCCGACCTGGGTCCCCGGCGAGACGGCCTGGATCGCCGCCTGCATCCGCTGCGCCAGCAGGGTGGGCGACCCGGCCGCGCGCAGCGGGTGCGGAACGGGCGTCCCGCGCACCGGTGTCAGGGCGGTCGTCGGCGGCGCGACAAAGTCCTGGTCATGCGGGCCCGCCGCGGCCAGCGGACTCGCCACCAGCGCCGATATCGCCGCCGCCGCCACGCATCCGGCGGCCGCCGCCCCCCGCCCCCATCTCGATCCCATACCTATTTGAACCATGCCAGGCTGGTGAAACCTCGAGGGGTACTTGGCAATTGGCTGTGACCCCCGCCCCAATCGCCATCGGGACGGCCGCGCCGCCTCAGGGTCGAGGCCCGACGGGTATCGGGGTGGGTCCACCCAAAGGATGACACGGGTCGAGACCGCGGGCCGATGCCCACCGAGGGGGCGCCCGCGCAGAATCGCTAGGGCGGTTGGCGATCACAAGCATTCTGTAGGGAAACTGCTAGCCGCGCAGGATTTGATGCACAGGTGCAGTTGGCGGGGCTCCTGCGCAACCGATGTGAGATCTTGATCTACCTGGTGAAATGGAGAAGACAGTGCCCGCGACGTTCCAGAGTTCCAGCACCTCTACCGCAGCTGACGCAGTGGAGGACTACCGCAGCCGCGGCTGGACCGTCGCCGAAACGGCCAATGGCGCGTGCCTGATCACCGACGAGCACGTGGCCGCCGTCGAACTCACCGGCCCGCTCGCCACCGAGGTCCGCCGCTTCCTGCGCGCCAACAAGCTCTCCGGCCCGGTCATCGAGATCCCCGGCGCCGAGCGCCGCGAGATCCACCTGGTGGTCGGCGTCGCCAAGGCCGCGCTGGCCATCGAGGCCCTGCGCGGCGCGGGCGCGACCGTGCACACTGACGGCGCCAGCATCCCGCTCCCGCCGACCCGGCTGACTCGCGGCTGCGCCGAGTGGGCCATCTTCCCCGCCGAGGCACGCTGGATTCCGCCGGTGGTCGCCATCGCGGCCGCGGTGCACGCTGCCGCCCCGGCCCGCCGCCTCGCCGAAATCGCCTGCTAGCCGGACCATCCCGGTCAGGCGACCACGTGCCGCGGCTCCGGGAAGTGGCAGGCGGCCAGGTGGCTCCCAGCGGACGTGCCCAGGGGGATCAGGGGCGGTTCTTGCTCGGCGCAGATGCCCTCGGCCTTCCAGCAGCGGGTGCGGAAGCGACAGCCGGACGGCGGATTGATGGGTGACGGGACGTCGCCGGTGAGGCGGATCCGCTCCCGCTGCTTGGCGCTGTCCGGGTCGGCCTCCGGCACCGAGGACAGCAGCGCCTGGGTGTACGGGTGCTGCGGACGGCCGTAAAGGTCGGCGCGATCGGCGATTTCGACGATCTTGCCCAGATACATCACCGCGATGCGCTCGCTGAAGTGCCGCACCACGGCCAGGTCGTGCGCGATGAACACGAAGGCGATGCCCAGCTCACGCTGGAGGCGCTGCAACAGGTTGACCACCTGCGCCTGGATGGACACGTCCAGCGCGGATACCGGTTCGTCGGCCACGATCAGCTTGGGGTCGAGGGCCAGCGCACGGGCGATGCCGATGCGCTGGCGTTGGCCGCCGGAGAACTCGTGCGGAAAACGATTGAAGTGCTCGGGATTCAGGCCCACCGTCGCCAGCAGTTCGCGCACCCGGTTGCGCCGGCCACCGGGCGGGTCGATGCCGTTGATCTCCATCGGCGCGGCGATGATCCGGCCGACGGTCTGCCGCGGATTCAGCGAGGAGTACGGATCCTGGAAGATCATCTGGATCTCCGGGCGGATGGGCGCCAGCTCGCGACGGCTCCGGTGGGTGATGTCCTGACCGTTGTAGGTGATCGTGCCCGCCGTCGGCTCCAACAGCCGGGCCAGCATCCGTCCGGTGGTCGACTTGCCACAACCGGATTCACCGACCAGCCCGAAGGTTTCACCCGCGGACACGCTCAGGTCGATGCCGTCCACCGCGCGGACGACCTCGGTTTTGCGTGCGATCAGGAATCCGGAACGGACCGGGAAATGCATCTGTAGTCCGGTCGCGGTCAGCAGCGGTCCGCTCGCGGCGGGGCGCGAGTTCGGCAGGTGCAGAGTCTGTTCGGTCATGATGCCTTCCCGATGCCGAGCGTCGGCTGGACCGTGTCGACGAAGATGCGATCGGCGGCTTCGGTGGTGAGATGGCAGGCCGCCCCGCGTCCCGTCGCCGAACCGAGTTCCGGTCGCTCGGTGGTGCAGCGCGCGTCCGGCACGCGGTCCACGTAATCGCATCGAGGATGGAACGGGCAGCCGGACGGCACGTCGATCAGGCTCGGCGGCGTGCCGCGCACCGGGGTCAGCGGCGTGTCCACATCCCCGCCCAGGTGCGGGATCGAGGACAGCAGCCCCCAGCTGTACGGATGGCGTGGCCGTTTCAGCACCTCGCGCACCGTGCCGCGCTCCACGCACCGGCCCGCGTACATCACCAGCACGTCGTCGGCCATCTGCGCGACCACGCCCATGTCGTGGGTGATCAGGATGATCGCGGTATCGAACTCGGACTGCAACTCGCGCAGCAGGTCCAGGATCTGCGCCTGCACGGTGACGTCGAGCGCGGTGGTCGGCTCGTCCGCGATCAGCAGGTCCGGGTCGCAGCAGAGCGCGATCGCGATCATCACCCGCTGCCGCATGCCGCCGGAGAACTGGTGCGGGTACTCGTCCACCCGGCGCTGCGGCTGCGGGATGCCGACCTTGGTCAGCATCTCGACGGCTCGCGCCCGCGCTTGCTTGCGGCTCGCGCCGGTGTGCTTGCGGTAGGTCTCCATGATCTGGTCGCCGACCGTGTAGTACGGCGACAGCGCGGTCAACGGATCCTGGAAGATCATCGAGATCCGCTTGCCCCGGAACTGCCGCATGGTGCGTTCGTCCGCGCCCGCCAATTCCGTTCCCTCGAACCGGATCTGGCCGCCGATCCGCGCCTGCTTGCGGTTGTGCAGGCCGAGGATGGCCATGCTCGACACGCTCTTGCCCGAACCGGATTCGCCGACGATGCCGAGCGTCTTGCCCCTGGCCAGATCGAACGACAGCCCGTCGACCGCCTTGACCGTGCCGTCCTCGGTGCGGAAGTGCACCAGTAGATCTCGCACCGAGAGAATGGCGTCTTGGCTGGACATGGCACGCTCCAGGTTCGCATCGGGCGGGGTCATCCGAGCCGCACCCTCGGGTCGATGAACGCGTACACCACGTCCACCACGATGTTGGCCACCACCACGGCGGCCGCGGCCAGCAGCACCACGGCCATCATCACCGGCAGGTCCGAGTCCTGGACCGAGTTGACCGCCAACTGGCCGATGCCGGGCAGATTGAACACGGTCTCGGTGACCAGGGCCCCGCCGAGCAGCACGGCGATGTCCAGGCCGAGCAGCGTGGCGATCGGGCTCAGGGTGCCGCGGAACGCGTGCTTCAGATAGATGTTCCCGTTGCCCATGCCCTTGGCGCGCACGGTGCGGATGTAGTCCTCATTGAGCACCTCCACCATCGAGGAGCGGGTGAACCGTGCGTAGGCCGCGGCGGTGATGATGGCCAGGCAGATCCACGGCAGCAGCAGTCCGGTCGCCCATTTCCCCGGGTTGCTGAAGAACGAGGTGTAGCTGGGCACATTCATCAGGTGCGTCGAATACACGACGAGGAACAGCAGGAACGGGCCGAGCACGAAGATCTGCTGCGCGCCGCCGAGCACCGCGAAACCCATGGCCGCCTTGTCCGCGACCTTCCCCTGGCGCAGCGCGGCCAGCAGGCCGAGACCGATGCCGACCAGCAGGAACAGCACCACCGCGCCGATGGTCAGCGAGAACGTGACCGGGATGCGGTCCAGGATGGTGTCGAGCACCGGCCGGTGGTTGTGGAACGAATAGCCCAGACACGGTGCGGAGCAATAGGTATCGGCGATGGTGCGGCCGGTGAAGATCCCGCCGAGGTAGTCGAGGAACTGCTTCCAGATCGGCTGGTCGACGCCCAATTGGTGTGCGACAGCGGCGATCAGCTCCGGTGAACAGCTCTTTCCGCAGGCCAGTCTGGCGACGTTGTTGCCGGGGGCCACGTAGAACAGCACGAAGGTGATCGCGCAGATGATCAGCAGGATCAGGATGCCGCCGAGGATCCGGCGGGTGAGGAAGGCCAGCATGCGGAGATCGCTCTCTGGAGGAGGTGGCGGCCGAGCCGGGTGACGGGCTGTTCGTCACCCGGCTCGACAGACCTGCGCTACTTCTTGATGTAGGTGTTGAACAGGTCGATGGTGGCGCTGAGCATGTCCATCCGCGCGCCGCCGACCTTCGAGCCGTACATCACCTGTTTGCGCGTGTACACCAACGGGATCGCGGCCGCGTAGTCCTTCTGGATCATCTGGTCCAGCGGCATGTATCCGGCGCCCTGGGCGTTGATGTCCTGGATGGCCTGGACGCGGTTGATCTCGTCGTCCACGTGCTTCTCCTTGAGCTGGGCGTAGTTGTTGCCCTCGTCGCGGACCGCGCCGCCGTAGTACACCGCGCTGTACACGGTCCGGTTGGTCGGCCAGTCCGGGCTCCACTGGTTCCAGATCAGGTCGAACGGATTGTCCAGGCGCCCGACGGCGTCATAGAAACCCTTGGTCGGCACCGGATTCAGGTTGACCTTGAAGCCGGCCGCCTCGAACGCGCGCTTGATCGGGACGCCCCACCGGTCGGCGGTCGGGGTGGAGTCCCAGGCCACATTGACCTCGTAGCCGAGTTTGCCTGCGTCGGTGAGGATCTGCTTCGCCTTCTGCGGGTCGCCGTTGTCGCCGACGCCGTACGGGTTGGGCTGCTCCGCGAAGCCGAGCGAGGAGCGCGGGCTGAGCGTGTCGGCGATATTGCCGAAGAACGGGCCGCCCTGCGTGGTGACGACGTCCTGCTTCGGGAAGGCGGTCGCGATGGCCCTGCGTACCTGTACGTCGGTGACCCTGGCGGTGTTGATCGCGAAGACCTGCACGCCATTGGTCTCGTTGTCCAGGACGCGTTGCTTCAGGTTCGGGTCCTGCAGGATGGCCTGGACCTGGTCGCTGTCCACGCCGCTGTAATACGAGGCGGCATTCGGGTCGGTGTCGGCCTTGAGCTGGTCGGTCTGCTGCTTGGCCATCACGCCGAACTGGAAGTGGATCTGGTCCAGGTACTGGTGCCGGACCGGGTCGGTCTTCGGATCCCAGTTGGGGTTCTTCACCAGGGTCAGCGACTTGTCGACGTCGTGTGTGCCGATCTTGTACGGGCCGGTGGCCATCTCGCCTAATCCGTTGGCGTCCAGGTCATCCGGCTTCGCATCGCGGTCCTTGCGCACCGGCACGGTCTGGCCCATCGAGGCGGCCATCGGGAAGTCCGACTCCGGCTCGGCCAGATGGAAGATGATGGTCTTGTCGTCCGGCGTCTCGATCTTGTCCGGACCGAGCTCCTTGCCGCCGGTGAACGGACCGGGATAGACGGAGTTGAAGTCGTCCTTGCCCGCGAGCCAGAGCTGAACCCATTTGGGCCCGGTGGCGAACTTCGTGTCGAAGCTGCGCTCGACGCCGTACTTGATGTCCTGGGACCGGATCGGCGAACCGTCGGCGTACTTCACCCCGTCCTTCAGGGTGTACTTCCACGTCTTACCGCCGTCGGAGGCCTCGCCGGTATTGGTGGCCAGATCGCCGACCAGCGCCATGGTGCCGTCGTCGTGCTGATCGAACACGGTGAGCCTGCGGTTGATCAGGCGGAACGCTTCGTCGTCCGGGGCGGTGTAGACCTTGGCCGGGTCGTAGTGCGGAAAGTCGGTGCGCCACAGCAGGTTCAGCGAGCCGCCCGGCTGGGCGCCGGGCACCTCGGCCGCCGGGCCGCTGGACCGTTTGCCCTCCGCGTCGAGGGTGAGCTTGCTCTGGTTGGCCTTCGGCTGGTCGCCACTGCCGACGTTGGTGCCGCCGGCCGAACAGCCCGCCGTCACCAGGGCCAGCGCCGCGGCCACCGCGCCCGCCTGCGCGATATGCGATCTTCTCATTCCAGTTCCTGCCTCCTCTTACCGCCGAAAAGCCCGGCGACCCAACGGTTATCGGCTTCCCTTCGGGTCAAGGGCGTCGCGCACCGAGTCCCCGAGCAAGTTGAACGCGAGCACGAACAGGACCATCCCGATGCCGGGGAAGACCAGATAGGTGATGTCGGAGGAGATCAGGCCGGAGCCGTTCTGCACCATCACGCCCCAGTCGGGCGTCGGCTCCTTGATGCCGACGCCGAGGAAGGACAGCGCCGCCTCCGCCGTGACGTAGGCGGGCAGGTCCAGCGTCGCCAGCACCAGGATCGGGGTCCACAGATTCGGCAGCAGTTCGCGGAAGATGATCCGCCGGGGACCGGCCCCGGTCACCTTGGCCGCTTCGACGAACTCGAGCTCGCGCAGCGAGAACACCTGTCCGCGCAGCAGTCTGGCGTTGCGGGTCCAGCCGAAGAAGGTCAGCAGCCCGATCATGCTGGCCGCCCGCACCCAGGGCGGAACCTCCTGTCCGGTCGCCTGATAGCCGGCCCAGGCGACCGGCATGAAGGCGAGGATGAACAGGGTGGACGGGAACGACAGCAGGGTGTCGGTGATCCGGCTGATGAGGTAATCGGTCCGGCCGCCGACGTATCCGGCGGTGACGCCGAGGACGGCGCCGATGATCGTCGTCAGCAGCACCACGGCCACCGCGATCAGCAGCGAGGTGTGAATTCCGTAGACCAGCACGATGAGTACGTCGCGGCCGGTGTGCGGCTCGATGCCGAACCAGAATTGGCTGTCGATGCCGCCGTTGGGTTTGATCGGGAAGCCGGTGTCGGTGAGTAATCCATTGGCGGTGGTGGCATACGGGGTGTAAGGATCTTTGCCGTAGAGCCAGGAGATCAGCGGTGCGCCGATGCCGACGGCGAAGAACAGCACAACGATAATGCCGGCGACTACGCCGGTTTTGTCCCTTTTGAACCGAAGCCAGGCGAGCTGGCCGGGGGAACGGCCGAGGGGCGCGGTGCCGGCCACCTCGACGGTGGCCGCGACATCCGGTGGAAGCTCGTCCGCGCGCAGGGCCACTGGTCCCCCTAGATCACTTGGTAAGAATGGGCGAAAGGTACGGCGCGCGAGCATTCAGCGTCAACCCCCACTCACGTTTACTGAGCAAGATGTACACATAAATCGGACAGTGCCTCGCGAATAGTGCACTGTTGCATCAGTTTTTGTTGCCGAGACCCGGCGAGAGCACCTGCTCAGCAGTCCTCGGTACCCGAAAACAGCTGAACCTCAACGGATGTCGACGGCGAGTGAGTTTCATTGCCCGGCCGGTCAACTGGGGAATTCCCCAGTTCGGCGGGTTGCGCGGCGCGGGTGGATGTGCTCTCGCCCGAGCGCACGGGTCCGCGCCTGGTCCCGCGGCGGGGCGATCGGCCGGGAGCTGACGGAATAGGTGTTTCCTATGGCGCCTACTGGATATTCGTCTTTGCTCCGGTTCTTTTGCCGACGTAGCGTGAAAACAGTTCGAGGAAGCCAATTACTTTCCGTCGAGTCGACGGATAAATCAATCGAAAGGATCGTGGTATGACCACGTTTGGCAGCGGAGCGGAAACCCGCGAACTCAAAGGAAAGCGGGCGCTGGTCACCGGCGGTTCGCGCGGAATCGGCGCGGCCATTGTGCGGCAGTTCTTGAATGCGGGCGCCGAGGTATTGACCACCGCACGATCGGCGACGAGCACGGTGCCGGAGGGCGCCACCTTCGTGGCCGCCGATGTACGAACGAAAGCTGGAGCGGAATCGCTCGCCGCGGCCGCACAGGAGGTGCTCGGTGGCGTGGATATCCTGGTGCACAACGTGGGCGGGGCGCGACCGCACCGCAGCGCGCTGGCCATTCCGGACGAGGAGTGGCAGGACGCGCTGGACCTGAATCTCCTTGCGTCCGTTCGGCTGGACTCGCTGCTGGTGCCGGGGATGCGGGAGCGGGGTTCGGGAATGATCGTGCACATCTCCTCGGCTGCGGTGCCGACAGCCGCGCCGCCGTTCCTGCACTACGTGGCGGCGAAGGCGGCGCTGGAGGCGTACAGCCGGGGACTGGCGCTGGAGCTGGCGCCGTCCGGAATCCGGGTCAACACCGTGTCTCCGGGCAAGACCGCCACCCCCGGCGGCGAAGAGACACGGGAGCTTTGGGCACTGCTGGACGAGACGTCGACCCCATCCCCCGGCAGCACCACGCCGCTGGGGCGCGACGGCAGGCCCGACGACATCGCCGACGCGGTGCTGTTCCTCGTCTCCGACCGGGCGAGCTGGCTCACCGGGAGCAATATCTTCGTCGACGGTGGCGAATTCCCCAGGGGCTGAAGGCATTCCAACGATCCGAAGCTTGTGAGAAAGGGAATTCCGGTATGGGTGCATACGGCGACAAGAATGTAGTGATCACGGGCGGCGGCAGCGGCATCGGATTCGGGATGGCGAAACTGCTGGCGGACGGCGGGGCGCGGGTAATGATCACCGGCCGTTCGCAATCCGCGCTCGACGCCGCGCGCGAGCGACTCGGACAGAATGTGGTAACCGTCCGTAGCGATGTGGCCGTGCTGTCCGACCTGGATGTGCTGGCCGACCGGGTGCGGGACGAATTCGGCACGCTCGACGGTCTTTTCGTGAACGCCGGGATCACCCGCACCATGCCCTTCGCGTCGACCTCGGAGACGGAGTACGACGAACTGTTCGCGATCAACGTCAAGGGCGCGTTCTTCACCGTGCAGAAACTCGCGCCCGTGCTGAGCCAGGGCGCCGGTGTCGTCCTCACCACCTCGGTCGCGAACGTCATGGGCATGGCGGAGGCGGGCGTCTACTCCGCGGGCAAGGCGGCGCTGCGCTCGATGACCCGCAGCCTCGCCCGCGAGCTGCTCGCGCAGGGAGTCCGGGTCAACGCGGTGAGCCCGGGCCCGGTGGACACGGGGACGCTGGAGAACACGATGACCGCGGCGGCAGCCGCGCAATTCAAGGCGGACCGGGTCGCCGAGAATCCCCTGCGGCGTTTCGGCACTCCGGCCGAGATCGCTACGGCGGCAGCATTTCTCGCCTTCGACGCGACATACACCACCGGCGCGGAGTTGGTTGTGGACGGCGGCGCGACCCAGCTCTGAACGTCAGGACACCTGGACCAGGGCGGCGGGCTCGGGCCAGGTCTCCTGGCGCAGGAGCTCGAGCAGAGCCCGCTCCGCCGGGCCCGCGTTGTCCCGGACGACGGCGATCACGGGCTGGGACACGACCGGGAACACCGGGCGCGCGAGGTGCTCATGACCGGGCGGCACCGCGGAGGCCGGAATGAGCGTGACTCCCAGCCCGTGCGCGGCCCAGCGGGCGGCGGTCGCGGTTTGGGACACCCGGGCGACGGTCGTCGGGGTCAGCTCGTTCCGCCGCAGCACGTCCACCAGCACGGCGTCGAGCGCGCTGTCCCGGTCGAACCGCACCCACGGTTCCCCGTCCAGTTCGCGCAGCTCGACCCGGTCCGCGGCGAGCAGGCGATGCCCGGCGCTGAGCATCACCACGAATTCCTCCTCGCCGAGCCGGTGCGCGCTGGCCGGGGTACGGTCGCAGGCCGCCATGAACGCGAGGTCCAGCAGGCCCTGACGGCACAACCGGTCCAGCTCGGCCGAACTCGCCTCCTCGAAAACCGTGACCTCGAGGCGCGGATAGCGGCGGCGCAACGCCCCCAGCGCGCCCGGCAGCTGGCGCGTGCCCAACCCCATCTGCACCGCGATCACCACCTCCCCCACCAGCTCCTCCGCCCCGGCCCGCGCCGTCGCCCGCGCCCGCCGCGACGCATTCACCGCGACCTCGGCCTCGCGCAGAAACGCCCGCCCGACCACCGTCGGCACCAGCCCGCTCGGCGTGCGCGCGAACAGTTGCACCCCGAGTTCCCGCTCCAGGGTGCGAATCTGCTGTGACAACGACGGCTGCGCCACGTGCAACCGCTCCGCGGCCGCCGTCACCGACCCCTCCTCGGCCACCGCCAAGGCGTATTCGAACTGACGCAGGCTCATCGAATCCCGTCCCGCGGTGGACCAGCGCCCACCCCGTTGCCATCGCAAGTATCAACAAGCGTTACAACGTGCCGGGCGAGGCGTTTAGTCCGGGCGCCCTGCCCGTTGGTCGCTCACCGGTGTGCGGTGCGGATCTGGTCGACGGACTCGGCGACAGCGTGCCGGGCGCGGGCGGTTCGCCACCGTCACCCTGGGCTAGAACGGCCGGAGTGCGCGCCTGCGCACGGTGCGCAGGCCGCACGCTTGTCCGACGCTCGCACCCTCCAGCAAGAACTGGAACACGATCACCACATAGCCGAACAACCATCGGCCCACCGTCTGCCACACGCGCGGGCGGCGGCCGTCCTTCCAGCGCAGCACCCGCATGCCGAACAGCAGCTTGGCCACACTGCCACGGAAGATCAGCGTGCCGAACACGTGATTGACGAACGACACCGCGAACAGGCAGGGCAGGAACACCGGCGCGAACTCGGCGATGCCGGCCTCGGCGTGAAAAACCCGCACCGCCAACGCGAGAGCGATGAAGAAGGCCAGCAACCCGTCGAGCATCGCGGCCAAGGCGAGCCGATTCTCCCCCGCCTCCTCCGGCACCCACACATCCGCCGGACGCGATCGCCGGGCACGACCCGAAGTAGCCGTTGCGGGATCCACGTAAGGTGCGCTCACGGACCACATTGTGCACACCACCACCCCACTTGCCCAGCACCGAAAATTAGGGGGTTGGGGAATTGATTGCGTTTGGCATACCCGGCCTCCCGATACCGGAGTTCACCTTCGGCTTTCGCCGACCGATGTGATGATTGCGAGCATGGGACCCGCGCGTGTGGCCTGGTTGGTGTTGTCCGGAGCGACCATCGCGTGGGGGGTATTCGTCGCTTCGGAACCGCTATACCAGATCTCCTCGTGTGAGGTCGTGCGGATGGACACCGTATGCGGCAGCTCGATATTCGCTCGCCATGGAGTTGGGCTCGTACTTCTGCTTGCGGTGCCGGTATTGCTGTGTGCGCTGGCCGCGCTGCGCGTCACTCATGGCCTGTCGTGGGTGGTCGCAGGCGTTCTGATGATCGGTGCGCTCACGGCGTCGGCTGCGGCCGACACCGTGTTCGCCGCCTTCGCGTATTACCTGCCGATCGGCGTAGTCGCGATACTCGTCGCGGGATTTCAGGCCTGGCACAACCGGCGAAACAGGGTTGCCGCCGCAAGGATCACTACCGCACCCGATGCTTACCTTCGCCAGGCCCGTCGCGCTGGTGGAAATGAGGGGTCGCCGAACAGGCGGTCACCTGTATAGTTCGGATCGACTCCACACGGGGGAATCCATTGCTAGAGAGAGTAATTCAACGTGCGTAAATCCAACAGGGCGGCGGCCACCACCGTGGCGGCACTCAGTGCGCTGGCCGCGGCGGTCGCGTTCGCCGCGCCGCAGGCGGGGGCGACCGTCACGAGCGTCCATGTCGACAAGGGACAGAGCTTCGGCAGCTCGGCCGATGCCCGCGGCACCGGCTGCTCCTACCCGATCGTCGTGAACACGGATCCGGGCAAGAAGGTGGTCGTGCTCGACCAGATCGGCGACGACCCGAATACCGCGGACTACAAGCAATTCCAGCCGTATGAACTGGTGGCGGATGCGTCCGGGGCGGCGCGCTCCACCTGGACCCCCGATCGCAAGGGCCCGCACAAGATCGTGGTCCTCGAGCTCCGCGCCGACGAAGACTACGACGTCTACAGCCCCCGCACCGCGCTGAACATCGGAACCGGCATCAACCTCGGCCCGGCCTGCGTCGTCCTGCCCTGAGTAACTGCCGCAGACCGGGTGTCCATCGGCTCCATGCTGAGTGCCATCCGGTCTGTGGCGTCTACGGCCGCCGCCCTATCGTCCGCCTGGCGGCCGGACAATCTTGCGGGTCTGTTCCCGAGCGGGCTACTGATTTGCAGATTCAGCCACGGCACCAATCCCATGGCATTCCTTGGTATCCGGGCTCGACAAGGCAGACCCGGGCGCGGGCGGTCGGGATGAGGGTGCAGGTGTCGCCGGAACCGGTGCAGCCGGTCCAGGACAGCGCCCCCTGGTAGGTCACGAATTCTCCTCGTTGCGCGGTGAGGGTTACTCGGGTGCCCGGTCGGTAGTTCAGGGTGCAGTTCGTTGCGGAGACCGGACTGCACGTGACTCCGGGTGGGTTCGCGCGGACGGTGTAGCCGCCGGGTACGAAGATCGACAAGGTCACCGTGCTGTGCGAAGAGGACCAGTTCAGCTTGTCGAAGACGTCCGGGAATAGCTTGGGGCCGATAGTGGCGACGAGGATCAGCACGAAGATTCCCTTGAGTCCGTCGAGTATCCAGTCGACAACTTTGCTTGGCTTCGGCGGTGGGTCATCGGTGCTCTTCACCGCGGCGCCGGCCAGGACGACGCCGGCAGCAACTCCACCGTCGCGTTTCCCGGTTCGATCGCGCTCCTCTTCTTCATCGAGGACTCGGCGAATAGTCTCCGGTAGCAACTCGTTCAGCTCCGGCGCAATGAGGATCGGAATGAGCACCGGGCTGTAATGCACGACGAGCCGAGCCCGCTGCTTATCGCAGGTGCCGCAGTTGTCGCATTTCCGGCAGGTGCCGAGATGGCGAAGGATGCGTTGACGCAGAATACGGGTGAACTGCTCGTCGCTCTTGCCGTCCCAACCGGAGCGGTCCAGAATTCCGGCGAGTTGAATGCATTGCGGCCGACCGTGTTTGGCGAGGATCAGCGCGCCGAATCCCTCGTCCACCCGAATCTTGTTCTCGTAAGCGAACTTATAGGCATTCTTCGTACTGACGGACAGCGCGGTGGCCAACGCCTTTCCGTGTAGTTCGCGACGAATGTTGAACTGGTAGATCCGGCGTTGATGATGCGTGAAGGTCGTAGCGACGATGTCGAGCATGCGGTTGACCTCGTCCGTGCGGCGCAGCCGGTCCGCCTCGTCGTCGTCGGCCACCAGCGGTTTCAACGGCAGTGGGCCGGTGCTCGCTCGCCTTCGCCGGTCCTCGCGGCAGCGATTTCGCACGATCCCGCACAGCCACGCCCGCAGTTTCTCGGGTTCTCGCGGGTTCTCCCCACCGACCAGTTCCCGCGTGGCGACCTCGACGGCGTTCTGGACGATGTCCGTGACCCGGCCCCGGTCCGGGATGTCCAGCTGGTACACGCAAACAGTCGCCATGACCTTCTGGTAGCGGCGCACGATCTCCCCCAGCGCCGCTTCGCGTTCGGCGCGGTCGATCGGATGCCGGACTCGTTCCACCAGCCCGGCGTCCGGCAACCGGGTCCAGCTGTCGTCATCGGTCACCGGGCACATCCCCTTGGCATTCCTGAGAATTATCTAAGAATCCAACCGACTTCGGGGGAGATTTCGGCCATCCCGGTCCCAAGCCTTCACGACCACGAGCCCGAGGAGGCCGACCATGAACGACAACAACTTTCGAGCGCCGAGGCAGTGATCACCATGGCGAACTCGAGAATCCCTGCCTGCGCGTCCGTCGCCGCCCTGACCGCCGTCACCCATCACCTGCCCACGCTGGCCATCGGCGCCATCACGCTCATCCTCACCATGCTGATCCCCGTCGCCCCACAGATCCTCAACGAAATGTTCTGGCTCCGAGCGCTGAACCGCCCCGAGCGAAACCTGCGCCAGATCCTCGTTCACGCCTCGATCCCCGACGCGGAACCCCCGATGCGGATGCTGCGCCGCGCGCGAGGCGATGTATTGCGCGCGCGAGCGGAGCGTCCTCAGTCTCCGCTGAACCACAGGTACCGCGCCGCCGGATCGCGGATTCGGCGGCGTCGCGCAATACCGTGAACAGTTCGCGCTCACTGTCGTTGCCTGGCACGAAGGAGGCGGCACCACCGAGTTCTGAGGGTGCGGGGCCTGGCCACCTCTTCGGCCGCAAGTCTCGTCGCCGGGATGGTGGCCGCGTTGACCCGCCGTACGGTCTTGGTGTCGCTGTCGACGGCGAACCAGAACAGTGGGTCTTCTTCTGCACACGGTGAGATGAGGGTTGCTGCGACTGCTATTGCGAATGTGTCGGTGAGGGGAGTTACCGTCTGACGGGTGTCAGTGAATATTGATGTCGCGTTCTCCGTTCGGGGGTTACGGGACGAGCGTGAACGGGCGGGGGTGGCTGCGGTACTCACCGATGTGCTCGACAGCGAGCGGTTGACCTTGGACGTCTTCATGACGTTCGGCGCGAGGCCGTCGGCCCATGGAGTGATGTGCTGCCACCGAAGCTCCGGTCGCGCACAGGAACCTGGACGTGAACGTAGGTGGTCGAGAGTTCACGACCCTCACCCATGACCACTTGCGTTACTGGCTGACCAAGCTGCCGTACGTGAGCGGTGGGTCGTTCATGACCGTGGCGCGCGCCGGTCAGGACGGCTTTATCCAGACTTATCGCAACCACGCGACCGAATACCTGCTCGAGGTGAGCACGGGAGCGGAAGACGGGACATACCTGGAGACCACGGTGGACAACCTCGACCGGGTTGCCCAGTTGATCTGGGACTGGCTGGAGAACGATCGGGTTCGCCTCGAAGCGATCGACTGGAACCATCGATCGTTCTAGCGACCGCGACATAACTGTCCCTCCAGACTGGCGGGTTCAGGATCTTGAACAGCACGGTCGCTGACATCCGCGTGTGCCGATGTGCGAGCCGTCGGGCTCAGCGGCCCATTCCTGCAGGAGGATTGACCAGATGCCGAACTGGCCGACGCTCGACCCGATCGAACAGCATGCCAAGCTCACCGAGATCACGAGCGAGGTGCTCCCCACCCTGCCGATCGGTTGGACTCGGCTTGTAGTGCGCGCCAGGATGATCGGGACGCATGCGGAATCCGATACCGGAGTGCGAATGCCCGACGGCACGATACATGCCTGGTCCTTCCCGCCTGATGTCTGGCGGAAGTTTCAGCAACTGCGGAAAGGGATGTACGTTCAGGGACTCGGATCATGGATCGAGTTCGAATACATTCTGAATCCGCCCGACCGCTTCACCATCCGATACAACCGAGATAAGCCACCGGCCTTTTCGACCCGGCCGACAGCTGAGCACTTCGGTACCGAGAACAAGTGGTTTCCGCGATCGGACCAGGAGATGCCGGAGTGGTTCCGCCAGGGGCTGAGCCCGGCCTAGCCCGAGCGGCTAGCCGAGACGGACATCGCGCTGCCGGACGCCGACAACAGACCGACCTGATCATCGACCTGACATGCCTGTTGTAGACGCTGTCTGTGCCCCCAGTCGGACTCGAACCGACACTCGATGGATTTTAAGTCCACTGCCTCTGCCAATTGGGCTATGGGGGCGTCCGGGACAGCGTACCGAGTCGTACGGGTGTACCGGAATTCCGACTGTTCAAGCTGTGCAACGTGTCGGCGTCCTCCTGGGAAATGTCGGGCAGTTGACCAAAGCGGGGTGGTGGAGCGGGGCGGTGCGGGCCGGGGGCGGGCGTGTCTGGTTCGGTGCGGGTTATCGTCTGGGCGGCAGCGGGATTCGGGCGAGATCGGTGGCGACGTGGATGGTGCCGGTGAAGTGTTCGCGCGCCTCGGCGAGGTGCGCGGACAGGTCGCGGTAGCGCTGGGAGAAGTGGGTGAGAACGAGGGTGCGGGTGCCCGCGCCGGCGGCGACCCGAGCGGCTTGACCCGCCGTGAGGTGGCCGTATTCGGCGGCGAGGTGGGCGTCGACGTCGAGGAAGGTGGCCTCGATGACCAGCATGTCGGTGTCGGCGGCGAGTTCGTGCACGCCGTCGCAGAGGCGGGTGTCCATCACGAAGGCGAGGCTCTGGCCGGGGCGCGGTTCGCTGACCTCTTCGAGAGTGACTGTGCGTCCGGAGATCTGGAGCCGGCCCGCGTGCTGTAGTCGGCTGATGGCCGGTCCGCGCACGCCGAGGGACCGCAGCCGGTCGGGCAGGATGCGCCGGCCGGGCGGTTCGGTGAGCCGGTAGCCGAAGGTGTCGACGGGGTGGGCGAGGGGAACGGCCGACATCTCGAACGGTGCGCCGGGAAACTCCACCGGACCCGGCCGGTCGATGGGTCGCGGACGCAGCTCAGCACGCCGGTAATAGGACGTGGCGTTGACCAGCCGGTCGTAATACTCGGCACCCGAGGCCGGAAAGCACACGTCGACCGCGTGCGGCACCCGGTCGAGATTGATCCGCTGCACCACACCGGCCAGCCCGAGGCTGTGGTCGCCGTGGAAATGGGTGATCGCGATCCGGGTGATGTCGGTGGCCGACACCCCGGCGTAGGTCATCTGCCGCTGCGTCCCCTCCCCCGGATCGAACAGCACTCCCTCGTCGTCCCAGCGCAGCAGGTATCCATTGTGATTGCGCTGCTTGGTGGGTACCTGACTGGCAGTTCCGAGGACAACGAGCTCCCGCTGCGACACTAGCGCCACGCTACTCTCGCGCCGCTAGCCCACCCGATGGCCGAGCGATCCGGCAATGCGGGAGCGGCACACCCCGACGAGGACTTCACGCAGACCATGTGCCGCTCTCCCCACTACTCCGCGGGAGTGTTGCGCAGCACCGAGTGGCGCCGGCTGTAGGCGAAGTAGACGACGAAGCCGAGCGCCATCCAGACGATGAACCGCAGCCAGGTCTCCACGGACAGGTTCAGCATCAGCCACAGGCAGGCGAGCACACCGAGAATCGGCACCACCGGCACCAGCGGAACGCGGAAACCCCGCGGCAGTTCGGGCCTGGTGCGACGCAGGATCAGCACGCCGACCGAGACCAGCACGAACGCGAACAGCGTGCCGATATTGACCATTTCCTCGAGCGTGCCGAAGTCGACGAAGCCGGCCAGCACCGCGCAGACCACGCCGACGATCACGGTGATCCGCACCGGCGTGCCGAACTTGCCGGTGTGCGCCAGCTTTCGCGGCATCAGTCCGTCACGGGACATGGCGAACAGCACCCGGGTCTGGCCGAGGAACATCACCATGACCACGGTGGTGAGCCCGGCGAGCGCGCCGATCGAGATGATGTTCTTCACCCAGGTATCGCCGTGGATCGCGAAAGCCGTTGCGAGCGTGGCATTCTCGCCGGACAGCTCGGTGTAGGGCACCATGCCGGTGAGCACCAGCGACACCGCGACGTAGAGAATGGTGACGATCAGCAGCGAGCCGAGAATGCCGCGCGGCACCGCCTTCTGCGGGTTCTTGGTCTCCTCGGCGGTGGTCGCGACCACGTCGAAGCCGATGAAGGCGAAGAACACCAGGCTGGCCGCGGCCAGCAGGCCGTACCAGCCGAAGCTGCTGTGCCCGGCGCCGGTCAGGAAGGAGAACAGCGACTGGCGCAGACCGTCGCCCGATTCGCCGGGCTGCGACGGCGGGATGTAGGGGGTCAGGTTCTCCGACTTGAAGTAGGTGACGCCGACGATCAGCACCAGCGCGATCACGGAAAGCTTGATCGCGACGGCGACCGCGGACACCCGGGAGGACACCTTGGTCCCGGTGGCCAGCAGCACGGTCAGGACCGCGATGAGCAGCACCGCGCCCCAGTCGAAGGACACCGGGCCGATGTGCACGATCGGCGTCGTGCCCATCACCTCACCCAGGTACTGCGACCAACCCTTGGCCACCACCGAGGTGGCGAGCGCGAATTCCAGGATCAGGTCCCAGCCGATGATCCACGCGACGAGTTCACCGAAGGTGGCGTAGGAGAAGGTGTACGCGCTGCCCGCCACCGGCACCGTGGACGCGAATTCCGCGTAACAGAGCGCGGTCAGCCCGCAGGCGACGGCGGCGAAGACGAAGGCGAGCGAGACCGACGGTCCGGCGACGTTGCCCGCGGTGCGCGCGGTGAGGGTGAAGATGCCCGCACCGATCACCACCGCGACGCCGAAGACGGTGAGGTCCCACGCGGTCAGGTCCTTGCGGAGCTTGGAGTCCGGCTCGTCGGTGTCCTTGATCGACTGCTCGACCGATTTGGTGCGGAACAACCCGCCCCATCGAGCCGGGCCCTGTCCCGTCGCGTCGTCCGGCCTGCGGATCGCCACACCTTCTCCTCTACCTATGGTCGTGCTGTCGAGCTGTCTATGGCCCGGGGGGCAGGCTAATGCACGCCCGCCATGTAGCTGCTGATCCGCGGCGCGATGGCGGCCACGATCAGGCCGGCGCAGACCGCGACGGCGCCGGTGATGCCGAAGTAGGCGACTTCGTGGTCTTGGTCATAGAACCGAGCCAAGGTACCCGACATCGAAGTGCCGATGCCAACCGAGAAAAAGTACAGCGCCATCATCTGTGCCCGGAAAGCTTCCGGCGCGAGCTGGGTGGTAGCCGCAAGACCAATGGGCGAGAGCAACAACTCCGACACCGCGAATCCGGCCATGACGGCGACGATGAGCAGGATCGGCACATGCTGGCCGTTGATGAACGACAGCGGTACGAACAGCATGAAGGCCAGTCCCATGCCGATCACGCCCAGCGCGAATTTGCGCGGGGTGCTCGGCGCGCGCGAGCCCAGCTTGGTCCACATGAGCGCGAACAGCGGGGACAGCGTGATGATCCAGACCGGTTCGACCGAGCTGATCCAGTTCGACGGCGCGGTCCAGCCGAACAGGCGCCAGTCGATCCGGTTGTCCGAGTAGCCCGAGAGCACCGTGAAGATCTGCTGGAACAGCGACCAGAACACCGCGTTGGCGATGAACAGCGGGATGAACGCGCGCACCCGGCTGCGCTCGAGCGGCGTCACCTTGGCGCTGGTCAGCATGACCACGAAGTAGATCGCCGCCGCGACGGCGATGACGCCGGTGGTCACGTCGGGCAGGTTGTCCAGCGTCACGAGGCCGGTCAGGAAGGCCACGGCGACCACAGCGGCCGCGGCGGCCAGCAGGCCGAGCACCGGGCCGATCGCGGTGCGCGGCAACGGGTTCGGCACCTCGCGGCCGTGCGTGCCCAGGTTGCGCCGGAACACGACGTACTGGAGCAGGCCGAGGGCCATGCCGATCGCGGCGGCGCCGAACGCGTAGTGGAAGCCGAGGTGATCGTGCAGCAGGCCGGTGAGCAGCGGGCCGCTGAACGCGCCGAGATTGATGCCGAGATAGAAGAGGGTGAATCCGCCGTCGGCGCGCGCGTCGCCCTTCGGGTAGAGCGTGCCGAGCAGCGAGGAGGCGTTCGCCTTGAGCGCGCCGCTGCCGAGCGCGACCAGCACCAGGCCGACGCCGACCCCGGTCAGCCCGGGCAGCACGGCCAGCGCGACGTGCCCGGCCACGACCACCACGCCGCCGTAGAAAACGGTCCGTTCCATGCCGAGCAGCCGGTCGGCGATCCACCCGCCGAGCACCGTGGACAGATAGACCAGCCCGCCGTAGGCGCCGACGATGCCGAACGCGGTGCTCTGATCCAGCCCGAGGCCGCCGTCGGTGGCCGAGTAGTACAGGTAGTACCCGAGGATGCTGACCATGCCGTAGTACGAGAACCGTTCCCACAGCTCTACTCCGAAGAGGTTGGTCAACCCGATCGGGTGGCCGAAGATGGTCCGTTCGGCAATCGGTGAATCAGCCGTTTTCGCTTCCGACATCCTCAGACCTTCCCATGTTTGCGACGATTCTTCGGCATCAACGCCGAAATCCCGAAGATCATCGCAGCATCGCGCCCGGTTGCGGATCGTGCCAGACTGCATATCGGAGCGTTTCCTCAGGCCCGGGTTGGGCATCCGGGGAGCAGTGCAGTCCCGGCCACGACGGCCCCGGCAGACGACGAAAGTGACGCGCGGATGGATCCGATCGAAATCACGGTGCCCGCCTCGGTCGAGGACACGTTCGCGGTGCTGGCCGACGGCTGGTTGTATCCGCTCTGGGTGGTCGGCGCCTCGCACATCCGCGATGTCGACGCGGGCTGGCCCGCGGTCGGCACCCGCATCCATCACAGCGTCGGCCCGTGGCCGCTGAATCTGTCCGACACCACCAAGGTCCGCGAGGTGGACCCGCCGCGGATGCTCGAGCTGGAGGCGCGGCTGTGGCCGGTCGGGTCGGCCTGGATCCGGTTGGAGCTGACCGAGATCACCGCCGCGACCACCCGGATCAGCATGTTCGAACGCGCGATCAGCGGACCCGCGGCATTGGTGCCCGACCTGATTCAGACGCAGGTGCTGGCCCCGCGTAACAAGGAGTCACTGTCCCGGCTCGCCGACCTGGTCACCGGACGGGCCCGCGAAGGCAAGTCCGACTAGGGCGCGAGGCCGTCAGGCGATGGAGAGCGCGATGCCGTCCAGGATGTCGTGTTCGGACACGACGAGCTCGGAAATGCCTGCGCGGCGGGCGAGTTCGTCGGCCAGGACCTCGGCGATGACGCCACCGCCGCCGATCACGTCGACCCGGCCGGGGTGCATGGGACCGAGCGCGGCCCGCTCGTCGTGACTCATGCCGATCAGCCGATCACACACGGCGCGTAGCTGATCCAGGCTCAGCCGGGTGAGATGCACCTTCTCCGAGTCATATTCGGGCAGATCGAGGGCGACGGCGGCCAGGGTGGTCATGGTGCCCGCGACGCCGACCCAGGTGTGCGCGCCTTCGACCGGCACCAGGGCGAACGCTTCGGCCAGCCGCTCGGCGGCGAATTCCCGTGCCGCGCCGACCTGTTCGGCGGTCGGCGGATTGCCGGGCAGGCAGCGTTCGGTGATCCGCACGCAGCCGATGTCGGCGGAGAACGCGGCCCGCACCCCCGTGCTGTCGCCGAAGACGAGTTCGGTGGAGCCGCCGCCGAGATCGACCACGACGAACGGCCCTGCCTCGCTGGACAATTCGCCGATGGCGCCGGCGAACGACAACCGAGCCTCCTCGTCGCCGCTGATCACCTCGGCCTCGGCGCCGGGCACCACGGTGCCGAGTTCGGCGCGGGCCATGGCGAAGAAGTCCTCGCGATTGGACGCGTCACGGGTGGCGGAGGTGGCGGTCATGCGTACCCGGTCGACGCCCGAATCCCGCATCAGCGCAACGTAATCGGCCAGCGCGACCCGGGTGCGTTCGATCGCGTCCGGGGCCAGCGATCCGGTGGCGTCCACGCCCTTGCCGAGCCGCACGATCCGCATCTCGCGGTGCACGTCGGCCAGGGTCCCGTCGTCGAGCACGTCGGCGATCAATAGTCGGATGGAGTTGGTCCCGCAATCGACGGCGGCTACCCGGTTGTTCATGCCTGTGCTCCGTTTTCCGCCGCGCCGGCGCGTTCGTACTTCGGCCAGTCGGCCGGAATGGCGGTGCCGCGCAAGCCGTTGTCGGCGGCCAGCGCCACCGCCTCGTCGCCGAACGGATTCACGCCCGGCCCCTTGGCCAGCGCGTGCGCGATCAGCACGTGCAGGCACTTCACCCGCTCCGGCATGCCACCGCCGGTGAAATCGGTGCCGAGCGACTCGATCTCGTTGCGCTCGGCCAGGTAGCTCCGGTGCGCGGCCAGGTAGGCGGCGGCTAATTCCGGGTCGCGGCCGAGCCGTTCGGTCATCTCGCGCATCACCCCGGCCGATTCCTGCCTGCTCGCCTCGGCGGTGAGCCGCGGGTCGGTCAGGTAGTACAGCGTGGGGAACGGGGTGCCGTCGGGCAGGCGGGGCGCGGTCTGCACGACGGCCGGGATCCCGTCCGGGGTGCGATACGCGACGGCGAGCACGCCGCGCGGTTCGCGGCCGAGCTGCTTGGCGATGATCGCGAGATCCTGGTCGTTCGGCTGGGTCACCTGGGTCCTTCCGGTCCGGGCGGCGGCGCGACCGGCGGGGCGGGAGGTGGTGCCTGGTCGGCCGCGGGGGCGGGTTGTGGTTCGGAAATGCTGTGCCACAGTTCGGTGTACCAGGGGTCCGGCTCCCTGGACTTGGTCACCGCGGTGGGCGGGGCGGAGGCCTCCATGCCGGGCACCTGCACGATGTACGGCGTCTCACCGGGCAGCACCAGCCGCAGCCGATCGCGCGCCTCGGAGCGGATGTAGGCCGGATCCTGTTGCTGCGCACGGCGATCGCGCAGCCGCGCGAGATCGGCTTCCAGATCCCGGCGCTGCTGCGCGAGTTGCGCGGCCTCGGCCCGCTGGGTGAAGTACGTGCGCATCGGCACGGCCAGGGTGAGCGCCAGCGCGCACACCACGATCGCCAGGATCACCGCTTTGCCGGTGGACAGGCCGAGAATCGTGCGGTCGTGCTTGTCCGCGCCGTGGCCGCCGGTGCGCAGGCCGACCTTCTGCGGCCCGGCCTTCTTGTCGTCGGTTCGCCTGCGCGCGGTGCGTTTTACCGCCGCGGGCCGGGCGGCCGTCTCCGTGTCGGATCCGGCCCTCGGCCGCGATCTGGCCGAACGCGACGTGCGGCGGTCCCCACGCCCGGCTGGACTGGTCCCACGCGCACGTCGCTCCGTCATTGCGTCCCTTGCTTACTAACCCTCGAAGGCGAAGCGCGGGAACGCGACATCTCCCGCGTACCGCGCGGAATCGCCGAGCGCGTCCTCGATGCGCAGCAGCTGGTTGTACTTGGCCACCCGCTCGCTGCGCGCCGGCGCACCGGTCTTGATCTGGCCGCTGCCCACCGCGACCGCGAGGTCGGCGATGGTGGTGTCCTCGGTCTCGCCGGAACGGTGGCTCATCATCGTCTTGTAGCCGTTGCGGTGCGCGAGCTCCACGGCGTCCAACGTCTCGGTGAGCGTGCCGATCTGGTTGACCTTCACCAGCAGCGCGTTCGCGGCGCCCTTGGCGATGCCCTCCTCCAGGCGCTCCGGGTTGGTGACGAACAGGTCGTCGCCGACGATCTGGATCTTCTCGCCGATCTCGTCGGTGAGCGAGACCCAGCCGTCCCAGTCGTCCTCCGACAGCGGGTCCTCGATGGAGACCAGCGGGTAGGAGGCGAGCAGTTCGGCGTAGAACTGGGTCATCTCGGCGGCGCTGCGCACGCTGCCCTCGAACTTGTAGCCGCTACCGGTGGTGTAGAACTCGGTGGCCGCGACGTCCAGCGCCAGCGCGACATCGCTGCCGAGCTTCAGGCCGGTCTTGCCGATGGCACCGCTGATCAGGTCGAGCGCCTCCCGGGTGCCGGCCACGTCGGGGGCGAAGCCGCCCTCGTCGCCGAGGCCGGTGGACAGGCCCTTGGACTTCAGCTCCGCCTTCAGCGCGTGGTACACCTCGGCACCCCAGCGCAGCGCCTCCTTGAAGGTGGGCGCGCCGATCGGGGCGACCATGAATTCCTGCACGTCCACGCTGGTGTCGGCGTGCGCGCCACCGTTGAGGATGTTCATCATCGGCACCGGGAGCACGTGCGCGTTCGGGCCACCGAGGTAGCGGAACAGCTCGAGGCCGGAGGACTCGGCGGCGGCGCGGGCCACCGCGAGCGAGACGCCGAGCAGCGCGTTCGCGCCGAGGCGGGACTTGTCCGGGGTGCCGTCCAGGTCGAGCAGCACCTGGTCGACGGTGCGCTGCTCGACCGCGTCCAGGCCGATGACGGCGGGCGCGATCTCGTCGAGCACACCCTCGACCGCCTTCTGTACGCCCTTGCCGCCGTAGCGTTCGCCGCCGTCACGCAGCTCGACGGCCTCGTGCTCGCCGGTGCTGGCGCCGGAGGGCACGGCGGCCCGGGTCAGGGTGCCGTCGTCGAGGGCGATCTCGACCTCGACAGTGGGGTTTCCGCGAGAATCCAGGATCTCGCGAGCTCCGACCTGTTCGATGATGGCCACGAAAACGACACTCCTTAGGCTGCAGGCACGGTGGGTATTACGGGAATTGCCGTGCGCTGCGAGCCTAGCGTCCGCCGAGCTCGGCGGGTAACCGGCACTCCGGTCGGGCAGGTCATACCCGGCGACCGACGCTATAGGCGGCGGCGCGGTCACGCACGGTCAGCAGGTAACTGGTGGACTGGTTGTAGGTGAGCAGCGCCTTCTGCCACCCGTACTCGGAGGTGAGATCACCGCCGCTGGCGCACAGATAGCGGGCCGCGGTGAGGGCCGCGTCGTCGATGTTCTGCGGGTCGGCCACGCCGTCGCCGTTGGCGTCGACGCCCCAGCGCTTCCAGGTCTCCGGGATGAATTGCAGCGGGCCGATGGCCCGGTCGAACTCCGGGTCGCCGTCCAGCGCACCGCCGTCGGTGTCCTTGACCAGGGCGACACCCGGTGCGCCGTCGAGCGGGATGCCGATGATCGGCGGGCGCACGGTGCCGTCCGCGTCGATCCGCGAGCCGCCGTGCGAGCCGTGTTTGCTCTCCACGCTCGCGATGCCGGCGATCGTGGTCCAGGCGATGCCGCAATCCGGCTTGGCGCGGCCGAGGACCGCGGCCGCATAGCCGTAGGCCTCCAGCGCCACCGAGGGAATGGCCATGCGGTCGGCCTGTTCGTCGGCCCAGCCGCGCAGCTGGATCGCGGTGCGGCCGGGACCGTCCAGGTCGATCAGCGGCAGCGGGGTGCCGGGGCCCGGCGGGATGCCCTCGGGAATCGGCGGGAGGTCGCGGTCGATGCCGCAACCGGCGAGCGCGAGGGTGACCACGACGGCGGCCACAGCGCCGGTCTTTCTGAGGAGCACTCCATCCATCATCCAGGTCCGGCGGAGTACCCGGCGAGATCAGCCGAGCAGCTCGCGCGTCGCGGCGTGGGCGGGGGACCCGAGTATGGCGCGCGTCTCACCGGATTCGACGACGCGGCCGTGGTCCAGCACGACCATGCGGGGGCAGTGGGCGGCGACCAGGGGCATGTCGTGGCTGATCACCAGCAGGGCCATGGCGCGGTCGTTCTTCATGCGATCCAGCAGAGTCATGATCGATGCGGCGGTGGCGTGATCCAGGGCGGAGGTGATCTCGTCGCAGATGAGGATCGCGGGTTCGGCGGCCAGGGCGCGCGCCAGGGCGACGCGCTGGCGTTGGCCGCCGGACAGTTCGTGCGGGTAGCGGGCGGCCAGTTCGGGACCGAGTTCGACCGAGGCGAGCAGGTCGCTGATCCGCTGGGGCAATCGCCGTCTCGGCACTCCCCCGATGCGGCGCAGTGGGCGGCCGAGGGTCTGTGCGACGGTCCGGCGTGGGTTGAGCGCGGATCGCGGGTTCTGGGTCACCAGCTGAATGCCGTTGCCGCCGTTGGTTCGTCGGCGACCGGTGACCGGGATCGGCGTGCCGTGCAGCTCGAGGGTTCCGGTTGCCGAGCGGTGCAGGCCGGCGATGACCCGGGCGAGCGTCGTCTTGCCCGCGCCGGATACGCCGACGACCGCGAGCGCCGCGGACGGTGCGAGCTCGAGGTCTATGCCGGTGAGGACGGCATGGCCGTCGATCGATGCGCCGATATCGTCGGCGCGCAGCAGGAGTGAGCCGGTGGTCGCGGCCGGGTGCGGATCGGCCGATCCGGGTCGTGAGTTGCCGTCCGAGGCCGCGCGTGCACGGGCCACCTTCGGCCGGGCCGGGATATTCGCTGGCAGTTCAGGTTCCGTCACATCGCCGATCAGGACCGCGGATTTCTCGCTGACCGAGTGCCCATCCCCATCGCTGATCTCCGTCGGTGCAGCCGGGATACCCACTGCCGAATCGGATCCCGACGAACGGTCGGTCGCGGGCCGCGCGGACGTGGCCGCATGCTCGAGGCGGTCGGCTCCGCGGTGCGCCACCGGTGCGCCACCGAGTTCGATCACGTGGTCGGCGATCGCGTGCACGGTGTCGGTGTCGTGGCCGGACAGCAGGATCGCGGTCGAACGCTCGGCGGCGATCTCGGTGAGCAGGCGGGCGATGTCGGAGCGCAGGGCGCCGTGCAGGCCGGCCAGTGGTTCGTCGAGGATCAGCACACCGGTGCGGCGGATCAGGGCGCGGGCCAGGGCGACTCGGCGTTGCTGGCCGCCGGAGAGCTCGCCGGATCTGCGGCGCAGGTGTTCGGCGCCGAGGCCGACCAGTTCGAGGGTCTCGATCAGGGTGTCGCGGGTGGCGGGCCGGGCGACCTCGTGCAGCAGTCCGTGCACGCGCATCAGGGGGTTGAGGGCGGACCCGGGATCTTGGCCGACAAAGGCGACGTGGGTGCGGCGGAACCTTTGCAGGGCAGCGGGATCCAGTGCGAACACCTCGTGCCCCGCGACCGAGACCGAGCCGCTGTGCCGGGCGGCACCCGCGGGCAACTGCCCGAGCAGCGCCCGCATCAGCGTCGTCTTGCCGGACCCGGAAGGCCCGGTGAGCGCGGTGATCGTTCCCGCGGCGAGCTGGAAACTTATGGGCCCGAACAACTCCTGGCCCGCCGCGCCGCACACCGACAGCTCGTCGACCACCACTGGCAAACCTGCTCCCTGCCCAGCACGCGATCCCAGGACTATGTCGTCTGCGTTGATCGGGTGAACAGCATCGCCGTGTGCACTCGCCGACGCCTGCCGTGCCTCGCCATCGACCCGTGCACCCCCGTCGACAGCATGGTCGCTCACCACAGCATCCCTCGTTCGCTGACCATCATCGAACGTACGCAGCGCCCGAATGCCGTCTGTATGCCCGCCCCTACTACCCGCCCGCGTTCGGCACCGTTGCCTCCGGGGGCAACAGCAGCAGGCGGTTTCTGTCCGCTCATGCTGCCACCGCCGGCGATTGCCGGAACCCGAACGCCCGGCCGGACACCCCGGCCACTGCGCCGATGTCCGGCACCGCCGACGACGACGTGCGAGGTGCGCTCGTTCATGGGCGCTCCCCCCGCCCGAACGCGGTGACCGCCAGATTCACGCTGACCGCGACGATCGCGATGGCCAGGCTGGGCGCGAGCACCGCCCACGGGTTGAGCAGCATGCCGGAGGCGTTCTCGCGCACCATGACTGCCCAGTTGCTCGCGCCGAGGGTGGTCGGCAGTTGCAGGAACGAGGCGGTACTGACCAGGTAGACGGCCGCCACGAAGCGGAGGCCGAGTTGCGCGGTGACGACTTCGCGCAGATTCGGGATCACCTCGCGGAAGACCAGGTGCGGCAGCGTTTCACCGCCGGCCTGGGCCGCCTCGACGTAGCCGGAGGCGGCGACGCCCGCCGCCGCGGCGGCGAACACCCTGGCACAGTACGGGGTGCCGAACAGCAGGGCGACGACGAGCAGACCGAGGGCGCCCGCGTCCGGCCACGAGGTCAGGACGAGCAAGATGCCCAGCACCGCGGGCAGCAGCATGGCGAAGTCGGTGGCGAGTTCGATGGCCCGGCCCACCCGCGGGCGCAGCGCGGCGATCGTGCCGAGCACGCACGACAGTGCCGTCACCGTCACCGCGATCACGGCGGCCAGCAGCAGCAGACCCCAACCGCCGTACAGCAATTGGCTCAGGACATCCCGGCCCAGCCGGTCGGTGCCGAACCAGGCATCACTACCGGCGGGGCCGAACGGGATACCGACCGGAGTCTCGGCCGCGTGCGGGGCCAGTGCGGGGCCGAGAACGGCGAGCAGCGTCACCAGCACGGCGGGCACCACGGTCAGCAACCGAAGCCGCCGCACCCGAGGGCGATTGCGCTGCTCGCCGGTGCGCGGCTCGCGCAGATCCAGCAGTCGTTTCATCCGCGGCCCCGCAATGACCAGGCGCGCATGCCGTCGGCGGCGGCGAGCACGCACATGATGACCACTCCGGACAGCGCGACCACCGACGCGATCAACGACACGTCGCGATCCGCCACCGAGCCGGCCAGCAGCGCCCCGAGCCCCGGATAGTTGAAGATGGTCTCCACCACCAGCGATCCGCCCAGCACCATCCCGACCGTGGTCGCGAAACTCGCCACGATCGTCGGCAGGGCGAACGGCAGGGTATGCCGCAGCTGCACCGCACGCGTGGAGATCCCGTCCAGCACAGCGCTTTCCACGTGCGGGGCCTGAGCGGCCGCCAGCATCGCGGCGCGCACCACCCTGGTATTCCACCCGATCTGCGGAATCGCCAGCGCGAGTACCGGCAGCACCAGCATGTCCGGGCTCGCCGGGAAGCCGGAGCGATCGGTGATGGTGACGGCAGGCAGCCATCCGGCGGCCAGCGCGAACACCAGGATCAACAGCGTCGCGACGACGAACTCCGGCACCGCGGCGGCGACGGTCGTCGCGGGCTGGAGCAGCCGCACCGTGCCGCGCCGGAGCGCGCTCGCCCTCCCCTGGGCCGGGGCGGCATCAGACCGAGCGCGTTCGAACGGTCGCGCCGCCCACCACATTCCGAGCAGCAGCGACGCGACCACGGTCAGGGTCAGCGCGATCCCGCCGAGCAGCAGTGTCGGCGGGAACTTGTCGGCCAGCAGGTCATTGATCGAACGTCCGCGCGCCGTGCGGCCGAAATCGCCGCTGAGCACCCCCGAGATCCAGTCCCAGAAGCGTTGCGGCAGCGGATGATCCAGTCCCAGCTCGCGCTCCTTGGCCGCGATCTGCTCCGGCGCGGCGTCGCGTCCGAGCACCGCCCGTGCCGCATTGCCGGGCAGCAGGTCGACGACCACGAACACCGTTGCCAGCAGGGCGATCAGCAGGGCGATGCGCCGGGCCAGCAGGCGCGCGAACGACATCACCCGGCTAACCAGGCTCGTTCCAGCTGCACCCTGGCGAAGCCGCCGAGCGTGGGCAGGTCGCGCACCCGGGCGGCGGCGATGTCGATGCCGTCGGCCATGCCCCACACCAGGTAGCCGCCGCGATCGTGCTGGATCTGCTGCACTTCGCGGCAGGCCTGCGTGTAGTCCGAGTCATTCTGCGCGGCGAGCGCTTTCGCGGTGGCCGCGTCGAATGCCACGTCCTTGAAGTCGGTTTCGTTGCGGTTGGAGCCGCTGGACATCAGGTTCTTCGCATAGAACAGCGTGGAATCGTTGGTGCCCCAGGAGACCGTGTAGAGCGGGGCCTTCAACCAGGTCTGGTCGTAGAAGGCGCTCGACTCCTGGGTGACCACGTCGAGCCGGACCCCGATGTCGGCCAGCTGGGTCGCGATGACCTTGGCCGACTCGACCTCGCCGGGCGCCTCCGCCTTGGTCACCAGCGGATAGCTGCGTCCGGTGTCGAAATTGGCCTCGCGCAGCAGCGTTTTCGCCCGATCGATGTCCCGGGTGCGCTGCGCGATTGCCCGGTCGTACTGCGGATCGCCGGTGCCGAGAATGTCGTTGGCGACCTTGCCGTAGCCCGAATGCACCTGCGTCACCAGGGCGTTTCGATCGACGCCGAGCCGCACCGCGGTGCGCACCCGCGGATCGGCGAACGGGCCGTCCGAGGCGCGCATCGCGACGCCGAGCATGGTGTCGTCGGCCCGGCGCACCACCCGCAGGTCACCGCGCCCCTCGGCCGTCCGGCCGGCGATCGCGCCGACATTGGACGCGAGGTCGATCTGCCCGCCGAGCACCGCGTTACCCAGCGCGGTCACGCTCTCGAACATGGTGACCTCGATGGCGTCGAGCAGCGGCGCCGGGCCGTGCCAGCGCTCGTTGCGCACCAGCCTGGCATTGCCGCCCTGGTACGACTCGAGCCGGAACGGGCCGGTGCCAATGGCTTTGGTGAAGTCGGTGGTGTCCTTTTTGACCGTGAAGGTCATCAGCCGCACCAGCAGCGGCAGCTGAGTGTTCGGCTCGGGCACGGTGAGCACCACCCGATTCGGGCCGTCCGCGGCGATATCATCCACGGCCACCGGCATTTTCGAGGCGCCGCCGACCGTCCGCAGCCTGCGCAGCGACCACACGACGTCGTCGGAGGTGACCGGGCTGCCGTCGTGGAAGGTCGCACCGTCGGCGAGGGTGAAGGTCCAGCGGCGGCGTTCGGCGTCCGGCTCCCACCGGGTGGCCAGGCGGGGCGCGACATTCGGATCGCCGCCGGGCACGGTGAGCGCGTCGTACACCAGCGAGGTGATCAGGAAGTCGCTGTCGTTGCTGAGGTTGGCGTGCGGGTCGCGCTCGCTGCGGGCCGCGGTGCCGAGCGCGCCGACGCGTAGCGTGCCACCGCGCTGTGCGGGTCCGGACGAGTCCGTTCCCGTCGAGCACGCGGCGGCTACGAGCACCGCGCCGATCCCGAGACTCGACTGCAAGAGCTGCCGGCGATTCAAACCCATTGCGCTGCCTTCTTCCTGGACGATCAGGACAGGCTAGCCTAACGGGTTGAGCGCAATATCGACTCGGTTGCGCCGATCTTCACTATATTTATGCGTTTCCGCTATTTTTTATAGACTCGCTTAGGTAAGCCTTGCTTAACGCCGCAAGACCAGATAGCTTCGCAGATCGACGTCACTCCTGCTTTTTCGAACGATGCGAAGAAGGGATTCCCTCGGTGAAAGGCGTTCTCTCCGAACGTAAGACGCTTCACCCGCAGGATATCGAACGTCGTGAGCTCCCCGCCGCCGCCGGGCGTGCGGTGCGTGAACTCGCGCGAGAGATATCTACCACACTGATTTCCGCGTCCCCCGACGAAGCCGCGCTGGCCGCCACGCTGACCGATCCGGCGCTGATCGCACAGGTCGACGCCAGGGTCACCGAGTTGCCCACCGACGTCCGCCGCACCCTGCGCCCGCCCGCCACCAGCGCGGGCGCGACCATCGTCAGCCGCCTGCCGCTCACCGATGCCGAATGCGGGCCGACGCCGCCGAGCTGGCGGGAAGCCGCGCAGTGGAGCGGCAGCGCCGCGCGGCGCGCGAGCTCGTTCGAACTCGACCTGGTCATGCTGCTGCTCGCGCGTTGTGCCGGTGAGCCTTTCGGCTGGCAGGGCCAGCAGGGCGGACGGTTGGTGAACAACATCCTGCCGTCCCCCGGCCACGAGCACGAGCAGTCCGGCGCGAGCAGCAAGACCCTGCTCAGCCCGCATTCCGAGGATGCCTTCCACCCCGGGCGGGCCAACCTGCTGATGCTCGGCTGCCTGCGCAATCCGGACCTGGTCGGCACCACCGTATCCTCGGTCCGGCGGGTCGAGCTGACCGCCGCGCACCGCGGGCTGCTGAGCTCGCCGACCCTGCCGATCCTGCCCGATGTTTCGTATGGCACTGGGCACGAACGATATTCGGCCGCGCCACTGCCGACGCTGTGGAGCCCGGCAGGCCCGGACGAGACCACGCTGCGCTACGACCCGGCCTACACCCCGCTCGACGACGCCGACCCCGACTTCCGCGCCGCCTATGCCAGGCTCAGCGCCGAGCTCGAACGCGTCTGCGTCACCGCCGCGCTCGTCCCCGGCGAGGTGCTGCTGGTGGACAACGACGTCGCGGTGCACGGCCGGGTACCGTTCACCGCGCGCTACGACGGCACCGACCGCTGGCTCAAGCGGGTGAACGTCCGCCTGCCTGATCGGCCGCGGCGGCCGGAAGAGACCGACGAGAATGGATACGGGCAACGGATCGTCGCCCCGTTCCGCGCAGCGGTGAATTCCGCGTTCGCGTCCGGCGGCGAGGAGCCGAGCCGTACGGACGAACACCGGGCGACCCCTCCGGTGGCGATAGAGCGGGAAGCAGCACATGATCGAGGATCCTTTGAACACCCGTGACCGCAGCACCCCCTTACGGGTGCTCAGCCGCAGCGATCTGGCCGGCGTGCCGATCACGCCCGGCGATGTCGTGCGGGCCGTGGAGGACGCGTATCTCGCGTTCGCCGCGGGCGATTCGGACAACCCGCGCAAACTCAGCGTGGCCAATCCCGACGGCTGGTCGGTGTCCTACGCGATGCTCGGCCGCGACGGCCGCCGCCGGGTGGTCGCGATGAAGACGTCGTACAAGTTCGATCCCGGTCACGATCGCAGCACCAAGCGCTACTACACGACCATCACCTTGTACGACGACAGCACCGGCGCGCCGATCGCGATGATGGACTGCTCCAGGGTCGGCGCGCTGCGCACCCCGGCGGTTTCGGCGCTGCTGGTGCGCGAGACCGTCCGCCGCGGCGCGGAGAGCGTGCTGCTGATCGGCACCGGCACCCAGGGCCGGAACGCGTTGCCGCACTTGCTCGCCGCGAATCCGCAGCTGCGCAAGCTGATGCTGTACGGCACCCATCCCGAAGGCCTGGACGCGGTGCACCGCCAACTCGCCGAGTACTACCCGCACGCGCTGCTCGAGACGGTGGAAGACCCGAAGGTGGCCGCGGCGAGCGCCGACGTGGTGCTGGCCACCGCAGGCCCCGGCACCGAGGTGGCGCTCGAATCCGGTGATCTCGCACCGGGTTCGACGGCGGTGCTGGTCGGCTACGGTCTGGCCCCCTCGGCGTTGATCGACGCCGACCGGGTGATCGCCACCAGCGCCGAGCAGATGGCGTTGACCGGCACCGACATGGCCGGGCCGGACGGGACGCTGCGCGCGGTGGACGCCGAGCTGCCGCAGATCCTGAGCCGTCGCGCGGTCGGGCGGCGCTCGGACGACGAGCGCGTCTTCGTCTACAACAGCGGACTCGTGCTGACCGACATCGCGGTCGCGCACGCACTCGCCGAACGCGCCATCGCGGAGGGCCGCGGTACGGAGGTGCCGCTGTGGGATTAGACGCCGGGGAGGTCGGGGTGACGCGCGATTCGATCAGCGCCGCCCCGGTCCCCGCGCTCCTGGACGAGTGGGAGCGCCACGCGCTCGATGACCCGGATCTGCTGGGTGACATCGCCTTTGCCGTGGGCGGACCGTTCCATGTCCTGTACCCGCCGTCGGTCGGCCGCAACATCCGCGGGTTCCGCGCGGTCTTCGAACAGTCCGGGATCGACGGCGTCGTCTACTACGGCAAGAAGGCGAACAAGTCGCCTGCCGTCGCGCGCGCCTGCGCGGAAAACGGTGCGGGCGTGGATGTCTCCAGCACCGGCGAGCTGACCGCCGCGCTGGCGCAGGGGATTCGCGGCGACGAGCTGATGGTGACCGGCCCGGCGAAGTCCGACGAGCTGCTCTGGCTCGCCACCCGGCACGGCGCGCTGATCGCCGTCGACGACCTCGGTGAGCTGGAACGTCTTGCCGCCCTTGGCACCTCGGCCGCGCCGACCCGGATCCTGCTCCGGGTGCTGCCCGCCGCGTCGACCAGCCGGTTCGGCATGACCGAGCACGAGCTGGCGCGAGCGTTGACCGCGCTCGCCGGGCGGGGATCGATCCGCCTGGAGGGCTTCAGCTTTCATCTCTCCGGCTACGACGCCGTGGCGCGCGCCGAGCTGGCGGCCGAGCTGATCGCGCACTGCCTGCACGCGCGGACCCTGGGCCATCCCGCCACCACACTGTCGATCGGCGGCGGCTTCGGCGTCGACTACGTGCCCGCCGCCGAGTGGGCCGAGTTCACCGAGCACGTCGACCGGCGGTGGTTCCACTCGGGCAAGTCGTTCGCGTCGTACTACCCCTACCACTTCCCGGCGCCCGGCCCGGCCATGCTCGCCGCGATCCTCGACCACGACGGTCTCGCCGAGCGGCTGCGCGACAACGCCATCCGGCTGGCCGTCGAACCGGGCCGGGCGCTGCTCGCGCACGCCGGCTTCACCGTCTTCCGGGTGCAGGGCAGCAAGCTCCGGCACGCCGACGGCGCGCCGTACTGCCTGCTCACCGTCGACGGAACGAGTCTGAGCCTGTCCGAGCAGTGGTTCGACAGCGAATACCTGCCCGATCCACTGCTCTGGCCGGTCCGGCCGGGCACGCCGACCCCGACCAGCGTCGGCGCCGCCACCTGCCTCGACTCCGACATGCTCAGCTGGCGCCGGGTCCCGCTGCCCCGTGCGGCAGCGGTGGGCGACCTGCTCATCTACCCGAACACCGCCGGTTACCAAATGGATTCGAACGAATCCGCCTTCCATGACCTGCCGATCCCGCCGAAAGTGGTGCTGCACCCGGCACCGGTGCGCCCCCGGCCCGACGGCCGCCATCACCCGGACAATCGGTTCCGCTGGACGCTCGACGGCTGACCCCCAACCCACCTGACCGAGGAGAATTTCCATGCCGCTCGTCACGCGCGTGACGGATCTGATCGGGCGCACGCCGCTGTTCGAACTGGCGACGACCTCGACCGGCACCCGGTTACTGCTCAAGCTCGAGCAGTTCAACCCGACCGGCGCGGCCAAGATCAGGATGGCCCGCGAGATGGTGCTCGATGCGGAGCGTCGTGGTTTGCTGAGAAGTGGCGGGCATATTATCGAGTCCACCTCCGGGAACACCGGACTCGGTCTCGCGGTAGTAGCTGCCGAACGTGGGTATCGCTTCACCGCGGTGGTCGATCATCACGCGTGTAAGGACAAGTTGCGGGCAATGCGGGCAATGGGTGCGGAATTGGTGTTCGTCGCCGACGACGGCGACGACAACCTGGCGACCTCGGCGCGGGAGGACCTGGCCGAGGCGATGGCGGCCGCGCGGCCGGACGCGTACTTCACCGAGCAGCACAACAACGACGCCAACGCGGTCGGCTACTACTCGGTCGCCGAAGAGTTGCTGGAAGACGTTGAGCGGGTGGATATCCTGCTGTCCTCGGTCGGCACCGGCGGTTCGCTGTTCGGCACCGCGACCCGGCTGCGCGAACTCGGTTGCCCGGCCAGGGTGATCGGCGTCGAGCCGGTCGGCTCGATCGCCTTCGGTGGCGAGGGCGGCCCGTACTGGCAATCCGGCACCGGCACGCCGCCCGGCGCGACGATCGGTACCGCGGTGGACTACTCACTGCTCGACGAGGGGGTGAAGGTGACCGACGTGGACGCCTTCGCCACCGCCCGCGCGGTCGCCGCCGAACTCGGCCTGATGATCGGCGGCTCGGCCGGCGGCTCGGTGCATGCCGCGCTCAGCCGTCTCGACGAATTCCCACCCGGCTCGACCATCGTCACGCTGGTCTGCGACGGCGGGGAGAAGTACCTGGACACGGTCTTCGACGATGCGTGGATGGCCGAACGCGACCTGCTCGACCCCACCGCCGAAGCTGAGGTCAGGACCATGCTGCAGCACTATGCCCCCGCCGCCCGCCGCCCCGTCGCGCTCGCCGAGGCACGATGAAGCGCGCACCCGTGGTCGGGCGCCGCGCCTCGATCAATCCGCCGTGCACGACCCGCGAAACCGGTTGCCGCGTCGCGTCCGCGCGCGTGGAGGTGGCCCGGTGATCCTGTCGGGCTACCGGGCGGACAGCCGCCGGCTCACCGCGCTCGCCACCCCGATCGCGCTGACCCAGTTGGCGCAGATCGCGGTGTCCACCACGAACGTCGTCCTGATGGGCACGCTCGGCGTGCAGCAGGTGGCCGCGGGCGGGCTGGCGATCGCGCTGTTCAATCAGATCCGCACCATGTGCGTCGGGCTGATCACCGCGAGCGGCAATCAGATCGCGACCGCGGTGAGTTCGGCGGGCAAGCGCGGCGTCTCCCCGGATGACGAGATCAAGGACGTGCTGCGGTCGAGCTTCCTGATCGCCACGCTGGCCGGCCTGGTCGGCGGCGCGCTGCTCATCGGGCTCGGCTGGGCGTTGCAATGGCTCGGGCAGGACGCCGGGGTGCTGGCGGACGCGCGTCCGCTGATGGTGGCGCTGGCGCCAGGTCTGCTGCCGTGCCTGTGGTTCCAGGTGCTGCGCCAGTACACCGTCGGCATGCAACGCCCGCAGGCCCTGCTGCTGGTCACGCTCGGGTCGGTGCTGCTGAATCTGGTGCTGGCCCTCGGCTTCATCCACGGCCGGGCCGGGCTGCCCGAGCTGGGTCTCACCGGCATCGGCGTGGCGACCTCGCTGGTCTTCCTGATCACCTTCGCAGTGTTCTGGGCGATGGTGCGCCGCGACGCCCGGCTCGGCCCGACGCTGCCGCTGCGGCCGTGGCCGGTGCGGCGCTCGACCGTGCTCGCCGAGCTGAAGCTGGGCGCGCCGATCGCCCTGACGTACGGCTCCGAGGCGGGCATGTTCTCGGTGCTCGCGCTCGTGATGGGCAGCATCGGCCCGGCCGCGCTGGCCGCGCACAACATCGTCTACCAGATCATCTACATCGTGTTCCAGGTCGCCATCGGCCTGTCGCACGGCGCGTCGATCCTGGTCAGCCATGCCGTCACCCGCGACGAATACCCGCACGCCAGGGCGCTGGCCTGGATCGCACTGCGGCATGCGGCGGTCGTCGCCGCGCTCACCGGGGCGGTCTACGTGATCGCACCCGACCTGGTGCTGCGGCCGTTCTTGAATTCGAGCGACACCAGCACGATCCAGATCGCGCACACCCTGTTGCTGATCGGCATCGTGCTGCAATTCTTCGACGCCGCGCAGAACATCGGCACCGGTTTGCTGCGCGGGTTGAAGGAGACCAACGCCGGTTTCCGGTTGTCGATCATCGGCTACTGGTGTGTGGGCCTTCCGGTCGCGCTGCTGCTGGCCTTCCCGATCGGCCTCGGCGCGGCAGGCGTCTGGTGGGGACTCACCGCGGGCCTGGCCACCACGGCCGGGCTCATGCTCCGCCGGTACTTCGCGCTGCTGGACAGCCGGGAACGCGACCGCTCGCGGCTGATCGCGGAGGCGCCGGAAAGCCTCAGCAGCCCCAGCTGATTCGGGGCGGGTCTTCCGGAGGTCTTGCCGCCCGGCAGGATCCGGAAGGCCCGCGCCGCGGACGACCGATCAGATGTGCACGCCGTAGTCGCGGGCGATGCCTGCCAGTCCGGAGGCGTAGCCCTGACCGATGGCGCGGAACTTCCACTCGTTGTTGTGCCGGTAGAGCTCGCCGAACACCATCGCGGTCTCGGTCGAGGCATCCTCGGTGAGGTCGTAGCGGGCCAGCTCCACGCCGGTCGTCGCGTCGGTGACCCGGATGAACGCGTTGCGGATCTGCCCGAACGACTGGCTGCGCGCGTCGGCGTCGTGAATGGACACCGGGAAGAAGATGTTGGTGATGGTCGGCGGGGTGGCGCTCAGGTCGACGTTGATCACCTCGTCGTCGCCCTCGCCCTCGCCGGTCAGATTGTCGCCGGTGTGCTCGATCGAGCCCTCGGGCGACCGCAGGTTGTTGTAGAAGACGAAATGCTGATCCGACAGCACCTTCAGGTCCGGTCCGGTGGCCAGCGCGCTGGCGTCGAGGTCGTAGTCGGCACCCGTGGTGGTGCGCACATCCCAACCGAGGCCCACCGCGACCTTGCTGAGGTTGGCTGCCTGCTTAGACAGCGAAACATTTCCGCCTTTGGCCAATGTGACGCTCATGAATCCCTTCCATGCGGCCCGTTCGCGCCGCCCTCGTTCCCGATTATCATCGTGCGTTCCGGAAGTGTTGCGCAGGTTCAGTTTTGGTCTTTTGACCAGGTACGCAGGGTGCGCACCCGGCCCTCCAGCGCGTGCAGTTCGCTCGGGTCGAGCACGGTGCGCTGGATGCCATTGGCGACCTGGAACGCCGACTGGCGATGGTCATCGATCGCCTCGACGTCGATCCGCACGGCCGCGTAATCGGCGGCGTCCGGCATCTCCTCCGCGATGACGTGCGCGGTCCCCCGCGCGCACAGCGCGACGTTGCCGCCGCCGAGGATCAGCAGCGCCACCTGCGGGCGCGCACGCAGCCGGGCCAGCGACCCACGATCGAACTTGAGACTGAGCAGGATGCGCCGATCGCCGGCCCGCACCGGCCAGGACACCGGGATAGCGTGCGGCCCGGGGTCGGTGGTGACCAGCACCGCGATCGTTTCCTGCGGCCATTCCGGGAGCACGTCCAGCTCGGGGTGATCGTCGCAATCTGTCGAGTGGTCTTGACGTTGCACGTGGCTCGCTCCGGCTACCATCTTCGTCACCTCATGGATCGTCGAGCGCGACGGGCTGTGCCGCGCTTGATAGCAGTCTAAAGTGCTGGGCCACTTGTCCGCTGGCGCTGCACCCTATGTCCGGACTGCTCTCAGCCGACTATCAGGCCGGGGCGAACGCGCGGATGGGCAGCGTCGCCGCCCAGTCGCGGGCCATCTCCTTCGCCCGGATTTCGGTCGACGCGTCGTGCCGCGCGTGCTCGCCCACCTGGATCGCGCCGCACTCGACGAGCCGCTCGGCCGCGATCTCGCCGCCGCGATTGAAGGTGTCGCCGTAGATGCTGTCGCCCAGGCCGAACACGGCGAACCGCAGGCCGGTCAGATCGGGCGCGGCCGCGGCGAGTTCGTCGAAGAACGGTTCCGCGTTGGTCGGCAGTTCGCCGTCGCCGTAGGTCGAGCAGACGATGACGTGGAAGTCGTGCACGGCGAGATCGGCGACGGCGAAGTCGCCCATGTCGTAGACCGACACGTCGTGCGCCGAGAGGGCGTCGGCGACGCTGTCCGCGACGGACTCGGCCGTGCCCATCTCGGATCCGAACAGAATGACGACGCGCACAGCGGTGCACTCCCTTCGCTAAAAGATTGGTGAGGCTAGCCTAATTAGTCGGTCCGTTCGCCGCCACCCCCGCGCTCGCCGGGACATGATGCCGGTCACCGCGACAGACCGGCTGAGCTGCGCCGCGGCCGCCCATATCGAGCCGTTCGGCTGCCACAACCAGGCAAGGCGTGGCTCCGGGGCGCGCGAGCGGGCGCAAAGGCAGTGAAACGGCAGCGGGTGAGACGGAGTGTCCCGATTGACGAAATGTCACCGTCGATGCATCATTCGTACAGTCCCCATTGTTGTCTGGGACATCTTCTCTTTGCCGGCCGATGATTGTCCGGCCCAGCGTGCTGTCTCCCGTGCGCACGCTCGGTCGTCTCGCCCGCGCGCACGGATCCAGCACACCCATCATTTGACGCTTGTGCGTTCTGCCGTGAGTGAGGTGAAAACGAATGGTTTACCTGTCGTCTACATACCGCGTGATCAATTCGTTCCTGCGCTACGGCATCGTGCCCCACTTCTGAATGCGACCGCGCCGGGCGCGGCAACGCACGGCCGACCGAACGACGTCGGCGGTGCGGCCGCTCGGCTCCGGCGCGGTGCCTCGGTAGTTGGCCCCAACGGAGCACGAACGAATGTGGAGAACAAGCTGATGATGGACATGGGGGCAGTGAACCCGATTGAGCTGGCGACCCGCCCGATGGCGGGCAACCTGGCCGTATCGGCCTCGATGATCGAGGATTTGGGATACCTGCGCTCCGAGCTCGCGGCGGCCGAGGTGCCGTTCCTGCTGGTGCGCGACCGCGGGCACCGGCTGGTGCTCGCCGCGGACGCGGCGCACCATCTGATGGTCGGCCGCGTCATGGCCGGCGCGACGGCCGCGGGCTTCGCGTGTGAAGAAGTGCAGCACAACGTGTTCCGGATCGGGCGCGACAGCGATCCGGCCCACCGGGTGGACCTGGAGCTGTGGCAGTACCACGGCGACACGGTCGAGTGCCCGCGCCCGAACGCGTTGACCCGCACCGTGTTCGACCTCGCCGATGTCGAGCAGACGCAGGTGCTGCTGTTCGATCGGGCCTGGCCGACCCTGGTGGACATGTTCGCGCCGCAACCGAGCGACGTGAACTTCGACATCGACCTGGTGTTCTCCTGGGTGGACGGCTCGGATCCGGAGTTCCGGGCCCGCCGCGCGGGCATGCTCGCGCAGGTCGTGGTCGGCGAGGGTGACGACGCGGACGCGCGCATCCGGCAGATCGACGAGCTGAAATACGCACTGCGGTCGGTGGACAAGAACGCACCGTGGATCCGGCGGATCTTCATCGCCACCGACTCGGCCCTGCCCGCCTGGCTCGCCGACCATCCCCGGGTGACGGTTGTCCGTGCGCTGGACCACTTTTCGGACACCAGCGGGCTGCCGACCTTCAATTCCCACGCGGTGGAATGCCAGTTGCAGCACATCGAGGGGCTCAGCGAGCACTTCCTGTACTCCAACGACGACATGTTCTTCGCGCGGCCGGTGCGCCCGTCGATGTTCTTCACCTCGGCCGGGATCAGCCGATTCATCGAGGCGGACACCAGGATCGGGCCGGGCCGCAACAACGAGCGGCGCAGCGGTTTCGAGAACGCCGCCAGGGTGAACCGGGAACTGCTCGCCGAACGGTTCGGGCACCTCATCTCGCGGCACCTCGAGCACACGCCGGTTCCCTTGCGCCGCAGCGTATTACTGGAGATGGAGGAGGAGTTCGCGGCCGACTTCGCACGCACCAGGACCAGCCGATTCCGTTCGGCCACCGACATTTCCGTCACCAACTCGCTGTATCACTACTACGCGATGCTGACCGGGCGGGCGGTGCCGCAGGAGACGGCGAAGGTGCGTTACGTAGACACGACGAGTCACAAGGGGCTCTCGCTGCTGGACGGGATCGCGCGCAAACGCAACGTCGACTTCTTCTGCCTGAACGACGGAAGTTTCCCGGAGATCTCCGAAACCGAACGTGTGCTTGCGGTTTCGGCGTTCCTGTCGCGCTACTTCCCGGATCCGGCGCCGTGGGAGCGGCTCAGCGCACCGTCTCGTCGTCCGCTTCCGGAGTCGTCGCCCGGCGCCGCATGACATGTGGGATGCGCGCGGCGGGCGGGATGACGATCCCCTCCGCCGCGAGCGTCCTGGCGGCCTCCGCCGCGGTGGCCGGCTTGCCGACCGTCGGGCCGCGGTCGATCGGGACCACCGAGTGCACCACGGTGTCCGGGTAGATGTGCACGTAGTTGAACGCCTGCGCGCCGTCCCGGCCGCGCTGGGCACCCTGCTCGACGCCGAGATCCTGGCTGTAGCAGGTTGCCGAGGCCACCGAGACCGGGATGCCCGCGAAGGTCGCGTTGGTGGAGAAGTGCAGGTGACCGGCCAGGATGGCACGGACGTCGCTGCCGTCGAGCACGTCGGCCAACTTGCGCTGGTCGCGCAGCTCGACGGTGACCGCGAGGTCGAGCACGCACGGCACGGGCGGATGGTGCATGGCCAGGATGGTGCCGAACGGGGCCGGCTCGGCCAGCACCGCACGCAGCCAGTCCAGCTGTTCGTCGGAGATCTCGCCGTAATGGTGGCCGGGGACCGAGGTGTCCAGCGCGATGATGCGCAGGCCGTCGATCAGATGCACGCGGTCGAGCGGGGCGGTAGAGGCCCGCTCGCCGAGGAGTTTGCGGCGCAGGAGACTGCGGTCGTCGTGATTTCCCGCGACCCACACGATGGGCGCTGGCAAACTCCGCGCGAACGGCTCGATCAGAGCCTTGAGCTTGTCGTACGCCGCGGGCTCACCCTTGTCGGTGAGATCGCCGGTGAACACGATCGCGGTCGGCTGGATCCGACTGGCCGCGGCCTGCTCGAGTAGTTGGCGTAACCGCTGGTCCGCGTCGACGTCACCGTATAGCTCGCCGTCGCCGGCGATGACATGGGTGTCGCTGAAGTGGAACAACACATGATCCGGTCGCGGGTGCTCCGCGACTCTGCTGATGTGCACCGGACCGAACGTCCTCCCCGGCGGTTTGCCCGCCATTGGCTTCGGGTTCCACCGCAAGAATAGCGAAGGACTACTGACAGGTTTCCCGACGGACGGTGACGACATGCTTGCGGGAAGGTGAGGTTTCTATGTCGAAATCCCGCGGAGGTGCTCGGACGTTAACCGGCTCCACGGTTCGTTAGTGACACGGTTCATACCTGACGCGAGCCGCAGACTCCCCCACTGCGCCCCGCCGCCGCACGGCTGTAGGGGTGGGCTAGCGGGTGCGGCCGAGGGCGTCGGCGGCGCGGAGGGCGTCGATCGTCATCGCGGCGTCGACCGTGAAGGGTTCGTTGTGGATCGACTCGGCGGGAGCAGTGGCGCGGGTGGCGATCGCGAACAGAGTGGCTTCGTCTGCGTCGGCCAGGCCGACACCGGCGAGGGTGGTCGGCAGACCGATCTCGGCGCAGAAGTCGAGAACCGTGTTGATCTCGGCGGCCGGAGCGCCCTCCAGGACCAACTGGGTAACGACGCCGAATGCGACCTTCTCGCCGTGCAGATACGCGTGAGTCTGGGGCGCGGCGGTGAGCCCGTTGTGCACGGCGTGCGCGGCGGCCAGGCCGGAGGATTCGAAGCCGAGACCGGACAGTAAGGTGTTGGCCTCGACGATTCGCTCGAGCGCCGGGGTGATCGCGTGCTCCCGCACCGCGGCCAAGGCCTGCGGGCCATCCGCGAGCAGCGTGTGGTAGCAGAGCTCGGCCAGGGCGGTGGCGCTGCGCGTGGACGCGCCACCACGCAGATTGCGCACCTGCGCCGCCGAACAGGTCCGCGCCTCGAACCAGGTGGCGAGCGCGTCCCCCATGCCGGCGGCGAGCAGCCGGGCCGGCGCCTGCACGATCACCGAGGTGTCGACGAGCACGAGCGCCGGATTGCGGCGCAGCAGCTGCGAGGTCTCCACTTCGCCTGCATCCGTGTAGATCACGGACAACGCACTGCACGGCGCGTCACTCGACGCCGTGGTCGGACAGCTGATCATCGGCAACCCGAGGTCGTCGGCGACCACTCGTGCCGAGTCGAGCACCTTTCCACCGCCGGCACCCAACACCACCGTGCTGCCGTTCTCCTGCACACCCGCGGTGATCTTGGCGATCTCCGCCCTGGTGCACTCGCCGTTCGAAAGATGTACGGAGTAGGCGATTTTCGCGTCCGTCAGCGACCGCTCCCACACCTGCGCCAGCAACCGCTGCGCACTCCGCCCCGCGACAATCGTGACCGGCCCCCCGATCCCCAACCGAGTCATCTCCGCCCCGAGCTGCGCGGTCGCCTCCCGCCCCTGCACGTAGTGCCCCGGCGAAGAAAACACACTCAACATCGCAACCTCCCGATCGCACACCCACCGACGCAGTACCCCCCAAACGCTACCCGGGCCGAATCGCCGCGACCGGGACCTGGCCGCGCCGAAATACGAGTGGGCCCGCGGTGAGGTCCCGGTCGGCGACGCGATATCGCGCCGGGCGAAATGCCGAATGGGCTGCGGCTCGGTCGATTACGGCGCTTTATCGAACGCTAGGAGTACGGCGGCTTGCTTGGCGGGAGGGAAGTCCGGTGCCGAGCGGAGGTGGTGGATCGGGCTAGCATCACGATCAGCTGCCGGGTCAGTCGTCGCGGCGTCGGGAGAAGTGAGGGAAGGGCTATGGCAACACCAGCTGAAGATGCGGGCGCGTCGAGTCTGCGGGGGCAGGTCGAGCAGTTGCTGGATCGATACGGCGACGGTGTCGCGCCCATCGTCCAGTCCGGCGATCCGGTGCTGCGATCGGTCGCCCAGGAGTACGACGGTCAGCTCGACGACGAAACGCTGTCGGCCCTGGTCGAGTTGATGCGGCGGACGATGCACGCGGCACCCGGCGTCGGTTTGGCCGCGCCGCAGATCGGCCTGCCCGTACAACTGGCGGTGATCGAGGATCTGTTCCCGGTCAGCGAGGAGATCGCCATCACCCGCGAACGGCATCCGCAGGAATTCCTGGCGATCCTCAATCCGGGCTACACGCCCTCGTCACTGCGCACCGCCGATTTTCCCGAGGGCTGCCTGAGCGTCACCGGATACCACGCGGTGGTTCGCCGGCATGCCGATGTCACGCTGCGCTACACGGATCTCGGCGGAGTCTCCCGGCTCGCGGAGTTCAGCGGCTGGCCCGCCCGCATCGTGCAGCACGAGACCGATCACCTCAACGGCATCCTCTATGTCGACAAGGCCGAACCCGGCACGCTCACCGAGATCGTGGATACGCCGCCGGTCTCGTCTCAGTGAACCCAGTACTTACGCCAGTCGTCGCCGGCTAGCGGAAGTCGTTCCCCGCGATCGGCTTCCGCGGCATCCTCGGTGGCGCGGATGGCGGCGGCGAAGGTGAGGGTCGCTTTGCGGAGGCGTTCCTCGGCGCTGTCGGCGAGGCCGAGGTGGACGACGCGCAGGTCTTCGGGGACGAGGTCGTCGGGGAGGCCGGCCTTGGTGCTGCGGTCGCGGATCTTCTCGGCGAGGGCCAGTGCGGGTTGGGCCATGGCGATGCCGTCCAGGCAGGAGCGGCGGGACTTCTCGGCGGATTTGCGTTCTTCCCAGGCGCTTTCCTGGGCGGCGATCTTTTCTTCGAGGGTGGTGTCCGCGGCGAATTGAGTGTCGCGGAGGTAGGGGCTGCGGTTGACGAGCTTGGCCACCAGGGCGGCGGCCACGTCGTTGACCGTGAATTCGCCTGCGGCCTGGGCGATCCTGGAGTGGAAGAGGACCTGGAGCAGCAGGTCGCCCAGTTCCTCCTTGATGGTTTCGGCGTCATCGTGCTGGATGGCGTCGAGCAACTCGTAGGTCTCCTCGAGCAGGTAGGGACGCAGCGAGTCGTGGGTTTGGGTCACCTCCCAGCCGCCGAAGTTCCACAGGCGATCCATCACTTCGACGGCGCCGGTCAGGCCCGCGGCCACCACCGCGGTGTCCGAGGGCACGCCGCTGGCGGCAGCATGCCGGGCGGCGCGCAGCACGGCCTCGTCGCGATCGGCGGTCATCGGGCCGCCGAGACCTCGGTCGCGGTGGTGAGATCCACTGCGCCCTGGGCCTTTCCGTCCAGGGCGAGGAGCAGGTCGGCGACGAATTGCAGCAGCACCACGTCGCGGACGCGCTCGGCGCCGACGCTGTCCTCGACGCGCGGCAGCGGCAGCGAGATCACGCCGCTGGCCGCGCGATAGCTGGCGCTGGGGTAGATCCGCTTGAGCCGCATCTGCTTCGAGTCGGGCAGGTGCAGCGGCGAGATCTTGAGCGTCGTTCCGGTGACCGCGATCTCGGTGACCTCGTACTCGCGGGCCAGCAGCCGCAGCTTCGCCACCGAAACCAGGCGGCCGACCTCGACCGGCAGTGGACCGTAGCGGTCGACGAGTTCCTCGACGACCGAGGCGAGCGTCGAATCGTCTTGCGCGGAGGCGAGTTTGCGGTAGCCCTCCAGCCGCAGCCGGTCGCTGCCGATGTAGTCGGGCGGGATGTGCGCGTCGACGGGCAGGTCGATGCGCATCTCCTTGGGTTCCTCGGTGGTGATCGGCCTGCCGTCGGCGGCGGCCCGGTACGCCTCGACGGCCTCGCCGACCAGTCGCACGTAGAGGTCGAAGCCGACGCCGGCGACGTGCCCGGACTGTTCGGCACCGAGCACGTTACCGGCGCCACGGATTTCGAGGTCCTTCATCGCCACCGCCATGCCCGCGCCGAGATCGGAGTTCTGCGCGATGGTGGCGAGGCGGTCGTAGGCGGTCTCGGTGAGCGGCTTCTCCGGCGGGTACAGGAAGTAGGCGTACCCGCGTTCGCGGCTGCGGCCCACCCGGCCGCGCAACTGGTGCAGCTGCGAGAGGCCGAGGGTGTCGGCGCGTTCCACGAGCAGGGTGTTCGCGTTGGAGATGTCCAGGCCGGTCTCGATGATCGTGGTACAGACGAGCACGTCGAACTCACGCTCCCAGAAGCCGGCCACGGTGGACTCGAGCGCGTCCTCGTTCATCTGGCCGTGCGCGACCGCCACCCTGGCCTCGGGCACCAGGTCGCGAATCCGCTTGGCCGCCTTGTCGATCGAGGACACCCGGTTGTGCACGTAGAACACCTGGCCGTCGCGCAGCAGTTCGCGCCGGATCGCGGCGGTGACCTGCTTGTCGTTGTACGCGCCGACGTAGGTGAGCACCGGGTGCCGCTCCTCCGGCGGGGTGAGGATGGTGGACATCTCGCGGATGCCGGCCAGGCTCATCTCCAGGGTGCGCGGGATCGGCGTCGCGGACATGGTCAGCACGTCCACGTGCGTGCGCAGCGCCTTGATGTGTTCCTTGTGTTCGACGCCGAAGCGCTGCTCCTCGTCGACCACGACCAGGCCGAGGTCCTTCCAGCGCACGCCGGTCTGCAGCAACCGGTGCGTGCCGACCACGATGTCGACGGTGCCGTCGGCCATGCCCTCCAGCACCGCGCGGGCGTCGGCCGGATCGGTGAACCGGGACAGGCCCTTCACATTGATCGGGAAGCCGGCCACCCGCTCGGTGAACGTCTGCAGATGTTGTTGCGCCAGCAGGGTTGTCGGCACCAGCACCACGACCTGCTTACCGTCCTGCACCGCCTTGAACGCGGCACGCACGGCGATCTCGGTCTTGCCGTAGCCGACGTCGCCGCACACCACCCGGTCCATCGGAACCGGCTTCTCCATATCCGACTTGACCTCGGCGATGGCGGTCATCTGATCGACGGTCTCGGTGAACGCGAACGCGTCCTCCATCTCCTGCTGCCACGGGGTGTCCGGGCCGAACGCGTGGCCCGGCGCGGCCTGGCGCGCGGCGTACAGCTGCACCAGCTCGCCGGCGATCTCCCGAACGGCCTTGCGCGCCTTGCGTTTCGTGTTCGCCCAGTCGGACCCGCCGAGCTTGGACAGGCTGGGCAGCTCGCCGCCGACGTAGCGGGACAGCTGATCCAGCGACTCCATCGGCACGAACAGCCGGTCACCCGGCTGGCCGCGCTTGCCCGGCGCGTATTCGATCACCAGGTATTCACGGCGCGCGCCGCCGACCGTGCGCTCGATCATCTCGACGAACCGGCCGATGCCGTGCTGGTCGTGCACCACCATGTCGCCGGCGGTCAAGGCCAGCGGATCGACCTGGTTGCGCCGCTTGGCGGGCAGTCGCTTGCCGTCGCCGGGCGCGGTCATCCGGTTGCCGGTGAGGTCGGACTCGGCGACGACGACGAGTCCGGCGTCATCGAACACCAGGCCGTCGTGCAGCGATCCGCACAGCACGCCGACCACACCGTTGCCCGGTTCGGCACCGGGCTCCAGCGCCGCCGCGGGCACGTCCGCGTCTGCGAGTCGTTCCAGAATGCGTTGCGCCGTACCGTGTCCCGCGACCACGACCACGGCGCGGCCGCCGGTCGCCACGTGCGCGCGCAGCGAGGCGAAGATGGTCGCGACGAGTTCGTCGGAGCCGCGCGCGGTCGGCCCGGCCAGCACCGGCAGCACCACCTCGGCGGGGGTGCCCGCGGTGAGCGGGCTCAGCGTCCACCAGGGCAGGCCGCGCGCGTCCGCGCTGGCGTGCACGTCGGGCAGCGACTGGTAACCGGAGGCGGCCAGGTCCAGGCCGTTGGCGCCGAGCGGCGCGTCGGCGCCGAAGGACGCCGCGGTCCAGGACGCCTCCAGGAACTCCTCGCCGGTGCGCACCAGGTCGGCGGCGCGGGTGCGGATCTTCTCCGGATCGCACAGCAGCAGATGGGTGCCCTCGGGCAGCACCTCGGTGAGCAGCCGCAGTTCGCCCGGCTTCAGCACCGGCAGCAGCGCCTCCATGCCGTCCACCGGAACCCCGTTGGCCAGCTTCTCCAGCATCTCGACCAGGGCGGCGTCGGCCGCGTTGGCCGCAGCGACCTCGGCCGCGCGCTCGCGCACGTCGGTGGTCAGCAGCAGTTCCCGGCAGGGCGGCGCGACCACGACATCCACCGACACCTCGGCCAGCGACCGCTGGTCGGCGACCGCGAACGGGCGTAGCTCGGTGACCTCGTCGCCCCAGAACTCCACGCGCACCGGATGATCGGCGGTCGGCGGGAACAGGTCGAGAATGCCGCCGCGCACCGCGAACTCGCCGCGCTTGCCGACCATGTCGACCCGGCTGTAGGCGAATTCGACCAGGCGCGTGAGCAGTTCGTCGAAGTCGAGTTCGGCACCGACGCGCAGCACGATCGGCTCGATGTCGCCGAGGCTGCCCGCCATCGGCTGCATCAGCGAGCGCACCGTGGTCACCACCGCGCGCAGCGGCGCAGGGAACGCGGGATCCTCCGGATGGGCCAGCCTGCGCAGCACCTCGAGCCTGCGCCCGACGGTGTCCGCACCGGGCGACAACCGCTCGTGCGGCAGGGTTTCCCAGGACGGGAACTGCGCGACCGACGGGCCGAGCATCTCCTCGAGCTCGACGGTCAGATCGTCCGCCTCGCGACCGGTCGCGGTGACCACCACCACCGGCCGCTTCGCCTCGATCGTCGCGGCCACGAACGCCCGCACACCGGACGGCCCGACCAGCTCGACCGAGGATTTACCGACCAGCTCGGCAACGGTCCGCAGGGCGGTGTCGGCACCGGCGACCGCCGCGAGTCCCGCAAGCGGTGGACGATGGGTCGGCATCACAACTCCTGAGCTCAAGCCGGGTATTTCGAGCAGCAGGCAAAAGTCTAGTCAGTGCCGCCGACAAGGAGCGCTCGCGAGGTGCGAATGCGCCGGGCCGCGGCGGAGGCCCGGGCGGTCAGGGCACGTAGCGGCGCAGGCGCCTGGCCGCGAACTCACGGAAGTAGGCGAGCTTCTCGGCGGGGACGATCGACGGCAGCAGGAAGTACCAGACGCGTTCCATCCTGGTCGCCATCTGATCGATCGACTCGGTGCCGACTGCGATGATGTGCACGCCCGCGGTCATCTCCTGCAGCAGCATGCCGATCACCTCGGCGTCGAGCTCGGGCTGCAAATCGCCTTGGGCGATGGCCCTTTCGGAGAGCACGCGGTAGGTGTCGCCCCACGTCTTGGCGATGTTGTCGCCCTGCGCGCCGCGGTAGTCGCCGATCTGATGGGTCAGCTTGAGCATCGCGCCGACCATCGGATCGTTCATCGATAGGTCCGCGACCACATAGGTGATGCCGATGCACGCCTCGAGCGCGGGCACCCGGGGATCGAAGAAACCCTGACACGAGCTGACCAGCCGCTCGTTGCCCTGATCGACCACCGCACGCGCCAGCTCTTCCTTCGAGCCGAAGTGAAAGTACAAGGCGCCCTTGGTCACATTGGACTGCGCGATGATCTCGCTCAGACTCGCGTTCGCGTAACCCAAGCGCAGAAAGACATCGGCAGCGCCCGCAAGAACGGAGTCGCGGGTGATCTCCGCGCGCGCTTGCCTAGCCATCAGATCCGCCTGTCATCCTAAAAACCAGCCATCCTGAAGTAGACCGACATCACGAAGTAGACCGACTTACCGCCCGAACAGCACCCAAAGGATGGGTGAACCGTACCACCAGGCGGGCCCTCGGCAGTCAATTCGAGCATTCGACTGGACCCGCTTCGCAATTCGCTGGTTAACAACGCGAGTCACTCCTCGATACCGGCGCGCCACTCCGAGCTGAGATGCGGGTCGGCCTCCAGATGGCTCAACCCGTTCCAGCACAGATTCACCAAGTGCACGGCGACAACCTCTTTCGACGGTTTGCGTTCGTCCAGCCACCAGGTGGCGGCGGTGGCGACCTGCCCGACCAAGGCCTGGGCATAGAGCGTGGCCAGGCTGGTGTCGAAACCGCGCCGCTCGAAATCCCCGGCGAGGATGTGCGCTACCTGGTTCACGGCCTCGTTGAGCAGGCTGGAATAGCGGCCCTCGGCATTACCCGCCGGCTGATCGCGCACCAGGATGCGGAACCCGTCGGTGCGTTCCTCGATGTAGGTGAGCAGCGCGAGCGCGACCTGTTCGAGCCGGACCCGCGATCGATTCTGGGTCAGCGAGGACACGATCATGTCCAGCAGCATGGACATCTCGCGGTCGACGACGACCGCGTACAGCCCTTCTTTGCCGCCGAAGTGTTCGTACACCACGGGTTTGGAGACCTGGGCCCGCTGCGCGATCTCCTCGATCGAGGTGGCGTCGTAGCCGCGCTCGGCGAACAGCGCGCGACCGATCTCGATGAGCTGCTGTCGCCGCTGGGTACCGGTCATCCGCGGACGCGACACTTTGGGCGGTTCACTAACCGACATCGCTCCCGCCTCCCTTCGTCGCCCGACCGTCCAGTGCCTTAACTGTTCCAGACAGCTCGCGAGATTGCCCCGTCAACCCCGGGCGCGCCTTCGATCAGCTCCCGGTCGGGCTGGCCAAACGCTCCAACTACCGGCAAGAATCGCGGAGAGGCGTGGGTGTATGCGAGGATCTTTCCCGTGCCGTGGCACAGCGGCGGGTGTTCCCGATCCGCCGATGTGACAATCCGCCGTGGTGTAATGGCAGCACCTCTGATTTTGGTTCAGATAGTTCAGGTTCGAGTCCTGGCGGCGGAGCTCGGCAGCACGATGACCTATCGTTGGCCCGCACATCTGCGCCCAGCACAGCAGACACCCCAGCACGATGAGCAGAGCCCAGCAGCATGATGACAGGCAGCCGAGGGAGATCCATGCCACAGCAGACCGCCGTCGTCGTTCTCGCAGCCGGTGCCGGGACGCGAATGCGGTCGAAGACCCCCAAAGTGCTGCATTCGCTGGCCGGTCGAAGCATGCTCGCACACGCGCTGCATGCGGCGAACGAGATCGACCCCGCATATCTGATCACCGTGGTCGGACACGACCGCGAGCAGGTCGGCGCCGCCGTCAACGCGGTGGGCATCGACCTCGGCCGTGAGATCACTCCGGCCATCCAGGAGGAACAGCTCGGCACCGGGCACGCGGTGCAGTGCGCGCTGGCCGCGCTGCCCGTCGGTTTCACCGGCGACCTGCTCGTCACCTCCGCCGACGTCCCGCTGCTCGACGGGCACACGCTGTCCGCGCTGCTCGACGAGCACCGCTCCTACGCCGAGCGGTCCGCGGTGACCGTGCTGACCTTCGTGCCGGACGACCCGAACGGCTACGGCCGCATCGTGCGCGACGCCGAAGGCCACGTGGTCGAGATCGTCGAGCACGCCGACGCCACCCCGGCACAGTCCGCGATCACCGAGGTCAACTCGGGCGTCTACGCGTTCGACGTGAATGTGCTGCGCACCATGATCAGCCGGTTGTCCACCGCCAACGCCCAGCACGAGCTGTATCTGACCGACGTGCTGCGGCTGGCCCGCGAGGCCGGGCATCCGGTGCACGGCGCCCGGCTGGTCGACGCGGCCAAGGTCACCGGCGTGAACGACCGGGTCCAGCTGGCCAACGCGACCAGCAGGCTCAACCGCTACATCCTGGAACGGCACATGCGGGCCGGCGTCACCATCATCGATCCGGCCTCCACCTGGGTGGACGCGAGTGTGCGGATCAGCAGGGACGCGATCCTGCGGCCCGGCGTGCAGTTGCTCGGCGACACCGTGATCGGCGAGGACGCCGAGATCGGGCCGGACAGCACGCTGACCGACGTGGTCGTCGGCGACGGCGCCCGGGTCGTCCGTACGCACGGCGAGGGCGCGATGATCGGCCCCGGCGCGACCATCGGCCCGTTCAGTTACCTACGACCCGGGACCGTGGTCGGCAATTCCGGCAAGCTCGGCGCCTTCGTGGAGACCAAGAACGCCTCGATCGGCGCGCACTCCAAGGTGCCGCACCTGACTTATGTGGGCGACGCCACCATCGGCGAGTACAGCAACATCGGCGCTTCGAGTGTTTTCGTCAACTACGACGGAGTGACCAAGCATCACACCACTGTCGGATCGCATGTGCGAACGGGAAGCGACACGATGTTTGTCGCACCGGTAACGGTGGGTGACGGAGCGTATACGGCGGCGGGTACTGTACTGCGCAGAAGCGTTCCGCCCGGGGCACTCGCGATCTCCGGCGGGCCGCAGAAGAACATCGAGGGCTGGGTGCAACGCCACCGTCCCGGAACGGCCGCGGCGCGCGCGGCGGCAGAAGCCAACGCCGCCAAAGAAGACTCCGGTCAGGCACACGAGCAAAAGGATGGCAAACAGCAGTGACCGCGTCATGGATCGATAACCAGAAGAACCTGATGCTCTTCTCGGGACGCGCTCATCCTGAGCTGGCCGAACAGGTCGCCAAGGAACTCGACGTCCACGTCACGCCGCAGACCGCACGCGACTTCGCCAACGGCGAGATCTTCGTCCGGTTCGAGGAGTCGGTGCGCGGCTCCGACGCGTTCGTGCTGCAGAGCTTTCCCGCGCCGCTGAACCAGTGGCTGATGGAACAGCTCATCATGATCGACGCGCTCAAGCGCGGTTCGGCCAAGCGGATCACCGCAGTGCTGCCGTTCTACCCGTACGCCCGCCAGGACAAGAAGCACCGCGGCCGCGAGCCGATCTCCGCTCGCCTGGTCGCCGACCTGCTCAAGACCGCGGGCGCGGACCGGATCATCACCGTCGACCTGCACACCGATCAGATCCAGGGCTTCTTCGACGGCCCCGTCGATCACATGCACGCGCAGCTGCAGCTCGCCGAGTACATCCGCACCAACTACACCCTCGATCACATCACCGTGGTCTCCCCCGACTCCGGCCGCGTGCGCGTGGCCGAGAAGTGGGCGGACTCGCTGGGCGGCTCGCCGCTGGCGTTCATCCACAAGACCCGGGATCCGCTGGTGCCCAACCAGATCAAGGCGAACCGCGTGGTCGGCGACGTCGAGGGCCGCACCTGCATCCTGATCGACGACATGATCGACACCGGTGGCACCATCGCCGGCGCGGTCAAGGTGCTCAAGGATGCCGGCGCCGGTGACGTGGTCATCGCCGCGACGCACGGCGTGCTGAGCGACCCGGCCGCGGAGCGCCTCGCCGCCTGCGGCGCCAAGGAGGTCGTGGTCACCAACACGCTGCCGATCACCGAGGAGAAGAAGTTCCCGCAGCTGACGGTGCTGTCCATCGCGCCGCTGCTGGCCCGCACCATCCGCGAGGTCTTCGAGAACGGCTCGGTCACCGGCCTGTTCAACGGCAACGCATAGCTTTTCCGCACGCAACTGGCGGCTCGGACCTCGGTCCGGGCCGCCATTGTTTTGCGCGGGGTCCGTTAGTTACGGCCGTACCCGGGGATACTGGGAGGTATGGACCGTGAACCGCTCGACACCGACATGGGAGACGACGACCAGGCCGACGAGATCCGCGCCTACCAGCGCAATATCGAGGATCCGCCGGATGACCTGCGCATTCGCTATCACGAGAACGACGATGACGGCAGGCTTGGCATCGCCGACGAGCTGGCGCAGGAGTCGACGCCGCGCGAGCGGCGCCACGCGGAGGACGAGGACGACGACCGGCCGGCCGAGGTGGCAGCGGTGGAGATCGTCGACGACACCACGCTCTAGCGCAATCGGCTATCACTGCTCGGCCATCGTGGTACGCATAACGGACAAGCCGGACGCAGTCCGTCCGCTGAGCGCGGACGGCCGCGGCGGCGCAGGGACGCAGAGGTGGCGACCGGACGAGACGAGGAGGGCGCGATGAGCACGCCACAGGATCCGAAACCGGCCGGCGGTACCCCGGAGCCCGCCGAGTCCGCGTCGTCGCCGAGTGCGTCCGAGGCGATGGCCCCGGGCTCGGGTACGCCGCCTTCGTTGTCGAAAGATGTTGGTGCGGCCGAACCTTCGAGTGAGCCGTATACCGCGCCGCCACCCCCGGCGGGTGAATGGTGGCAACCGACCGACGCGCCCGCCGGACCGCTTGGCGGGCAGACGCGACCGGGAGAACCGGACCCGAGCGGGCCGCCCGCCACCGGCAACGACCCGGCCGGGCAATGGCAGCCGCCGCAGAGCGGACCGGTGGGCGATCAGCCGTCGTGGGGTGCGGAGCCGTCCGACGAGCGGCCGTTCGCGGAATCCGGGCCTGCTCAGCCGGCCTGGGGTGGTGACCCGTCCAGTGGGCTGCAACCGCTGGACGCGTCCATCGATCAACCGCCACGCGGCGGCCAGCAATCTCCCCCGCAGTATCCGGGCGGTGCACAGCCGCCCTACCCGAGTGGCGGTGCGCGACCGGATCCGGCCGGCGCACCGCAGTATCCGCAGGGCGGCAGGTACAACTACCCGCCTGCCGGTGGATACGGCGAGCAGCAGAGTCCGCAGCCCGGCGGCTACGGCGCGTACCCGCCGCAGTCCTACGAGCCGTACATCACTCCGCAGCGCACGTCCGGCAGCCAGGTGTTCTCGATCATCGGTTTCGTCTGCGCGGTGATCGCGGTGTTGTTCTGCCCCATCCTGTTCGGGCCCGCGGGCATCGTGCTCGGCATCGTCGGCCACAACAAGGGTGAGCCGCTGGGCAAATGGGCGGCGATCACCGCGGGCGTCACCATGATCATCGGCTTCCTGGTGGGGTTCCTTGTCTTCAACGGAGACCTCAGAACGTAGATTGCTCGGTATGAGCGAGGCACAGTCATGACCAAGTTCGGCGGGTTTCCGCTGGCGGGATTGGATTTCTACGAGGATCTCGAGGTCGACAACTCGAAGATGTTCTGGTCCGCGCACAAGGATGTATACGAGTCGGCGGTGAAGGCGCCGATGCTCGCGCTCACCGCCGAGCTGGAGCCGGATTTCGGTGCGGCCAAGATCTTCCGGCCGTATCGCGACGTCCGCTTCTCCAAGGACAAGACGCCGTACAAGGATCACCAGGGCGCGTACGTGTCCGTGGCGCCGAGCACCGGCTGGTATGTGCAGATCGGCGCGGCGGGACTCTACGTCGCCGGCGGTTTCTACGGCGGCTCGTCCGAGCAGATCGCCCAGCTGCGCTCCACCATCGACCACGATGTGCGCGGGCCGGAGCTGGAGCGGATCCTGGCGAAGTTGACCGAGGCGGGGTTCACCATCGGCGGCGACAAGCTGAAGACCAAGCCGAAGGGTTACGACGCCGACCACCCGCGCATCGACCTGCTCCGGCACAAGGCCCTGGTCTGCAACAAGGAATTCGGCTCGCCCGCGTGGCTGGACAAGCCGCGCGCCGCCAAGGAGATCCGCACCGCCTGGGAGACGATGCGGCCCCTGGTCGACTGGCTCGCGGCGGTGGTGACCGGTGCGACCACCCGGTCACCACTGCTCGCCTAGCCGCGGGCTCGCCTAGTCCCTGGCGGCGAGGAACAGCGCGAAGCGATCGTCCGGGTCGGTCCACACCTGCTCGGTGCGGAACCCGGCGGCGGCGAGTTCCGCGCTGAAGCCGTCGACCCGGAACTTGGCCGAGATCTCGGTGCGCATCTGCTCGCCTGCCGCGAAGTGCACGGTGAGATCGAGCTCGCGAACCCGAACGGTCATGTCTTCGGTTGCGGCCAAGCGCATTTCGATCCACTCGTGCTCGGTATCCCACACCGCGACGTGCTCGAACTTCTCCGGCACGAAGTCCGCGTCGAGGCGAGAGTTCAACACGTGCAGCACATTCCGGTTGAACTCGGCGGTGACACCGGCCGCGTCGTCGTAGGCCGGAACCAGCACGGCCGGATCGATGACCAGACCGGCGCCGAGCAGCAACTGCTCGCCCGGTTCCAGCACCGCGTGGATGCTGGTGAGGAATTCGGCCCGCTCGGCGGGGACCAGGTTGCCGATGGTGCCGCCGAGGAAGGCGATCATCCGGCGGCCGCCGCCGGGCAGGTTGTGCAGGGTGTCGGTGAAATCGCTGACCACGCCGTGCACGGCCAGGCCGGGGAATTCCGCGGCGATCTCGTCGGCCGCCGCGCGCAGCGCCGTGGACGAGACATCTTGCGGGACATAGGTCTTGAGCGGGCCCCCGGTGGTCAGCGCGGACAGCAGCAGCCTGGTCTTGGCCGCCGAGCCCGCGCCGAGTTCGACGAGCACCTCGGCCTGCGCCACCCTGGCGATCTCGCCGACCACCCGCTCCAGCAGGGCCCGTTCGGTGCGCGTCGGGTAGTACTCGGGAAGCTCGGTGATCTGTTCGAACAGTTCACTGCCGCGGGCGTCGTAGAACCACTTGGGCGGCAGCCACTTCGGGTCGGCGGTCAGGCCGAGCCTGGCGTCCGCGCGCAGGGCCGAGGTGAGGTCGTCGTCGGATAGGTGGATCTCCAGCGTCGGTGCGGTCATCGGGAGGCGCCTTTCGTGCTGTCGGGCAGCGGATCGATGGTGAGCTTTCCTGGGCGAGCGATAACCAGGCTGCGGTCGGGGATCGACCGCCAATTCGGGTCGTCGTCATAGGGTTCGGAGGCGAGCACGGCGGCGGTGTCGGTGACCAGCGCCGACAAGGCGTGGTGCACCGTGGTGGCCCAGAGGGTCTCGCCGTCGCCGAGCAGGAAGTTGAGCCGCGCGGCGGGCGCGTGTCTCAGCACGCCGGCGGCCAGCAAGCCGAGGGCGGTACCCGTCGAATCGACGAAACCGTCCGGCGCCGTCGCGCTGAGCAGCTGCCGCAGCAGCACCCAGAGCGTCGCGGCATCCGTCGGCGATTCGGCGTCCAGCAGCTGGATCGTCTCGAACAGCCTGGTCGCGCCGAATCGCATTGCGGCATTGTCCAAGTCGGACGACGCCGCGGTGATCGCGGTGCGCCAGTTGGGCACCGAGCCGTTGTGGCTGAACGCCCACTGCGCGCTGGTGAACGGCGCGCACGCGGCCCGCTCGACCGGCATGCCGACGGTGGCGGAGCGGATCGAGGCCAGCACCGCGGTCGAACGCAGCTGCGGCAGCACCTCTTCCACCGCGGGATCGGTCCAGATCGGGGCCGGGTTGCGGTATCGGCTGGCGATCAGTGCGCTGCCCGCCGCGGCGTCGGCGGGCGGCGCACCGGCCGCCGACGTGCCGTCCGGCTCGGCGGGCCGCCACCAGGCGACGCCGAATCCATCGGCGTTGATCGTGCCGCCGCCCCGCATATCCCGGGGCGCCCATGCCTGGGTACGCAGCGAATGCGTTCCGGTGGTGAGCACCTCACCGACGCTGACCGCCGGGCCGACATAGCCGAGATGTCTGCACATCAGCGCACACCGCCCGTCGGCCCGCTCATTCGGCCTCCCCCGGCCGCAGATCGCGGGCGAGCCGGAACCCGGAGAAGATCTGCCTGCGGATCGGGTGATCCCAGTTGCGGAAGGTGCTGCGGCAGGCGACCGGATCGGTGCCGAACGAGCCGCCGCGCAGGACGCGGTAGTCGCCGCCGAAGAAGACCTCGGAGTACTCCTGGTACGGGAAGGCGTGGAAACCGGGGTACGGGTCGAAACCCGATGCGGTCCACTCCCATACATCGCCGATGAGCTGGTGCACACCGGCCGGGGACGCGCCCGCCGGATAGGCGCCCACGTCGGCCGGTTCCAGATGGCGCTGGCCGAGATTCGCGGTGGTCGCGTCGGGTTCGGTGTCGCCCCAGGGGAATCGGCGGGTGGCGCCGGTGGCCGGATCGTGGCGCGCGGCCTTCTCCCACTCGGCCTCGGTGGGCAGCCGCTTGCCCGCCCAGTTCGCGTACGCCTCGGCCTCGAACCAGCAGACGTGCACCACCGGCTGGTGCGGGCGCACCGGGGTCAGCACGCCGAAGACGCGCCGCCACCACTGCCCGGCCGAGTCGCGCTCCCAGAACTGCGGCGCGACCAAGCCCGCCTCCTGCCGGTGCGCCCAACCGCGCTCGGACCACAGTTCGGGCCGGTCGTAGCCGCGGTCGTCGAGGAACGCGAGGTACTGCTCGTTGGTCACCGGTGCCGCGTCGATCGCGAAGCCGGGCAACCGAACTCGATGCGCGGGGCGCTCGTTGTCCAACGCCCACGGTTCGGTGGACGTGCCCATGGTGAACTCACCGGCCGGTATCACGACCTCGCCGGTGACCGGCGCGGTCGTGGTCGGCACCGCGAGCGCGGTCAATACCGCGGGCCCGCTGCGCAATTGGTGGGTGGCCAGCATGGTCTCGTCGTGCTGCTGCTCGTGCTGGGCGATCATGCCGAACGCGAACCCGCCGTCGACCAGCGGCGAACCGCGTAAGTCACTGCGGTCCAGCACGTCCCAGACCTTGTCCCGGACGGTGCCGACGTAACCCCTGGCCTGGGTCGGGTCGAGCAGCGGCAGCGCTGGCCGGTTCGAGCGGGCGTGCTTGAACGCGTCGTACAGCTCGTCGATGTCGGCCCGCACCGCCTCGCGGCCGCCGACATCGCGGACCAGCCAGAGTTCCTCCTGATTGCCGATGTGGGCGAGGTCCCAGACCAGCGGGCTCATCAGCCGCGAATGCTGCGCGACCAGCTCGGCCTCGTCGATGCAGTCGGTGAGGGTGAGGGTGCGCTGTCTGGCGCGGGTGAGCACCTCGGCGATCTGCTCGCGTAATCGATCGGTGCCCGCGTTATCGGTGGCGGGCGGATGCTGAATGGTCATGATGGGTCTCCGGTGCTAGTTCCTGTCGGCTTCGGCGCAGCTCGCCACGCCGGACCGGATCGGCAGTGCAGGCACGCTCGACCCGCGACCGCGCCCGGGATGGCGTCCTGTGCTCGGTTCGCTCGCTGATCCGCGCTCACGAATCCGCCCCAGGACCGCCTGTCCCGGTGCCGGCCGCGGCGGAATCCGCCACGGGTCTCTCGCCGTTGCGACATCGCTCGACGGCGGCTTCGATCTCGCGTGCGGCCTCGGTACTCGACGCGTTGGCCGCGGCCAGGGTGAGCAGTTCCACCGCCACCGAGCGGATGTTCAGATCGGCCAGCCCGTAGCGGGCCGCGTCGAGCCAGTGCCCGGCCAGTGGGGCGGCGATGGCGATCGCCTGGGCCACGGCCCGGCTGCTGGACATGAGCGCGTCGAGCACGTGGATCGGGACGGTCCAGCTGTCGCCGGGCTGGGCGTCGATGTAGCGGACCTCCAGGTATCCGGACGCGCGAACCGGCGGGAACAGCGTGGTCAGGTGATAGTCGAGGTCGTTGCGGTCGGGCCTGCGACCGATCTCGTCGTCCAGGGCGCCGGTGAGCCAGTCCGCGAAGGTCGCCCCCGGCGGTGGCGACCAGCCGGTGTCGGCACCGTGACCGTTCGCGCGCTGACCGTTCGCGCCCGGTCCGGTGCCGTCCGGTCTTCGCACACACAGCAGCGGCACGTCGAGCGCCCATCTGCTGTAGCCGAGGATCGGATCGGCCCAGTCCATCAGCGGGGGCCGGGTCCTGGCGTTGTCGAGGCGCAGCCAGGCCCGCATCCGCTGGGAGGCCCACTCACCCGCGGGGGCGCCCCGCAGCGTGGGCGAGCAGGCGAAGGCGGCGAGCAGGGCCGGGCCGATGGCGTAGAGCGCGGTCCAGCGGGCGGCGATATCGGCGCGGTCTGCCCCGGCGTCGACGCTGACCTGGGTCGCGGCGGTATTGCACATCATGAGCTTGCCGTACGGGCCGATGCCGGCGAAGGTCTGTTCCATGGCGCGGTAGCGCGGCAACTGGAGCAACCGCTTGGGTCTGCGGTCCGCGTCGGCGGCGGCGGAAACGGTTCGGATGGAGCGAGATTCGAGAAGTTCCCGCAAGCGGCGGGCATCGTCGCGGAGCGAGGTACTCAGCTGCGCGGCATCAGCGAACGGTGCGCTGGATAGTTCGATCTGACCGCCGGGTTCGATGGTGACCCGGCTGCCCCCTGGCAGTGCCAGTTCCGGCGAATCGGGGGCGATGGACCGTGGTGCGTGGGGTCCGAGGGCATCCGCTAGAGCAGTCAGTTGCGGACGCGGGGCGGCCGAGGGGCCTGACGCCTGACACTCACCCTGCACGGTGAGCCATTCGAGCTCGGCGCCGATCAGCGTCGGTGGTCCCTGCTTGAAGCAGACGCCCCCGATATACGCCTCGGCGGCGGCTCGCGAGTTGAGCTCTCCGTCGTGAATAACCCGACTGACCAGCTCCGATTCCAGCGTGACCGCCATGCCAACCTCCGTTGTGCGTCCGAGTTGCTGTGGTTTCGTGTCCGCTGTCGATCTACAACCATCGCGCGGTCGTGCTCTGTTCCGCTCGCGGCGATCCATCCAGAGTAGCGATGGGGACTGACAAGAAATCGACAAGAATCCGAACTGGGGACCGGCTCCGGAGGGACAGACCCCGCCCGGCACTGCCCGTTAGAGTCGGAATCATGCTGGATGAAGAGCGTGTCCGCGCCGACACTCCGGGTTGTATGTCCGGTTCCGTTTTCCTCGACAGCGCCGGATCCTCGCTTCCGCCGCGGGTGGTGCTCGACACCGCCGTCGACCATCTGCGCCGCGAGGCCGAGATCGGCGGCTATCGCGCCGCGAACGAACGCCTCGACGATCTGGCCGCGGTGAAGACCGCGATCGGCACGCTGATCAACGCGACGCCGGCCAGTATCGCGTTGAGCGACAGCGCGACTCGTTCCTGGGCGGACTTCTTCTACTCGATCCCGCTGGCCGCGGGCGACCGCATCCTGATCTCCGAGGCGGACTACGCGAGCAACGCCATCGCGGCACTGCAACGCGCCCGTGCCACCGGGGCGACGGTGGAGAAGATTCCCAGCGACGACACCGGGCAACTCGACCTGGACGCGCTGGCGAAGCTGGTCGACGAACGGGTGAAGCTGGTCTCGGTGCTGCACGCGCCGACCAACGGCGGTCTGGTCAACCCGGCCGCCGAGGCCACTCGAATCGCCCATTCGGTGGGCGCGCTGGTGGTGCTCGACGCCTGCCAGTCGACCGGGCAGCTGCCGATCGACGTGGCGGAATTGGACGTCGACGCGCTGTCCGCCACCGGCCGCAAGTGGCTGCGCGGCCCGCGCGGCACCGGATTCCTTTACGTCCGACCGGAATTGGCGGAATCGATCGAACCAGGCCGGCTCGACCTGCACAGCGCGTCCTGGGTCGGCCCGGACGACTACCGCCTCGCCCCCGACGCCAGCCGCTTCGAGTTCTGGGAATGCGATGTGGCCGGCCGGCTCGGCCTCGGCGCGGCCGTGCGCTACCTGCTCGACCTCGGCCCGGAGAACGTCTATGCCGCCATCTCCGCGCGCGCCGAGTACCTGCGCAAGGCACTACCGGAGATTCCCGGAGTCACGGTGCGCGACATCGGCATTCGGCACAGTGGCATCGTCTCGTTCACCGTCGACGGCATCGAGGCCATCGAGGTCCGCGATCAGCTTGCCGCACAAGACATCACAGTAACCGTCAGCCACGCCGGCTCCACCCTCCTGGACATGACCGGGCGCGGCCTGCGCTCGGTGGTCCGCGCCTCCCCCCACTGCTTCGTGAGTTTCGACGAGCTGGACCGTTTCGTCGCCGCCGTCGCGCGGCTGTAGCGGCACGACATTCGATCGAGGTGGGTCGGGCGGGCCGTCAGGTCAGGTGTAGGTCGAGGGTGCGCTGGACGAGGGCGGGGAGGTCGGCGGCGGGGGCGACCAGGCGGAGGCTGCGGTTGGCCTGGAGGGCGGCGATGCCGTGGAGGTTCGTCCACAGCGCGGTCGCGCGGTCGCCGGGGTCGACCCCTCCGGGGGGTGCGGCCTCGGTCACCAGCGCCGCGAATCGGGCGAACAGCGGCAGGGTGGTCGCGCGGAGGTTCTCGCCGGAGCCTTCGAGGAGGTCGTGGCGGAACATCAGGGTGAACATCTCCGGGCGCTCGCCGGCGAACTCGACGTACGCGACGCTCATCCGCACCAGGCGATCTCGTGCGCCGGTACCGGGGTCGACGGCGGCGAACCGGTCTATCAGGTCGGCGAATCCGCGCGCCGCGATGGCTGCCAGCAGGGCTCGATGAGTCGGGAAGTGCCGACGCGGTGCCCCATGTGAGACACCCGCGGCCCGGGTGATGGCGCGAAGTCCCAATTGCGCCGCACCTACCTCTTCGAGCAGGGCGACGCCCGTGCCGACCAGGCGTTCTCGCAGCGGCTCGTTCTCCACCATGCAGACATTGTCTACGGCAACCATCACCAGCCCTTACTTCGGGTGTAGACACTGTCTACAGGAATGCGGTAGACAGTGTCTACACATTCTGTTCCCTGGAGGTCTTCGTGTGGTACTGGCTCTTCAAGTACGTGTTTCTCGGCCCCGTGCTGCGGGTGCTGGGTAGACCCGAAGTCGAAGGGCTGGATCAGGTTCCGCGCACCGGACCGGTGATCGTCGCGGCCAACCACCTGGCGGTGATCGACTCGCTGTATCTCGCGCTGGTGCTGCCGCGCCAGGCCGCGTTCCTGGCCAAGCAGGAGTACTTCACCGGGACCGGCCTGCGCGGGCGCTGCAAGCGCTGGTTCTTCTCGGCGGCCGGTCAGGTGCCGGTCGACCGGACCGGCGGCAGCGCCGCGGCCGACGCGCTCGCCGCGGCCACCCGCATTCTCGAGGCGGGCGGCGTGTGGGCCATTCACCCCGAGGGCACCCGCTCGCCCGACGGCCGGATCTACCGCGGTCGCACCGGCACGCTGCGGGTCGCGATGGCCACCGGCGCCCCGGTGATCCCGGTCGTGCTGTCGGGCACCGATCGAGTCAACCCCCGCGGCACCCGGCTGCCCCGGTTCGGCAAGGTCCGGATCAGCTTCGGCGCCCCGCGCTACTACCTGCCCGCCGAGCAGCATCACGTCGCGCGGGCGAACACCGACGAGCTGATGCGCGAGCTCGCCGCCCGCTCCGGCAGGCACTACGTCGACCAGTACGCCGCCACCTTCGGGGCCGGCGCGGCCAAGTAGTCGCGGCAGCGGCGCAACGCACTAGACCACCGTTCGGCGATAACCAATCCGGCACCGGCGCCGGCGCGAATACTCTCATCGAGCCCGGTTACCCGCGACACTCCAGCAAACCTAGACACGCGGTAAAAGGGTTAACGCCACGCCGGAATGGCGGGATAGTTGAATGCAGGTCGGCAGGCGGCCCGAAGCTGGTGATGAGGGAGTTGACGTTGAGCAGGTTCACCGACGAGATGTATGCGACGGCGCAGGCGTCGACCCGGGGGCTGGTGACCGGCGAGCCGGACGCGCCCCGGCGTCAGAGCTGGGGCGAGATCCATCGGATCGCCCGGCGGATGGCGGGCGGCCTGGCGGCGGCGGGCATCGGGCACGGTGACGCGGTCGGCGTGCTCGCCGGCCTGCCGGTCGACATCGCGCCGGCCTGTCAGGCCATCTGGATGCGCGGCGCCTCGATCACCATGCTGCACCAGCCGACGCCGCGCACCGATCTGGTGGTCTGGGCGCGCGACACCGAGACCGTGCTCACCATGATCGAGGCGCGCGCGGTGGTGCTCGGCGCCCCGTTCGAGGCGGCCGAGCCGCTGCTGCGCGAACGCGGCATCACCGTGGTGCGGATCGATCAGCTGCGCGAGGGCACGGACACCGATCCGGTCCCGACGGGCGAGGACGATATCGCCTTGCAGCAGTTGACCTCCGGCTCGACCGGGTCGCCCAAGGCGGTGCGGATCACCCACGGCAACTTCTTCGTCAACGCCTACGCCATGTTCGACCGGGTCAAGTTCCAGCTCGACGACGACGTGATGATCAGCTGGCTGCCGCTGTTCCACGACATGGGCATGGTCGGATTCCTCAGTGTCCCCATGCAAATCGGCGCCGAGGTGGTGTGCGTGACGCCGCTCGACTTCCTCATGCGCCCCCTGTTATGGGCCGAGCTGATCGCCAAGTATCGCGGGACCGTCACCGCCGCACCGAATTTCGCGTACTCGCTGCTGGCCCGCCGGTTGAAGCAGGCCGACGACGGCGCGTTCGATCTGAGCAGCGTGCGCTACATGTGGAACGGCGCGGAGCCGGTCGACCCGGACACCATGGAGACGTTGGCCGCGGCCGGAAAGCGATTCGGGCTCAGCCCGATGGCCCTCACCCCGGTCTACGGCATGGCGGAAACCACACTGGCCGTGTCGATTCCGGATCCGGGCCTGGGCCAGGTGATCGATGTCATCGACGCCGACCTGCTCGAGGCGCTGGGCAAGGCCGTGCCGGTGCACGACGCGCACGGGCATCCGGGCAACATCCGCAGGCTGCCGACGCTGGGCTACCTGGTCGATCATCTGGAAGGCCGGGTGGTGGACGCGGAACGCCAGGAGCTGCCGACCCGATCCGTCGGCGTCATCGAATTGCGCGGCCCGGCAGTCACTTCCGGCTACGTCACGGTGAACGGATTCCGCCCCGCGCAGGACGCGGAGGGCTGGCTCGACACCGGCGACATCGGCTACTTCACCGACGAGGGCCTGATCGTGGTGTGCGGCCGGATCAAGGACGTCATCATCATGGGCGGGCGCAACATCTACCCCACCGACATCGAACGCGCCGCCACCCGGGTGACCGGTGTCCGGCCCGGCAACGCCGTCGCCGTGCGCCTCGACGCCGGGCAGAAGCGCGAGAGTTTCGCGGTGGTGGTGGAGAGCAACGACTATCAGGATGCCGAGGCGGTCAAGCGCATCGAACGCGAGATCGTGCACGCGGTGTTCTCCGAGGTGGGCGCCCGACCGCGCACCGTGGCGGTGCTCGGCCCCGGCGCCCTGCCGAAGACCTCCTCCGGCAAGCTCCGGCGCGCCGCCACCGCGGTGCACCTGCGCTGACCGGCCGCGCGGATACCGGAAAGGCATTGACGGCGCGGCGAATTCGCGGCGCTGTCAGTGCACTCGGTTCTGCGCGGCTTCCAGGCCGACCCGGAGCAACAGCTCGACGGCGTCGGCGGCCTGCTCGACGATCACCGGTATTTCCTTGCGTTCCGGCGCCGCGAACGGCTTGAGCACATAGTCGGCCGGATCCTGCCTGCCCGGCGGACGGCCGATGCCGATCCGGACGCGCAGGTAGTCCTTGGTGGTCAGCGCGCTGGACACCGAGCGAAGCCCGTTGTGCCCGCCCTCGCCGCCGCCGCGCTTGAGCCGGATCTCGCCGAACTGGAGGTCGAGCTCGTCGTGCACGACGATCACCTCGGTCGGCGGCACGGAGAAGAACTTGGCCAGCGCCGCGACCGGACGCCCGGACAGGTTCATGAACGAGCGCGGCTTGGCGATCAGCACCTGCCGCCCGTCGAGCCGGGCCTGCAGCAGGTCGGCGCCGGACTTCTTGTGCACACCAAAACGGCCGCCGACGCGCTCCGCGAGCACGTCGGCGACCAGAAACCCCACATTGTGCCGGGTGCGCTCGTATTCGGTGCCTGGGTTACCCAGTCCGACCACGAGCGCGGGCCCGGTCGTGGATTCGGTCATCGACAACCGATTCCCGATACTTCTTTACTCGGCGTTCGCGGCTTCGGCGGCCTCGGCAGCCTCGGCGGCTTCCTCGACCTCGGCCTCGGACGCCGGGGCGGCGATGACGTTGACGATCAGGGTCTCCGGATCGACGCTCAGGGTGACGCCCTTGGGCAGGGTCAGCTCGCTGGCGTTGATCTGGGTGCCCGCCTCGACGCCCTCGACCGAGACCTCGATGGACTCGGGGATGCTCATCGCGTCGGACTCGATGGAGATGGTGGTGGCGTCCTGGGTGACCAGGGTGCCGGGGGCCGCGTCGCCGACGACGACCACGTTCACATCGGCGGTGACCTTCTCGCCCTTCTTGATGATGAGCAGGTCGGCGTGCTCGATGTAGCGGCGAATCGGGTGCACGACAACCGATTTGGTGAGTGCGAGCTGCTTCTTGCCGTCGATGACGAGGCTGAGCACCGCGTTGGTGCCGTGCTCGCGCAGGATGGCGGAGAAGGCGCGGGCGTCCAGCGACAGGTGCTGCGGGTCGGCCTGGTGGCCGTACAGCACGGCGGGAACGTTGCCCGCGCGACGGGTACGGCGGGCGGCACCCTTACCGAACTCGGTGCGTACGGCGGCTTCGAGAAGGTTGGCGTCGGACATGACTGGATCTACTCCCTACGGCTGTTCCGGGCTGTCAACAGTGCGCCAGGGTCTGTTTCCGCCCTGGCTGATTGGTCTACTCGTCCGACGAAAGAACCAACGGGGACGGCCGGAAGCCGAGCCGCGTCGATCACGGTGAACGCAAAATCAAGGTCTGCGGTCACCCTCGCCGAGACAACCCGAACACCATACCGCAAGGGTTATGCCCAGTTGGAATCGGGTGGTCGGACACAGGTCGTGTCGGGGCCATGCGCATCGCGTAGATTAGACAGGTTGCCGATCGGTCGTCTGTGAAAGGTTGTTCCGTTGACCGCCTCCCCTGAGGGACTTCCCGCCGAGGTTTCCCGACGGCGCACGTTCGCGGTGATCTCGCACCCCGACGCCGGCAAGTCGACGCTCACCGAAGCGCTCGCGCTGCACGCCAGGATGATCTCCGAGGCGGGCGCGATCCACGGCAAGGCGGGCCGCCGCTCCACCGTCTCGGACTGGATGGAGATGGAGAAGGCGCGCGGCATCTCGGTCAGTTCGACCGCGCTGCAGTTCAATTACCGCGCCGAGGGCTCGGACGTGGACAGCGTGATCAACCTCGTCGATACGCCCGGCCACTCCGATTTCTCCGAGGACACCTACCGGGTGCTCACCGCCGTCGACGCCGCGGTGATGCTGATCGACGCCGCGAAGGGCTTGGAGCCGCAGACGCTCAAGCTGTTCCAGGTGTGCAGGCACCGCGGCATCCCGGTGATCACCGTGATCAACAAGTGGGACCGGCCCGGCCAGGCGCCGCTGGAACTGCTGGACGAAATCAGCGAGCGGATCGGCCTCACCCCGACCCCGCTGTTCCTGCCGGTCGGCATCGCGGGCGACTTCCGCGGGCTGCTTCGCCGCGGCGCGGAGGGCGCTCCGCTCGAATACATCCACTTCACCCGCACCGCGGGCGGCGCGACCATCGCGCCGGAGGAATCGCTGACCCCGGCGCAGGCCGAGGCGCGCGAGGGCGAGCCGTGGACCACCGCGGTCGAGGAGAGCGAGCTGCTCTCGGCCACCGGGCAGGACCACGACCAGGAGATGTTCCTCGCCGGGCAGACCTCGCCGGTCATCTACGCCTCGGCGATGCTGAACTTCGGCGTGCGGCAACTGCTGGAGGCGCTGGTCTCGCTGGCGCCGCCGCCCGGCCCGCGCCCCGACGTCAACGGCGGGGCGCGCGAGATCACCGAGCCGTTCAGCGCGGTCGTGTTCAAGGTGCAGGCGGGCATGGATGCCGCGCACCGGGACCGGCTGGCGTTCATGCGGATCGTGTCCGGCGAGTTCGAGCGCGGCATGGTCGTGACGCACGCGCAGACCGGTCGCCCGTTCGCGACGAAGTACGCGCTGACCGTGTTCGGCCGGGAACGCAACACCGTCGACACCGCCTACCCCGGCGACGTGGTCGGCCTGGTGAACGCGACGGCGCTGGCGCCGGGCCACACGCTGTTCGTGGACAAGAAGGTGGAGTTCCCGCCGATCCCGTCGTTCGCGCCGGAGCACTTCGCGGTGCTGCGCGCCGAGAGCGCGGGCAAGTACAAGCAGTTCCGCAAGGCCATCGATCAGCTGGACTCCGAGGGCGTTGTGCAGGTGCTGCGCAACGACATCCGCGGCGACGCGTCACCCGTGCTGGCGGCCGTCGGGCCGATGCAGTTCGAGGTGGTCACCGCCCGCATGCTGACCGAATTCAACGTAGAGACCAAGCTGGACAACCTGCCCTACACACTGGCCCGCCGCACCGATGCCGCATCGGCCGACGAGCTCGGCAAGCAGCGCGGCGTCGAGGTCTTCACCCGCAGCGACGGCATCCTGCTCGCCCTGTTCAGCGACAAGTGGCGGCTGCAGTACATCGAAAAGGAACACCCAGGGCTGACCCTGGAGCCACTGGTCGCCACCGCCGATTGACCGGGGCCGGGGTCAGCCTGCTTCCGGTTCGCGCCGGACGGGCGCGGCGCCGGGGTCGCGTTCGACCGAGGAGATGACGCCGTCTTCCCGGGAGATCAGGCCCCAGCGGCTGGAGGTCAGGCGCAGGCTCGGCAGGTCGCTCAAGGAGAGCACCACCTCGTAGGTGCGTTCGTAGCCGGTGTGCGAGATGCGCCAGCGGCCGTCGTCGCAGCGCACGTATTCGTCGGAGTAGAAGGCCGCGCCGCGCAGCAGCATGTTGTGGCCGGGAATGAGCACGGTGTCGGCGAGGTACCAGGTGCCGGTCGCGGCGTCGCCGTCGACATCGATCTCCGGGTGGTCGCAGCGGTGCTCGGTGATGACGTGCGGGCCGAGGGTGTTGCGCATGAACGCGAGGAACGCGTCGCGCGATTCGAACTGGAGGTATTCGCTGTAGGTGGCGGTTGCCTCGGGAATCATGGTGTCCGCGAACTCATCCCAGGATTTCGTGTCGAGGCAGCGGAGGTAGCGGAACTTCAGTCTGCTGATCGCGGTGACGTCGTCGAGCTTGCGCTCGTCACCGCGTGGTCTGCCTTCCCGGCGCTGCTGTTCGTCCGTCCCGGTGTCGCCGCGCTCCATCCGGCCGATGTCGATGCTCGGGGTGCCGCGTTCCTGCCCGCCACCCGCACTCGGGTCGCCGCGCTCCTGCCCGCCGGTTCCCTGCTCCATACTTAACAATCCCATCCGAAGCCCGCCGACTTCACGATTTGGGAGATTTGCACCCTCCGTGTCAGCCGATCGGTGAGCCGGCGCCCTCGAATAGACGCACCTGACCTGGGTAAGTTCTGGAACCGGCGGTCGGGCTAATTCCCGATGGTGAAGCAGGTGCGGCAGAAGTCCTCGCCGAACTCGGTCAGGCGCAGGCTTTTGCGCACGATCTTCGGCGCGCGGCCTGCCTTCTTCAGTGCGGCCTCGACGACCGGCTGCACCTCGAGCACCATGTACCGGCTCAGTACGACCGGATCGTCGGAGACCAGCGTCAGCCCGAGCCTGCCGAGGTTGATCAGGTACGGACGCGACCGGTCCGGGTAGCGGACGCCGGCCTGTTCGGGCACCGAGGTCAGATCGCCCTGGACCAGTTCGGAGCCGATGCCCAGCGGGCGGTTGGTGCGCACGTCGACCGAGGGTTGCGGACCGTTCTGCGCCATGAAGCGCAGGATGCGCGCCTCGTCGGGGGCCAGTTCGTCGAGGATGCGGTCGTAGGCGGGATGCACGTCCTCGGTGAAATAGACGTCGGCGGAACGAGCGAGCAACGCGTCGCCGCGCCGGCGGAGCTCGTCGATGCTCGCCGACCGAAGGTAAGAACCGACCGCCAGCGCCTGCTGCTGTGCGCCGCTGTTGTTGCCGGGCCCGTTCGGCGTCGGCACGTAACTGACGATCTCGCGCACCGACCCCTCGGTGACGCCGAGTGCGCTACGAGCTATGGAGCGCAACGCATTTCCGGTCCGCTCGGCGATATCGGCGGACGACTCGCCGTCCAGCGCGGCCTGGGTGATCTCCTTGGTGACCTCGAAGGTGGTGCCGACCGCCCACTGCCCGCCGCGCACCACGCTGCCCGCCGCGACCCCGGCCGCGCGAAATACGCCGCGAATCAGCCGAGCTTCGTTGCTGATCTGCCGCTGTTCGACATCCGAGCTGCGCTCAACCGCGCGGGAACCGGCTCGGGTGAGGTCCTGTCCGGCCCTGTCGTCTGCCACGTCATACTCCGATATCGCCAGGTGAACGAATCCCGCCCCACAGATTACTTCCCCCTGTGTCGCTGGTCATTGTCGCGGTCGCCCCGCGTCGATGCGGCATTGCGCACAAACACTGTGACCGATATCTCGGCGGGCGGCAGTGTGGCACCGCGCACTCGAGGTGGACCCGTCTCTTCTCCGCACAATAAGGTCCCGGTGCCGACAGGGTGCTACTTTGATGTTCCGGTGAGGCGGCGGTCACCGGTGCGTCGGCAGGAGGGTGTCGTGTTAGAGAGTGTGTTCGGTGTCCACCCGACAATCCTGCTAGAGCTTCTGACTATCCCACTTTTCACGGGAATCATCGGCTACATCACCAACTGGACCGGCGTGCTCATGCTGTTCCAGCCGATTGCCTTCCACGGCTTCCGACTACCTGGACTTCGCGCGCTGTATCCCTTCCTGCCCAAAAGAATTCAGGTGTTGCCGCTACTGAGTTACGACGGCAGATTCGGCTGGCAGGGCATCGTCCCCTCGCGCGCGGACAAGATGGCCAGCATCGCGGTGGACAAGGGCCTGGCCAAACTGGGCAGCGTCGCCGATTTCTACCGCGAGCTCGAGCCGGACAAGCTCGCCGAACATCTCGCCAGCATCGCCGACGAACAGATCCAGACCATCGTCGAAGATATTCTCAAGCGCGAACATCCACAGCTCTGGTACAACCTGCCGAGCCAAGTTCGCGACATGGTACAGGCTCGAGTTCGCCAGCAACTGCCGGATATTCTGCGCGAGCTGACCGATGAATTAGGCGCGAATATTGATCAACTGCTCGATGTGAAGCAGATGGTGATTCGCTACTTCCAGGGCAGGCCGCAACTGCTCAACACGCTGTTCCAAGTCCTCGGCGCCAAAGAGTTGCGGTTCATGATCAATTTCGGCTTCTACTTCGGCGCCCCGATGGGCGTGGTACTGGTAGCCATCCTGCATCTCACCGGCTGGTCCACGCTGGTCGTGCTGCCGATCGGCGGCGTGGTGATCGGCTGGGTGGTCAACTGGGTCGGCATCAATATGATCTTCGCGCCCGCCTATCCGAAGTGGTGGTGCCCATGGCGGCAGGGGCTGCTGATCAAACGCCAGTCCGAAATCACCGACGGCTACGCCGAATTGGTGTCGAGCCAGGTGCTGACCGTGGCCAATATCGGCGACGAGCTGCTCAACGGCCCGCGCTCGGACCGCACCATCCAGATGCTGGAGGACACCCTGCGCCCGGCCGCCGACCGCGCGCTCGGCCCAGCCCGGCCCGCCGTCAAGTTCATGCTCGGCAGCCGCGACTACGACACGTTGCAGGACACCTTCACCGCCGAGGCCATGGCGATCGCCCCGATCGCCTTCGCCGACCCGGAGTTCAACGTCCGCCAGGGCCGACAGATCAACACCTACATCGCCAAACAGATGGCGGCACTGAAGCCGCCGGACTTCGTCGACATGCTGCGCTCGGCCATCAAGCAAGACGAGTGGCTGCTTTTTCTCCATGGCGGCGTGCTGGGGCTCTTCGCCGGATACGCTCATATTCTGATTTTCGGAACAGGAGTGGCGACCACATGGCTGTAGCGAAATCCGGCCCCGGCGACGATGCCGGGGACGTCGATCACACCGCCGAAGAGGTGGTGCCGTCGACGGAGATCGCTCGACGGTCCGGTAGCCGAATCGTCGCGCGGGACGAATCCCCTTCCCGGGTGCCGTATCCCGTCGCGGGCGTGCGCGCGGCCACCGGTGTGGCCAGGGTCGCCTGGACCGCGGTGACCGGCATGACCGCGTGGAGTCTGGGTACGGCGGTCGGGGTCACCTCGACGGTCGTGCAACGCAGCGTTCAGGGCGTGCCGCCGCGAGAAGTGCTGGCGGAGGCCGAGTCCGAGGTGCGCGATCGGTTGCGCCGGGCGCTCGGCTTCCCCGAGGCGCCGAATGAGCCTGCCGCGCAAGCCGTTCCCACGCTGCGCGAGCAGGGCGCGGCGCTGCTGCGGTTGTCGGCGAGCACGCACGGGGACGACGACAACCACCCGGCCTTCGCGGGCATGCTGGCCGAGCTGACCCCGGACGAGGCACGCATCCTGCGCTACCTGCACCTGGACGGCCCGCAACCCTCGATCGACATCCGCACCGGACGCCCGCGCGCGCTCGGCGCGGAACGGGTCGGCTCGATGCTGACCCTGGTCGGCGAGCACGCCGGGCTGCGCTTCCCGAACCGGATCCAGCAGTACCTGACCAACCTGCGCCGGCTCGGCCTGGTCGAGCACGCGCGCGAACCGGTCGGCAATCCGCACCGGTACCAGCTGCTGGAGGCGCAGGGACCGGTGCGCGAGCTGCTGAAGCGGTCCGGATTCGGCACCAAGGTGATCTACCGCAGCGTGTCCCTCACCGGATTCGGCGCCGACTTCGTCCGGACCTGCCTGCCGGTCGCCATCCAGGACGACCGCGCCGCCGGGCACTGACGGCCGCTCACCCGTCCGCCAGCTCCATCCAACGTTCTTCCGCGGCTTCCTTTTCCGCGACGACCTGCTTGAGTTCGGTGTTGAGCTGGACCAGCCGGTCCGGGTCGGTCGCGGCCTCGGCCAGCGCGGCGTGCAGCTTGCGCTCGCGCTCGTCGAACTTCTCGATGGACCGTTCCAGTTTGGCCAGTTCCTTGCGCGCGGCACGCTGGGTGGCGGCGTCGGTGACCGGCGCGGCCTTGGTGTCAGCGGCCGGGCGGGGCGCGGTATCGCTCTGTGCGGCGCGCTTTTTCAGGTATTCGTCGATGCCGCCGGGCAGGTTGGTGAGCTTGCCGTCGCCGAACAGCGCCCAGGTCGAGTCGCAGATGCGCTCGATCAGGTACCGGTCGTGGCTGATCACGACGAGGGTGCCCGCCCAGTTGTCGAGCAGGTCTTCCAGCTGCTGCAGGGTGTCGATGTCCAGGTCGTTGGTCGGCTCGTCGAGCAGCAGCACGTTCGGCTCGGCCATCAGGATGCGGGTCAGTTGCAGCCTGCGCCGCTCGCCGCCGGACAGGTCACCGACCGGGGTGCGCTGGCGAGCCGGGGTGAAGCCGAGCCGCTCGGCCAGCTGACCCGCCGAGATCTCCTTGTCGCCGAGCATGATTCGCTGCGCGACCTGCTGCACCGCCTCCAGCACCCGCATATCGGTCGGCAGGTCGTCGAGTTCCTGCCGCAGCCAGCCGATCTGCACCGTCTGCCCCTGAATGCGCTTGCCCGCCGCGGGTTCGGTGTCGCCGGCCAGCGTGCGCAGCAGGGTGGTCTTGCCCGAGCCGTTCACCCCGACCAGGCCGACCCGCTCGCCCGGCGCGAGCCGCCAGGTCAGGTCGCGCACCAGCTCCCGGCCGTCCGGGGTGGTGAGGGTGGTGTCCTCGAGCTCGATCACGACCCGCCCCAGGCGCTTTCGCGCGAACGCGGCCAGCGAGACGCTGTCCCGCGGCGCGGGCACATCGGCGATCAGCGCCTCGGCGGCCTCCACCCGGTAGCGCGGTTTGGACGTGCGGGCCTTCGCGCCACGGCGCAGCCAGGCGAGTTCCTTGCGGGCCAGGTTGGCGCGGCGGGCCTCGGAGGCGTCGGCCTGCCGGGCGCGCTCGGCGCGGGCGAAGATCCAGTCGCCGTAGCCGCCCTCGTAGGTCTCGACCTTGCCGCCGACGACCTCCCAGGTGTTGGTGGCGACGGTGTCCAGGAACCAGCGATCGTGGGTCACGACGACGAGCGAGCTGCGCCGGCCGAGCAGGTGCTGGGCCAGCCACTGCACGCCCTCGACGTCGAGGTGGTTGGTGGGTTCGTCGAGCACCAGCAGATCGAGGTCGCGGACCAGCGCGGCGGCCAGCGCGACGCGGCGGCGCTCGCCACCGGAGAGGTTGTCGATCGAGGTCTCCAGGCCGAGCCCGGCGATCCCGATGCCCTCCATCACCGAGCGGATGCGCGGGTTCGCGGCCCACTCGTGTTCGGCGACATCCTCGGTCATCGCGTCGTCGGCCAGGCCGGCCAGGACGACGTCGCCGACGGTCGAACCGGGCGGCAGCACGCCACGCTGCGTCACCGTGGCGATCCGCAGCCCGCCGACCCGGCTGACCCGGCCGCTGTCCGGCGGCTCGAGCCCGGTGAGCACCTCGAGCAAAGTGGTTTTACCGCCGCCGTTCAGACCGACGACGCCGATACGCTCGCCCGCGTGGACGCCCATCGACACGTTGTCCAGCAGCGGCGTGATCCCAAAGCTCTTGGAAACCTGCTCGAGGTTGATCAGGTTGGACATGAATCCTTCCGGTTCTTGCAGCGGCGGGCGAGTTACGTGCCCTGAGCCAGCGTACTGAGCTGCCCGCGCCCGCTCCGCCGCCCCCTTGCGGAACGAACGGCGTTCGTCTAGATTCATGTCGACGAACAACGTTCGTAACGAACGAAGTTTGTTGACCAGGTGCTCTCCAGAATGACAGCCGCAGCGTGGGAGCCCCGCCTCGGCCGAGGTGAGCGGGCGGCACACATCCAGTTCGATTCCTCATGGAGGTTCTCCCATGCACGTCGGTCTCGGTCTCCCCATCGCCGACCCTGCCGTTCTGCTCGACTGGGCCCGCCGCGCCGACGCAGGCCCGTTCTCCACCCTGGGCCTGCTCGACCGGCTGGTCTACGACAATCCCGAACCACTCGTCGCGCTCGCCGTCGCGGCCGGCGCGACCAGCCGGATCAAGCTGCAAACCGAGGTGCTCCTCGCCCCGCTGCGCGAGCCGGCCCTGCTCGCCAAGCAGGTCGCGACCCTGGACCGGATGTCCGGCGGCCGCTTCGTGCTCGGCCTCGGCGTCGGCGGTCGCGCAGACGACCACATCGCCTCCGGCACCGACCTGCGCACCCGTGGCCGCCGGTTGGACGAGCAGCTGGCGATCATGCGCCGCGTCTGGTCCGGTCAACCGTACGGCCCCGACTGCGGCCCGATCGGCCCCGCGCCGCTGCTGCCAGACGGCCCCGAGGTCCTCTTCGGCGGCTTCCAGCCCGCCGCGCTCGACCGCGTAGGTCGTTGGGGCGGTGGCTTTCTCGCCGCCGCGCCGCCCGCCTGGGCCGACCGGCTGTTCGACACCGTGCGCAAGTCCTGGGCCGATCACGGCCGCGCCGGCACGCCGCGCATCGTCGCCCAGGTCAACGTAGTGCTCGGCGACCAGGACCTGATCGACGAGGCCCGCGCCGCGATGGGTGGCTACTACGAATTCAGTGGCCGCGCCGACTACATGCTCGACGGGATGCTCACCACGCCCGACGCAATCCGTTCCGCCATCGAGCAATTCGACGATCTCGGCGCGGACGAGGTGATGCTCTACTGCTACGGGAGCGACGCAGGCCAGGTCGACCGCCTGGCCGACGTCGTCGCCTGAACCGATTACCGCTTACCCGGCGCCTCGCTGTTGATCACCCGAGCGCCGGGCACCGGGCCGCTCGCGGTCCGAATGCTGCGGCAGACGCCCGCCCCCGCCAGTTCCGCCGCCACCGCCACCGCGGATTCCGCAGTCGCACAGAGGAATGCACAGGTGGGGCCGGAGCCGGAGACCAGGCCGGCCAGCGCGCCCGCGTTGACCCCGGCGCGCAGCGTGCGGCGCAGTTCCGGTTTCAGCGACAGCGCCGCCGCCTGCAAGTCATTACCCAGCAGCGGCGCAAGCTGTTTCGGGTCGCCGGAGGCCAAAGCCTGCATCAGCTGCTGCGGTTCGCCGAGCCGCGGCGGAGTTCCGTTCGCGCGCAGCCGATCGAGTTCGGCGAACACCGCCGGGGTGGACAATCCTCCCTTGGCCAGCGCGAGCACCCAGTGAAAGCTGTTGCGGGACAGCACAGGCAGCAGCCGTTCGCCCCGCCCGGTGCCGAGCGCGGTACCGCCGTGCAGCGCGAACGGCACGTCGCTGCCGAGTTCGGCGCCCACGGTGGCGAGCTCGTCGCGGGTGAGCCCGAGATCCCACAGTTCGTTGAGACCGACCAGCGCCGCGGCACCGTCCGCGCTGCCGCCGGCCATCCCGCCCGCCACCGGAATGCCCTTGGCGATCGCGAATTCCACCAGCGGCGCCCGCCCGGCCTGATGCGCGAGCCGGACCGCCGCCTGCCACACCAGGTTGGCGCGGTCGGTCGGCACGTCCGCGGCGCCTTCGCCGGACACCCGCACGGCCAGCGAGCTCGCCGGGGCGATCTCCACGTCGTCGCTGAGCGAGAGCGCCTGAAACACCGTGGTCAGGTCGTGATACCCATCGGGGCGCAGGTCACCGACTCCGAGATGGAGGTTCACCTTCGACGGCGCGCGCACGGTGATGGGGCTCGGGACAACTGACAGCACGGTGCCCAAGCCTAACGGGTGGTCCTGGCCGTCGCGCGGCTCGATATCGGCCTTTCACCGTCTGTGAATCATCCGGTTACAGCAATCCCCCGCCGGTGGCATCGATCCACTGCCCGGTCACCCAGCGCGCGTCGGCGGAGGCGAGGAAGCCGACCACATCGGCCACTTCGGCGGGCCGGCCGAGCTGTTTGAGCGGGGACATCTCGGTCACCATCGCCACGGTCTCGGCGTTGTTCAGGAAGCCCGCGTTCATGTCGGTGTCGATGATGCCAGGGGCCACCGCGTTCACCGTGATCCCGCGCGCGCCGACCTGCTTGGCCAGCACGCTCGTGAACGCGTCGAGCGCGGCCTTGGTCATGGTGTACGCGATCAGCTCCGGCATCCGCGCGCCGTTGGTGAGGCCGGTGGAGAGATTGACGATGCGGCCGCCGTCGCGCATCCGGTCCAGGCCGAGCTTGGTGATGAAGAACGGGGCCTTGGCGTTGACCGCGAAGACCCGGTCGTAGGCGGCCTCGTCGGTGCCCTCGATCGGTTCGCGGATGCCGTCGATGCCCGCGTTGTTGACCAGGATGTCCACCCCGTCGGCGTGCGCGTCGAACGCCGCCCACAGTGCCGCGGCGTCGTCGGGGACGCCGAGCTCGGTGCGGATCGCGAAGGCTGAACCACCCGCGGCCTCGATGCCGGCGACGACTTCCTCGGCCGCCCGCTCGTTCCCGTTGTAGTGCACCGCCACCCGCGCACCGTCCCGGCCCAGTCGTTCGGCGATGCCGCGGCCGATGCCCCGGCTGCCACCGGTCACCAGTGCGGTCTTGCCTGTCAGTGCGCCCATCGTGGGATTCCTTTCTCTAGCGATCACTACAGAACGGGACGTTAGCACAATATCTAGCGATCGCTATAGAATGATTGCCATGAGCCCAACGACCCGCGGCAGGCCGCGCTCGTTCGACCGGGACGCCGCGCTGGAGCAGGCGCTGCGGCTGTTCTGGGAGCGCGGCTACGAGGCCACCTCGATCGGCGACCTGACCACCGCGATGGGCATCGGCGCGCCGAGTCTCTACGCGGCGTTCGGCGACAAGACGACCCTGTTCAAGGAGGCCGTCGCGAGCTTCGGCGCGAAGTACGGCGATTTCATCGCGCGGGCACTGGCCGAGGAGCCGACCGCCGAGGCGGCGATGCGGCGCACGCTGCGCGAGGCGGCCGCGGAGTACACCAGGCCGAACTATCCGCGCGGCTGCCTGGTGATCAGCGCGGGCATCAACACGAACAGCGGCGAGGTCGCGGACCTGCTGCGGGAGTTACGCAGCCGGAATCTCGGGTTGTTCACCGAACGCATTCAGGCCGACATCGATTCGGGCGCCCTCGTCGCCAAAGACGACGCGCCGACGCTGGCCCGCTATATCGGGACGGTGATGCAGGGGATGTCACACGCGGCCAGGGACGGCGCGAGTCGCGCGGAGTTGGAGCAGGTCGCCGAATTGGCGATGTACGGCTGGGGCCGGGCGAATTAGCGACGCCGCACCGGAAGTATGAGGTCACGACGCGACAAATGGGCCTGAAGCATGAGGGCAGCGATGCGGGCGCGATGTGACGATTTTCTGGTGATAGATAGACCTGAAACTCCTGCCCCCACCTTCGACTACGCAGCCCAACGGGTTTCGGCGCCGCCTGCCGGAATCTTCTGGGCGTTCATCGGGATCTACGTTGTCGCCACCCTGTCCGCCTCGGCGGCGACGCTTGCGCTGCAACCGGTTTCGGGAATCGATCCGGCGGCATTGTCGCTGGTTCAATTCGCGCCGGCATTCGGCGCGCTCGTTACGTGGCTCGCCGGTCGCAAGCTCGTCGGCCCATTGTTTCCGGCACCGGTTTCCGGCCGTGAAGTCCGGGAGAATCTCGGCTATATCGTGGCGGCGTGCCTATTTCTCGCGCTATTGATTGCCGGGGCAACGGCATTGGCGGGGCACGACCTCGTCGGTGCAGCGACGGTCGGCGGCGTGCCCTTCGCGGCGTTCTTCGTGATCCAGCTCATCGGCGCGACCGGCGAGGAGATCGGGTGGCGCGGTGTGCTGCAACCGCTGCTGGAATCACGGATGCGCCGGTTCGCGGCGATCGCGGTCACCGGCGCGACCTGGGCACTGTGGCACGTGCAGGCATTCGGCGCCGGCCCGGTGGTCGCGGCGGCGTTCTTCGTCTCGACCATGGCGTTCGCCGCGCTGCTCGGCACGCTCGCCACCGGCGATTTTCGGCAACGGGTCCGCGTCGCGGCGGTCGGGCACTGGTTGATCAATGTCGGGATCTATCTGTCCGCGGGCGACGCGACCTACGACCGACCACAGATCGTGATCACCGCGGGCGGAGCGGTTTTCATCACCGTGGCGACGCTCGCAGTACGGTCGTGGCGCGCGAGCCGGGCGTGAGCCCGCCCCTTGCGCGCAATACCCACTGGGGGTATGTTCGATCGAGTCGGGGTACCCCCGGCCCGTATGATGGACAATGAGCGAAGGAGTCGGAGATGCCCAGTTCCACCTACACCGTCACGGGGATGACCTGTGGACACTGCGTGAGCTCCGTCAAGACGGAGATCGGCAAGATCGACGGTGTCACCGGCGTCGACGTGGACCTCGCCAGCGGCGCGGTCACGGTCGACAGCGCGGCGCCGATCGCCGACAGCGACATCGTGGCCGCCGTGGACGAGGCGGGCTACGAGGTCGCGGTCTGATGCAGGACCGGCTGAAGTTCGCCGCCTTCGGTGGCGCGCTCGTCGTGCTGTTCGGTGCCGCGCTCGGCATCGGCGCCCTGGTCGGCGATCCGGCCGGGCGCACAGCGGACCGCACGACGAGCTCGGCCGGGTCGGATCCGGGACTGTCGGAACGTCGCTCCGGCTACACCCTCGCCGACCTGTCCGCGCCGACGGAGCCGAATCAAGCCGGTACCCTGCGCTTTCGGATCACCGGTCCGGACGGCGCGCCGGTCGTCCGGTTTCGCACCCAGCACGACAAGCAGCTGCACCTGATCGTCGTCCGGTCCGACGCCACGCACTATCGGCACGCGCATCCGACCATGGACGCGGCGGGCACCTGGTCGATCGATTGGACGTGGGCGCAGCCAGGCACCTACCGGGTGTTCGCCGACTTCCTGCCGGAGGCCGAGGGCGCCGAACCCGGCGGACTGGTCCTCAGCCGGACCGTCACCGTCGCCGGAACCGCGGCACCGCAACCACTTCCGCCGCCCGCACGAACCGCGGCGACGGACGGCTATCAGGTCACCGCCGCCGGCGATCTCCGCACCGCCGGCAGCGAACTGAGATTCACCATCACCCGCGACGGCGCGCCGGTGACCAACCTCGAACCGTACCTCGGCGCCTACGCGCATCTCGTCGCTTTGCGCGCCAACGACCTCGCCTATCTGCACGTGCATCCGGAGGGCGAGATCGGCCGCTCCCCCGCCGGACCCGAGGTCGCGTTCCATGCACAGGCCCCGAGTGCGGGGGCCTATCGGCTGTATCTAGACTTCTCCCACGGCGGCGCGGTACACACCGCCGAGTTCACCATGGAAGTACCTATGGTCGAATCATCCACAGGCTCATCCACATCCGGTGGCGCGCCGCATCAGGGTGGCGGTCACTGACGTCCGCGCCCGCGGACGCGCGCCCGATCACGCCGTGGATCAGCAGGCTGACCTGCGGATCTCAGGCTCTGCGGATCGATATGAGACACAACCGAATCCACGTCGCCCCAGTTGCCGTGACCCCCGCCACAAAGATGGCAAAGATAAGTTATCCACAATGTGCATGGCCGGGTTTATTGCTAGAACACGTTCTCGAGACGGGGTGCATGACGCGCGTATTCGGCTCCGCGGCAACACAAACCGACCAGTACGCCTCAGCGGCTGCTGCTGACCGGAGACCGCCGGACGGCGAAAGCCGCTGAGCCCCAATCGTTATCTGACGCTCAACCCAGCGCCTGCGCGAACGGTGACCGCAGCATCGCCCGCTGTCCGGGCAGATCCTCGCCGAGCACCATGAGGGGCAGGGGCGGTTTGGCCGTCAATCCGCGCTCGACCAGCCAACCGCCGAGTTCGGCAACCGCACCCCCGCAGACATCGACGCGCGTCGAACCCCCTTCCGGCAGCACCGCATCGAGCAAGGCCGCCGCCGTCTCCGGCGAGTCCGCGACCAACGGACCCGCCTGCACCATGCCGAGGGTGCGCCACGCGATCACGTAACCGCCCTCCGCAACAACCACCCGGTCGGCGATCCGCAGCACCGACCGCAACAGCGCGCTCCGGTCGGCACCGAATGCTCGCCGATCCAGCCTCACCAGCGTCGACCAGTCCCCGGTTTCGCCGACCGGCAGCACCGAACCGCCCGCGCCTCGGGTGAAAACCCCAGTGTGCGAAGCGACCTCATCCACCACCCGGAATCCCAGCTTCGTATACAACGGCCTGCCCGCCTCGGTCGCATACAGAAACACGGTCGCGTAGTCGGCAGTACTCAACGCCGCTTCCATCAATCGACGGCCAAGACCGCGACCGCCATACCGGCCGGCCACCAGCAGCATTCCTATCGCGCCGATCCCCGGCGCCACCTCGGTCAGGAACACCGTGCCCGCCAAACCGCCATGCGGATCATCGATTCCGTAGCCACCACCGAGTTCCAGCAACAACCGCCATTTGGTCTCCTCCCGCGGCCACTCCCGATCCGCGGCAAGATCCAAACACGCAGGCAAATCCCCCACCCCGAGCTGACGAACCACCACTTCTTCCACAACGATCCCAGGCACCGCGCCATGGTAATCACCGGCCACCCGCCCGCGCCTGCCCTTATTTGCGAGGCCGAGTCATATCGGCGGCTCAGCCTCATTACCTCACTCGACATCCAAACCGAGGCCGACGGTTCGCGGAAGCGAATTGCCGGCCGGACGTTCACTCCGTACCGAATCACTCTGTGGTAAAACAGGATTCGCACGGCGCGAGCGCTATGTCCTGGTTCTTCTTCCGCACCGTGCGCCGACGCCCGCGCAATCCGATCAGCCTCCCGATGGCGGGCACCGGCTACGACGCGCTGACCACCGGCCGGACCTGCGGCGGCGACTCCAGGAGGACCCCGGTGCGGCCGCGGCGATGGTCGCGGAAACCCTCCGCTTCGACGGCCCTGGCCAAGGACTGCTGCGCCGAGCCGTCACCGATATCTCGTTGGGCGACAACATGGTTCCCGCCGGGGCCTACGTGCTCCCGTTGATCGGCGCGGCCAACCGCGACCCCGCCCACTGGCCCGACCCGGACGAATTTCGACTCGACCGCCCGAATATCGCCGACCACCTCGCGTTCGGCTCGGGCATCCACTACTGCATCGGCAACGCGCTGGCCCGCATCGAGGCGACCGCGGCCATCGAGGAGATCATGCGCCGCCTACCGGATGTGGCGCCGAACGGCGCGCCCGTCCGTATCGCCAGCCCGGTGCTGCGTGGACTCCGCACCATGCCCGTCGAATTCACGCGCGCGCATACCGCGGCGACCCCCTGATCTAGCCCTGCGCCGCCAGGCGAACGAAGGCGGCGGTGTCGAGGGTTTCGCCGCGGGCGGTGGGTGCGATGCCTGCGGCGACGAGGCGGCGTTCGGCTTCGGCGGGTGAGCCGGCCCAGGTGGACAGGGCGGCGCGCAGGGTTTTGCGGCGTTGCGCGAAGGCGGCGTCGACTACATCCCAGACGCGGCGGCGGTGGTCGTCGTCCATCGGCCAGGGCGGCTCGGTGTAGCGGTCGACGCGGACCAGGCCGGAGTCGACCCGCGGGGCCGGCCAGAAGACCTGGGTGCCGACCGCGCCCGCACGGCGAACGGTGCCGAAGAAACCGGCCTTCACGCTGGGCACACCATAGACGCGGCTGCCGGGAGCAGCCGCGAGTCGGTCCGCCACCTCCGCCTGCACCATCACCAAAGAGACTGCGATGCTGGGCAATTCGGCCAGCAGGTGGAGCAGGACGGGCACCGCCACGTTGTACGGCAGGTTCGCCACCAGCGCGGTCGGCACGAGCGGAAGATCCGTGGCGGCGACCCGCAGCGCGTCCGCCTCGACCACCTTCAGCCGGTCGGCCAGCTCCGGCGCCCGATCCGCGACCGTCACCGGCAGGTGCTCGGCGAGCACCGGATCGATCTCGACGGCGACCACCGAATCCACCACGTCGAGCAGCGCCAGCG